>JBNLGJ010000080.1:0-143136 GCA_050305995.1 Cellvibrio sp.
TTGCGGCTCTGCCAGCTTTTGAGGAACCAGCGGGCCTCCTGCAAATTGTCCTTAAGAAAGGTGTTGTCGCTGCTGGAGTCGGCGCGACGTACCATAGAGGCATAGTCGGCATTGATGCGTAGGCGCGGGGCTATTTCTGGATTGAGCTCTACTATCCAGCGACCATCGCGCTTTTCCACAAACACATCGGGCACCACATATTCGGTATCGCCACTGGCAATTATATCGCCTGGGCGCGGATTGAGGCTTTGAATAAGGCTGATGGCCTGGCTAAGTTCGCCTTCCTTAAGTTTGGTGCGACGCATCAGCTGACGGTAATCGCGGCTACCCAAGAGTGGCAAGTAAAGTTTGGCAATGAGTTTCGCCGCTTCGAGAAATGGTGTGCTTTGCGGGAACTGATGCAGTTGAACCAGCAGGCATTCGGCAAGATTTTGGCTGCAGACGCCGCAGGGGTCAAACTGTTGAATGCGGTGTTGGACGGCAACGACTTCGTCTTCCTCCAACTCTTCCAGCTCTTGCGCCAGCCCCTCGGCTATTTCACTGATACTGATGGAAAGCATACCGCTAGGTTCCACCGCATCTATGATTGCCATGGCGATCATATGGTCGCGATCAGAGAAGGGGGTTAGGTTGAGTTGCCACATCAGGTGGTCATAGAGGGAGTCTGCTACCGCGCGGCGGCTTTCGAAGTCGCCGTCTTCATTGTCGTAATTGCTGGTGGTGCTGCCAGAAGAGGCCTGGTAAACATCATCCCAGCTGGTATCTACCGGCAGATCGCTGGGAATTGATTCATTCCACTCGGCGTTGTTGTCGCCAAAGGAGTCGCCATCGCCGTAAATTTCACTGTCGCTGGTGTCGCGAAAGTTTTCGCCCTCGGCGTAGGATTCTCCTTCGCTGTAATTTTCAGTGTCACTGTAGCTTTCGCCGGATGGGCTGCTGGCGACGTTATCTATAAGCTTGTCGCCATCGCCGGCGTTGGGGTCGCCTTCAACCTCCTGGGTACGCACATAGTCTGCGGCTTCGCTGTTATCGCCGTCAAAGTTGCTATCAGCGTTATCAGGCGCCTCATAGGATTCCTCCATTTCAAGCATGGGGTTGGAATCCAGTGCCTCCTGAATTTCGGCCTGAAGATCAAGTGTGGAGAGCTGCAAGAGGCGGATCGCCTGTTGCAGCTGAGGGGTCATGGTGAGCTGCTGACCAAGTTTTAGCTGGAGTGAGTGCTTCATTCTGTGAACGACAAACCCTGCGGACGTGAGCTGTTGTGGTAACTCGTTAAACGCTAATTGTATTTTAACTGGAGTTTAGACAGGCTTTTGATTGCAGGCAATAACCCTAAGCAAGCTTTATGCCTAATGAATAGAAAAAAAGAAAAGTCAAGCGCTGAGACTGCAAAAGTATGCCTGAACTTTGCAGCCTTGACTCGGCCAATTAGAGGCGGAAATGCTCGCCCAAATAGACTTCGCGCACTTTGGGGTTGCTCAGGATAGTTGCCGGCTGGCCCTGGGCAATAATATTACCCTCACTCACTATGTAAGCCGTCTCGCAGATATCCAGAGTTTCACGCACATTGTGGTCGGTGATGAGCACGCCTATGCCGCGATCTTTAAGGTGGCGCACAATTTCCTTGATGTCGTTTACCGAGATGGGATCTACCCCGGCAAAGGGTTCATCGAGCAGGATAAATTGCGGGTCTGTCGCCAAGGCTCGGGCGATTTCCACGCGGCGGCGCTCGCCCCCGGACAGCGACATGCCCAGGCTGTCGCGAATGTGGATGATGTGGAACTCCTGCAGCAGTGACTCCAGCTTGGCGATACGCTGTTTACGGTTGAGGTCGGCGCGGGTTTCGAGGATGGCCATAATATTGTCGGCGACCGACAGCTTGCGAAAAATGGATGCTTCCTGAGGCAGGTAGCCAATGCCAGCGCGGGCGCGGCCGTGAATTGGCAGGGGGGTTATGTCCAGGTTGTCTATCATTACCCGGCCATTGTCTGCCGCCACCAGGCCAGCAATCATATAAAAACAGGTTGTTTTCCCGGCGCCATTTGGCCCAAGCAGGCCCACAATGGTGCCGCTTTCGACGCTCATTGAGACATCTTTGACGACTTGGCGTTTTTTGTAGCTTTTGGCTAGGTGTTGCGCGTGAAGGCTAGGCATGGCGGCTTATTTCTTCTTGTCTTTTTCGGTTTTGGGCGTAATCACAAATTCCACGCGGCCACCCGCCGCCTTCATGATTTCATTTGCCAGGTTGTAGTCAATTTGCGGGCCGCTCATGGTGTCGCCGCCCTGGGCAATACTGGCATTTTCTACCAGTAGCAATCGCTCCTGATCCGGGGTGTAGGTGATTTTGCTTGCTTGCGCCTTAATCAGGTTTTGCTCAGGGTTGGGCTGCTGCTCAAACTTTGCTGGCGCACCGTTGGCGATGATTTGGTCGGCGGTGCCATCCGGGCGGGTGTGAATGACGATTTTGTCTGCATCTATGCGTAGCGAACCCTGCTGAATAGTGACATTTCCGGTGTAGGTGGCAAGGCCATTTTTTTGGTCAATCAACAGGTTGTCTGCCGCCCCTTTAATAGGTTGGTTGCGATCATCGGGCAATGCCATAGCGCTGGTTGAGGTTAACAGCAGGCAGCTCCAGAGTAGTGAACTGGACAGGAGTTGCTTAGGGCTTGGGTTCATAAATGGCTCTAACTTGAGATTTTAGCTGGATGGTGTCGTCGAGCAGGTGTGCCTCCATGCCTACAGCATCCACTTTTATAGCGGAGCCCTGCATGGTAACAGCTTTATCGGTTGCGGCGAATTGCTTGCCCGGGTAAATCCAAAGCTCGCTGGTGTCAATATTGACCAGGCCTTGGTCCGCTGTCTGCTGCTCCAGGTGAACGCTTTCAATCAGGCGCAGCTCGTCGGTATTGGCTTGTTTATGACCGAGTTTAGCGCTCACAAGCCAGGGGTTTGGTTTGCTGGCTTGATGCAGGGTAATGCGCGGCTGCTCAATTAAGGTGTAATCCTGATCGCCAGTTTTATCTGGGTCAATCTGGTATTGGGTAATGCGCGGTGTACTTATGACCTGCTGCAGATTGCCCTGTTTATCAAACTCGCGGGTTTCTACCTGCGTCATAAATGTCAGGGGAAATTTGTCTGAGGTGATAAATTCCTCACCTGCCTGGCGCTGATGTTGTATCAGTAGCAGCGCGCCAAAGCCAGTGACCAGAGCGGCGGCCAGTACCCAGGGGGTGAATAAAATTTCCTGGATTTTTTGCAATAAATTGTTCACGCCATTATCTCGGCTGGGGTTACAGGGTGGCTAGCGAATACAGAGAAACGTCAAGGCAAATAGGCGCTTAGCGCCTGCTCAAAACTGCCCTGGGCGTGCATGATAAGATCGCAAGCTGAGCGCACGGCGCCTTCGCCGCCTTTGCTCGGGCTTATCCAGTGTGCTCGCTCAACAACACTAAAGTGTCCATTGCTTGGGCACAGCGCAAGGCCTACACGGGCCATAACACCCAGGTCCGGCCAGTCGTCGCCCATAAAGGCAATCTGCTCCAGATCATAGGGGTGCTCTTGCAGGATTTCCCCGAGAGCCGTCCATTTGTCTTCGCGGCCCTGAACCAGTATCTCTATGCCCAGATCGCGCGCGCGGCGAGCTACCAGGTCGCTGCGGCGACCAGTGATAATACCCACTTTAACACCGGATTTTTGCAGCATTTTTATGCCGTGTCCGTCGAGGGTATTAAAGGCTTTGAATTCGTCGCCTTGATTGTTGAAGTAGAGGCGGCCATCGGTGAGTACGCCGTCAACATCCAGGAGTAAAAGTTTAATTTTTGCGCAGCGCGCTTTGAGTTCTACTTGCATAAACAACCTGATAAAAATGCTAGATCACACCGGCGCGCAGTATATCGTTGATTTTGATAACCCCAATCACTTGTTTTTGCTCGTCTTGTACCAGCAGCACATTAATCTTGCGCTCTTCCATAATTTTAAGTGCTTCGGCTGCAAGTATATTGTCGCGTACCTGAAGAGGGTTGGGGTTCATTAAATCGCCAACCTGTGCCGTGCGAACATCAATGCCTTTATCAATGCTGCGGCGAAGATCTCCGTCGGTGTAAATACCCAGCAGTTGATTATTGTCGTCCATCACTGTGGTCATGCCAAAGCCCTTGCTCGACATTTCCATTAGCGCCTGCAGCAATTGGGTCTGGGGTGTAACCCTTGGGATATCTGCACCCCCGTGCATTAAATCGCTTACCCGCAGCAATAATTTGCGTCCAAGTGCGCCACCTGGATGAGAATAGGCAAAGTCCTCGGCGGTAAAGCCGCGCGCTTCGAGTAGCGCTATGGCCAGGGCGTCACCCATCACTAGGGTGGCGGTGGTGCTTGACGTAGGCGCTAAATCTAGAGGGCAGGCTTCGCTGGTAACGGCTATGTTCAGGTGGGCTTCAGCGACTTCCGCCAAAATGGATTTGGGGTTGCTGGTCATGCTAATGATTTTTACCCCGGTGCGCTTTAGCAGCGGCAGTAGGGTAATGATTTCGTTAGAGCTGCCGGAATAGGAAATGGCCAGGACAATATCCGCCTTGGTGATCATGCCCAGATCGCCGTGGCTGGCTTCTCCAGGATGGACAAAAAAAGCCGGTGTGCCGGTGCTGGCAAGGGTGGCGGCAATTTTTTTGCCAATATGACCGGATTTGCCCATGCCGGTGACTATGACGCGGCCGCTGCTGCGAAGAATGAGTTGGCAGGCGTTTACGAATGCTTGGTCAATACGCTCCGGCAAGGCGCTAATGGCCTGGCTTTCCAGCTGAATGGTGCGTTTTGCGGACTTGATAAAGTCAAAGTCGGTCATCAGGCTTCCTAGTGTGAGGCGAGGTTTGGGCGCGCGATTACGTGGGCGGCATTATAGAGCTACCAGGCTGAATCGAGGCTAGATGAGTTTACGCTTTTTTAATTATTGGCGGTTACTGGGGCTGTGCGGGCGGTGTTATAGTGCGCGCCGCAACAATTGCCCGCAGACAAAAAGCACACAAACAAAGAATGGCTCCAACAGGGGGAGGCACTGTCTCAGTCCAGCTCCAGGATGGGCAATATGTTTCGGCTCCTAGGGGCTTGAATTTGCGAATTATCAGTCACGTCTTTTGATGGAAGGTTTACATGAAATCGTTTAAGGCCATAACTTCACATTGTTTTTTGCTGGTTATGTCGCTGTTTGTGGCGGCCTGGGTTAGTGCAGAAACGGCTCCTGCCGGCGATGATCCACAGGCAGTTGTTGAGACTGTGACCAAGGAGCTATTTGCTCTGGTGAAGGCCAAAGATGCCGCCAAGAGCGGCGACGACGCCTACTTTGGTCAGGTAGAAAATACCCTTGGTGACGTTGTTGACTTCCCGTTTATCGCCAAGCACGTTATGGGTGAGCGAGTATTTAGCAAGGCCAGTAAAGACCAGCGTGATAAATTCCTGCAGGTGTTTCGCAGCGGTCTGGTTAAGTCTTACGCTAAAGGCATAGCTGGTTATGCCAACAGCGATGTGAAAGTAGTCGGCGTGGTGCGCGATAAGCGCAACGCCAAGCGCGCCGCTGTGCACCAGGAGGTGAGCGAGTCGGGCACTACGCATCAGCTTGACTACACCATGGTGCAGAATGCATCTGGTCAGTGGAAACTGATCAATGTGACCCTAAATGGCGTCAATCTGGGCGTCTCCTTCCAGGGCCAATTTAAAGCCGCTATGCGCAAATACAAAAACAATCTGGATCAGGTAATAGCCAACTGGTTGGCAGACGCCTAATAACGCAAGGGTCGGCAGCTAACCACAAAACCCCGGCTCTCTCCGGGGTTTTGTTTTTTTGATGCTTTGTTTGTGCTGTTCAGCTGTTGTTGCCAAGCGGGGTTTAAAAGATGCGGCAAGGCTGTAGTTCCGGTAAACTTCGCCGCTTAGTTGGATATAGCTAATTTTTGCCCTAAAACGCTGTAATGGCGTGGGTTTAGGGGCGCCACCATCAAATCGAGTGAATTATGCAAGCCGAACAAATCAAGGCGCTAATTGAGAGCCAAATCCCTGAGTGCGATGTTAAGTCTGTTGAGGTACAGGGCGACCATATCGGTCTGGTGTTGGTAAGCCCAGCTTTCGCTGGCCTTATGCCGGTTAAAAAGCAGCAGTTAGTGTTGGCTACCTTGAGTGCACAATTTGCTGATCGCAGTATTCACGCTGTGGATTACATCAAGGCCTTCACTCCTGAGCAGTGGCAGCAGCAACAGCAGCAATAGCCCTGACCATTTCATTTATTTTTAGGTTTTAGTGAGTTAATGGATAAGTTCTTAATTGCGGGCGGCGGCGCTCTGTGTGGTGAAATCCGTATTTCCGGCTCTAAAAATGCTGGCCTGCCACTGCTGGCAGCGACTATTTTGGCGCAGTCCAAGGTGCGCTTAAGCAATGTGCCGCACCTTAAAGATATGACCACAATGGTCAACCTGCTTAAAACCCTGGGGTTGACTATTGAAATTCAGGGCGATCATGTGGTGATCGTCGATCCCAATACTATCGAGTCCTATACCGCGCCTTACGAATTGGTAAAGACCATGCGCGCCTCAATTTTGGTCTTGGGCCCCTTGCTGGCTCGCTACGGTGAAGCCAATGTGTCCTTCCCTGGTGGCTGCGCTATAGGCTCGCGCCCAGTGGATATCCACTTGCGCGGCCTTGAAGCCATGGGGGCCAGTATTGAAATAGATGGCGGTTACATTCGCGCCAGATCTAATGGTCGTCTCAAGGGTTGTCACTTTCTGATGGATGTGGTCACCGTCGGCGGCACTGAAAACCTGCTAATGGCAGCGGTATTGGCTGAAGGCAAAACTGTTCTGGAAAACGCGGCGCGCGAGCCGGAAATCGTCGACCTGGCCAATATGCTGGTGGCCATGGGTGCCAAAATTGAGGGTATAGGCACTTCTACGATGGTTATTGAGGGGGTTGATGCCCTTCAGGGTTGCGATTACGCGGTTATGCCCGACCGTATTGAAACTGGTACCTATCTGGTGGCTGCGGCGGCAACGCGCGGCAAGATTAAGCTGACCAATACCCGCGCGGATATTCTCGAGGCGGTAATCCTCAAGTTGCAAGAGGCGGGCGCGGATATTGCCAGCGGCGAGGGTTGGATCAACCTGGACATGCACGGCCGGCGCCCCAAAGCGGTAAGCCTGCGCACTGCGCCCTATCCGGCGTTCCCCACCGATATGCAATCGCAATTTATGGCGATGAATGCAGTGGCTGAAGGCGTCAGTCATATCACTGAGACTATTTTTGAAAACCGGTTGGTGCAAGTGGCCGAGCTTAACCGTATGGGTGCCCATATTGAGTTGGAGCACAATACCGCCATTGTCAAAGGTGTCGAGCGTTTAAAAGCGGCACCAGTGATGGCGTCGGATCTGCGCGCCTCGGCCAGCCTGGTGATTGCCGGATTGGTTGCCGATGGCGAAACATTGATCGACCGCATTTACCATATAGATCGCGGTTACGAGGCTATCGAAGAGAAATTCCAAAGTCTGGGCGCTAGTGTGCGCCGTGTAAAAGGTTCCTGAACATGAGTCAGTCATTGACCATCGCCCTGACCAAGGGGCGTATTCTGGAGGAGACGCTGCCGCTGTTGGCTGCAGCCGGTATTGAGCCTCTGGAGGATATGGAAAAAAGCCGCAAGTTGGTGTTTGAAACCAACCAGCCCCATGTGCGCTTGCTGTTGTTGCGCGGCGCCGATGTGCCCACTTATGTGCAATTTGGTGCGGCAGATATGGGTATTTCCGGCAAGGACACCCTGATGGAAAACGGCGCCGAGGGCTTGTATGAGCCTTTGGATTTGAATATCGCCCGCTGCCGGTTGATGACCGCTGGCGTTAAGGGGCAGGATCTTCCCGCCGGGCGCCTGCGTGTGGCGACCAAGTATGTCAATGTTGCCAAGCAGTACTACGCCAGCCTTGGCCGCCAGATAGATGTGATTAAGCTTTATGGGGCCATGGAGCTGGCGCCCATTATGAACCTAGCGGACGAGATAGTGGATATTGTCGATACTGGCAATACCCTGCTTGCCAATGGCCTGGAGCCGCGCGAGCATATCGCCGATATCAGCTCCCGCCTGATTGTTAACAAGGCTTCCATGAAAATGAAGCACGAGCAAATCCAGGCCATCATCGACCCCATTGCCAAGGCGGTTGAACCTCAAGCCTAACTATGCTGCCCATTGCCAATTGCAATGGGCGTTTTCTGCGGTTTCGCCCGACACTGGGCGCTAAGAATCAGTTCGGAAAGCCTATGTCTGAAGCACTTATTAAACGCCTGGATACCTCTACCCCCACTTTCAATCAGCAGTTGCAGCAGCTGCTCTCTTGGGAGTCGGTCAGTGATGATCAAGTGGCTGGTGTAGTGGCGGAAATCATTGAACAGGTCAAAGCTCGCGGCGATGCCGCGGTAGTTGAGTACACCAATCGCTTTGATCGCCGTCATGCCCACAGCCTACAGGAATTGCTGGTAACCAGAGATCAATTGCGAGACGCCCTGCTGACGATTGGTGCTCAGGAGCGCGCGGCTTTGGAAGTTGCTGCCGAGCGTATTCGCAGCTATCACCAGCACCAGTTGCAGAGCTCCTGGCGCTATAGCGAAGCTGACGGCACTGTGCTGGGGCAGCAGGTTTCTGCGATGGAACGGGTGGGGCTCTATGTTCCAGGTGGCAAAGCCTCATATCCATCATCGGTGCTAATGAATGCAATTCCGGCCAAGGTTGCCGGCGTGGATCACTTGACCATGGTTGTGCCTGCACCTGATGGCGAGCTTAGTCCTATGGTGTTGGCCGCTGCCGCCATAGCGGGTGTGGATAGGGTGATTACTATAGGTGGTGCTCAGGCAGTTGCCGCCCTGGCATATGGTACTGAATCCATTGCCAAGGTCGATAAAATTGTGGGGCCGGGCAATATTTATGTGGCTACCGCAAAACGTGCGGTATTTGGCCAGGTGGCCATAGATATGATTGCTGGCCCCTCGGAAATTCTGGTGATTTGTGATGGTCTGACAGATCCGGACTGGATTGCCATGGATTTGTTTAGCCAGGCCGAACACGATGAACAGGCGCAATCGATTTTGCTCTGCCCTGATGCCGCCTATTTAGATAGTGTGGAAGCCTCTATTGCTAAGTTGCTACCTAGCCTGTCGCGCAATCAAATAGCGGCTACGTCGCTTAAAAATCGCGGCGCACTTATCAAGGTGGCAGATATGGCCGAAGCGATTGCGGTAGCTAATCGCATAGCGCCTGAGCACTTGGAGCTATCGGTGGCCGATCCGGAGGCTTGGCTGCCGCACATTCGCCATGCTGGCGCCATTTTTATGGGGCGTCACACGCCTGAAGCGCTTGGCGATTACTGTGCTGGCCCCAATCACGTGCTGCCCACTTCGGGAACTGCGCGCTTTTCTTCGCCGCTGGGGGTTTATGACTTCCAAAAGCGCAGTTCTATTATCTGGTGTTCGCCCCAGGGGGCATCTGAGTTGTCCAAGACGGCTTCGGTGTTAGCTCGCGGTGAATCTCTGGAGGCTCACGCGCGCTCGGCGGAATATCGCATCAATGATTAGCCGGTAACCCGGATATCCCCAATAAAAAGGCAGCCAATTGGCTGCCTTTTTGGGTTCGCGTCTGGATTCTTGCTGTTAGGTGCGTGTCTTGCTGTTGGTGCGCTCGGCCGCCGTAGCTTCCAGATTGAGAGTTTGACCGTTGCGCAACAAGGTAATTTGCACCTTGCTACCTGGTAGAATGCGCGCTACCAGCCGGCTGCATTGACGCGCATCGGTAATGCGTATGTGGTTGATCTCGGTGATGACATCGCCGGGCATTATCCCTGCGCTATCGGCCGGGCTGTTGCGGTAGATGCCGGTGACTATAATACCGGTGCCACCCAGCGGTGAGTATTCTCCTCCCGCAAACCCCAGCCAACCGCGCACCACCCGTCCGTGATCAACTATCTGTTTAAGTGACTCCATCGCCGTATTTATGGGTACCGCAAAGCTTATGCCCACAGATGTGGCGCCAGATTCGTCGAGCATGGCGGTGTTTATGCCCACCAAATTACCCAGGGCATCGGTCAGGGCTCCACCTGAGTTACCCGGGTTAATCGCCGCATCGGTCTGGATAAAATTTTCGTAAGCGGCATCCTCATTGATGCCGACATTCCAGCGCCCGGTGGCAGAGACAATTCCCTGGCTAACGCTCTGGCCCACGCCAAAGGGGTTGCCTATGGCCAGCACTACATCTCCCACTCGCACCTTGTCGGAATCGCCGAGTTTAATGCTTATGATTTTATCCAGCTTGATGCGCAGCACCGCCAAGTCATTTTCCGGGTCTGTGCCCACCAGTTCGGCAGAAATGGCGCGGCCGTCGTACAGCAGCACCAAAATCGTGTCGGCGCCATTGATGACGTGATTGTTGGTGAGAATAAGTCCTGAATTATTAACAATAACTCCCGAGCCCAGGGTTTTTTCCATGCGCTCGCGCAGTGGCAGGTTGGAGTTGTCGTATAGCTGGCGATAAAAGGGATTGTTGCGAAAGTTTTGGTAGCGCTCGAGGATGCGTTTTTCGGTGTAAACATTAACCACGGCAGGAGCCGCGCGGCTAACCGCATCGGCGTAGGACACGGGCCCCAGGTTGTTTGTCGCTGCGCTTTGCGGTGACGTGGATTGCGGTTTTTGCCGCAAATCGGGAAATAACACTAGCGTTAAAAGGGCAATTATCACCCCTGCGGTAACTGGCCAGCCCAGGAAAGTTAACAGGCGTTGCAGGTTCATAGGCAGATATCCGCGGGTATTTGTAACTGAATAAAAACCCCGCAAAGCGGGGTGGCGAATTTTTTGTAGAGATTGCCTGTAAGTTGCCGTGAGGCTTAATAGCGATTGGCCTTGCCATCAAAATCCAGGTCATCGGCGGATTCGGTAGGGTGATCGTGACCGTGATGATGGTCGTCGTGAAGATCGTAATCCTCGCTCAGTGCGCCCTTGCTACCGGGGGTTTTCGGTGCCCAGTCGCGCGGCGGCTCAATGCGCTGCTCGTTTAAATAGGCTTTGCTCGCGCTGTTTACATTAGCGTTGGCCGAATCAATGATCTGACGGCTAATGGCCGGTGTGGCCAAGCGTAAAGCACCGTTGGCGAGGTGCTCGTGCACTTCACGATAGGACTGGGTCAGGTTGTTAACCAGGTCGGATGTCTGGGCAAAGTGCTCAGCTACATCGCGCTGGTAGGCCTGAAGGTTATTTTCAGCCTGGTGCAAGCGCTGCTCCAGATTCTGGCTTAAAAACCGAGTGCGGAAAATGTACAGTGCCGCTGCGCCCAGGGCGCCACCTATAAGCAACGATAAAAAGCCGGTTACAACTAGTGTGCTGAATGAGTACACAGAGATCTCCTAAATCGAGTGTGCTGGTGAGCTGGATATATAAATTATGCCGCCATCACCACGCTTATTATAAGTCCATTTTCTCATTAAAATGAGTAAATAATTTGGCTAGGGGTTTTGTTTTAGTAAGATTCCCAGAGTCATTGGTTGCTAAATAATCGGGGAATCCATTCATTGAATACTGGGGTTGAGTTACTGGCTCATAAAGAGCTTTCGCTGCTTGTTCCTGGCCCGGCAGGTGTTTTGGAAGTTGTCTGGCATAAGGCTGAGGAAAATTTATTGAATCGAGTGGTGGTTATTTGCCATCCGCATCCGCAGCATGGTGGCACCATGGATAATAAAGTGGTGACAACATTGATGCGCACCTACAGGGATTTGGGGGTGCATGTGCTGAGGTTTAATTTTCGCGGTGTGGGTAAAAGCGAGGGCGTTTTTGATAATGCTCAGGGTGAGCGCGAGGATTTACAGGCGGTTATTGACTGGGTAGGTGGGCTGCTGCCGAGTGCGCCACTGCTGTTGGCGGGTTTTTCCTTTGGCTCATCAATTGCTGCCCAGGTTAGCTATCGCGTGAAAGGTTTGGTCCACCTCACCTTGGTTGCCCCTCCTATTGAGCGCTATCCCTATGATGTGGCGGGGCAGTTTAATGCTCCCTTGTGTGTTGTTCAGGGGGATAAAGATGAAAGATTGGATGCACAAGGGGTGTATGCCTGGGTGGAGCGCTTACAGGGTGATATTGAACTGCTTCGCTACCCAGAGGCTGGGCATTTCTTTCATGGTTATTTAACGCAAATCAAAGCTGACCTTGGCCAGGCTCTGCGGCGGCAGTTAAATCTCGAATAACGCCCTGAATTTCTGGCAATGATTGTGCCTTGCCGCTACAGTGGCGAGGCTTTTAAATCCCACTTTGTCGTAGTTTGCACAAATTTGTTTATGGAATCTTCCTCCCTTTTATCGCCCCAAGCCCGCTATGAGCGCGATTTGACTCGCCCTGATTTTCGCCGAGATGCTGCTCAGGCGGAGGCGGTGGCGCACTTGCAGCGGCTTTATGAGCAGTTATTGGCGGCTTGGCAGGAGTCGCAGCGTGAGACACTTTGGGGTGGGCTGGTGCGGCGCTTTATTGGTGACAAGGTGAGTGAGCCTATCCTCGGCCTGTATTTTTGGGGTGGAGTGGGGCGCGGTAAAACCTATTTGATGGACAGTTTTTACGAAAGCCTGCCTTTCCCCAACAAAATGCGCTCGCACTTTCACCGCTTTATGCGCCGCGTGCACACTGAGCTTAAAAAGCTTGATGGCCAGAAGAATCCGCTGCAGAAGGTGGCCGATATTATTGCGGCAGAGGCCAGGGTTATCTGTTTTGATGAGTTTTTTGTTTCTGATATTACCGATGCCATGATTCTTGGATCGTTAATGCAGGAGTTGTTTGCTCGCGGCGTCACTCTGGTGGCTACCTCTAACCGTGTGCCGGATGATCTATACAAAGACGGCTTACAGCGGGCGCGCTTTCTGCCAGCTATAGAGCTGCTTAAAAAATGCACCCTGGTGGTTAATGTCGATGGCGGTGTCGATTACCGGTTGCGGGCCCTGGAGCAGGCGGAGCTCTATCACTCACCTCTGGGAGAGGCGGCTGATGCCAGTCTAAAGCGCAGTTTTGATAGCTTGCTGCAAGTCAATACGGCGGTTGAGGCTCAGGTTGATCTGGAGGTTGAGGGGCGCTCGATTCGCGCGCGCTATGAGGCGGAGGATATAGTCTGGTTTGAATTTGATGCCATTTGCGATGGCCCTCGCTCGCAAAATGATTATATTTCCCTGGCTTGCGAGTACCACACGGTGCTAATCAGCAATATTCCGGCGCTCGGACAGGCAAAAGATGACCAGGCGCGCCGCCTGATCAACCTGGTTGATGAGTTTTATGATCGTCAGGTCAAGCTTATAGTGTCTGCCGAGAAACCCTTGGCGGAGCTTTATTCCACTGGCAAGCTCGATTTTGAGTTTCAGCGTACGGTAAGTCGCTTGTTGGAGATGCAGAGTCACGAATACCTGGCTAAGCCCCACAGGGCGTAGCTTGGGTGCAAAATCTGGTTGATGTTTGTGCGCTAGCTATGTAATATTCGCGCTCCCCGAATTCCGGGGTATTTTCCACATCCAATTTAGGCAGGAATAACATGAAGACCTACGTTGCCAAAGCAGAATCCGTCGTTCACGACTGGTTCGTCGTGGATGCGGCTGGTAAAACTCTCGGCCGTTTATCTGCGGAAATCGCTTCCCGTCTGCGCGGAAAGCACAAACCAGAATTCACTCCCCACGTTGATACCGGTGACTACATCGTTGTCATCAATGCGGCGCAAGTGCGTGTAACTGGTAAAAAAGCCACCGATAAGGTGTACTACAGCCACACCAACCACCCAGGTGGTTTGAAGTCTATCACTTTCGAAAAGTTGATCGACAAGGCACCAGAGCGCACTATCGAAATCGCTGTTAAAGGCATGTTGCCGAAAGGCCCACTTGGCTACGCCATGTTCAAAAAACTGAAAGTTTACGCTGGTGCCGAGCATCCACACGCTGCTCAGCAACCAAAAGAACTGAGCATCTAAGGGGATAGACATGTCTGTACAACAATACTACGGCACTGGCCGTCGCAAGACCTCTACCGCCCGTGTGTTCATCAAGGCTGGTACTGGTGTAATCACCGTTAACGACCGCGCTCTGGATGTATACTTCGGTCGCCCAGTGGCTCGCATGGTTGTTATGCAACCACTCGAAGCTGTTGATATGGTTGGTAAATTCGACGTTAACGTCACCGTTGCTGGCGGCGGTAGCTTCGGTCAAGCTGGCGCTATTCGCCATGGTTTGACTCGCGCTCTGATGGAGTACGATGAGAGCCTGCGCGCTGCGCTGCGTAAAGAAGGTTACGTTACCCGCGACTCACGTGAAGTTGAGCGTAAGAAAGTGGGTCTGCGCAAAGCGCGTAAGAGACCACAATACTCCAAGCGTTAATCTTCATCTGGCTGCTGTTTTTGCGCGCCATTTGACGGAGATCAAAAACGCCCAAGTCCTTATCGGCTTGGGCGTTTTTTTGTTCCTGGGGCAGGGGTTTTTATATCGAGAATTTACGGCTTATAACCCAGCCTTTGTGTGGTTATTCTTGTCAGCAGGGCGTTAATTCTTTAAGATTGCCCGCCTTTCTGGGTCTCACCATTTCTATTTGGATTTGCTCTGTAAATCGGGGTAAATCACTAGCCGTTCAAGCCGTTAGGGGAGAAATACGTCATGAGTAATGACGCCGTTAATAAGACGCGTCGCCGCATGCTGATAGGTGCCACTTCTGTGGTGGGTGCCGTGGGTGTGGTAGGTGCTGCAATTCCATTTGTGGGTTCCTGGAACCCAAGTGCCAAAGCTAAAGCGGCTGGTGCTCCGGTTAAGGTGAATCTGAGCAAGATTGAACCTGGCCAAATGATTACCGTTGAGTGGCGCGGCAAGCCGGTCTATATCGTCCGTCGTACCCAAGCTGTGTTGGACGCCTTAAAGGATGTTGTGCCTTTGATCAGCGATCCTGAGTCGGAAAAATCGATACAGCCAACCTACGCCAAAAATTTTGATCGCTCCATCAAGCCTGAATATTCCATCCTTTTAGGGGTGTGTACTCACCTGGGATGTGCGCCTTTGTATCGTCCCGACGTTGCGGCAGCTGACTTAGGTGGTGAAGGCAAGTGGTTTGGCGGATTCTTCTGCCCCTGCCACGGTTCCAAGTACGATCTGGCTGGTCGCGTTTATACGGGCGTTCCTGCACCGTTCAACCTCGAGGTGCCACCGCACAAATATGTGAGTGACGCTGTAGTAATAATTGGTGAGGATCAAGGGGCTTAATATGAATTGGTTACTCGGATTGTGGCAGTGGGTGGATGATCGCCTGCCAGTGCAGCGCGCCTGGGACACCCACATGGGCAAGTATTACGCCCCTAAAAACTTTAACTTCTGGTATTTCTTTGGTGTGCTTTCGCTGCTGGTTCTGGTTAACCAGCTGGTTACCGGCATTTGGCTGACCATGAGTTACAACCCATCGGCAGAGGGCGCTTTCGCCTCTGTCGAATACATTATGCGCGATGTGGATTACGGCTGGATTTTGCGTTACATGCACTCCACCGGCGCATCGGCATTCTTTATCGTGGTTTATCTCCACATGTTCCGCGGCATGATGTACGGCTCCTATAAAAAACCGCGCGAGCTGGTGTGGATTTTTGGTATGACCATTTATCTGGCGCTGATGGCCGAAGCTTTTATGGGTTATGTGTTGCCCTGGGGGCAAATGTCCTACTGGGGCGCGCAGGTAATCGTATCCCTGTTTGGTGCTATCCCGGTAATAGGTGATGACCTGGTGCAGTGGATTCGCGGTGACTACCTGATCTCCGGTATTACCCTCAACCGCTTCTTTGCATTGCACGTAGTAGCCCTGCCGATCGTACTCTTGGCACTGGTGGTTATGCATATCCTGGCGCTGCACGAAGTGGGCTCAAATAACCCTGACGGTATTGAAATCAAAAAGAACAAAGACGAAAACGGCATTCCGCGCGATGGGGTCCCTTTTCATCCTTTCTATACGGTTCACGATTTGGTTGGTATTACCGTGTTCCTGTTTGTGTTCTGTTTTATTCTGTTTTTTATGCCCGAAATGGGAGGCTTCTTTTTGGAGCACGCCAACTTTGAGCAAGCTAACAACCTGAAAACCCCAACACACATTGCACCTGTTTGGTACTTCACGCCTTTCTATGCAGTACTGCGTGCCGTAACTATGCCGATTGAGTTTGGACCGGTTACCCTGACGGCGAAGTTCCTCGGCTTTGTCGCCATGGCGGCGGCAATTGCAATTCTGTTTGTGTTGCCTTGGCTGGATCGCAGCAAAGTTAAATCCATGCGTTATCGCGGTATTATTCCACGTGTAATGCTGATGGCTTTTGCCTCAATGTTTGTAATTTTGGGTTACCTGGGTGTTCAAGCGCCAGATGAAGGCAGAACTCTGCTGTCGCAAATTGCAACCACTTTCTACTTTGCCTACTTTGTCACCATGCCTGTGTGGACCACCACCAGCGCGGAAAAAGCCAAGTCCATTACCTCCTGGATTCTATGCTTGGTGTTTACCGTTATTTATCTTGCGATGGGTGTTGTTTATATCCATGGCGAAGTACCTGCACTCCTGCTGGTGATGTGCTTCCTGTTGGCGGGTATTTTTGCGGTTATGCCGCTCTTGGCGGCGCGCGATAAGGATCTGGTGGAGCCGACTCGCACCCAGGCCAAAGGCTTACCTATTGGTATTGTTCTAGCTGGCTTGGCGTTTTTCGTGCTGCTGGCGTTAATCCCCATTAAAGCGGTAGCCAACCAGGCTGCATTTGAATGCGGTGCAATTCCCTGTGACGCTGTTGAGACAGATGTTAACGACAAAGCGTCTCTGCAGCGTGGTGCAAAGTATTTTGTGAACTATTGTATGGGTTGCCACAGCACCAAATACTCTCGCTTTGAGCGCGTTGCTGATGATCTGGAAATCCCTCATGACCTGATGGAGAAAAACCTGATCCCCGGCGGCCAGCCCATTGGCTCCTTGATGGAATCTGCCATGGACCCCAAAAAGGCCAAGGTGTGGTTTGGTGTTGCACCTCCAGATTTAACCTTGGAGACGCGCGCGCGTTCACCTGAATGGGTTTACACCTATCTGCGCAACTTCTACAAAGATGACACTCGCCCCTGGGGTGTAAACAACCGTGTATTCCCTAACGTCGGCATGCCCCATGTGCTTATGGGGTTGCAGGGTTTGCATGAGTGTGGAGCGGGTCCTGAGTTGAATCACAATGGTGGCCCTTTGCGCGATGAAGTTGGTCAGCTGGTAATGAACGAGCAGTGCGGCGCGCTGGTTGAAGGCAAAGCCAAGGGTTCAATGACGCCTGACGAATATGATCAGGTTGTTTATGACCTGGTTAATTTCCTGGAGTACCTGGGTGAGCCAGCCGCGACAAAACGTGAGCATATTGGCTATTGGGTGCTTGGCTTCCTGGTCATCTTGTTTATCTTTGTATTCTTCTTGAACCGTGAATTCTGGCGGGAAATCCACTAGTTCACTGGTGAATGCAGCAAACGGGCGACCTAGGTCGCCCGTTTCGTTTTTGCGCTGATGTTGTTATTCTGCCGCAGCGGCTATCTCCTGTAAGGAAATCCTCATGTCCATGACCTCCAGTCGACCCTATTTTATACGCGCCCTCTATGAGTGGATTGTGGACAACAACTGTACCCCGCACATACTGGTGGATTCCCATATTGAAGGTGTTCGGGTCCCTGTCCAGCATGTCAACAAGGATGGTCAGATCATTCTTAACATCGCCCCAGGCGCTATCAACGATTTTGCCATGGACAATTTTTCGCTGTCCTTTAGTGCGCGTTTTGGTGGTGTTTCCCAGCAGCTGTTTGTTCCCTGTCATGCCATATTGGGCATTTACGCACGGGAGAATGGTCGCGGCATGATGTTTGAGCCCGAAGAGGCGCCTGAGCCTCCAGTTCCACCAAAACCTGCTGCGCCAACGCCTGTGGGTGCAAAATCGGCTGCTAAACGGCCCGGCCTGCGCGTTGTCAAATAGCGGCGGGTGTTAAGGGTTTGAGGGCTTAATGTTGCAGAGTTGTTACAGCTTTTTGGGCTCTTGTAACAATTCTGTAATCTGTGGTTGCTAGTATTTGACGGCCATAGCTTTATGCCTGTTAGCTGACCAGGATATTGATCCTGGTGCGCTATGATTGTGTGAATTACAACATACCAATTTCAAAATTTACCCAGTGCTCAGAATCGATTTCGGCTTCGATGTTTTCAGTTGGGTAATTTGCTTGGCCTGTACAACCTAGCGTTGTGCGATCTTTACGCCAGAGTATTTATTTAATTTTTAGGTCGCCATTATGACACCTCCACTACAGCATCAAGCTATTGAAAAACAACCGATCAAGTTGGAAGTCAAAGATTTAAGCCTGTTTTATGGGGCAAAGCGCGCGCTCCAAAGTGTCAACATGAAGATACCTGAGAAAAAGGTGACAGCGTTTATTGGTCCTTCAGGCTGCGGTAAATCTACGCTCTTGCGCTGTTTCAATCGTATGAATGATTTGGTAGATACCTGTCGAATTGATGGTCAGATATTGTTGGATGGCGTAAATATTTACGATAAGCGCGTGGATGTTGCTGAGCTTCGTCGCAAGGTTGGTATGGTGTTTCAAAAGCCCAACCCTTTTCCAAAAACCATCTATGAAAACGTTGCCTATGGTCTACGCTTACAGGGTGTAAAATCCAAGCGTGTTCTTGATGAGGCAGTAGAAAACTCCCTGCGCGGTGCCGCACTTTGGGATGAAGTTAAGGATCGCCTGCACGACCACGCATTTGGTATGTCGGGCGGGCAGCAGCAGCGCTTGGTAATTGCCCGCGCGATTGCTATAGAGCCAGAGGTGATTTTATTGGATGAGCCAGCCTCGGCGCTGGATCCAATTTCTACACTGAAAGTTGAAGAGCTAATCAACGAGCTGAAAAACAAGTACACCATTGTTATTGTTACTCACAATATGCAACAGGCTGCGCGTGTATCTGATTACACAGCTTTTATGTATATGGGTGATTTAATCGAGCATGATCTCACCGATACGCTCTTTACTAACCCCAGCAAAAAGCAAACAGAAGATTACATTACTGGCCGTTACGGTTGATGCGAGGTGCATTATGGTCATGGATATTACAAGTCACACCCATCATATTTCCCAGCAATTCAACATAGAGCTGGAAGCTATACGCACGCACTTGTCGGAAATGGGGGGGATGGCTCAGCGTCAGGTTAATGATGCCATTCAATCTCTCATTGATGCTGATCAGGAAAAAGCTGAGCAGGTTGTTCGCGCTGACAACAAAGTAAACTCAATGGAGATGTCCATTGATGAAGAGTGTGTGCGCATCTTGGCCAAGCGCCAGCCTGCTGCCAGTGATTTGCGCTTGGTAATCGCAGTGACCAAGGCGATTACTGATCTGGAGCGTATAGGTGACGAGGCTTCCAAAATAGCGCGCCAGGCTATGGCCTTGAATAAAGATGGTCAGTCTCCCAAGGGCTATGTGGAGGTGCGTCATATTGGCGGTCATGTTTCGCGCATGTTGCAGGATGCATTGGATGCTTTTGCGCGGATGGATGTTGAGGTGGCGCTTTCCGTTGTCCAAACCGATAAAGTTGTGGATCTGGAATACGGCACTGCAATGCGTGAGCTGATTACGTTTATGATCGAGGATCCGCGCAGCATTACTCGTGTGCTGAACATCTTGTGGTCGCTGAGGGCTTTGGAGCGTATTGGCGATCATGCCCGCAATCTGGCCCAATATGTTATCTATCTGGTTAATGGGGAAGACGTTCGCCATGCAGACCTGGATGTGATTGAGGAAAACATTCACTCAAAAAGCTGACAGCAAAAGGAATAAGGCGCAATTTTTGCGTGACTAACGTCTGCTCCTCTAGTTAAATAAACCCGCGTTTGGATACAGGCGCGGGTTTAATTTTTTTGGTCATTACCCCCAAGAGCTTGCTGGTTCCACCTGGCTACAAAAAGCTTGTATGACTCTTGGCATATATATATTATAAATAGGCTAGATAAATATGCTAGATACGGGCCGCAACCTAACGCATCAACTGACCCATCAATTGGGGGCCGCTATTGTTCAAGGGCAATATGCAGTGGATAAAGGGTTTCCGACTGAGGCCGAGCTGTCACAACAGTTCAATATTAGTCGCAGCGTAACTCGAGAAGCCGTAAAAATGCTGACGGCTAAAGGCCTGATAGCTTCGCGCCCGCGTCAGGGTATTCGCGTAATGCCTTCGACCCACTGGAATATGTTTGATGCCGACGTACTTAGTTGGACGCTTAATGCTCGTCCTTCGCTAGAGCTACTGCGTGAATTCACCCAGTTACGCATGGCCATTGAGCCAGAGGCGGCTGCTTTGGCTGCAGAAAATGCTGGCGATGGGCCCCGTATAAAAGCTATAGCCGAGGCTTTGGCGCGAATGAAAAAAGCCGATGAAGGCCAGGATGATCCGCTCTCTGCGGATATAGAGTTTCACTGTGCAATCTTAAGCGCTAGTAACAACCGATTTTTTTACCAGTTGCGCGAATTTATTCAAGTGGCACTAAGGGTAAGTATTGCCAGTACCAACCAATTAAAAGGGGTTTTGGCAGCTAATTATGACGATCACAAACGTATCTATGATGCTATTTGTGATGGAGACCGGGAGCGCGCTGCCGCATCTGTGAAGGTGCTTCTGGTAGAGGTGATGGAGTTGATTAACTTGTCCCTGGCACAGCCCAGGTAGCACTAAAATTTAGTGTCTTCCTAAAATAGGCTGCCAGAGAGAATCAACTATGTATAGCTACTCCCCCCATGAGGGTTACACACACTACGCCAGTCTGGCAGGCACCAGCGTATTTATAACCGGTGGCTCCAGCGGAATTGGCGCCGCCTTGGTAGAAGCTTTTTCTGCCCAGCGAGCAAAAGTTGCATTTATCGATGTGGATGATGAGGGCGCACGCGAACTCTGCGACAACATTGAGCAGGCTGGAGCTGTCCGCCCTTGGTATCGCCATTGCGATGTGAGTGATACCCAAGCATTGAAAGCGGTAATTGCGGCTGCAGCCGCCGAGTTGGGGGCGATTAAAGTTTTGGTAAACAACGCGGCCAATGATCAGCGCTATGACACGCGCAACATCAGTGAAGAACTTTGGCACCGGGGTTTAGCCATTAATTTGCATCCGGCATTTTTTGCGGCGCAGGCGGTTCAGCCGATGATGGCGGCATTGGGCGGTGGTTCTATTATCAATATCAGCTCAATTAATACCGAGTGGGCGCCGCCCAATCTGGCCAGCTATATAACGGCTAAGGCCGGAATATTGGGAATTTCCAAGGCGCTGGCTACAGATTTTGGCAGGGATAATATTCGTGTTAATGCGATTCTGCCGGGATGGGTGGCAACGCCCAAACAACTGGAAAAGTGGCTCTCTGTGGAAGAGGAGACCGAATTAATGAAGCGCGTCTGCCTTAAGAAGCGCTTAGGTGGTCACGATGTGGCGAAGCTTGCGCTGTTTTTAGCGTCGGATGATGCCGCCATGATTACAGCTCAGAAGTTTGTGATCGATGGCGGCAGAATCTAGCGGATTCTCAGTGCTCATTCGTCTGCGTAGGGCACTCAACGGCAGCCACCGTTGAGTGCCTGTTTTTTAAACGGCAATAAAAATTAATTCAATAACATAAACATACTAGTTCTGGGGTACAGCATGCATTTGAACTATCTGGACTTTACCGTCTTCGGGCTTTATGCCGTCATACTTATTTTTGTCGCCTACTGGGTTTCTCGCGATGAAAAGGGTCACGACAAAAACGCGAATGACTACTTCCTTGCAAGCAAATCTTTGCCCTGGTGGGCGATAGGTGCATCATTAATTGCATCCAATATTTCCGCTGAGCAAATTATTGGTATGTCCGGCTCTGGATATGTCATAGGTATGGGGATTGCCGCCTATGAACTGATGGCTGCCATCACCCTGATATTAATTGCCAAATACTTTTTACCTATTTTTCTCTCCAAAGGCATTTACACCATGCCGCAATTTTTGGAGAACCGCTACGACTCGCGCGTGCGCACAATTTTGGCGATCTTCTGGCTGGCGCTTTACACCTTTGTAAACCTCACTTCAGTGCTTTACTTGGGCTCGCTGGCGATCTCTCAATTCCTTGGCGTAGATATGCTCTACGGCATGATCTTCCTGGCACTTTTTTCTATTACCTACTCCATTTATGGTGGCCTTAAAGCTGTGGCCATGACCGATATTATCCAGGTGGTTCTACTGGTATTGGGTGGTCTGTTCGTAAGTTATCTAGCACTTAACAAAATTGCTGATGGTGCTGGTGTTATCGAAGGCTTCTCGATGTTGTTGGATAAGGCACCAGAAAAGTTCGATATGATTCTCTCGCCAGATAATCCTAACTACAAAAACTTGCCAGGTATTTCAGTGTTAATTGGCGGCTTGTGGATTATGAATATCAGCTACTGGGGCTTTAACCAGTACATAGTTCAGCGCGCATTGGCTGCAAAAAGTATTCACGAAGCGCAAAAAGGTATGGCCTTTGCCGCCTACGTTAAGCTCTGTGTGCCGATCATTGTCGTACTGCCCGGCATCTGTGCTTTTATCCTCGCACCAGGTTTGGAAAAGCCTGACTCAGCCTATCCTGAAATGATGAAACTTCTGCCCCACGGCTTGCTCGGTATTGCCTTTGCTGCATTGGTGGCTGCCATCGCCTCATCACTCAGCTCCATGACTAACTCTGTGTCCACTATTTTCACCATGGATATCTACAAGAAACTGATTAATCCATCCGCCTCTGAACATAAGCTGGTATTTACCGGGCGTGTCACCGCGCTTACCGCTATGGTGATAGCGATACTCCTGGCTAAGCCATTGGTGGGGCAATCACAACAGGCATTTCAATTTATTCAGGAATTCACCGGCTTCTTTACGCCCGGAATTGTGGTGATCTTCCTGTTTGGCTTCTTCTGGAAAAAAGCTTGTGCCAACTCGGCGTTAGCCGCCGCTGTCTCTTCGGTAGTTTTCTCGGCACTCTTTTACAAATTCCTGCCGGAATTCCCTTTCATGGATCGCGTAGGCGTAGTCTTCCTGATTTGCTGCGCACTGGCGGCTTTGGTTACCTTTATTGGTGGTGCCAAGGTACAAGCCAACGCTGTTGATTTGGAGGGTATTAGCTTTAAAACCACCTCTGGTTTTAATATTGCTGCTGTGGGTGTAGTTTTGATTCTGGTCGCGATCTACGCCACCTGGTGGTAAGTTCTTCTTTATAAAGCGTTGGGTGTGGTCCTTGTCAGCCCAGCGCCATTCTCACATTGGCGAGAGTCCAGCTTTCCAGGCTTATGGACTCTCGCTCAATCTGGTCCTCTTGGTTTAAAACTTAATCTTCTCCTGTTTTAAACCTTTACCCCTGCTTTAAACCTTTGCCGCTGCTTTAAACCTTTACCAGAGTCACGGCTTTTTCCAAATCCAAACTTAGTTGCTGCAAGCGCTGACTCATCGCGCTGCTGTCTCTCATGCGCTGCACCATATTTTCCGTGGTCGCGCGAATGCTGTCGACATTTTCCTGCACCTTATCGGTCGCACCGGATTTGGCATCAGAGGAATGGGCTATCTCCAAAACATTTTCAGTAATAGATTTCACGGCGGCGGTAATTTCCTGCAGGGCCTGACTACCTTCATTAGCTTGTGCCACACATTGATGGGCACTGTCGGAACTCTGTTGCATACGCTCCACGGATTCATTTAGAGCGCTGAGCAGGCGACTAATGCTTTCCTGTATCTGTTCGGTAGAGTCCTGTACTCGCAGCGCCAGGCTGCGCACCTCGTCCGCCACCACCGCAAAACCGCGCCCGTTCTCCCCTGCGCGGGCCGCCTCAATTGCCGCGTTTAAGGCCAATAGATTAGTCTGCTCGGCGATGCTACGAATTTCGTTAACCGACTTGCCGATCTCCTGGCCATTGCGGGACAGTACCTCCACACTGGAAGCTGAAGACTCAATTTCCCCTACCAGCTTTTGAATTGACGATGCCGTGGTATCCACCAGCAGGCGACCCTCGCCGGCAATCCGGTTGGCCTCATTGGACTGGGTGCGGGCGATATCGGCAAGCTCGGCAATATGCAAAAAGGTATTGAGCATATCATTCACCACCTGTGCTGAGCGGTCAGTGCCCGACTGCTGACTCACCAGCTCATCCCTGGCTTGCAATGTCGAGTTGTTCATCTGCTCCACTTCCCGACGCAACTGTTGTACTGCCTGCTTCATACTGGCCACCACATTCAAAGTGCGCGCCTGCATCGCGTTAAAAGCTTGCGCCATCTGGCCAATCTCATCGGCGGAGGTCACCGGTGCCCGGGTATTCAGATCCCCACTGCGCTCCACATCCACCATAATCTGCTTCAACTGGTTTACATGACTCTCGATAAAAGAAATCAGTATCTGGGAGACCAGCATCTCGAATACCATCAATACCGCCACCACCCCGGCAAACCCGGGTGCGTACTGCTCAAACGTCTCCCAGAAAGGCCGCTGAACCTCACTGGCCAGCAAGTTCATGGAGTAGAGCACCAGGAGTAGTAAAACCCCCAGAATAAAGATATTAACCAGCCAGAATTTGTGCTTTAGGCGGAGGTTGCTGAAAAAGCCATACATGGATTACAGACCTGTTTAAGTTGGTGTAGGTTGCTGAGTTTTTGCCCAATCCCCTGCCTATTATAGATGCCTTGCGTGGAGCTGCCCTAATCGCAGGTTTAGATGTTGGGGGTGGTTGTGTCAGTATTCTAACTAGGTCTTTAGATAGGGGGCGAATATATCCCGGTATTTCTGATGCAAATCAGAAACACCTTTGAAGTGTGTATGCGAAATTTCCAAAAAAATGTGCGATCAGTATCCTGCTAATAAAAAGTGGAAGCGCTTTTCTTTGTGCGGAGTGGGAAATATGTTTCATTTGATGCGAGCATGTAGGGGCTGCCCAAAATAAGCGAACCCATTTTGCCCATAATATATTCATTAAGAGGTTAGTGTGTGGTGCCCCAGTAAGCCATAGGTGATGGATGCGCTTGGTGGATGTGGGTTGATATTCCTGTTTTGAACCAGCATGCTTCCCGCCTCAGATATCTAAAAGACCAGGCGAGCCCGGCATGACTGATCTATCTCTAACAAAAATCATTCCTTGCCAAAATTCCTTGGGTGAGGGTGTCCAGTGGAATCATAGGGACGGGACAATTTGGTGGACGGATATCCTGGTTTGTCGTTTGTACTGTTATCTATTGGACAGCGAACAGTTGAAGCATTGGGACTTGCCCGAGCGGCTGGGGTGTTTTGCGTTTACCAACCATGATTCGCGTCTGTTAATGGCACTGGAGTCTGGATTTGCCTGGTTTGATCCCGAGTCGGGTGCCGTGGAGTGGATTGCCAAGCCCGAGGCGCATTTGCTGGGCAATCGGTCAAATGATGGGCGCTGTGATCGCCAGGGGCGGTTTTGGATGGGGACGATGGTGGAGGAGGCCAGGTCGCCCGATCAGGATGCGGGGCTTTATTGTCTCGATCAGAAATGCCAGGTCAGCCGGCATTTAGGCGGACTGCAAATTTCCAATGCACTCTGCTGGAGCCCGGACTCCCGCTATCTTTATCACGCCGATTCACCAAGTTTCACAATTCGCGTTTACGATTTTGCAGCGGATACCGGCCAGTTGAGTCACGGGCGAGTATTTGCCACTACGGAAGCCGGAGTGGAGCCGGATGGCGCCTGTGTGGATGCGCAGGGGTTTGTGTGGAATGCCCAGTGGGGCGGCCACAGAGTTAGGCGCTATTCTCCTGCAGGTGAGTTGGACCTGGAGTTGAGTGTCCCCGTTTCCCAGCCGACCTGTGTCGCCTTTGGTGGCGATAATTTGGATTTGTTATTGGTAACCAGTGCGCGAGTGGGGTTGAGTGACGCGCAATTAGCGCAGCAGCCTCACGCCGGTAATTTATTAATTTATCAAACCCCGTATCGGGGATTAGAGGAGTCTCGCTTTGGATAATGCCAGTGCTGATCACGCGCGCCTTGAGGTGCGCCTGGTGGATTACTATAACGAACAACAGGCCGCAGATTTATTGCAGTTGCTGGACGGCTATGCCTGCGACCCTATGGGTGGTGGCGAGCCCCTGAGTGTTTATGCGCGCGAGCATTTAATTGGCGAGCTGCGCCGTCGCCCCCATGCGTTAAGCTTAATCGCTTATTTGCGTGAAAAGCCGGTGGGCCTGCTCAATGCGTTTGAGGGCTTTTCCACCTTTGCGGCGCGGCCCTTGATTAATGTGCATGATCTGGTGGTGTTAAAAGAATATCGCGGCTTGCAGATCAGCCAGTTATTATTTGATGTGCTGGAAAAAATTGCGCGCGAACGCGGCTGTTGCAAGCTGACTCTGGAAGTGTTGCACGGCAATCAGATAGCGCAAAAAGCCTATCGCAAGTTTGGTTTTTCACCTTACGAACTGGACCCGGAAATGGGGCAGGCGATGTTTTGGCACAAACTCATCGATTAGATTAAGCCCAGTGTTTGCAGCAGCCACAGGCCGCCCGTTACGCTGAGCAATGACCAAAGGGTGGTCTGGGCTACTATCTCTGCTGCCAGTGTGGCATTGCCCTTTAGTGCTTGTACCATCACAAAGCTGACGGTCGCAGTGGGTGAGGCGGCCAATAAAAATAATATTGCCAGCGCATCGCCGCGCAGGCCCCACAGTATTCCCAGTGTGCAGGCAATTAATGGTGAGGCGATAAGCTTCCAGCCCAGTGCTGCCAGGCAGGCGGCATCCAATCTAAATAAACGCGAAAGGTCCAGGCTGGCGCCAATACAAAGCAGTGCCAGCGGCAACACCATTTGGCTTAAATAATTGCCGCTGCTGAGTAACACCAGGGGAATTACCAGGCCACACAGGTTGAAGACGAGACCGGCAGCAATTGCCAGGATCAGAGGGTTGCGCGCTATATCCTTTAAGGTTTGTTTGATTGAATGTTGGTTTTGCCCCAGGCTCAGGTTAAGCACGTAAACCGAGAGCAGATTGTAAACAACAACGGTAATCGCCACGGGTAAGCTGGCCAGGGCCAGGCCCTGTTCGCCATAGGCGTTAGCACAAAAGGCCAGCCCGAGAATAACCAGATTACCGCGAAACGCGCCTTGCACCAAAACCCCGCGATCTGCTTGATCAGCAACAAACCAGCGGGCCGTTAACAGGCTCAACACAAATACCAGCAAGGTCATAACACAAAATGCCATCAGGCTGGCGGGATGCGCCATGCTGGAAAAATTAACCTTGGCGCTGCTGGTGAACAACATCACTGGCAAACCCAGGTTGTAAACCAGACGCGAGCCGCCGGTAATAAATGCCTGGTCAATAAGCTGGCGTTTTTTAAGCAGGTTGCCGAGAAACAACACCACAAAGATGGGGGCGGTAATGCTTAGCGCAAAGCTGAACGTGGTGAGTGCGTTGGACAAGGTAATTGGTCGGCTGTTGATGTGTGCGGCGAGTGTAAGTCAGTCAATAAAAAACGGCGCTCCGGAATCATCCTGGAGCGCCATTAATGCAAGAGCGGCTAAAAATTTATTCCGGAACACTAAAGGGGAAGTAGTTTTTAGCGTTGTTAAAGCTGATGTCGCTGATCATTTTGCCCACCATGCGGGTGTCATCTGGCACCAGGCCTTTGGCCATGTCGCGGCCGAGAATGCCGCAGAGGATGCGGCGGAAATATTCGTGGCGCGAGTAGCTGAGGAAGCTGCGACTGTCGGTAAGCATACCGACAAAGCGGCTGAGTAAACCCAGTTGGCTTAACGATTCGATCTGGCGGGTCATGCCGTCCATTTGGTCGAGGAACCACCAGCCGCTGCCAAATTGGATTTTGCCGGCGACAGAACCGTCCTGGAAGTTGCCAATCATGGTGCCGATCACTTCGTTATCGCGCGGGTTGAGATTGTAAATAATGGTTTTGGCCAGTTTGTTTTGATCGTCCAGACGACCGAGGAACTTCGCCAGGGGTTTTGCATAGTTGTGATCGCCAATGGAGTCGAAGCCGGTATCTGGGCCCAGGGTGCGGTAGAGGCGCGGGTTGTTATTGCGGATTGCGCCAATGTGGAATTGTTGCACCCAGCCTTTGGCGTGATCTTGCAGCGCAAACTGCACCATCATGGCCGATTGGAATTTCTCGATTTCCAGCGCATCCAGCGCTTGGTGGGCGCGGACCTTGAGGAAGATCTTGCGGATTTCCTCTTCGCTATAATCGGCGGCGTAAACCGTTTCCAAGCCGTGGTCAGACAGACGGCAACCCTGTGCATGGAAGTAATCGTGGCGAATATCCAGAGCTTTAATCAAGTCATCAAACGAACTGATATCGACATCAGCCGCAATGGCCAGGCGGTCCAGATATTTGTTGTAGGCTTCGCTATCTTCAACTGCCATGGCGCGGTCGGGGCGCCAGGTGGGCAGCATGGCAGATTTAAAAGTGGAATCTGCCGCGACGGCTTTGTGGTGAGCCAGGTCGTGAATGGGGTCATCGGTGGTACACACCAGTTTCACCTTGGCCTGCGTCATTAGCCCACGCGCGCTGAACTCAGGGGTGGCGAGCAGTTCATTGCATTCATCCCAGGTGCGCTTGGCATTGCTGCTATCCAGCAGGCGATCGGTAATACCAAATGGCTTGCGTAGCTCCAGGTGGGTCCAGTGGTAGAGCGGGTTGCGCAGTGTGTAGGGCACTGTCGCGCACCACTTTTCAAATTTTTCCCAGTCGGAGGCATCGCCCGTGCAATAGCGCTCATCGACTCCGTTGGAGCGCATGGCGCGCCACTTGTAGTGGTCGCCTGCTAACCAAACCTCGTACAAGTTGCGGAATTGTTTGTCCTGACCGACTTGCTCAGGAGGAAGGTGGCAGTGGTAATCGATAATGGGTAAATCTTTGGCGTACTCGTGAAATAGCACTTTCGCCTGTTGGGTATCGAGCAAAAAGTCGTCGTGGATAAAACTCATTATCACAATTCCTTAGATACGATGAGGCACAGCACAACTCGGCTGTGTGGCTCTAAGTTATTTTGGCTCAACATATGCCCCTGCTCCGCCTCTGAATATGCGGTAACCCTTTGGGTAAGGGGTGTTGATAGATTTGTAACACACCAAGGTGTAAGTTTTGGGAACTTGGAACCTTGCGGAATATTTGACCGGAGATTGCCTGCCCAACGGCTATTTGAATGGATAACCAAAAAAAAATTGGGCGGTGCTGCTATATTGCAGCTTGCGAGACAGTTTAACCTGAGCAGTTAAAAATACCAACTCAAGGCGGCGCAAAAAAATCATACAAACACGGGCTGCACTGAGCTGCGCCTGGATTTGGGTGGTCTATAATTGAAATCATTGATCAACGTGCTATTCGTGCTATTAATGAAAGCCCGCCTTATGACTCATCGTCCTTTTTACAAAGATGCCCGCGAGGAAACCATGGCCAAGCCAATCGTTCACCAAAATTCGATATTTGCCCTGTTGCGCGCAGAAAAAGTAGCTGAATTTAACCAGCGCAAGGCGCGTGGAGAAGTTAAAGAAGGACAGTTGCGCGGCGGCGATTTTCGTGGATTAGACTTGCGCGAGCTAGACGCAGATGGCCTGGATTTGCGCGATGCTTATTTTCGCGGCACCGACCTGCGCGGAATAGATTTTCGCAACTGTCAGCTCGAAGGTGCCAGTTTCTGTCAGGCACATATTTCTGGCTGCTTCTTTCCCCCGCAAATCACTGCAGAAGAGCTGCGTTTATCATTGGATATCGGGATTAGGGTGAGATACCAACTCAAATAATATTGATCTGATAGCGTCGATTTAAGCAGCATAATCATTATCGATAAGAAATCGCCTAACCCTATTCAGGGGCAGTGGGCTGGGTAAATATGCGTTAATTTTTATGTTTTTTCCCCCGCAGGCTCTATTATTCGCTCGTTTTAAGCGATGGTTAGACGCTTTATTGCTACAAAAATCACGACAGAGAAAAGAACAGCTAGAGGGCAAGACGATGAAACTCAATAAAAAACTCAGCACCCTGGCGCTGGCCTGCGCACTCGGCAGCACCAACCTGGCCTATGGTGATGCCGCCATGCCATCCACTGCGGATTTGGCCGGCAAGCCCTGGATGAATGCCAGTATGAGTGCGGATGCACGTACTCAGGCAGTATTAAAAGAAATGACCATGGACGAAAAGCTGAAGCTGGTGTTTGGCTATTTCGGCACAGATGCCAAGTGGAAAAACTTCAAACGCCCTGAGGAATCCTACGCGCAATCGGCTGGCTTTATATACGGTGTGCCACGCCTGGGAATCCCCAACCTGTGGGAGACTGATGCTGGCTTGGGTGTTGCCTGTCAGGTGGGGCCGGATGTGCGCGAAGCGACAGCTCTGCCCTCTGGCCTAAACACCGCTGCGACCTGGAACCCCGAAGTGGGTTTTGCCGGTGGTGCCATGATCGGCAAAGAAGCGCGCGAATTCGGTTTTAACGTACTCTTGGCCGGCGGTGTAAATATTATGCGCGAGCCGCGCAATGGCCGTAACTTTGAGTATGCCGGTGAGGATCCGCTGTTGGCAGGTACCCTGGTGGGTGCACAAATTAGCGGTATTCAATCTCAGAATGTAATTTCTACCCTCAAACACTTTGCCTTTAATGACCAGGAAACCGGCCGCTTCCATCTTAACGTTAAGATCGAAGACGATGTAGCGCGCATGTCCGACCTGCTCGCACTGCAAATTGCCAACGAGCAGGGTAAACCCGGCTCTGTTATGTGTTCCTACAACCGTGTTAACGGCCACTATGCCTGTGAAAACGATTATCTGCTCAATCAGGTGTTAAAAACCGACTGGGGCTTTAAAGGTTTTGTGATGTCTGACTGGGGCGCGACCCACAGTACCATCCCCGCCGCCAATGCCGGCCTGGATCAGCAATCGGGTGTTCCCTTTGACCTGACCGAGTACTTTGGCGATGCTTTGAAAGAAGCGGTTATGAATGGCTGGGTGTCTGAAGCCCGTCTGGACGATATGGCAAGCCGCGTGCTCTACGCTATGTTTGAACACGGTTTGGTGGATCACCCGGTTGGCCCGACCAAAAATATCGATTGGGATGCCCATGCCAAGGTTACTCAAACTGATGCCGAAGAGGGCATGGTGTTATTGAAGAACACTGGCAAGTTGCTGCCCCTGTCCAACAGTTACAAAAAGATTGCTGTGATTGGCGCCCACGCCGATGCCGGTGTACCGGCGGGCGGTGGGTCATCGCTGGTTTACCCGCGCGGCGGCATGGCGGTTAAAGGCTTGCTGCCAGACACCTGGCCGGGCCCCGTTATGTTTTACCCGTCTTCGCCGATGAAGGCGATTGCCAAACGCGCCCCCAATGCCAAGGTGAGCTATGCCTCGGGTAGCGATCTGGCCGCCGCGTCCAAGCTGGCCGCCGAGAGTGATGTGGTCGTACTGTTTGCCAATCAATGGACGGCGGAGTCGGTCGATGCACTTAACCTGAGCTTGCCCGATAACCAGGATGCGCTGATTGCCGCAGTGGTTAAAGCCAACCCTAAAACCGTTGTAGTTCTGGAAACCGGTGGCCCGGTAACCATGCCCTGGGTGGATCAGGTAGGTTCAATAGTGGAGGCCTGGTATCCCGGCACCGCCGGTGGTGAAGCCATTGGCCGGGTGCTCTTTGGTGAGGTTAATCCTTCCGGTCACCTGCCAGCCACCTTCCCGGTATCTGAGCAACAACTGCCGCGCCCAGCGCTTGATGGTGATCCGAAAAAAGAATCCATGCGCTTCGATGTGGATTACAGCACCGAGGGTGCCGCTGTGGGTTACAAGTGGTTTGACCTTAAAGGCATGAAACCTCTGTTCCCCTTTGGTCACGGCCTGTCCTACACCGAGTTTGCCTATAGCGATCTGAAAGCTGAGGTGGTCAAAGGTCAACTTAATGTGAGCTTCTCCATTAAAAATACCGGCGCGGTTGCAGGTAAGGATGTAGCCCAGGTGTACGTGGCACCGGTAAAAGCCAAGTGGGAAGCTCCCAAGCGCCTGGGTGGCTTTAAAAAGGTTGACTTGAAACCCGGTGAAAGCACCCGTGTGACCTTGACGGTAGATCCTCGCCTGCTGGCCATGTACCACAGCAAGGATAAAACCTGGCGGGTGGAAAAAGGTGACTACCAGGTTATTTTGGCCAAGTCAGCGACCGAGCCAGAGTCCCGTGTGAAAGTTCGCCTGCCCAAGCAAGTGCTGGATGTCAACGGCAAGTAGCTCGGGTAGGACATTGCGGGATGAACTAAAAGCGGACGCCTCGGCGTCCGTTTTTTTGTGAGTGCCAGCTCTTATGAAAATAAAAGTTAATTTGTAGATCATTAATACCTAATATCGTTATGCTCTGGTCACCACAATAGTCATAACAATTTGGAGACAATCATGAAGGCAATCACAAAGCGGTTCCTTTTCCCCTTGGCCCTGGGTTTGGGCGCAATTCAACTGGCCCATGCCGATACCTCAGTAACGATTGAAACTGCCCAGCCTGGGCCAGTTATCAACAAAGCGGTTTACGGCCAGTTTGCCGAACACCTGGGGCGTGGAATCTACGAAGGCATGTGGGTTGGACCCGACTCCAAAATTCCCAATGTGCGCGGCTGGCGTAAAGATGTGGTGGGTGCGCTCAAAGCTATGCATGTGCCCCTGGTGCGCTGGCCAGGCGGCTGTTTTGCCGACGAATACCACTGGCGCGACGGTATTGGCCCGCGCGACCAGCGCCCGGTGCGCGTCAACACCAACTGGGGCGGGGTGACCGAAGACAACGCCGTGGGCACCCACGAGTTTTTTGACCTGGCGGAGCAACTGGGCGCCGAGACATATGTGAATGGCAACCTGGGTACAGGCACGCCCCAGGAGATGGCCGAGTGGCTGGAGTATATGACCTCCGACAGCAAATCCACCCTGGCCCAGGAGCGTCGCAAAAATGGCCGCGACAAGCCCTTTAGGGTGGATTACTTTGCCATAGGCAATGAGGCCTGGGGCTGCGGTGGCCAGATGACACCCGAGTACTACGTCAGCCTTTACAACCGCTACGCCAGCTTTGCCAAAACCCCTGCTGACAATCGTCCCAAATTTATCGCCAGCGGCGGCACCGACAGCGGCTCAACCTGGACTGATGTGCTCTCCAAGAGTATCCACCGCGACTGGAATATGACCGTTGATGGCATCAGCTTTCACTATTACACCATCCCTACCGGGGAGTGGAAAGAGAAGGGCCAGGCTACAGGTTTCCCCGAATCTGAGTGGATGTCGACCCTGGTTAACACCCTCAAAATGGATCAGCTGATTGCCCAGAATACGGCGGTTCTGGACAAAAACGACCCGGACAAAAAGCTTGGCTTTATGGTTGACGAGTGGGGCACCTGGTACGACGTGGAAAAGGGTGAGAACCCCGGCTTCCTCTACCAGCAAAACAGCCTGCGCGATGCACTGGTGGCCGCCCTTAACTTTAATATCTTTCACAAACACGCCGAGCGAGTGCGCATGACCAATATTGCGCAAATGGTTAACGTACTTCAGGCGATGATCCTCACCGACAAAGAAAAGATGGTGCTGACCCCCACTTACTACACCTTCCAAATGTACGCGCCTTTCCAGGATGCCACCTTTTTACCTGTGGCCCTTAAGGGGGTAGAAATGTACAAGCTGGGCGATCAGGCGATCCCGGCGGTGAGCGTGTCGGCGGCCAAGGCCAAAGACGGCAAAACCTATTTGGCCCTGGTCAATACCGACCCCCACAAGGTGCAAAAACTCAGTTTGGCACTGGATAAGGGGCAAATTAAGGGCGTGAGTGGCCAGGTGTTAACGGCCAAACTGATGGATGCCCATAATACCTTTGCCCAACCCAAGACCATTAAACCCAGCCCTTACACTGCCAAGGCTAAAGCTGGCAAGTTGCAGCTGGAGTTGCCCGCCAAGTCGGTGATTGTTGTTGCCGTTGAATAAATCAAGCTCAGTAACTATTTGAGGATCTACCCGGAGGCAGCCTAGGCTGCCTCTTTTTTTGCCCAGTTTTTTCTGTGCTGCAAACATTGGTTCGCATATTGCTGAGCTAACTGCATAGCTTATTAAGAATTACGCGGGAATTGCCGGTGCCCCAAGTGTTTGCGCCTGAGGGGTAAACTGGCTGCACTAATCCTGACCTGGATAGATAAGGTGAACCAGTATGGTGCAAAACTACCTGGCGGAAGCCATAGAAAACCAACAGCTGCCAGCAGAATTCGCTCAGACGCTTGCACAGTGGTACCTGCCCCTGGCAGCAGAGCTGGCGAGTTGTGCCCAGGGCCGCAGTCGACCGCTGTTGGTGGGCGTGCAGGGCACCCAGGGCAGTGGCAAATCCACCCTGGCGGAGTTTTTACGCCTAATCCTCGGGGTGGAGCATCAGCTGCGGGTATTGGTGCTCTCCATTGACGATTTTTACCTCACCCGCGCCGAGCGCGCCCAGCTTGCCGAGTCCGTACACCCACTATTGATCACCCGCGGTGTGCCCGGCACCCACGATATTGGCCTGGCGCTGAACTTACTCGACCAGTTAGATACTCTGCAAGAAGGGCAGACGCTGGCCATTCCCCGCTTTAACAAAGCCCTGGATGATCGCTACCCCCGCGAACATTGGGAGCTGCAGCAGGGGCCAGTCGATGTGATAATTCTGGAGGGCTGGTGTGTTGGCCTGACTGCGGAGCCACAAGCGCGGCTGACGCAGCCAGTTAATAGCCTGGAGCAGGACGAGGACAGTCAGGGTGTCTGGCGCCAGTTTGTAAACCGCCAGCTAGCTGGGCCCTATCAGCAATTATTCAAACGCCTGGAGTACTTGATTGTGCTCAGCGCGCCCTCGTTTGCATCGGTACTTGCCTGGCGCCAGCTGCAGGAGCAAAAACTGGCCGAGCGCTGGGCCAAACTGCACCCGGATCAGCCTGCGCGAATTCAGTCTTCCGCGCAGTTGACGCGTTTTGTCGCCCACTACCAGCGCCTGACTGAATGGGCGCTGCTCAGCTTGCCCGGCCAGGCAGATGTGGAATTTATCCTCGGCGATGATCATCAGATACTCGACCGCTGCCCTGAAGCCGCGCCCTGGGTGGGTGCGGTGAAACGCCCTGATTTAGCCCCTGACCCCTAGCAAGGAGATGCCTATGTTGGCCCCCACTTCGTTGGCTTTAAATACCTCTGGCTTAATGGTTGTCACAGATCTGGATGGAACCCTGCTGGATCACGATACCTACTCCTGGGCAGCTGCCTACCAGACCCTTAAGCGGCTCAAACAACTGGATGTGCCGGTGATTCTCAATACCAGTAAAACTGCGGATGAAGTCATCAGCCTGCAACAGGACATGGGCATCAACTCACCGTTTATCGTTGAAAACGGCTCGGCGATTTACTGGCGTCAGGGCTATGACCTTATTCACGAACCGGGCGAAATTCTCGCCCCTGGTTTTTGCGGCAAGGTGCTGGGGCAAAAGCGACCCATGTTGGTGGCGCAACTGCAGGATATCCGCCGCGAGTTTCAGTGGAAATTCGAAGGTTTTAGCGATTGGACTATTGAGCAGGTGATGGGCCATACCGGGCTGTCGCCCTCTGCCGCCGAGCGCGCCCAGGCGCGCGGTTATTCTGAGCCTATCCTCTGGCGCGATACTGCCGATGAATTAATAGCGTTTCAGCAAGTATTGCAGGATCGGGGGATGAGTTTGCTCAAGGGTGGGCGCTTTTACCATGTGCTAGGTAAGTGCGACAAAGGCAGCGCCATGACCTGGCTCAGTCGCGAGCTGGAGCCGGTGTGGGGTAAGCCGCCGGTGATAGTGGCACTGGGCGACTCGGGCAACGACCTGGATATGCTCAAGCTGGCGAATTGGCCGGTGCTGGTTAAATCCCCCAAACATCCATTCCCCCAGGTGCCGCAAACGGCAGCTGAAATTTACTACACAAATGCCTATGGCCCCCAGGGCTGGAAGGAGGCGATGGAACACCACTTGAAACTTGTTGATGGCTCGCTCCTGGAGTGAGTGATCTTAACCCGCAGAGGAAGCTCTCGTGAAAACATGGGAGTGAAACTGCGCTTTTAAGTCTGCAGTTATTTTTATCGATTAGCTTTTGGCTAATGGCGAGTTGCTGCAGGCCCCTTAAGAGGAGATCAGCCCATGGGCGATTTTTATCAAAACGGTATAGTTACCACCCTGCATAATTTATCGCAGCGGGATTTGCCCGATATGGAGCGGGAGCTGAAACAGTTTTCGCGCACGCGCCCTATGAGCCTAGTGCTACCTTCGCTGTTTTCTGAATTGGAAGGCGATGCGCTCAAAAAAATCGTTACCGAACTGACCCAGGTGGATTACCTGGAGGAAATTGTGCTGGGCCTGGACCGTGCCGATGAGGCGCAATACCGCTACGCACTTAAATTTTTTGCACCGCTCGCGCCCAAAATTCGCGTGCTCTGGAACGACGGCCCGCGCCTGCGCGCCATAGATGAGCAATTAAAAAAAGAGGGCTTGTCGCCCATAGAGCCGGGCAAGGGGCGCAATGTGTGGTTTTGCCTGGGGTATGTGCTGGCCTCGGATAAAGCCGAATCTGTCGCGCTGCACGATTGCGACATAGTCACCTACGACCGCAGCCTGCTGGCGCGGTTGATTTACCCGGTCGCCAACCCCAGTTTTAACTACGAATTCTGTAAAGGTTTTTATGCGCGCGTCGCCAATGGCAAAATTCATGGCCGCGTCAGCCGTTTGTTAGTTACGCCATTAATTCGCGCGCTTAAAAAGACCCTCGGCCATTTTGACTACCTGGATTACATTGACAGCTTTCGCTACCCACTCGCCGGTGAGTTTTCGTTTCGCGCCGATGTGATCAACGATATTCGCATTCCCAGCGACTGGGGCCTGGAAATTGGCGTGCTCTCGGAAGTGCATCGCAACTATGCCAACAACCGCCTGTGCCAGGCGGACATTGCCACCACCTACGATCACAAACACCAGGAACTTTCGCCCGAGGATGCGGAGAGAGGCCTGTCGAAAATGTCTATAGATATTTCCAAGGCGCTGTTTCGCAAACTCGCCACCCAGGGCGTGGTGTTTAACTCGGAAACTTTTCGCTCCATCAAAGCCACTTACTTTCGCATTGCGCTCGACTTTATTGAAACCTATTCCAACGATGCGCGCATGAATGGTTTGACCCTGGATATTCACGCTGAAGAGCTGGCGGTGGAAATGTTTGCCAAAAATATTTTGGAAGCGGGCCAGCGCTTTTTGGACAACCCCATGGAAAAACCCTTTATGCCCTGCTGGAACCGGGTGATCAGTGCGGTGCCAAATATTCTCCCCGAGCTATATCAAGCGGTTGAAGATGACATGAAAGAATTTGGTGGACGTTAACCTATTGCTAAGAGCCACTGAAAAATCTCGGCGATGGCAACGCCGATAATTTTTCAGTGGTTCGTTATCCATCAAGGAGCTAGCCTATGACTTCCAGTTTGCCGATTGCCACCCAAGAAGCCGCTGTGCACAAAAAGTTACGATTTCTGGTGGAAACCCATCTCGCGTTTATTTATCCCGAACTGGATGTGCCCAGGCTGGCCGCAGAACTGATTGCCATCATGGGGCTGGATGAAAACTGCGAAAAACCCGGGATTCACGAAAACTCCTGGAGCCAGCGCGATGTGATGCTGATTACCTATGGTGATTCGCTTAAACGCGAGGGCGAGGCACCGCTTACCAGTCTGCATCACTTTGTGAATCGCCACATGCGTGACGTTGTAAATGGTGTGCATATTTTGCCGTTTTTCCCTTACAGCTCCGACGATGGCTTTTCGGTTATTGATTACACCCAGGTCAACGATGCCCTGGGGGATTGGTCGCAGGTTGAGGCGATTGGCAAAGAGTACAATTTAATGGCCGACCTGGTGGTCAACCACTGCTCGGCGCGCAGTCGCTGGTTTGATAACTTTAAACAGCGCAAGCAGCCGGGGCTGGATTATTTTATGGAGGCAGACCCGACGGCAGATCTCTCCGCTGTGGTGCGCCCGCGGACTTCGCCACTCTTGGCTGAAGTGGATACCCTGGATGGTAAACGCTATGTCTGGTGCACCTTCAGTCACGATCAGGTGGATTTGAATTTTGCCAACCCCGAGCTGCTGAAAGAAATGCTCGGCATTATCAAGTTTTATCTCGAGCGTGAAGTGCGCACTTTTCGCCTGGATGCTGTCGCTTTTTTGTGGAAGGAAATAGGCACCCCCTGTATTAATCATGCCAAAACCCATGAAATGGTGCGGCTGATGCGCACGCTAATCGAGCACCATTCACCCGGCGCTATCATCATCACCGAAACCAATTTACCCAATCACGAAAACCTCTCCTATTTTGGCAATGCCAATGAGGCCCACGCGGTTTACAACTTTTCGCTGCCGCCGCTGTTATTGCACGCGCTTATGACTGGCACGGCGGTGTATTTAAAACAGTGGCAAATGGCGATGCCACCGGCGCAGATGGGCACTTTTTATTTTAATTTTATTGCTTCCCACGACGGCATAGGCTTGCGCCCGGCGGAGGGGCTTTTGCCCGAGGGCGATATAGATCTTCTGGTCAACTGCATGCAGAACTTCGGCGCGCGTATTTCCTGGCGCTCGGTCAATGGTGGCCTCACCAAACCCTACGAAATTAACGTCACCCTGTTTGATGCGCTCCAGGGCACCGTCAAGGGGCCGGATAAATGGCAGCTCGAACGCTTTATTTGCGCTCACGCAATTATGCTGGCGTTGGAGGGGATTCCCGGTATTTATATTCACAGCTTTGTGGCCACCAACAATGATTACGCCGGGGTAGAGCACTCTGGCCACAATCGTGCGATCAATCGCCACAAGTGGAACCTGGATGAGCTGGAAGAAAAACTCGCCAATACTTATTCGCACCACGCCAAAGTATTTGCGCGCATGAAAGCGCTGTTGGCGATTCGCATCAAGCAGCCGGCATTTCATCCCAATGCCACTCAGTACACCTTGCACCTGGGCGATGAGGTATTCGGCTTTTGGCGGCAGAGCCCAAGGCGCGAGCAGAGTATTTTTTGTATTCACAATGTCAGCGATCAGGAGCTTTGTATTCCGCTCGCTAATGTAAATTTAATTGCCTTGGAAACCTGGGTGGACTTGCTTAGCGGAAACATTTACAGCGATCTGCGCGCCGATTTGATATTGCCCCCCTATGGCGTGGTGTGGTTGAGCAATAAAGCCTATTAACCTTGGCGGGCCCCAAACAAACGGCCCCAGGTGCTAGGCCCTGGGCAGTTTGTTTTCGGGCGGTAGGCGGAACCGCTAAGCGCGAGCTTGGTTGAGGCTGTTGGTGTTTAGCGAACAAGCTCAGTTTGCTTGAGCATCGGCAATATTAAGGTTGTTGTCCTGCTGCCGATCAACGCCGGCGTTGAAATCCAAATTAACGCCCTGGCTTTGGGTTGCCGCCTGGTTTTGAATCAGCGATTCGCTGCTGCTGTGGATATTGGGCTGTTGTTGCAGAGCCAATTTATCCAGCTGCGCATAGTTCTCCTTGAGCCATACGCGCACGCGTGAGCGCTCCATCACCGACATCACTTGAGGGTTATTGGCGGCGGCCCAGAAGCTGGTGTTGCTGAAATCTATCGCCTGTACCAATGATGCTTGTAGCTTGCTCAGTGGCAAAAAGATGGCATTGCGCGCCTGAGCTCTGCGATAGCAGTCGGTTTGTTCAAAGCGGCTAAAGTTTTCGCCGCGACCATAGTTGGTAACCACCACAAACTGAATAAAATCCTGCGGGTACTGAGCCAGCAGTTTATCCAGCAGCTGCACTGAGTCGGCGCCGTCATCCATCACATGCCACAGGTAAACCTGGCGGCCTAACTCGCGCAGAAGATGGAGGGCGTCGCTCTGGCCTATCCAGTTGGCCAGCGGCTTGGCAGTTTGCGCGGCCAAATCGACAATCACGTCGCACTCGGCCTGGTTGGCCAGCAGGTCGACCATCTGGTCCAGGCTGGCAAAGCTGTCGATGGCCAGAGGGGCAGCGTAGTCGGCGTAAAAACGGGCAAAAGTACCGTGGGATTGGTCGGCGTCAAAACCTAAAAAGGGCAGGCCGCGGTCGATACAATATTGTGCCAAAAGTCGCGCAGTCATGGATTTGCCCACACCGCCTTTTTCACCGCCGATAAAATGGATATTGCTCATACTAGGTTCCTTGATGCTGTAGAGGAAATAAACCAGCCATCGCTGGGAAGTGGGCTGGTTTGTTGTGCTAAAGCGCGAGGGATTCTAGCCTTGCGCATGTGACAGTTTGGGAGGGCTCGCCGGGCTAGTCTTTATCTTCTTCAATTTCGCGCAGCCGCTGTTGAATTTGCTGCAGGCGTTTGTCGTGTTGGCGGTTGCTTTTGCGCATTTCTTTAATGGCGAAATAAAGTGGTATGGAAAATACCAATAAGCCTATCCAGAGAATCATGTGCTTGCTCGCAAGTTGGGGTTGCCGCAAAAAAATGGCCCCCGCAGGGGCCGCTTGTAGTCAATATTAAAACAGGTCTTCAATCGACAAATAGCGCTCGCCAGTGTCGTAGCTGAAAATAATTACGCGGCTGCCGGGGGCCATTTCCGCCTGCTTTTGCGCAACTGCGGCGAGTGTGGCGCCCGAGGAGATGCCGACAAAAATACCTTCCTTGAGCGCGCACTGGCGCGCCATATCAAAGGCGTCCTCTTCACTCACCTGCACAGTGCCGTTCAGGGTCGCTGTGTCCAGCACCTGGGGAATAAAACCGGCGCCTATGCCCTGAATGCGGTGCAGGCCTTTTTGACCGCCGCTGATCACCGGTGATTTTACCGGCTCCACCGCCAGGGTTTTCAGTTGCGGGAATTTTGTTTTGAGTACCTGGCTGCAGCCGGTGATATGGCCGCCAGTGCCCACACCGGTAATCAAATAATCCAGGCCCTCAGGGAAGTCGGCGAGAATCTCTTGTGCGGTGGTATTGCGGTGAACTTCGACGTTGGCGGGGTTATTAAATTGCTGCGGCATCCAGGAGTTGGGTGTCTCTGCCAGCAGCTCGTTAGCCTTGGCGATACAACCGCCCATGCCCAGTTCTTTGGGGGTGAGTACCAGTTCGGCGCCCAGGGCTTTCATGTTTTTGCGCCGCTCAACCGACATGGATTCGGGCATGGTCAGAATTAAACGGTAGCCTTTTACCGCGCACACCAGCGCCAGGCCAATGCCGGTATTGCCGGAGGTGGGCTCGATAATGACCGAATCTTTATTGATCAGCCCTTTGGCTTCGGCGTCTTCAATCATCGCCAGGGCAATACGATCTTTGATGCTGCTGCCGGGGTTAAAACGCTCCACCTTCATCCAGACTTCTATATCGCTGCGGAACAGATGGTTGATGCGCACGCTGGGGGTGTTGCCAATGGTTTGAAGGATGTTGTCGTATTTCATAAAAATCCTTGAATGACTTAAATGAGTTATTGGGTTTTGATTGAAGAATGGGGATTATTGAAAGGGCTAAATAGTCTACCTATTAACGGTTTATTGCAAACCCGGGCGAGTACAGGACACTAATCCAGGCGCTTTTTAAAGCGCATGGCTGACACCACTATGCCGATCAGGGTAAAGCCAACCAGCCAGAGGGTGTCGCCCCAGAGGTCATTGAGGGTGGCGCCGCGCAGCACTATGGCGCGCACCATGCGGATAAAGTGGGTGGCGGGGAAGGCTTCGGCTATCCACTGGGCGGCCACCGGCATGCCCTCGTAGGGGAACATAAAGCCGGACAGCAAAATCGATGGCATAAGGATAAACACCGTCAGCTGCATGGCCTGCAGCTGGTTTTTGGCGATAGTGGACATAAACAGCCCCAGGGTGAGGCTGGCGCTGATAAAGGCAAATACCGAGAGCACTACCTGGTCCAGGCGGCCGTTGATAGGCACATCAAAAATCAGATAGCCGAGGCCGAGGATAATCGCCATCTGGATCAGGCCCACGGCAATATAGGGCAGTATCTTGCCCACCATAATCTCGCTGGAGCGAATAGGGGTGGTAATCAGCAGCTCCAGGTTACCGCGCTCGCGCTCGCGCACCAGCGCTGCCGAAGTGAACATCACCATGGTCATGGTCAGCACTATGGCCACCAGGCCGGGGACAATATTTACCGCCGAGCGCCGCTCAGGGTTAAAAAACAGGGCGATTTCAAAGGTGTTGGCCGGTTTGCTCGCACCGGTGCTCAGGCTGTTGCTGATGGGCATTTGCTGCAGGGCGAGCAGGGCATTGCTGACCATGGTGTCCGAGCCGTCGATCAGCCACTGCGCCAGGGGGCGCTGGTCGAGCATGCGCTGGCCCAGGTCGGGCGGGATCACCAGGGCGGCGTGTATCTGGCCGCGGCGAATGGCATCTTCGGCATCCCCCGGGTTGCTAAAGCTATGGCGAAAATCCACCACCTGGGTGGCGCTCACATCGCTAATTAAACTGCGCGCCAGCTGGCTGTTGCTCATATCCACCACGCCCACGGTCAGGTGGCGCACATTGGTGTTAATGGCAAAGCCGAACAGCAGTAGTTGGATCAGCGGCACCATCACCACCATGCCAAAGGTGGGGCGGTCGCGCGCCAGCTGGCGCAGCTCTTTAAAGGTAATGGCAGCTATGCGCTGCAAACTCTGCTGTATGGCTTTGAACACCTGGATTTTCCTTCCTATTGTCGCGACCGCTGTTGGGCCTGGTTGCCGGTACAGTGGACAAACACGTCCTCCAGGCTGGGGCGCACCTGGTGAATCTGGCGGCCGTCCACCAACTGACTGTGGGCGCTGCGCAGCCAGGCTTCCGGGTCGTCTATGCGGTCGCTGACCAGCACCCGCAAGTGGGTGCCCAGCTGGGCGGTGGACACCACCTCGGGCAGATCGCTCAAGGCTTGTTTTAGCCCGCGCAGGCCCTCGCCATCCACTTCCACTACCTTGGCGCCCAACTCGCGCATCAGCTGTGCTGGCGAGCCATCGGCGCGCTTGATACCGCTCTCCATAATGGCGATTCCGTGGCAGCGCTCGGCTTCGTCCATATAGTGGGTGGACACCAGAATGGTGGCGCCGGCGTCGCAGAGGTCGAACAGCTTCTCCCAAAAGTCGCGGCGGTTTTCCGGGTCCACCGCCGAGGTGGGCTCGTCGAGAATCAGCAATTCGGGTTGATGCAGGGTGGCTGCCGCTAGCGCCAGGCGCTGGCGCTGGCCGCCGCTCAAGCTGCCGGCCAGGCGCTGGCGCCGCTGGTCCAGGCCGTAGCGGCTCAGCTGTTGGTCGATCAGGCGTTTGCTGGTGCGCCTGTCGAGGTTGTAGATCTGCGCCATAAACTCCAGGTTCTCGGCCACGCTCAGGTCGTCGTAGAGGGAGAACTTCTGCGTCATATAGCCCAGGCGGCGGCGCAATTGCTCAGCCTGCGCCGGGATATCCATGCCCAGCACTTGAATACTGCCGGCGCTGGGGGTGAGCAGGCCGGTGATCAGGCGCATGCTGGTGGATTTGCCACAGCCATTGGGGCCGAGAAAGCCGTAAATGGTTTTGGCCGGAATCTGCAGGTCCAGGTGGTCTACGGCAGTAAACTCGCCAAAGCGGCGGGTCATGCCCTGGGTGTGTATGGCTAGGTCACTCATTGCGGAAAGTCGCTCATTGCGGAAAGTCGCTCATTGGCTGGCTCTGGCTATTCGCTCGGCAATTCCACCTGGGCGGGAATGCCGCTCGGCAGGTCGGCGGCACTGGCGGGCAGGCTCACTTCGGCCAGGTACACCAGGCGTGCGCGGTCGGAGGAGTTAAGCGCGTAGTAGGGGGTAAAGGCCGGGTCCTGGGAGATCCAGCGCACCTGACCTTGAAAGGTTTCTGTTACGCCCTCGACACGCACCCTTAATTGCTGGCCCGCCTTCAGTAAAACCCGCTTGGGGGCAGGTACATAGACGCGCGCATAGGGCGCGCCCTGGCTGAGCAAAATGGCCACGGTTTCACCAACGGCGGTGCGGTCGCCAAGTTTTTTGGGCAGGTGATCGAGAATGCCATCGCGGGTGGCCACTATGTTCAGCTCGCGCAGGCTTTGCGCCTCCAGGGCCAGGCTGGCTTCGGCGAGTTTGACCTGGGCCTCGGCTTGCTCCAGATCCTCCGGGCGGGTGCCGTTAGTTAGTACTAACAAATTTTCGTTGGCATGATCCAGATTGGCCTTGGCCGAATCGCGTTGTGAACGCGCCGAATCCAGTTCGGCTACGCGCATTAATTTTTGCTTCACCAGCGACTCAGCGCGGGCGAAGTTTTTTTGCGCTTCATCCAGCACCGCCTGGGCGCCACTCACCTGGGCGCGCGCGGCGGCTATATCCTCGGCGCGGGCGCCATGGCGCAGTTTGTTGAGGTTGGCGGTGGCGGCATCTACATTGGCCTGGGCGCGAGCAACCTGGGCAGTTTGGCGGCGGTCATCCAGGCGCACAATTAAATCGCCCTGATGTACCGATGTTCCCTCCGCTACGGGCAGCTCGACAATTACCTCGGCGGAGGTGGCTTTTAACTGAATGCGATCTCGCTCCAGGGTGCCCAGCGCCAGGTTGGCGTCTTTGGGGCTGCAGGCTTGCAGCGAGAGTAGTGCAAGACAGCTGAGGGTCAGGGTGCGAACTAATGCCATCGAACTTTCCTTAAAGCTTGGGGGCAAACAGCTTTGAGTTTGCCACAAATGTTTTGGCTATATGTTAAATCTGTTGCTGAACCCGGCAGGGGTTGCCGAGCGCGGTGACTCCCGGCGGCACATCTTTGGTTACCACACTGCCAGCCCCTATAACGGCGCCTGCACCCAGGGTCACGCCGGGCAAAATAATCGCGCCGCCGCCGATCCAGCAGTCATCGCCAATAACCACCGGCGCGCAGAGCTCAATTCCCGTGGCGCGCTCAACAGCGCTGAGCGGGTGGCTGGTGGTGTAAATTTGCACATTGGGGCCAAGCATCACCCGTGCACCTATGCGCACCTCGGCGGCATCCAGGATCACGCAGTTGTGATTGGCGTAAAAACGCTCGCCCAAAAAAATATTGCTGCCGTAATCGCAGAAAAAATTCGGCTCTATATAAGCGCTGCTGACCTCGCCAAACAGCTGCTGGTAGAGCGGCTTGCGCGCCTTATGCTGATCGGCGCGCAGGGCGTTAAGTTGCTGGCACAGCTGCTTGGCCTGCTTGCGCGCCGCCACCAGTTCGGGGGCGAAAGGATTGATCTGGGTAAACTCGGGCATCTGTGTGTGCTGTCCTGGTGAGTTTGCTAGGGGTGAGTCTGCTAGAATAGCGCCCATTTCCCTCCCGCTAAAGTGTTTAACCCCTATGCATTGCAACCATATCTTGCGTCGCCTGGTGAAATCCCTCACCTGGTCTGTGGCTGATCTCCAATCCATTTTTGCCCTGAGTGATATAGAGCTGACTGAGGCGGAGATCGCCAAGCTGCTTAAAACTGACTATGAACCCGGCTTTGAAACCATGCCGGATTATGTACTCATCAAGTTCCTCGATGCGTTGATCGAAAGCAAACGCGGTAAACGCGAGGGCTCGCCCCAGGCGGAAGTGAGCAAACGCGCCAAAATTAGCAATAACGAAGTGCTAAAAAAATTGCGTATTGCCTTCAACCTGCAGGAGCAGCAACTGCGCGAAGTATTCAAGTGCGTAACCATTGAACTGACCAAATCGGATTTGTCGGCGCTGTTTCGCAAACCGGAGCAGGCCGCCTTTAAAGCCTGCGATGATGAGTTGTTGTTGGATTTTATTGATGGGCTAGGGCTTTGGTTGCAGCAGGAGGCGCAGGCGTGAGTGCTGAGCAAACTCTGAATCCGCTCGATCCGCGCATCGCCCTGGTGGCGCGCTGGTTAAATCAGGTGGTGATTGGCCTTAATCTCTGTCCCTTTGCCGCTAAGCCCACCGGCGAAAATCGCGTACGCTTTGCCTTGAGTGACGCGCGCGATGATGAGGATTTGCTGCAGGACTTGCAGCGGGAAATGGAACTGCTTGATGAAAAATCAGCGCAGGAAATTGAAACTACGCTGTTAATTATTCCCCATCACTTGCAGGATTTTTTTGATTACAACCACTTTTTAAGCTGGGCGCAAAAATTAATTAAACGCAATGGCTGGACGGGCGTATATCAACTGGCAACTTTTCACCCGGATTACTGTTTTGCTGGTGCCGAGCCGGAAGATGCGGAGAATCTGACTAACCGCGCTCCTTATCCTATTTTGCACATTATCCGCGAGGTCAGTTTGGAAAAGGCGATTGAGTTTTATCCGGATGTGGACTCGGTGCCGGAAGTTAATCGCGCCAGGGTAGAGGCGCTAACTTCTGAGCAAGTAGCGGAGCTGTTTCCTTATATCGTACAAAGCAAATAATTTTTTGGTGTTGCGCCCGGCTTGGCCGGGCGCTGTGCATTTTAGAAGTGATACAGCAAATTTACAAAAACTTCACGACCAGCGTAATCATAGCCACTGTACAAAGGCGCATTACCTACGCGATCGTAAACTAGTGATGAAATGGTTGGTGGTGTTGCGTTGGTCAGATTGCGAACGCCAAAGGTTGCATCCCAGGTATCGGCCAGGTAGCGCACGGAAATACGATGCTCAAAATAGCTGGGGACCGCAAAATCATAAACGCTGGTTTTAGGGTCCTCTTCAACGTAGGCGTAGCTATCCATTGAGCCAATCCAATCCAATCCATAAGTAAACTTCCAGTTGTCCAACTTGTAGGAAATATTGGCTGTGCCGCTATATTCTGGCCAGAGAATGGTGCCATTTAACTCCTCTAATGGATCTGCATCGAATAGTTTTTGCGATTGCTCCAAATAGCGTGTCATAGACATATCAATTACCAATTGACCCATTCCCACTTCCTGCTCAACGCGCAAATCATAATCAATACCGCGTGAAATTTGCGTGGCAAGATTGGTATAGGCGTTGTCAACCGTAAGTTGTTTGGTTGCAGGATCGCGAGTTACTAAACGACAGTAGCGTCCACCAGCGCGGAAGTCTGGGTCTGAATAACAGAAGTTGAGTATATTGCCCGCACCAGCTTTGTCGACACCGTTGTCAATGGTGATATCGAAATAGTCTATCGCTAGAGAAAGGCTGGTAGTTTCCCCCAGATTTGGTTGCAGAATAATACCGTAGGTCGTGTTATCGGAAGTTTCTGCATAGAGACCAGCCTCTGATCCTCCCAAGCTATATACAGTCACCGCGCTGGTTGCGAGGTAATCCGGTTGCCCTGGCAATTCCTGTGCGCAGTTTGTTGCTACAACGGGTTTTACACTGGAAGCGCCATATTCATTGCAGGGGTCGTAAGAGTTGGATAAAAATCCACTGGTGGCACCTTGGAATTGCTCATAAAGCGCGGGTGCACGGAATGAAGTTCCCTTGGTGCCACGCAATGAAATCCATGAAGCTGGGCTATAAAAAAGCCCCAGTTTGTAGGTGTTATCCGAGCCATAGGATTTATAGTCTGTGTACCTATAGGAGGCGTTAGCGGTAAGTTGTTCGGCCATAGGCAGACCCGCGAGCAGGGGCACTTCAATTTCTGTGTATAACTCGCTGACATTATCCTTACCTTTGGTAATTGCCGAGGTGGTAAGGTTGTAGAGATTACCGTTCAAGCTATTTGAATCAGGTTTGTCATCAATCTTGGCTGCGCGATACTCCATACCGAATACTGCTTGTAATTTACCGGCAGGTAAATCCATAAGGGGGCCATCAAAAGATGCACTGAATATTGTCTCTTGATATTTGGTAGCGCCTGTAATTGTGTGGAAAATATAATCGCGGAAATCCTGAGGCAGCTCGCCACCGACTACGGAGGGGGTCAGTACCGGATAGGGGACGCAGGCTTCGTTGGGATTAGTCAGGTTTATCTGGCAAGTAACTCCGTTGTGCACCAGGCTGGAATCTGTACCCTCGGGAGCGGCAACGACATCACTGGCGTAAGTGAGCTTGTCAGTGAGGAAAGATTGCATGCTGTAGCTGGCATCCGAGTCTGAATAACTCACATAAGCATCGTAGCGCCAGTCGGGTACAAAACTTAGGTCACCGGTAATTCCCACTGTAGGCTTTAAAAAATCTACAGTTTGGCTTGAGTGGTCGTTGCCAAAACCAATAAATGCGCGAACTCCCACACGGTTGCCGTCACTGGTTCCTTGATCAGGCGCAAAATTAGCAAAGGACAACACATCGGGAATTTGTATGCTGCCTAGGCGATAATCCAGTGATAATTGCCGATAACCGGTTTGCTCCGATTCGCGACGGTTTGCCAATAGCTCCATATAAACTTTAGCGTTGCCCAATGCTTGTAAATCATATTCACCCTGAAAAAATCCGGTGTAAACTTTTGCCGGTGAAATAATATTGCCGTTGAGCATTTTGGGGTCGAAGGTGTCGCGCACATTGAGATCGTTGCCGCCTCCGCCAACACCTTCGTAGCCAATAACACCCTGGGTTATGGCGGCGTTGGGGCGATAGCGGCTGTATGCAGTGGTTACGGTTCCTGGTGCGCCTATGGGCGCAGCACTCAAACCATAATTTGCAAAATAACTGGCTGCTTCAGGGTCGTCACTGATTGTTTGTGTACCAATGGTGTTAATGGTTACCCCGTTGGAGCCAGTGCCAGATATTGGATAGCACTTGGGCTTGCCAGTACTGGGTTCAATATAATCGTAGCGTTCACCAGTATCTGGGTCGCGCCAGTTGTCGGTATTGCAGCGGGTCCAGCTGCGGTCTGCCAGGGTTAAGTCCTTGCGCTCGTAATAATCAAAGGAGCCGCTAAATTTCAACCGATCCTGCGAATAACCACCGGTGAGTGAAAGTCGATATTGTCCGCCATTGCCTTCGGTGGGCTGATTGATTTCACCCTCAAAAAATGCACCCTCAATGTCCTTGGTTGTAATAACGTTGACAACGCCTCCCATTGCGTCTGAGCCATAAATAGACGAAGCGCCGTCTTTTAACACTTCAATGCGTTCAATCATCGCGGTGGGTAATACGTTTAGATCGGCGGAGCCAACTGCACCTCGGGTTCCCGAAGGGGCTACGCGACGGCCATTGATTAAAACCAGGGTGCGGCCTTCGCCCAAGCCGCGCAGTGAAATGGTGTTGGCGCCTGGGCCACCGTTGGTAACATAGCCACCATAGGCATTGTTAATTTGCGATGCGCCGGTGGTTACACCTGTGCCCTGTAACAAATCGGAGGTTGAGTTAAAACCGGCGGTAAGGGTTTCCTCGCGGGTTACAACCTGAATTGGCGAAATAGTCTGAAAATTGTCGCGGCGAATCCGCGAGCCTACCACCACGACTTCTTCCATTTCCTGCTCATCAGATTTCTTTTCCGCGTCCGTGGGTTTGGGGGGCGGTGTTGTCGATGGAATCTCCGTGGCTGTAAGCGTGGGTGATGCAGAGGGCTTATCTACCTCAGTTTCCGCTTTGGCGACATTGACTGCCAAAGACAAAAAAGCAACTAATGTGGGTAGCACTACCTTTTGCAAAACTCTATAAGTTTGCAGTGCAATAGCTTGCCGAAAAACTTTCTTAGCACCGTGTGTATCTCGATTTGTAAGCATTGTATTCTCCGGAAAATTGATGCCAGGCATTGGGTAAACGCGCTGGTAATCAAAATGGGTGTTGGATCTTTTGGAAACAAAGGATGTGTGCACTTGATGTGTGCATCATTTGCATCATTTGCAACCCAGCAAAATTAACGCCAATGTTTAAAAACATTTCTAAGGATCCTAGCAAGATGGATTTTTCGATCCATCGAGCTTAAAAATTAATTTAATTTTCAGTAAGTTGAACAATTGGAGGGAGGAATAGGGCGCCCATTTTTTGTATTTGAGACACAGGTCATATTGCGGTTAATGTGTGATGCGGTTCACATTTTTTACTGTTGTCAAAGACCTTATAAAAGGCAGTCCAGAGCCTCCTTTGCTTCAACATGGATCAGAAAATAATTTGGCGGTGTTGGTCGAATTAATTTTTGTGGGGGGTAGTTGTCGCGAGTGGCGCGTTATAATGATTGCGATCGCGCATGGAAGTGTTAGAAGAATAGCGAAATAGAAGAATAGCGAAATGAAGGGGAGTGACTCGCATTCGCAATAGAAATACAACAGGTTCGAGGCTCAGAGGTAACCGCTAGGTCTGTGATTGAGCCCACTGATCCATCAGCCGCATGCTGGCCAGCGCCTCTTCCAAGCTGGATGGGTTTGGTCCCAGGCCGCGAAAATAATCATTCACTGCCTCAATCAACGGCTGTTGAAGATGGGCTGGATGAGGTACCCGAATAGTCTGTTCTAAATCGCCTTGTTTTAGGTATAGGCTGCCGTCGCCAAAAAAATCGGTGCGAATGCTGCCTTGGCTGCCGATGATTTCAAAGCTGTCGCGATAATGATTGGCGGCCACGGCAAAATGCCAGCGCCCCTGCAGTAAAACCCCATTGTTATATTTGGCCCAAGCCAGCACGCAGTCATCTGCCGCGTGTTGCTGACGTTGGTTAAAGGCCTGGCCGCCAGCTGCTTCAACGGCGCCAAACCAATAGTGGAGTAAATCCAGTTGGTGCGGCGCCAAGTCGTGAAACAGGCCGCCGCCAGCTTGCGCCGGATCTATGCGCCAATTGTTGGGCGTGTATTGCTGCTGCGGGCGGAGCAGATCAATTTGCGCCAGCAGAGGCTTGCCTATAGCGCCGCTGTTAATGAATTCCTGCATTTTGACAAAGCAGGGCAGGCGGCGGCGGTAGTGGGCAACGCAGACTTTGGCCTCTGCCTGTTCGGCGGCGGCAATTAATTGCGTGCATTCGGCGGCATTGAGGGTTACAGGCTTTTCGATATAGACATGTTTGCCGGCCTTGATCGCCGCCAGGGCATAGTTGAGGTGCTGGGCGGGTGGTGTGGCTATATAAACTGCATCGATTTGCGGGTGATTCAATATGGCATGCGCATTGTCGTAGTATTCAGGCACCTGATGACGGGCGGCAAAATCCCGCGCCTTATCCAGATCGCGGCGCATCACTGCCAGCAGTTGTGAATCAGGCGCTTTATAAAAGCCCGGCCCGCTTTTAACCTCGCACACCGCGCCTGCGCCAATAATGCCCCAGCGAATTAAGTCTGTCATCGCGGGTTTACCTTTTAGTGGACATTATCTTTAGCATCTTCGATGGCCTGAACCAGATAATTAGGTTCATCGGTTCCCAGGCGAATGAAGGCACCGCTTTTAAGTTCAATTTCAACACCGAACAGTCCCGAGATGTTATAAATCCAGCCGGTACCATAGGCGTGAATACCAAAGCCCATCCAAATTGGATTTTTGACTTTTTTACAGCTGCCAACCTCTTCCAGTAACAGGCTCTTTTTAAATAGACCTGGGCCGAAATACCAACTGACTTCGCTTTCATTGACTTCGATAGTCATAGAGCTAAATACGATGGCTACAAAAGTCAGCGAGCCGAAAATGACCCCCAGTGCGGACGCCGGGATCACAGCAAAGAATTTATTGATCCCGAGCAAAAGAGCTATGATTAGGGGAATGGCACCCGCTGTGACATATCCCCATTGCTTATGTTTATAGCTTTGAAAGACCCCGTCGCGCCAGTAAAGGCTGTCGGCTTCTACCTTAAACACAGCTGCTAGCGCCTTGATGGACTCTTGCGAGCCACTACCACGGGACTCAAGCCGCTGTATTGTGCGCAAGCCTAGGCCGCTAATGTCGGCTAATTGCTCCTGTGACCACAGACGCTCGCTACGGAGTTTTCTGATAAGAGAAGATTTTGCTTTCATGTCCATCGTTTGTTGCTCCCGTTGAATTGACTAGAGCAACCTACCTTAAGATCCCTTGAAATAGCCTGTCATATACCCGCCACCGGGCCGCCAAAGTGCCGCCTGATAAAAATTTGGCCAGCTTTTTTCATTTTTAATCGCTAAACAAGAGTGATTTTGTCGGCGTCGATTAAAATTTTGCGCTGTTTGTAGAGCAGGCTCAGGGCGTTTTTGTAATTACCTTTGCTGACATTAAAGCGCTTGTAAATCTCATCCGGGGCGCTCTTGTCGGTGAGATAGGAGACGCCGCCGTTGCGCTGCAAATCCGCCAGGATTTTATCGGCCAGGTCATCGCGGCTGTCGCGCCCCTGGGCCTGCAGGCTTACATCAATTTTGCGGTCGGGGCGAATGTTTTTGATAAAGCCTTTAACCTTTTCGCCAAAACTTAAGGGGCGAAAGGCGTCGTCGCGAAACAGCAGGCCGAGGTGAGTGTGGTTGATCACGGCTTTATAGCCCATATCACTTTTGCCGCAGATGAGCAGATCGACAGCCTGGCCCAGGCGCAGGCCGGAGGCGCGCTCTTCCAAATGGCGGTTTAAGCGCGAGGAAGCGGTAATGCGGTTGGTGTAGGGGTCCAGGTACACACAGACGACATAGTGGCGGCCCACTTCCATGGGTTTGTGCTGCTCGCCGTAGGGCACCAGCAGGTCCTTAAGCAGGCCCCAGTCGAGGAAGGCGCCCACGGCGTTGACTTCCTTCACCTGCAAGTAGGCGCATTCGCCCACCATGACCTTGGGCTGCTCGGTGGTGGCGATAATGCAGTCGTCCGAATCCAGATAGATAAAGACTTCCAGCTGATCGCCAATGCGCATCTCGTCGGTGACATAGCGTTTGGGCAGCAGGATGTTGCCGTACTTGCCGCCATCGAGAAACATCCCGAAGTCGACTTTTTTGATGAGGGTTAAGCGGTTGAGTTTGCCGATTTGTAACATGGAACCTGGCCAAAATTGCGATAAAGGTGGCCAGTGTAGGCATTGATGCGCGCTAAAACCAGCGCTTTAGCAGCCCGCTGCAAGATGCTGTGCAGCGGGGCCGGGGCAAGGCTAGAGGAAAGAGTCGTCGTCTGGTTTGAAGTAGCGGGTTGCGGTAATCAGATCGGGTTTGATTTTGCGCGCGAGCAGGTTGTCCACGTCTCTGGATACCCGATTGATCAGCTCCAGCGGCACCCCGCGATCGATCGACTCAAGCAGCGCATTGCCCCACACTGCCACATTGCTGGTAAATATGGCGCGCTTGTCGTTTTTCTTGGCCCACTCGCTCGCGATCATTATGCCCAGGCGTTCCATCTTGGCCTTGGCTTCTTGCTGCTGCTTGGGGTCGGGCAGCTCCGCCAGCAGCTCGTTGGTCATTTTGATCCAGCCGCGGCGATAAAAGGCGGAACCCTTATAAAAGCGGAGCACCCAGGTCTCGTACTCTGCGCGGGTTTGAAAGGCCTTGTTGGCGGCATCGCTGTCGTAGGCCTGTTGGAAATAGCGGTGTTCGGGCAAGTCGGCAGGCCAATTGTCCTGCGCAACCTGGTGGGTGCTACAGGCGGCAAAGCTGAGGGTCAGACTGATTAAAACTAAGCGGATAAGGGCGTTAATACTGGGCATAGGCTTAAAACACAAATATCAGTTTGTTACGAATTCAGAAAATATTTTGGCGTATTTTTCAACCGCCAGTCCAGCGCTTTGACCAAAAAAAGATCAGTCGTTTACAAAGGATGCAAAGTATAAAGGCAAAAAATGCCCTTGTGGATGAAAGTTTGGTGTCAAATTGTGTTTAATAATGGACAATAATTGAATAAATGTACTAAAGTGATCATATTCCACTCGGGGAGTCCATCTATGCTCGCTCACGCTCAGCCATTACCTGCCCAGGCGGCACCTGCCGCATTAAAGGCAGTGTTGAATTTACTCGATAAATGGCACTGCTCCGAAAAGGAGAAGACCGCTCTGCTAGGTATTGGCCGCTCAACCCTGCACAAATACCAGGGCGCCCCTGCCAGCGCCAGGCCCAGCCCGGATTTACTGGAGCGCATCAGCTATCTGCTCAATATACACGCGGTACTGCGCACCCTGTTCGACAACCCGGAGAACGTCTACGGCTTTGTGCGCATGCCTAACAGCAATGGCTTTTTTAACGGCAAGGCACCTATGGAGCTGATGAGCAGTGGCTTGATGAGCTCACTTTACGAAGTGCATCGCCATCTGGATGGCCTGCGCGACGGCCAGTTTGCCTAATCTCAATTTGCCCTAAGGACAGCCTGTGGAGCCATTGCCCAAGCGTCAGCTGGAAAATCAGAGCGCCTATCGTCTGGTGCCCAGTAAATATCCTACCCGCAGCCTGTTTGACGACGTGGCGGACCACGACGAATTCGAGAGTCTCTACGCTATTCAGGCGCTCACCAATCCGCGCCTGCGCCAGGAGCTGGGCAACTTGAATTTGGTGCCCGCCGGTGAGCGCCCCTATGGTATTCGCGGCTGCAACTATGCACTGGGGCCTTTTGTGCATATTAATCCCGCTGGCTCGCGCTTTTCCCGTGGCGACTTTGGCATTTTTTACGCGGCGATCAATGTGCAAACCGCCATAGCTGAAACCCGCTACCACCAGCAGCGCTATTTTGCGGGAGTGGCAGGGCTTAAATACGATCGTTTGACTATGCGCTGCCTGAAAGCGCAGTTCAGTGCGGATTTGGCGGACATCACAGGCGCAGAATTTCGCGATAGGGATTGGTATCACCCGCAGGACTATGACAGTGCCCAACAGTTGGGGGCACAATTAAAAGCTGCCAAGGCGACAGGCGTGTTGTACGACTCGGTACGCGCGCCAGGCAATGAGTGTTATGGCTTGCTGACCCCCAAGGTTATCAGCGATGTGATTCAAACCGCGCATTACGAATATATTTGGGACGGACGGGAAATTCGCATTGCGCTGGAAACCCAGGAGGCCTGAGGCCTTAACTCACGAGATCTGCACAAAAAAGGAACCACCAGGGTTCCTTTTTTGTTTGCGTCAGCAAAAAATACTTACTGATTCTGCTCGCGGGCGATAGCGCGGTAGGCGATATCGGTGCGGTAGAAGGCGTCTTTCCAGCTGACTTGCGCCGCCAGTTTATAGGCGCGCGCCTGAGCTTCAGACACGCTATTGCCCAGGGCAGTGGCGCAGAGCACGCGGCCACCGGCGGTGACTACCTGGCCATCTTTGCTGGCAGTGCCGGCATGGAAGACTTTTTCGCCAGCGACTTCGCTGGTGGGCAAACCGGAAATCACATCGCCCTTGTTGTAGGCATCCGGGTAGCCGCCTGCGGCCAGCACCACGCCTACAGAAGCGCGCGGGTCCCAATCGGCGGTGGTTTTATCCAGGTCGCCTTTAAGGGCCGCCAGGCACAGCTCCACCAGGTCGGAGTTCAAGCGCAGCATAATCGGCTGGGTTTCCGGGTCGCCAAAACGGCAGTTGTACTCGATCACCTTGGGCGCGCCAGATGCGTCAATCATCAGGCCAGCGTAGAGGAAGCCGACATAGGTATTGCCTTCGGCGGCCATGCCATTAACCGTTGGATAGATAACTTCGCGCATCACGCGGTCGTGTACTTCCTGAGTTACTACGGGCGCGGGAGAGTAGGCGCCCATTCCGCCGGTGTTGGGGCCGGTATCGCCATTGCCAACGCGTTTGTGATCCTGGCTGGTGGCCATGGGCAGCACATTTTTGCCGTCGACCATTACAATAAAGCTGGCCTCTTCACCGGCGAGGAACTCTTCGATCACCACACGGCAACCGGCATCGCCAAAGGCGTTGCCTGAGAGCATATCGCGCACCGCGGCTTCGGCTTGTTCCAAGGTCTCGGCAACAATCACGCCTTTACCAGCGGCCAGGCCATCGGCCTTGATGACTATAGGTGCGCCTTTTTCGCGCAGGTAGGCGAGGGCGGGTTCCACTTCGATAAAGTTTTGGTAATCGGCGGTGGGAATTTTGTGGCGCGCGAGGAAATCCTTAGTAAAGGCTTTGGAGCCTTCCAGTTGTGCGGCGCCTTTGCTTGGACCAAAGCAGAGCAGGCCGCGGGCTTGGAAGAAATCTACCACACCAGCTACCAATGGCACTTCCGGGCCAACAATCGTCAGGCCGACCTGGTTTTGCTCAGCAAATGTTGCCAGTGCTTCAAAATTCAATACGTCTATGGCGACGTTTTCCAATTTTGGTTCCAGCGCTGTGCCAGCGTTGCCCGGTGCGACAAAAACTTTTTGCACCTGCGCGCTCTGCGCGGCTTTCCAGGCCAGGGCGTGTTCGCGACCGCCGCTGCCAATAATTAATATGTTCATAAAATGAAAATCTTTTTAAGTTGTTTGTGTAGGTTGGGGTGAGGAACGAACCCCAACATGACCATATACCTGTAACCAATGTTGGGGTTCGCAAGCTCACCACCAACCTACAAAAGCACTATTGCTGTTTATTAATGACGGAAATGACGCATGCCAGTAAACACCATGGCCATGCCGTGCTCATCCGCTGCATCAATCACTTCCTGATCGCGCATAGAACCGCCGGGTTGAATTACGGCCGCAATGCCCACTTTGGCGGCGTTGTCGATGCCGTCGCGGAAGGGGAAGAAGGCGTCGGAAGCCATGACTGAACCGGCAACCTGCAGGCCGGCGTGCTCGGCTTTAATGGCGGCGATACGCGCTGAGTTTACGCGGCTCATCTGGCCGGCGCCGACACCAATGGTGCGGTTGTCTTTGGCGTAAATGATGGCGTTGGATTTAACAAACTTGGCCACTTTCCAGGCGAACAGCAGGTCGCGGATTTCCGCTTCGCTGGGCGCGCGCTTAGTGACGATTTTTAAATCGGCGGCGGTGATTATGCCATTGTCGCGATCCTGCACCAGCAGGCCGCCGTTGACGCGTTTGTAGTCTAAACCGCCCCAGGTTTTTATAGAGGGGCGCTCTGTGCCCCAGCTGCCGCAGCTGAGTACGCGCACGTTTTGCTTGGCTTTGGTTACTTCCAAGGCTTCGGCAGAAACACTGGGGGCGATAATCACTTCAACAAACTGACGCGAAATAATCGCCTCGGCAGTTTTGGCATCCAGCTCGCGGTTGAAGGCGATAATGCCGCCAAAGGCAGATTCGGTGTCAGTGGCGTAAGCCAGTTCGTAGGCGTCGAGGATGTTGCCGGCAACACCCACACCGCAGGGGTTGGCGTGCTTGACGATTACACAGGCAGGTTCGTCAAAGGATTTAACGGTTTCCAGTGCAGCGTCAGTGTCGGCCACGTTGTTGTAGGACAGCTCTTTGCCCTGCAGTTGTTTGGAGGTGGCGATGCTGGCTTCCTGCGGATTTTTTTCCACGTAGAAAGCGGCTTTTTGATGGGGGTTTTCGCCGTAGCGCATCTCTTGCGCTTTAACAAACTGGGTGTTGAAGGTGCGTGGGAAGTCAGCGCTGCCGCCTTCAACCATGCGGCCAAAATAATTGGCAATAGCGCCATCGTAAGCGGCCGTGTGTTCGTAGGCTTTAATGGCCAAATCGAAACGGGCTTTGAATGAAGTGCAGCCGCCGTTGGCTTTCATTTCGTCGAGGATACGCGCGTAGTCAGAGGCATTTACCACTATGTTTACATGGGCGTGGTTTTTGGCCGCCGCGCGCACCATGGTTGGGCCACCGATGTCGATGTTTTCTACCGCGTCTTCCAGTGAGCAATCGGCTTTGGCCACAGTTTTTTCAAAGGGGTAGAGGTTTACTACCACCATATCTATGGCGTTGATGCCGTGTTCGGTCATCACACCTTCATCCAGGCCACGACGGCCGAGGATGCCGCCGTGCACTTTGGGGTGCAGGGTTTTTACGCGGCCGTCCATCATTTCGGGGAAGCCGGTGTAGTCGGAAACTTCAATGGCGGGGATCTTGTTTTCGGTCAGCAGCTTGAAGGTGCCGCCGGTGGAGAGAATTTCTACGCCCTGGGCGTGCAGGGCTTGAGCGAACTCAACTATGCCCGTTTTATCGGAGACGCTGATAAGCGCGCGTTTGATGGCAACAAGATCGGCAGTGGTAGACATACCCGGTTCCTTTAACAAACAGTGAAAATTGAATCTCTTAAAAAGCAAAAGGGGCGGAAACTTGTTACCACCCCTTTTGTGTTTGCCTGACGGCGGTGCTTGCGTTTAGAGCAGGCCGTATTGCTTCAATTTTTTGCGCAGAGTGCCGCGGTTCAAACCCAGCACCTGTGCCGCGCGGGTTTGGTTGTGACGGGTGTACTTGAGTACGATTTCCAGCAGTGGCGCTTCAACTTCGGCCAACACCATTTCGTAGACATTGCTTACGTCCTGACCGTCCAGGTGTTTAAAGTAGTTGTCTACAGCTTGCTCCACGCAGCCGCGCAGGGACTGGCCTTGGGGCGCGGGTTGTTGTGCTTGCACGGGAGTGGCGTCAGCAAAAAATGTTGCGGTGTTCATGCGGCTTTTTCCTCTTTCATAAGCAGCGTTTCAAAGAAAGTTTGAATGCTGGTCAATTGTTCTTCTGCGTTTTCCATAGCGTTAAAGGCTTTGCGAAATAGATCGCTGCCAGGGACCGTCTGCAAATACCAACTCACATGTTTGCGAGCGATACGCGGGCCCATGACCTCACCATAAAAACGGTACAGCTCGCGCAGATGGCTAAATAAAATCTCCCTGATTTCCGTCAGGGCGGGTTCGGGCCGTTGCTCTCCTGTGCGCAGGTAGTGCTCTATTTCCCGAAAAATCCACGGCCGCCCTTGGGCGGCTCTGCCAATCATTACCGCCGCCGCCCCCGTGTGCTCGAGCACGGCTTTGGCTTTGGTGGGCGAGGTGATATCGCCATTGGCAAATACCGGAATCTGTACGGCCTTAACCACTTCGGCGATAGTGTCGTACTCGGCCTCGCCCAAAAAGGCGTCGGCGCGGGTGCGACCGTGAAGGGCCAGTGCCTGGATGCCGGCATCCTCCGCAATGCGGGCAATGCGGGTGGCATTGCGCATTTCCTGGCTCCAGCCAGTGCGGAATTTCAGGGTTACCGGTATGTCCACCGCCTTAACTACGGCCTGGAGAATATCGCTAACCAGTTGTTCGTCTTGCAGCAGGGCGGAACCTGCGGCTTTTTTGCATACCTTTTTGGCCGGGCAGCCCATATTGATATCAATAATCTGGGCGCCGTTGGCGGCATTTAAACGCGCCGCTTCAGCCAGCATCTGCGGGTCGCCACCGGCAATCTGCACCGCAATGGGCTCAGCCTCTCCGCTGTGATCCATACGCAACAGGCTTTTGCGGCTGCTCCAAAGGCTGGAGTCCGCCGTCAGCATCTCCGAGATCACCAGGCCCGCGCCCATCGTTTTACACAATTGGCGAAAGGGACGATCGGTCACACCGGCCATAGGCGCGAGAATGACAGAGCTGTCAAAGGAGTAAGGGCCTATCCTAAACACTTAATTGGCTTAAACACGTGATGGATTGTCGGGTTGCGACTGGATGCTGTTATCAGGCAAATGCCCGATTTGGCGCGGGTTTTATACCCCTGAACCCCCCTGGGGGCCCCTGCGCAAAAGGGTCGCCATCATACCCGTTTAGCCCTGGGATGGGAACGAAAAAAACACAAAAAATGGTGTTTTTTTGAGCGATAAAAGCGTTTGTTTTTAGCGCAAAAGGCTTGAAATTTGGCGCTGGATACGGCAGTGGTTGATCCTGAGAAAATCATTTGCGCGAGCAAAGCTTGGTGGTCTAAGGGATTTATCTCGTGTTTTTGCTAATTGCCATCCAATTTGCTGATTCGCTGATGCTGCGACAGAGGAGATCAATGCAGTCTGCGCGAGTCATGCGAAACAGGCTCAATGCTCAAGCGACTTCGACAAGGTGAAGATTGTTGTGGCGTATGGCTGCAATTTCGAGGCTGTTTTGGGTAGGTCTAGCCAAGTTGGACGCCAGTGACAGAAGTAACTGGCGGTTCTTTTTAGGTAAGGGCGCGGTTTAGGATCGGCACGGCTTAGGAAGGGCGCGGCCTTAGGGGATATACACATGGTAGTTGACAGCTTCTGGTCCCGGGTCCACCAAGTCTAATGATAGCTGGATAGGTTGGTTCTTGGGCATTAGCTCTTTGCCCGCCAGCTCTCCGCCCAAATACTCTTTAGGCGTAAAGCGACGCGAGGCCAGAGGCTTGCCATCTATATCTGAAAACGCCAAGACTAGATCGGGAAAAGGTTGCTCAAAGGGTGCTGTGTTGAGGATGATGGCATCCACCAAAAGTGCATTGGCTTTGTCTGGGTGGCTTCTGACAATTAGGTTGTAGGCTTTGATACTGTGGGTATCTATCAATGTTGGCAGCTGGCAACCCAGCCATGGGCAAAGCTGCTGATAAACATTGCGATAGGGTTCAATGCGACTGAGATAGTCAAATTTGAACCAGGCAATTTGCACAATAAGAGCCAGCAGTGCAACCAGGCTCAGTATTGGCCAAAGTTTACTTTGCCAGTTGCGCATGCGCTTGGCAGTGAACTCGACTGGGGCCGGGATAATGTTCATCAACAACGCGGTGCGCGAATTGTCGTAGGCGCGTATTTTGGGTTCGGTTTTTACCTGGCGCTTTGGTTCTTCGGTGTCTTGTGGTGTTTCAAATAGGGCGCTGTCGAAAGGCTCCTTGTTTGGCTCTTCAGCTGTTTCGGCTGTAGATTCACTTGGCTCATCTATCAGGCTGAACACCAGGCCAGGCGCATTAGGGCTGGAGGCTGGAGCGGGCATATCAAATTCAGGCGGAATATCTTCCTGCTCATAACTGTCGCGAGCTGAGTTGTTAGCTGAAGCAGGTGACTGCTGTTCCAGCTGTTCATCTTCTTCATCAATTAATTGCTCGGCCCAGGACTCGTCGATATGGGCTTCGGGTTCATTATCTTTGCTGTTAGTGGTCAGCGGCCGTTCAAACAGGGAGCTGCTGGCGGGTGGTGGTACTTCTATATCTAAAAAACCATCAAATTCGTACTTAGAGGCCTCAGTTTTTTCCTGTTCCTCCATGTCATCACTGATTAGCAGGTCTTCGTCGTCGCTGGGCTGGTTAAAAGCCAGGCTGGTTTGCTGGGCAGGGGTGGCCGGCTTTGCTGCTGTAGCGGGTTTGTTGTGTGATGCAGCAGTTACATTGGCTTCGGTGTGCTTAGGTTCGGCAATTGGCTTGCTGGGCTTGCTGGGCTTGGTTGCTGGCTGGGTTTGCGCCGCCGGGTTTTTGGCTTTTGCTGCTATATCAACCAGGTGCTCTTGGGCTTTAAACACGTGCAAGCAAGAGCCGCAGCGAACCGCACCGCGGGCAGACTGCAGTTGGGCGCTGGTAATGCGAAACGCCGTGCCGCATTTGGGGCAGCGGGTTACCATGGGTGCGCTGGCGGGGCTCATAATCCTGAGAATCCTTGTAGTGGTTGCCTCGAAAACCTATTCCAGCAAGCTGTTAGGCTGGCCGACTCAAATTGTAACAGTGTAACTTTATGCGCTCAGTGGGTAAATTCTCTCACAACTTTCACCTTAGGTCGGCGTTCAGCATTGCCAACTAACGCACTTTTGTCCCGGTGATGCGCACCCATTCCTCCTGTTCGGCAACAGGCTCAAAGTCAAACCAGGGAGCATAGGCGTCCATAACGGTTTGGGCCTGCACACTGAGTATCCCTGACAGGCAAATTTTACCGCCGGTTTTGGTGCGTGCGCTCAAGGTTGGTGCCAGTTCTGCAAGAGGGCCGGCGAGAATGTTGGCGAGCATCACATCGGCTAGGGTGTCGGGGCAATCCTGGGGGAGGAATACCGGCATGGCATCGGCTGCCAGCTGGTTGCGCTTGGCGTTTTCGGTGGTGGCCAACAGCGCCTGGGGGTCTATATCCACACCTATGACCTGTTTGGCGCCGAGTAGCAGCGTGGCTATGCCGAGAATACCTGAGCCACAGCCGTAGTCGATAACCTCTCTACCGCTAAAATCCTGTTGGTCTATCCACTGCATGCACAAAAAAGTTGTTGGATGAGTGCCAGTACCAAAGGCCAGGCCTGGGTCGAGCATCAAATTGATCTTGTCTGGCTCGGGAGGTTGTTGCCAGCTGGGGCAAATCCACAGGCGCTCGCCACATTGAATTGCATGGTAGTTGCTCATCCACTCGCGCTCCCAATCCTTGTCTTCCAGTTGCTCCCAATAGTGTTCGGGCAGGGTGTTGCCAAAGCGGCGCTCGGCCAGGGCGGTGGTTTTGCGTGTATCTATTTCGGCGTCGAACAGCCCGGTTATTTTGACGCTATCCCAGAGCGGGGTTTCGCCCAGGCCGGGCTCCAAAATCGGTTGGTCGGCGTTATCCTGCAGGGTGACGCAGGCGGCGCCAGCGGCCATGAGTGAATCCTCCAGAGATTGCACATAGCGGCGTGGGGTGATGATTTTGAGTTGCAGCCAGGGCATGGCGAATTCTCCGGAATAGGTGGGGCGGCTGAGCTGAAAATAAAAACGCCCCGATGTCAGCAACACCGGGGCGCTTGGGGCGGAACAGGCTTACTCGGCGAGCTTTTTCTCGAGGTAGTGGATGTTCACGCCGCCTTTGCGGAAGGCCTCATCGCGCACCAGCATTTGCTGCAGCGGGATATTGGTGCGAATGCCATCAACAATGGTTTCGTCCAGGGCGTTGCGCATACGGTTCAAAGCGATTTCGCGGGTGTCACCAAAGGTGATGATTTTTGCGATCATTGAATCGTAGTTGGGCGGTACTGTGTAGCCATTGTACAGGTGTGAGTCGACGCGCACACCCAGGCCGCCGGGCGCGTGGAAACCTTTCACCAGGCCGGGGCAGGGCATAAAGGTTTTCGGGTCTTCGGCGTTGATACGGCACTCGAAGGAGTGGCCTTTAATTACCACGTCTGACTGCTTGATGGACAGCGGCAGACCGGAGCAAACGCGGATTTGCTCTTTGATCAGATCGATACCGGTCACCATTTCGGATACTGGGTGTTCTACCTGAATACGGGTGTTCATTTCGATAAAGTAAAAACCGCCGTCTTCGTAAAGGAACTCGAAGGTGCCGGCGCCCTTGTACTTGATATCGATACAGGCTTTAACGCAGGCGGCGTAGGTAGCTTCGCGCACATCCTGCGGAATACCTGGTGCAGGAGCTTCTTCCAGTACTTTTTGGTGGCGGCGCTGCAGTGAGCAGTCGCGGTCGCCCAGGTGAATGGCGTTGCCCTGGCCGTCGGACAATACCTGCACTTCCACGTGGCGTGGGTTCTGCAGGAATTTTTCCATGTACACAGTGCCATCGCCAAAGGCGGCTTTAGCTTCGCCCTGGGTGATGTGGATAGAGTTGATCAGCGCTGCTTCGGTATGCACAACGCGCATGCCGCGACCACCACCACCGGCAGCGGCTTTAATGATCACCGGGTAGCCGATGCGTTTGGCAATCTTCAGGCACTCTTCCGGATCTTCGGGTAAAGGGCCATCAGAGCCGGGGACTGTGGGCACGCCCGCTTTTTTCATGGCTTTAATGGCTTCAACCTTGTCGCCCATCATGCGGATGACATCGGGATCTGGGCCGATAAAGGTAAAGCCGCTTTTTTGCACGCGCTCGGCAAAATCAGCGTTTTCCGCCAAAAAGCCGTAGCCTGGGTGAACCGCTTCTGAGTCGGTAATTTCCATGGCGGCGATGATTGCCGGTACATTCAGATAGCTTTTGGGGGATGGGTTGGGGCCGATACAGACCGACTCATCCGCCAGGCGCACGTGTTTTAGGTCGCGGTCAACTTGCGAGTGAACTGCAACAGTTTTAATGCCCAGCTCTTTACAGGCACGCAATACGCGCAGCGCAATTTCGCCGCGGTTTGCGATCAATATTTTTTGAAACATAAACCAAATTCCTCAGTGATTAGGCCAGTGACTTGGCGGAGCAAAATCAGGCAATAGTCACCAAGGGTTGGTCGAATTCTACGGGGCTGCCATCTTCAACCAAAATGGCTTCGATAACACCCGCTTTGTCGGCTTCGATCTGGTTCATCATCTTCATGGCTTCGATAATGCAAATTACATCGCCAGCCTTAACATGCTTGCCAACTTCGATGAAGGAGGGTGAACCTGGGCTGGGTGAGCGGTAGAAGGTGCCCACCATGGGCGATTTAACAATATGGCCGGATATAGCGGGGGCTGCAGCGGCTGGAGCTGATACGGCAGCTGCCGGTGCAGGAGCGGCGGCGACAGCCGGGGCAGCGGGTGCGGCGAAGGTTGGGGCGGGGCCGGTAAAGTATTGGGTGGTGCCGCTATTGCGCGCGATACGAACAGACTCTTCGCCCTCTTTGATCTCCAGCTCGCCGATGTTGGACTCTTCGAGCAGCTCGATCAGTTTTTTAATTTTGCGAATATCCATAGGGTCCTCTCTGGCAACACTATTGTTGTGATTGTGGATTGGGAGTTAATTGGGTTTTAAAACGGGTTTTTGATTGATTAGTTGCAGTGCAGCGGCAAAGGCAAGCTCATAGCTGGCGGCGCCAAAACCGCAGATAACCCCTTCGGCAACATCCGAAAAATAGGAGTGATGGCGAAAGGCTTCGCGTTTATGGACGTTGGATAGATGCACTTCGATAAACGGGATGGCAACGGCTAAAAGCGCATCGCGCAGAGCGACGCTGGTATGGGTGAACGCAGCGGGATTAATCAGAATGAAGTCCACTCCCTCTCCGCGTGCTTCATGAATGCGATTTATCAGTTCGTACTCGGCGTTACTCTGCAGGTTCATCATATGGTGGCCCTGTTCACGCGCCAGCTGATTGAGCTTGCGGTTGATGTCATCCAGAGTCGTGGCGCCATAAATGCCTGGCTCTCGCAAACCGAGTAGATTCAGGTTGGGGCCGTGTAACACCAGTATGCTTGCCATTGACGGGAATCCTGCGGGGATATTGTTAAAGTTCGCGAAGAGTTTCGCGCTTTATGATGCTTTCTAAGCCGCAACGTGCGACCTGGCAAATTTAGTTGGGGGAGTTTGCCGTAAAAATGCGGTGATGTCCACGAGCCTGGTAAAAATTTGTTTAGTTTGAAACAGTTAGCGGCATTTTTGCCGAAGTTAGTCGCAGGTTTTCTAAAAAGGAGGGGGGAAGTAGTGAGTTATGTGAAGGATACCGGCATCTTGGCGTATGTTAAACGCAAGATGCCGGAACTTTGCAGGTTATTTGGGTAACTTCTTTAATTGTCTGTAAAATGTAGCCTAAATGCTTCTATTTGCTCTCTTTTGCGATTTTAATGAGCTGGTCCTTAGTTAAAAGTTGCGGCAGAACCTCAGCTTTTCCACTTCTTCCTGCAGGAAACCAAAGGTATAGCGGTACGCCACTGCGACCGTATTCCTGCAAAAGAGCGGTGATTTTCGGATCTGTGTTGGTCCAATCGCCTTTTAGTGTGGCTACGTTGTTTTCGGCAAAGAGCTTTTCGATAGCCTCTGTATGCAGGGTGACTCGCTCATTGGCTAAGCAGGTTAAGCACCAATCGGCAGTTAGGTTAACGAAGATTGGTTGGTTTTGCTCGCGCAATTTTTGCAGTAACTCTGGGCTGTAGGGCTGCCACTGAATGCCGTCTGCGGCCTGATCGCTACTCATATGTATGGCTCTATAAGGAAGCCATATGGCGATTACCCAGGTTGCAATTATGGCAATCCGACGCAGGCCTTTACCTAAGCCTTTGCTCTGCAGGTTAAACAGCCAAAAGCCAAAAGCAATGCTTACAGCGCCAATACAGAGCGCGGCCATGCCGCTTGCGCTGGTTTGGTGGCCGTAGACCCAAAGCAACCACACGGCGCTGAGATAAAGAGGGAAGGCGAGAAATTGCTTGAGGTTTTCCATCCACATGCCAGGTTTGGGCAGGCGAGCTGCCAGAGTGGGTGAATAGCATAGTAATAACAACGGCAGTGCCATGCCAAAGCCCAGGGCAGCAAATATACCCAGGCATACAATCGCAGGTTGAGTTAATGCAAATCCCAGGGCTGTGGCCATAAACGGAGCGGTACAGGGGCTGGCGACTATGGCGGCCAATGCGCCGGTAAAGAATGATCCGCTAAGACCGGAGCGCTCGGTAAGTTTCTGGCCGGTGCCCATAAGGCCGGTGCCAAAGTGAATTACGCCTGACATGCTTAGGCCCATCACAAAGAACAGGTAGGCGAGGCTTGCGATTAGGCCAGGCGACTGTAGTTGAAAACCCCAACCAATGGCTTCTCCGCCAGCGCGAGCTGCCAAAAGGATGCCGGAAAACACTATAAAGCAGCAGATAATCCCTAGGGTGTAAAACCAGCCGTGGATGTGCAGCTTATCTCTATCTGCGGCAGCCAGGCTCATTACTTTGATGGATAACACTGGAAAAACACAGGGCATTAAATTGAGAATGGCACCACCCAGCATGGCAAATAAGATGGCTTTGATAAACCAGCCAAGGTCAAAAGCTGATGACTTGGTTGTTGCTGACTCAGTCGTGGTGGCTTGAGCTGTTTTGCCTGTGCTGGGCGCTGTTAAAACCTTGCCGTCGATGGGGGTGATTTGCGCTGTTTTGCTATCGATGTGGAGCTGATGTTTTTGCGGAGGATAGCAAAGGCCAGCTTCGGCGCAGCCCTGATATTCGAGCTTTATATCAAAGCTGTCTGGCAGCTGACTTAGGTCGAAGCTGGCTATGGCCTCGTCATGATGAATCATGGTTTCCCGTTCAAACAGCTCATCGTATTTCATTGTGCCCTGGTTGTAGCTTGGGCTGAGATTAGTGCCGTCGGCTAGGCGGAATTTGAATCTCTCTTGGTAGAGGTAATAGCCCTTGGCGATCTGCCAGTGAATTTTTAGCTGACCATTCTGAACCTTGGCGTCCCATTGGTAAGCTTTATCTACAGGTAAAAACTCATCTTCCTGGCTGAGTAAGTTGTTGCTTAGGGTGTTGCTAGTCGGCGTTGCAAAAATGTCGTCGGCCTGGGTGTTTAAGCAAAAACAAAAGGTGATGATGAGCAGAAAAAAGGGGAGCACAAGGCTCGGGAGTGGGCGAATAATATTGGAAAAAGATTTCATAGTACCAGTTGCCTTAGTTTTAATGGGGGCATTCAAACAGTTCAGCGTCTCAGACTCACGGTGTCACCCAAAGTTTGTGGGGATTGGGTAGGTGCTTGCTAGATTGCAGTAGTATATATTTCTACAGTGTCGGGGCATTCTAACTGACACTCAGGGAGTTTTTCTTAACTCTGCCTTATTTTCCTATTTGGCCGCTAACCGCTCAGGTGCATTGCAATTTATTTCTATGCGTACTCATTTTCCTTGTTCAATTTGCACTATTTTGATTTTTCTGGTCTTGGCAGGTTGCCAAGCTGCCAAGCCACCACGGGCGGCGGTTAACATTACTCCGCCGCATCCTGCTGCACCGCCAGAGCCTAGCGCTGAGGCAAAGCAAAAGCGGGCAATTCATCTTCTCCTGCTAAATGGAGAGTACACCCTTGCCCATGATCAATTGTTGACTCCAACCACAGACAACGCATTTGATTATTTTCGCGCAGTATTAAAGCTTGATCCTAACAACCAGCGCGCTAAAGGTGGGCTGCTGGGTATAGTAATGCGTTATGTTGATCTGGCTCGCCAGGCCGCAGCTCGTGGTAATTACACTCAGGCGACGCAAATGTTAAATAACGCTCGTTTGGTCGATCCGGAAAACTTACTGATTAAAGAGGTTAGTGAGGGGCTCAGGGCCCAATATGAATCTGCGCCTCCTCCGGCACCCTATAAGGGCGGAGAGGGAGAGTATCTTTTGGATGTATCTCTATTGGCTAAGGCGGACTCACAAATTGTCGAACAGTTGAGTGTAATTGCGCGAAAATTAAAGGAGACAGACAGTCTGGCGATGATTGTCGCTCGCAGTGATGTCGAGGGGCGATGGATTTATCAGCAAATGCGCGATGCACTTCCCGGTTATAGGGTGCGTGGTGATATTCAGCTGGGCAGCCCGCCGCGGATTAAGCTAGTGCCACGTATTCAATAGGTTAAAAACGGAGGTTAAGTGATCAACAGGCATTTTTTGATGGTTTGGCTTTGGGGCCTGGCCGCGTTGGGCTTTGCCTCGCCTAGTGCACCTGTTACATCGGCAGCAAACTATATCAAGGTCTATGATGCACGGGTGATGGTGCCTTTGGCTGGAGTTCAACAAGCGCAAGTGTTCTTGCGCATTCAAAATACATCGGATAAACCGGTTGAACTGATTGGTGCAGATTGCCCTTATGCCCAGGCGGTTGTTATTAGATCTCAAGAAAATAATCGCGTTATAAAACATTTGGCAATTCCCGCGAAGACCCTGGTTGATTTTACGCCTCAATCTCAATTTCTTCAGCTTGTAGGTTTAACGGCACAATTTCAGACGGGTGACCAGCTACACTTAAAGTTGATATTTAGTGACAACTCCAGGGTAGAGGCTACTGCTGTTGCCAAGAGTGCCTTCGATCAGCCGCATCATTAGTTGAGAGCTGCTGCCCTGTCTGAAGAGGGGCGCTGGTTATGAAACAGTTTCGACGATTATGGTTGCGCAATCTGCGCCGCGTGCGCGACCAAGTGGATGATGTTCAGGAAGATATACAGCAATCCAGCTGGTTGTGGCGCCTGGCTTTTTTATTGGTGGCAGTTTATCTCCTGGTAACCCTGTTGACGGGAATCTACTGGAGTCGCGCTCCCGAGTTATTTTCAATTCGCCAAAATACTCAGCAACTCTTGGCAGTAAATCAACTTACTGAGCCGCCCGAAGTGGGGGTAACCACCACTGCCACATTGATTGCCGTTACTGAAACTCTCTGGCATAAACCAGGCGGGTACACTTTAAATGATCTCACTCCGCCCGGTGTGTGGTTGGATGATATGCCGCACTGGGAGTATGGGGTGATCATCCAATCGCGGGATATGGCCAAGGCTTTGCGCGAGGCTTTTAGCCGCTCCCAATCCCAGTCGCGTGAGGATGAAGACCTGCAAAAAGCCGAATCCCGGTTGAATTATTACCAGGACTCCTGGCTTATTCCGTCAACCGAGGCTCAATATCAAGAGGGGGTGGAATATCTGCGCGCCTATCTTGTGCGCCTGCAAAATCATCAGGCTGATGCCCATTTTTACCCTCGAGCTGATAATTTGGTTTACTGGTTGCGCACTGTGGAGACGCGATTGGGAAACCTTTCTCAGCGACTAAGTGCAAGTGTTGGGCAAGAGGAGTTGGCGTCCGAGGGCATGGTGCTAGTCCCCGCATCTAATTCTGGAGTCATGCACAAAACCCCATGGCTGCAGCTGGATGATGTGTTTTACGAGGCGCGCGGCTCCTGCTGGGCATTGATTCAACTGTTAAAAGCGGTGGAGATTGATTTTGCGTCGGTGATTGCCGATAAAAATGCCCAAGTCAGTGTGAAGCAAATAATTCGCGAGCTAGAGTCCACTCAGCAAAGGCTTTACAGCCCAATGATTTTAAATGGTAGTGGTTTTGGCCTGGTTGCCAATCACTCGCTGGTAATGGCTTCCTACATTTCACGTGCAAACGCTGCACTTATTGATTTGCGACGTTTACTGGAGCAGGGTTAAAACATGCCGTACTGATTTGGTGAGCTTTCTGGTGTGCTTTGGCCAATATCCCACAGCTCAATTATTTTGCCCTCGGCAAAACGGAATATATGAACCAGAGCAGCGCCCGGATCATCTTTATGCAATTTCACCTTGGAATGTATGGCGACCAGATTGCCCTCCTGCAAGCAATGTTTGAGTTCTATAGATTTCTGCGGAAACCCCTGAGAGTTTTCCAGCATCGCGTACATCAGTGATTGTGCATCACCGCGAAAGTAGGGGGTATGGTGGTGTAAGTCTTCGGCTACAAATCGGGCAAATGCTTGCTCCACTTCACCTTTGGCAATCAGGTTTAAAAAATCTCTCGCAGTTTGTTTCAGATCAGGATGCATATGACCGCCTGTATTGCCGAGTTTTAGTTAGATTCCTCCCAGTCATCCGGCAGAATCGGTGAGCCAGCAATACGATGAGATTCGCTTGCCCATTCACCTAAATCAATCAGGCGGCAGCGTTCGCTGCAAAACGGGCGAAATGGAAATTCGTCTGTCCAGTATATAGTTTTCTGGCAGCAGGGGCATTTCAAGGTGATAGAGGGTTGTTGCTCGGTCATTACCATCGTCTTTTTTTTGAGGGGAGGGCAGCTAATTAGTTAATGACGCTGTCGCCTTGGGCAAGCTCTAAATACAGCTCATGGAGTTTGCGTACCTGATTATCAAGTTCACATAGGTCACCATGATTTTGGATAATATCGTTAGCGCGGCTGCAGCGTTCGGCACGAGACAGTTGAGTTGCCATTATTCTTTCGATTTGCTCACGTTTGTTGGTGTCGCGATGAGAGGCGCGTTCGACCTGTAAAAGCTCGCTGGTATCCACCACTAAGATTCGATCAACTAGCTCGCTTTGCTTCGTCTCCAGGAGCAGGGGAGAGCAAAGTATTGCGTAGCTGGATTTTGCTTTGGCCAACTGCTCGCGAATAAGTTGGTTAATTTGCGGGTGAAGTAGTTGCTCCAGCCAGGTTTTGGCTTCCGCATCGGCAAATATACGTTCGCGCAATTTGGCTCTATCTAGCTGGCCTTCATTGGTTAGATAGCTTTGGCCAAAATGGCTGGCTATTGCATTAAGTGCGGGGGAGCCGGGTAGTACAACTTCACGAGCAATCTCATCCGCGTCAACCAGAGTAATGTCTAAATTCTGAAAGCGCCTGCTGACCTCGCTTTTTCCGCTGCCAATGCCGCCCGTTAGGCCAATAACCAGTTTTTTTGTAGGCATAAATTAATGGGCTGCAAACAATTTTAAATAGCTAGCGTTGATTTGCTCGCCCCATACAAATGCTATCCAGCCTGCTATAGCTAAATAGGGGCCGAAGGGAATGGGGATATTCTTATCCCGGCCTTTAATAATCATCAGGCTGATGCCAATTACAGCGCCTACCAACGAGGATAACAAGATGATTTGCGGTAACACTTGCCAACCCATCCAGGCACCCAGAGCGGCAAGGAGCTTAAAATCACCATAGCCCATACCCTCTTTGCCTGTAATAAGCTTAAAAAGTTTGTAAACCGACCAGAGTGATAGATAGCCAAACACGGCACCCCATAATGAGCTGGACAAACTGGTGAATAAACCAAAACTATTGGCAATTAAACCTAGCCACACCAGTGGCAAGGTGATGTCGTCGGGAAGAAGGTAAGTGTCCAGATCTATCAGCGTAAGTGAAATAAGGCACCAGGTAAAAATTAGCCCGGCAAATCCGCTCCAATTAGCTCCCAGGGCGTAAACCACGACCACAGATAGAATTGCAGTGGTAAATTCGACACTAGGGTATCTTAAGGATATGGGGGAGCTGCAGGCGGAGCATTTACCACGTAAAAATATATAGCTCACTACGGGGATGTTCTCCCAGGCTTTTATCTGATGTCCGCAGGCTGGGCAGCGGGAGCGTGGAACTACCAAATTAAATGGAGCTTCTTGAGTTGAAGTCGATATTGGTGGCGTGGTATTCGATTCCAGTACCTCAGCACAATGTGCACGCCATTCTCGCTCCATCATTTTGGGTAGACGATATACAACGACATTTAAGAAGCTGCCAACCAACAGGCCGATAACAAAAACGTACGCAAAAATAACAGGGAGCGGAAGCTCCTGAAAATAACTAATCCACTGCATCTTAAGAAACCACAGAGCCCAACTGGAAGATTGGCATATACATGGCTATCAGCAACCCGCCTACCAGTACACCCAAGACGGCCATAATCATAGGCTCCAAAAGCGCAGTGAGGCTGTCGACCATGTTGTCAACGGCCTCTTCATAATAGTTGGCGACCTTGTCCAGCATTGCATCGAGTGCGCCTGACTCTTCACCAATTGCCGACATTTGCACCAGCAAGGTGGGGAATATGGCGCGCATTTTTAATGCAGTGTTTAGTTGAATACCGGTAGAAACATCTTCCCTTACTTTTACGATTGCCTCGGCGTAAATGCGGTTGCCCGCAGCACCTGCTACTGAGGTTAATGCATCAATTAAAGGTACACCGGCAGCAAAGGTGGTAGACAGGGTGCGTGCAAACCTGGCCATAACTGATAAATAAAGAATTTGCCCCACCACAGGAATTTTAAGCATATATCTATCGACTATATAGGCGAATTTTTCCGACCTTTTTACGGCCTCTTTGAAGCCGATAAATGCGCCGGCTAAAATGACAATTGCCTGAAGCCAATATTCTTGTGCAAGGTCTGACAAATGAAGAACAAATAGTGTAAACGCAGGTAAGTTTGCGCCAAAACCAGCAAAAGTTTGGGCGAATTGGGGCACTACCTTTACCAGCAAAATAACCGTTACTATAAACGCAACTACGACAACGGCGATGGGGTAGGTGAGCGCTTTTTTGATTTTCGCTTTAAGTGCCTCGGTTTTTTCTTTGTAGGTGGCGATACGATCCAGCATGGTTTCCAGCGCGCCAGATTGCTCACCAGCCTCTACCAGGTTACAGAAAAGATCATCGAAATATTTGGGGTGGTCTTTAAGCGAGGTTGCAAAACCTCCGCCGGCAGCAACACTATCGCGAATTTGTAAAACCATTTTACGTAGGTTGGGGTTCTCCAAACCATCCGCAACAATATCAAAGGCTTGTACCAAGGGAACGCCAGCCTTCATCATGGTTGCCATTTGTCGGGAAAAAACCGCAATATCGGCAGGCTTGATTGCTTTGCCGCCCCCGCCAAACAGGGGTTTGGCTTTTTTGGACACTGATTTAACAGAAATCCCTTGTTTAACCAGTAGCGCTTTAACAATTGCAGGGCTGGTACCATTTATTTCTCCCTGAATTTTGCCGCCTTTTTTATCAACACCTTTCCATATATAGGTGTTGGTAAGGTTTGCTTTGGCTTTGCCCGCACTAGTTGATTTGCCGGCAGCTTTGGACTTTTGGGCGCTTACAGTTGCCATGGGATATTAATCCTTGGTTACACGATTTGCCTCTTCGAGGCTGGTTAATCCCATTGCGACTTTGCGCAACGCGGAAATACGTAAATTATTAAAGCCGGCCTCATTGGCCACGCGAGCAATCTGTAAAGAGTTGCCGCCTTCCATTATAAGGTTGGCAATTGCGGGGGTGATGCGAACCACTTCATAAACCCCTACCCGCCCTTTATAACCGTTATTGCACTTGTCGCAACCGCCTGGGTGGAACAGTTGGAATTCTGAACGGGGAATGCCTATATCGTCAAACCCCTCCTGGCTAAGGATTTCTTCGGGGATATCTGTTGCGGGCTTACGGCAGGCAGTGCAAAGGCGCCGAGCAAGGCGTTGGGCAATAATGAGGCTGACGGAGGTGGCTACGTTAAAGGCGGGAACCCCCATATTTAATAGGCGAGTAAGGGTTTCTGGTGCTGAGTTGGTGTGCAGCGTAGAAAGCACAAGGTGACCGGTTTGCGCAGCTTTGATGGCAATCTCGGCAGTTTCAAGGTCGCGTATCTCACCCACCATGATCACGTCCGGGTCTTGACGCAGGAAGGAGCGCAGAGCTTCCGCAAAAGTCAGTCCAACCCTGGTATTCATTTGTACCTGGTTAATACCTTCCAGGTTAATTTCTACTGGGTCTTCCGCCGTGGAAATATTTATTTCTTCCGTATTGAGAATATTGAGGCCGGTATAGAGAGAAACTGTTTTACCGCTACCCGTGGGGCCGGTTACCAAAATCATCCCCTGAGATTGCGACAGGGCATCCAGGTAAAGTTGCTTTTGATGATCCTCGTAACCTAACGCATCAATCCCCAATTTGGCGGAGCTGGGGTCCAAAATACGCAATACAATTTTTTCACCGAAAAGTGTGGGCAGGGTGTTTACACGAAAGTCGATGGCGCGATTTTTGGACACCTTGAGCTTAATACGTCCGTCCTGCGGCACCCGGCGTTCAGAAATGTCCATTTGTGACATAACTTTTAGGCGCGCAGCCATACGGGTCGCCAGATTAACAGGGGGGCGGGATACTTCGTGCAGTACGCCATCGGTGCGAAACCTCACCCTGTAGCTCTTTTCATAGGGCTCAAAGTGAATGTCCGAAGAGCCGCCCTTAATGGCATCCAGCAATACCTTATTAATGTACTTAACAATGGGCGCCTCATCAGCTTCTGTGCTGTCATCACCCGCATTGGCGTTGGTATCTACGGCCTCTACATCCAGGTTGTCCAGGTCATCATCCAGCCCGCCCATATCCCCAAGGCTGGTGTCATTCGCACTTAAGTACTTTTCGATGGCCTGTTTTAGCTTGTCTGCCTCCACCAAAACGGCGTCGGTATTCAATCCGCTACTAAATTTGATCTCGTCCAGCGCATGCAGGTCTGTCGGATCAGCCACCGCTAAAAACAAGCGGTTGCCGCGTTTTGCAATAGGTAATATCTGATGCTTGGTGATTAATTTTTCATCAACCAGTTTTTGCGGGATGGTTTCTTTATTAATGGCGTTAATGTCAAAAACAGGGGTTCCGAATTCTTCCGAGGCCACATTGGCGATGGTTCTGGCATTTAATAAGCCGTTATTAACCAAATAAACAACAAAGGGGGTCTTCTCTTTTTTTGCCTGGACGACGGCTTTACTCGCCATTTCCGCTTCGAGAAGGTTATCGGTTACCAGCCGACGCGCCAAACCGCTCAGTATTACAGGAGGGGTGTTCATAGGTTGTATTAAGCCATTGTTGTAGAAGGAAATTAGTAAACTCCGTAATTAAAGCACCAAGTTGGATTAATAACCACTACCGGTGCCACCTTGGGAGGGGATCTTACTTGTGACCAAATAGGCCAAATGGATGACAAAAAATGTCACATGTTGACTTTATTTACGGTGATAGGGCGGAGAAAACGGTTATGCAAAACCACAAAGACATAATTTTTACTTATAACAACATCTTTCTGCGAGATTTGTATTTGGTTATATGAGTGGTTTGTCACATTTTTGATGAAAACGGTGTCATTTTTATAAACTGGCATAGCGGTTGCAGAGTTACATCCGAGGCATCTCACTTTGGCAGTAACGCCAAATATTAATTATCTGGAGACTCTTATGATTAAGTCAGTACAAAAAGGTTTTACCCTTATCGAATTGATGATCGTAGTTGCGATCATCGGTATTTTGGCTGCTGTTGCTCTGCCGCAATATCAAACCTATGTTGCCAAATCACAAGTTTCTCGTGTGATGACTGAGCTAGGTGCGTTGAAAACTACTGTTGAAACATGCATGCTGGAAGGTCGTCTTACTCCTATTGCTCCTGTTGCAGCGGGCGGAGCTGTTCTGACAACTGATTGTGAAATCGGTTTTACCGGTAGTACGTTGCTGGGTTCTACCAAAACTGGTGTGGGTGCAGATGCAACCAACAAAAAAGGTGGTGTTGATGTGACTATTGCTGATGATAGTACTTCTAATAGTACTATTGGTGCCAAATTTGGCAACAGCGCCGCTGCTACCTTGAAAGACAAAACCATGACTTGGACACGTACTCCGGCGGGTTCATGGAGTTGTGCTACCACTGTAGATGCTAAATATGCACCTAACGGCTGCCCTAAAACCTAATAGCTAGTAATTTTTAAAGGAGCCACCTTCGGGTGGCTTTTTTATTTATGTCAAAACAACTTCAATACTTTATTACAGCGTTATTAATTGCTGGCGGATTTTGGTTTTATTTCCAGCTTTCAACCTACCCCTATAAAGTGGCACGTTGGTTTCAGCCGCTTGAGTCTAGGTTGGCTTTGCGCCTTAGCACACAATGCTCTCCCGGTCATGGTTGGTTGGCGGGCTTGATCGACTATGCTCTAGTGAAACAGGGTGGTTATTCTGCCCAAGTGGCATTTATAGATGCCAAACATCATTTATCCCGTTGCGAAGCTGGCTATAAAAATCAATTATTTGGCAAAGCTGTTACCGCTGATAATCGCTATCGTTATGCCAGCCTAACCAAGTTGGTCACAGCCTCAGTAATTAAGGATTTGGTTGAGCAAAAAAAGCTGGCGCTGACAGACCCCATGGTAGGCTTTTTCCCGGAATTAACCTCGTTTAAAGATGCCAGAATTGGCCGTATTACCCTGGCCGATTTACTGAATCACTCGGCTGGCTTTAACCGTTTGACTGCTCGAGGTGACTCTATGTTCTTGAGCGCGAGCGCCCCCTGGTGCCCAAAGCACCTGGAGCGCTTGCAAACTTTGAGGTTGGACTATGAGCCAGGTTCTCGGCAGGTGTATTCCAATTTGGGCTTTTGTTTATTGGGGGAAATTGTTCACAGGGTGACTGGGCAAAGTTTCTCGGAATATATAAATAATAAATATTCACTGCGCGAACGAAATATTCGATTCATTAACAACTACTTTTACCCAGATGAAGTCACCTACGACTATCGTTACGAAAACTGGTACGACGATTCTTACCTGAAACAGTTTGATTTTAATGCGCTTGCTTCCGTTGCAGGGCTTTCTGGGTCGGCCAAGGCTTTGGCCAGTTTGTTGTGGGATATCCACCATTTGCAGCAGCCGTCACCTTATTTACTGGGTGAACGAGCCTCAACGTGCAAGCTTGCTAAGGTTGCCGGATGTTTGCAACAGGGCTTATTTCATTTCCAGGCAGATAACAATGGGCTTATGTTGCATTATCATGACGGCTATTTGCCTGGCTCCAGTGCAATTGTGGTAATCGACAGTTTTGGTGGTGTTACTGCAATAGTAAAAAGCGGTGCCGATAAGCTGTCGGGAAAAGCTGAGGGAGACTGGATCACATGGATTTATAAGCGTTTGACCTTGCATTACACCCTGGAGGGCAGGCTTCCTGTGTTGGAAAAGCTGCTAGTCCCAACGGAATAGCTTAATACAAAGAGTTCCTATGAAATTTCGCTTAACCTGTTTTGCTTATCATTTGGTGATATCCATTTTAATCGCGCTGGCGTCCATTTTTTTGGTGTACTTTGTTTGGTATCCGGCGCCTTTAGATAAAGCGCTTGGGGTAACCCGTATCTTTTTATTGTTGTTGGGCGTAGATGTGATTATTGGCCCTGTGCTGACGTTGATGGTGGCGCAGCAGGGTAAAAAGACATTGAAAATGGATTTGATAATTATTGGTTTGGTGCAGCTGATGGCGCTGGGGTATGGCACCTACACAGTTGCCCAGGGGCGACCCGTATGGATTGTGTATAACTCGGGCCGTTTTGACTTGGTTCAGGCTTATGAGGCAGAAACTGATGGTGATGCTGCCAAAATACATCGGGGATGGACCGGCCCCGCTTTGGTAAGAGTAATAGATGGGGTTCCAGCTGATGCTGATTACAGCACGGTATTTTTACATGCTAAATACTTGGAGCCATTCAACCCGAAAGGCACCAGCCAGGTTGCGGATTATTCCTTTCCTTTAGCCGTATTAAATAAATTTAATAACCCACAAAAAGTGAAGGCATTAACCTCTCAATATCCCCAGGCGGATGCTTTTGTGCCCTTGCTTGGTAAGCAAAAGCCTTTGGTAGTGTTGATAAGAAAAGCTGAGGCCAACCCTTTGGCTATTGTTGATCTATCCCCTTGGTGATTTCAATGCTGGTGCAAACAATTGCACTAAGTGACATTTTTTGACAATTGCTACTTTAATAGTTGCAAGAGTTTTTCAGTTAAGGCTGTGTTCTGGCGTGGGGGGCAGCTTTTCTTTTCAGAATCTCAATGTATTTATGCCTATTGGTATGATTTTTTTAATATTTAAACAGAGTTTTTTGGCTTGTGAGGCGCTGTTTGACTTTTTGGCATATTTCTTGTTTTTAGTCTCCTTAAACCTCTGCTGTTGTTTAACACCGAGACTCAAAGATGAAATCTATTAATGCACATGCGGGCTTCACACTTATTGAGTTAATGATAGTTGTGGCAATTATTGGCATTTTGGCCGCCACGGCTCTTCCTCTCTATCAAAAATACGTCGCTGAATCGCAATTTGCGCGAGTTATGCAAGAGACGGCGGGCCTCAAATCTTTGGTAGAAAGTTGTGTGAATGTAGGGAAGATAGTAGTGGGTGGGGGCGCGGACGAGTGTGACCCAGGCGCGGTGCCCTCTACACTCTTAACCGGAGCCTCTCAAGTGGGAGCTGTGGTTCCCGCAAATATGGGGGTCCCACAGGTAACGATCAATGTTGGTGGTAGCGTAGATATCGAATCTACTTTTGGAGGCAGTGCTTTCCCTGGTTTCATAACGCTAAAATTAGTTTGGCGGCGTGATGCCAGTGGTAGCTGGACATGCCTGACTTCTGTTGATTCGCAATATCGCTCTGCGGGATGCTCAACGGATCTCTAACTAATAACCCGCATCGACAAATCCACCGCTCTGCAGTGCTTGGTAAGTGCACCAATCGAAATAAAATCAACACCAGTGGCTGCAATTGCGCGAATTGTGTCACTGGTGACATTGCCGGAAGCTTCCAGTTTTGCTTTGCCTTGGTTTATCTCCACCGCTTTTTCCATATCAGCAAGGCTAAAGTTATCCAGCATAATAATGTCGGCTTTGGCGTCGAGTGCTTGTTGTAGCTCTTCAAAGTTTTCCACTTCTACTTCCACTGGCTTGCCGGGCGCAATTTGATGGGCGCGGCTAACCGCTTGCCGGATGCTGCCGCTGGCAGCTATGTGGTTCTCTTTAATTAAAAATGCATCGTAAAGCCCGATACGGTGGTTGTGGCAGCCGCCGCAGGTGACGGCATATTTTTGTGCCAGGCGCAGGCCGGGGATGGTTTTGCGGGTATCCAGTAGTTTCACTGGAAGGTCCTCTACCAGCTGTGCATGTTGATAACTGATAGTTGCGGTGCCGGATAGGGTTTGCACAAAATTCAGTGCGGCTCGCTCGCCGGTAAGTAGGCTGCGCGCCGAACCATCAAGGGTAAAAAGTAAGCTGCCTGCCTTAACTATATCGCCATCGGCAACCTGCCACTCTATGGTGACCGAGGGGTCAAGTTGGCGGAACACCTCTTCGACCCAATCCTTACCACAAAACACACTGTCCTCCCGGGTAATCACCTGGGCTTTGGCGTTTTGGACTTCGGGAATCAGTTGGGCGGTAATATCGCCAGTGCCTACATCTTCCTTTAATGCTTGAGTAACGCTGGTTGTTATTTCCTGGATGAGTGCTTTTAAAAGCTCGGGAGAGGTGCTGGGGTGTGGCATGTGCAGGTAGCTCATTGATGGTTAAAGCTTGAACAAACTGGATACGATTGATTTGCCAGGATGGCGTGAAAAATTTCATCTAATTCCAAAAAATCATTAAGGCACTATAAGCCAAACTGGTAGTTATTACTATTTGTGATATGCCTCTCGATCCCAGCATTTGCTCATACTGTGTTATCGACGGTTGGTTATACTCAAGCCACGTACCAAACCCTTATGGTCCAAAATCATGTCTGAGCAGATTAAAGCTGACTCCAAAAAAGTAGTCCAGCTAAATCCTGAGCGCAATCAGTCACCCAATGCTCCGATTGTGCTTACACGCATGCCGGCGATACTGCATAGCCTGCGCGACAAGGCGCGACTGCAGCTGCAAATTCTACTTAAAGATCTGTTTGACAAGGTGGATGATGCGCTTTTTAGTCGTGCAGACAAGGCTACCAGCAACCAGGATCAAAACCTTTATTTTGATTCTATGCGCGAAGTTCGCATTCGCCGCCGCACGGTAGAGGCCAGCTTTTTCCGCAATCTGGACATAAAGTTCGCGCAACTATTTGATGCCAATGCCTATCGCAATAGTGCGGCAGCCTCGGAAATGCTGCCCAGCATTGAGAATCTGTCGATTGTTAAAAACGATGAGCTGGAAGAGCTGGTGGCCATGGAGGCGCTGGTTTCCAAGGCTAACGAGCAGTTGGCTGAATCCATTCAGCATTTAACCATGCGCATAGACCACCTTGTGCCGGTAAAGGTCTACCAAAAAAACAACCCACTTGGCCCGGATGCTATTAGCGATGCATTTTTTGAAGCCTGCGGTTGCCTGGAAATTGATCTAAAGGCTCGCTTGGTACTTTATAAACTGTTTGAAAATCTACTGCTCGAAAAGCTTAAAGCCCTGGTGGATTCGCTCAATAAAATGCTTATTGATGCCAATATTCTGGTGTCACTAAAAGGAGATGCTCAATCCAAGCGCCCGCCTATTTATGGCTGGACAGGTGAAGGCGCTAAACCTGCTACTGGTTTCACTCCGGTTGAAAACTATGACGATCAGACCAAGCAAGTATTGGATACTTTGCGCGGGTTGCTGGGGGGGAACTCCCGGCCATCTTTAGCGCCTACTGGCCCTGGCGATTTAATGGCCACTGGTGAATTATTGGGCATGCTCTCCCAGGCTCAGCATCAGCAATTGCAAATTGCCGCCAATCAAAACCACATTGCCAATTTGCGCAGTATGTTGGGCGATATGCTCAACGCTGGTAATCACGCCGGTATTAATCAGGTTGATGACGATGTTATTAACCTGGTTAGCATGATGTTCGAGTTTATTCTCGACGACCGCAACCTGGCTGCGCCCATGAAGGTGCTTATTGGGCGCTTGCAAATACCAATGGTCAAAGTAGCTATTGCCGATAAAACCTTCTTTAGCAAGGGCGGCCATCCGGCACGTCGTTTGTTAAATGAAATGGCAATGGCTTGCCTTGGTTGGCAGGAATCTGCAGAGCCTAATAAACGCGATAGCCTGTACGAAAAAATGCAGGAAGTTGTTAACACGATTATTAACGACTTCGAAACAGACATCAGCATTTTCGAGCGGTTGCTTATTGATTTCCGCTCTTATCAGGAAAAAGAAAAGCGCCGTGCACAAATTTTAGAACAGCGCACTATAGATGCGGAAGACGGCAAGGCCAAATCTGAGCGCGCTCGCGCTCAGGTAAATCAGGAACTGGAGCGTATCGGTGCTGCTGGAGAGATTCCAGAAGACGCGAAAAAGTTGCTCAATGAGGCTTGGGGTAACGTGATGTTTATTACCTGCCTTAAGGAGGGCACGGATGGTCAAGCCTGGAAAGATTGTTGTTTGACTGCGCGCCAATTGGTGTGGAGCCTTTTAGCTCCCATGGACAAAGACAATCGCCAGAAATTATTGCGCTTGGTACCAGAGCTTCTGCAAAAACTGCGCACTGGATTGGAGTCAATATCCTACAGCCCTTTTGAAACCACGCAGCTGTTCAAACAACTGGAGACCTTGCATTTAGCTCGCTTGCGCGGTGCTTCAACAACGCAAGTGCCTGAGCCGGGTTCAGCAGTGGTGGCTACACAGGAATCTAAGTCTTCAATTGTTGACTCACCAATGGCACAAGTGGAAGAGGCAAAACCAAGTGCCCAACAAGCGGTAGTCACTGAAGTTTTAACCCCAGAATCTAAAGCTCCTGTATTTGTAGTTGCCAATGAAGAACCGCAGGCGTCGCCAGAGGTTGTTGAAAGCTCGATTCAATCAGCAGTGGAGGCACCTGTCGAGGCCGTTACGGTAGTCGAAGAGTTAAAAGCTGATTCTCAGCACTTGGCTTTGGTGAGCAATATCACCCAGGGCACTTGGTTTGAAATGACTGGTGAAAGCGGCGAAAAATTCCGCTGTCGTTTGGCGGCCATTATTCGCTCGGTTGGAAAATATATTTTTGTGAATCGCTCAGGTATGAAAGTGGCGGAGGAGAGTCGTGAAAGCCTAGCACTGGCGATTCAAACCAAGCGCTTATCAATTTTGGATGATTCTCTATTGTTTGATCGCGCACTTGAGTCGGTGATTTCCAGTTTGCGTGATCAGCGTACGCTCAGTTAACTGGTAAACGAAACTTAGCTATTGAGTATGAGCAAAGTGATTTGTGTGTCTCTCCTTGAAATTTAACCCGGCTTGCGCCGGGTTTTTGTTTGATGGGGATTAAATTCCCTCCAGCACCACCAGTGTCTGCCCCGCCTGAACTCGCGCCCCGTTGGTTTTTAACACTTGGCTGACTCTGCCTGCGCAGGGCGCAGTGATATTGATCTCCATTTTCATAGACTCCAAAATCAACAAGAGGTCGCCAGCTTTTACTATCTGCCCGGGTTCTACTTGAGTTTGCCACACGCTGCCGGAAACCGAGCTGTCCACCAGTATCGCGTTTTCTGGCAACTCAATTTCACTGGACTCTTCCTCCTGCTCAACCTGCTCATAATTGAACTGGCCATTGGCGTGCCAGCGTGCCAGTTCCTCATCAAAAGCCTGTTCGCGCATTTGGGTAAACTCGGCGATGTTGGCTTGTTCGCGGGTAATAAAGTCCTGGTAGTCACTGAGTGAAAATTCTGCTGCCTCAATTTTTAGTGGGTAGCGGCCTTGGGGGAAGTCGTGGCGAATTTGCACCAGCTCTTCGGCGGTCACCGGGTAAAAGCGTATCTGATCGAAAAAGTTCAACAGCCAAGGTTGTTGGAACTCCTGGGTTTGGCGATAGCGGTTCCACATCTGCAGCGTGCGCCCGACAAACTGGTAGCCACCTGGGCCCTCCATGCCATAAATACACATATAGGAGCCGCCAATGCCCACGGAGTTTTCCGCTGTCCAGGTGCGCGCTGGGTTGTATTTGGTGGTGACTAATCTGTGGCGCGGATCAACCGGCGTGGCTACAGGTGCGCCCAGATAAACATCACCCAGGCCCATCACCAAATAGGAGGCGTTAAAGACGATTTCCTTAACCTGCTCAATGGAATCCAGGCCGTTGATGCGGCGAATAAATTCCAGGTTGCTGGGGCACCAGGGGGCGTTGGCGCGCACCGATTGCATGTATTTCTGGATCGCCAGCTGGCAGGCTTCGTCATCCCAGCTGAGCGGCAGGTGCACAATGCGTGAAGGCACGCGCAAATCGGCCAGCTGCTGTACCAATTCAGTTTCAGCCTGTTTTAGATGCGCGAGCAATTGGGCTAAGGGCAGCTGCTGGCTGTTGTAGTGAATTTGCAGTGAGCGTATGCCCGGGGTGAGTTCGCGTAGGCCGGGTAGGGTGTTTTTCTCCAGCCACTGCATAAGCGCGTGGACGCGAAAGCGCAATTTTATATCCAGCTCCAGCGCGCCGTACTCCACCAGTAAAAAGTGGTCGCCGGCGATGCGGTAGCGAATCTGCTCGCCAAATTCTTGCGCAGTCAACTCCATCACTATGGGGCTGGCAATGGCGCTGCTAGTCCAAGTCAGAGGCAGCTCGCTGAATTGGCTGATGCTGGCCTGCTGGTGTTTTTCTATGGCAACTGCGGTATCCAGGCTCACCGGCACAAAGTGAATTTTATCGCCGGCGCGCACCTGGCCCAGTTTCCAGAGGTCGGCGCTAATCACCGTCGCCGGGCAGACAAAACCACCGAGGGAGGGGCCGTCGGGTCCGAGGATCACTGGCATATCACCGGTGAAATCCACTGTGCCAAAGGCGTAGGCGTTGTCGTGAATATTGGAGGGGTGCATACCCGCTTCACCGCCGGAGCTGCGCGCCCAGGTCGGCTTAGGGCCAATCAGGCGCACGCCGGTACGGCTGGAGTTGTAGTGCACCTCCCAACTGTGGGCGAAAAAGGTTTGAATGTCTTCATCGGTAAAAAAATCTGGCGCGCCATGGGGGCCGTAGACCACACGCAGCTGCCAGTCGTGGCCTATTTGCGGCAGTAAATCCGCAGGGATTTGTTCCTCACAGGTTTGACCCGCGCAGGCATCGGCCTTCAGGCGTAACACATCGCCAGCGCGCAAGGCGCGGCCGTTGTGGCCGCCGAACTGGCCGAGGGTGAAGGTGGATTTTGCGCCCAGGTAATCCGGGCACTGGATGCCGCCTGCGACACACAGGTAGGCGCGCGCGCCGGTTTTGATGCGACCCAGGTGCAATATCTGGCCTGGCGCAACCTGAATAAGGCGATTGCTGTCGATAACTTGTTCATCGAGCTTGGCTTCAATGGCTGCGCCTGTGAGTACTATCTGAGTTGCCTGAGTAAATTTTAAAATCGGCCCCTGCAGGGTGATTTCCAAACCTGCAGCATCGTCGTTGTTGTTGAGCAAACGGTTGCCCAAACGAAACGAATAGCTGTCGAAGGGGCCGGAGGTGGGCACGCCCACATGCCAGTAACCGCTGCGGCCAGGATAATCCTGAATGCTGGTTAGGGTGCCGCCCTGGATAACTTCGATTCGCGCTGGCTGGTAGACATAGCTATTTAAATAACGGGTGGTCATTTCGCCGCGTACCAGGGTTTCATCGCCCAGCAACTGGCGCAGGTAATCCAGGTTGGTCTCAATACCGTAAAGTTGGGCGTCGTTTAACACCTGCTGTAATTTGCCAAGTGTTGCCGCGCGGTTTTCTCCTTTTACAATTACCTTGGCTAGCATAGGGTCGAAAAAAGCTGGTACTTCAATACCGCTTTCAATCCAGTGATCTATGCGCAGGCCTTCCGCTTGCGGCCAGTGCACCTTGCTTAACAAGCCAGCACAGGGCTGGAAATCTTTGGCGGGATCTTCGGCGTAGACGCGCACCTGAATCGCGTGGCCCTGTGGCGCAAGTGCTGCGCGCAATTGTTTGATATCGCCCAGCTCGCCCGCGGCCTGCTTGAGCATCCACTCCACCAGGTCAACGCCCCAGACCTCTTCGGTCACGCCGTGCTCTACCTGCAGGCGAGTGTTAACTTCGAGGAAATAAAATTTTTGCTCGCGCGCGTCGTAAATAAATTCCACTGTACCTGCATTGCGATAATTTACCGAGGCCAAAAGTTTTGCGGCAACTGCCTGCATGGCTTCGCGTTGGGCCTCCGGCAGATTGGGCGCAGGGCACTCTTCCACCACCTTTTGGTTGCGCCTTTGGCTGGAGCAATCGCGCTCGCCAATGGCAACTGCCTGGCCCTGGCCATCGCCAAATACCTGCACCTCAATATGGCGCGCAGCGGCGATAAATTTTTCCAAGAATACACCGTCATCGGCAAAGTTGTTTTTGCCCAGGCGTTTAACGCTATCGAAGGCGGCAACCAGTTCGCTCTCGCTGTGGCACAGCTGCATACCTATGCCGCCACCGCCTGCGGTGCTCTTCAGCATCACCGGGTAGCCAATTTGCGCCGCCGCAGATTTTGCCTCATCCAAACTGGCGAGCAGGTCCGTGCCCGGGCAGAGGGGCACCTGGGCGGCAAGTGCCAGTTCGCGCGCCTTGTGTTTTAAACCAAAGGTGAGCATCTGCTCGGCGGTGGGGCCAATAAACACTAGGCCAGCGTCTTCACACTCAGCCACAAACTTGGCGTTTTCACTTAAAAAACCGTAGCCAGGGTGAATCGCTTGGGCGCCGGTCTGTTTGGCCAGGGCAATAATTTTTTGGCGATCGAGATAGGTGCTGGCGGCTGCACCTTCACCTAGGCAATAAGCCTCATCGGCGAGGCGCACATGCAGGGATTCGCTGTCGGATTCGGCGTAAACCGCAACTGATTGGATATTGAGTTTTTTTAAGCTGCGGATAATACGCGTGGCAATGGCGCCGCGGTTGGCGATAAGCACTTTGCTAAACATGTTTGCTCCGAGGGGCCGTCCCCTGGATGGTTACAACAGTGGCCGTCCACTGAGGGTTTACGAACCGCTAAAAATTACCTGCGCTGCCCGTGCTGAGTTAAAAGCAGACCGCTTCGTCTATATTTTTAGCGCTTCGACTAATAAATAAATTGAGTTAATTCCACACCAGCACTTCAATCGGCGTAGGGTTGTAGCCGTTGCAAGGGTTGTTGAGCTGCGGGCAGTTGGAGATCAACATGACGATATCCATCTTGGCTGTCAGCTCCACATATTTTCCTGGTGCGGATATGCCGTCTTCAAAGGTCAGTCCGCCCTCGGCAGTGACTGGAACATTCATAAAAAAATTGATGTTGTGGGTGATGTCGCGTTTGCCAATACCAAACTCCGGGTGTTCGGCCACAGCCAGCATCCAGCTGTCGCGGCAGGCGTGCATGCAGCGCTTTTCCAGGCTGTAGCGCACGGTGTTGCTCTCGGTGGCGCAGGCGCCGCCCAGAGTGTCGTGGCGGCCACAGGTGTCGGCCACAATTTCCAGCAGCTCGTTGTTGGCGTTGGAAAAAAGTTTGGTGCCCGCCGTTAAATATAAATTGCCCTGGTTGCGAATGGTGTCCATGGCGCTGTAGCGTTCGCTCGGGTTGCGCGCGTTGTAAAAGAGTACATCGGCAGCTTGATTGCCTTCCAGATCGATAATACGAAATGTTTGCCCGGCTTTAATCTCTCCCAAAAAATAATCGCCGGCACCTACCCAGTGTTTGGCACTGGCCTGTTCGGGTTTTAATTTGCTTTCAACAAGTGGCATGGTGATTTCCTCTGAGCAATTTACTTAGCTGCTAAATAATAAAGCGCATTATTTTGGAAGCCGCGCTGGTTTTCCGGGCGGAAGTTTTTGCAATAGTCGTCTTCAGTCACTGCATCGGCTTCGCCCAGTTCAATCTGAATTGGCTTAAAGGGATAGGCGATTTCAGTATTGAGCGGGTGCGGGCAAGTGTGCAGCAGCACCAGGGTATCCATTTCAAAGCGCAGGGTGACACTATTGCCGGGTGCAGCGTTGCGTGAATCCAGAAGGATATTGCCAGCGTCATCGGCCACCACTTTACTAAACCAGTTAATGTTGGAAGCCATATCCGCTGCGCTCAAACCGTATTTGGCAAGCTCTACCAAAAATGCATCTGTGCCATTTTGCCGCCAATCGTTGCGATCCAGTTGGTAGTTGCGCTTGCCCCAGCGCTCGGTAATTTGCGCCGCGTTGCTGTTGCCACAGACGGTATCGTGCCAGTTACCCTGACCATTGACAGAAACGTCTTCCACGATCGAGGCGAAAATCCGCCCCATGTCGGAGTATAGGCAATTGCCCCGTTGCAATTTAAAGGTGTGCTGGCACTTGAGGGTGTCGGGCGCGTTGTAGCGCTCCAGTAAATTGCGCGGGTTGTAAAACAGCATGCCGACGTTGGCACCGCCTTCTATATCGGTAATTTTCATCAGGCTGCCGCGGCGCAGTTCCAGTGACCAATGGGCATTGCCGGGCAAGGTAGTTGAATAAAGAATTTTGCTCATGATGTGATCCTCTGGCGCGGGTTACTTAGCGGTAACCAATTCATGTAATTCTTTGGGTAGGGGAGTGTCGCGTTTGCTGATGGGCAAGTCGTAGGTGATGTTGGCGCCATAGGCATTAGGCGCCTGGTTGTCGCGGCGCAGTTTGTCAAATACCCACAGGCGGGTGCCCAGGTAAAAGCCTTCACTTAAATCGTGGGTCACCATAAAAATGGTGAGCTGGTGTTCGCTCCAGAGTTTTAAAATCAACTGGTGCATATCGGCGCGAATACCTGGGTCCAGGGCACCAAAAGGCTCGTCCAATAATAAAATACGCGGCTGGCGGATTAACGCCTGGGCTATAGCCAGGCGCTGCTTCATGCCGCCGGATAATTCGTGTGGGTACTTGTTAAGCGCGTGGGTCAGGCCGACGGATTCCAGCAAGCCTTTGGCCTCTTCTTCCACTTTTTTGCGTGCACTGCCGAAGAGTTTGCCTAACAAGGGGGAATGCTCAAACTCGCGCGCGATTATCACGTTTTGCAGCACGGTTAAGTGGGGGAATACTGAGTACTGTTGAAAAACTATGCCGCGCGCCTGATCGGGTTCGCTGGAAATGGGCTGGCCATCCAATAGGAGCTGCCCGGAGCTGGGCGATTCCATCCCCAATAGCATTTTTAAAAAAGTGGTTTTACCGCAGCCGGAAGTGCCGACCATGGTGATAAATTCACCGGCCTTAACGCTTAAATTCAAGCGCTCAAGTACCACGTTATCGCCATAGGTTTTCCACAGGTTTTTGGCTTGAATCATGGGCATTTTTTGCGCTCGTTTTTGTTCAAGAAGGTCTTTATCAAACGGAAGTATTTTGTTCACTTGCAGTCCCCGTTATTTCACATTGCCTGTGTAATACCAGGGGAAACTCCAGCGGCTGAATTTAGCCAGCAACCAGTCGATACAAAAGGCGAGCAGGGTGATCCAGGCCACATAGGGCAGGATGATATCCATCGACATATAGCGGCGAACCAAAAAGATGCGATAGCCCAGACCATCGGTGGAGGCAATAGCTTCAGCGGCAATTAAAAATAACCAACCAGCGCCGAGGGACAGGCGCACCGCATTGATCAAACGCGGCATTAACTGCGGAATTAACACCCGCAGCATAAGTTGCCAGGTGGAAGCGCCCAGGGTTTGGGCTTTAACCAGTTGCTCCTGGGGAATCTCCTGGGTGCAGCGCTGGATATCGCGCGCAATAAAAGGAGCGACACCGATTACGATGAGTGCAACTTTAGATAATTCACCCAGACCAAACACAATAAATAAAATCGGCAGCAGTGCCATGGGCGGAACCAGCGAAATGACGGTCAGCAGCGGCGCTATAGGGGCGTGAACCGTTGGAATTGAACCGGTCAGTAAACCGATACTAAAGCCTAGCGCGGCAGCGATTAAAATACCCAGGGCCAAACGCTGCAGGCTGGAGAGGGTGTCCTGCCAAAACAGATAATCGCCGCTGCGTTTGCTGGCTTCAAAGGCCAGGTTGTACAGCGATTCGCCCATCTGGCTAAAGGCCGGCAGCAGTTTGTCATTGGCGTTCTCTGCCAGGCGCGCGTCAGACGCGACCAGATAAATCACCAGGATTAGCGCGAAGGGCAATATTCCCAGGAGGATTTTCGCCGGGCGCGACGGGGTGAGGTTGATGAGTCTTTTCATAGCACCTTCCGAGCTTGGCTTTGGATACTGAGCAGTTTGATGTGCCGCGCCAAGGATCGGCGCGGGCTCTTTGTATTGTAGATTTGGGCGTGGAAAAAAGCCCGGTTAGAGTTTGTTGTCTGCCGCTAGCTGCATATAGGTAGGATCAAAGCGCAGCTTGATATTTTTCTTGTCGCCATAAACGCCTTTGGGGCCTTGTATGCCGATAAAGCTGGCATCGGGCGCGCCTTCACCGAGGATGCCGTGCTCAAAGGAGAATTCAGCAACTTTTTGCATGGTGCTGAGCAACTCAGGGCTGTTAATTAACGCCAGGGCTGATGCGGGGGTGTAGTACATATGAGTGCTGGCCAATTGCGCTTCGAAACCAGCCAAGTCGGTACCAGAGGCCTTGGCCATTGAGGTTTTGGCGGCTAAGGCTGCTTTATCACTGGCATTCATGGTAGCCATGATTTCATACCAGGCGCCAACCAAGGCTTTGCCCAAAGCTGGGTTCTTTTTCAAGGTTTCGGTATTAACCACCATCAGGTCCATGATTTCACCTGGGATCTTGGAGGAGTCAAATACCTCGGTGCTGTCGGGGGATTTTAGAATTTCGCTCAGCAGTGGGTTCCAGGTAGTAACCGCAGTGACATCTTTAGTGCCGTAAACTGCAACCATGTCGGCATCCGAGGTGTTTACCACTTTGACGTCGGCTTCTTTCATGCCCACAGATTCCAGCGCGCGCGCCAGCAGGTAGTGGGATACGCTCAGCTCCACCAGGTTGACGTTCTGACCTTTGATGTCCTTAAGGGTTTTACCCTTGCCTTTAAGAATGACACCGTCATTGCCATTGGAGAAGTCGCCCAATATCAGCGCAGTGGAGTCCACGCCGCCAGCGGCGGGAATGGTGAGCGCATCCATATTAGTCATGACGCAACCATCGTATTGGCCAGCGGTGTATTGGTTGATGGATTCGACATAGTCGTTGATCTGGGTGATCTCAACTTCTATTCCGTACTTCTTCGCCCACTTGTCCATGATTTTTTGTTCGGCGGCATAACCCCAGGGCATCCAGCCCACATAGATGGACCAGCAAACCTTAAAGGGTTCTGCTTGAGTAAAGGCGGCGGAGAGGGAGAGCAAACCCGCAAACAGGGTTTTAGTGAGGGCAGGCGAACGCAGCATGTCAAACCTCCAACGGTTTTTTAGTTACATGGTCTTAAAAAAAGAAGGAGCACTCTGGCCGTTGGGCCATTCATCTCCCGGGCTTTTGTCCCGCCGTGTAACCCCAAACCTTCGAGGTCGAAAGCTCTCGGACCAGTCATTGTCGGTAAAGCTGACAACCGGAACCCTAGCCTTCTATTACAAATTGTTGAATACCTAAAGCACCCAGAGTGCAAATCAGTTATTTCAATTATCTAGGGGCAATATGGGTGCCAATTCTTTAACATATTGATTTTCATTGATAATATTCAATTTTGCGAGTTGCTTTGTAGTTGCTGTTAGAGTCATGTTGGTGCGTTTGTTGGTGTGAGTCGCTCTTGTTTGGTGCAATGGTCTGTCCTGCCTAGCCGGAGAATTAAGCTGCCTCAACTCACTTTTAAAAATGGCCTGTAAACTGCATCTCTGCGAAAATGGCGACTATTGTCTGATACTAGCCGGGAGTTGAGTGCTATTTATCCAATTTCTGACTATTATTGGTGTTTATGGATCCCTTCTGAACTGGCGCCAAAGATTAGAGTTGAACGCGGCATCTTATTGCCAATCTAGCTATATCGGCGCCTAACTCACCATAATGTGTGATGTTTGGATAATATAGAGCAGGTGCTCATTGGGTTGTGACGATCAATCCCGAGCGCTAAGGAATTTACACCATGGGAAAGCATGGACTTACTATGCAAAAATCTGGTTTGCCGGGAGCTGATCCCAAACCATCTCAATATGCGACTGTGGCAATGACCGAGCAGTTGGTCATTCAGCACCTCAAGCAATGTCGCGACCTGACACGTGGCTTTGCCTATAGGGTCTTCCCTACCTTTTGGCGGCAGTGGTGCAAGCAAATCCTTGAGCTTGCCGAAGCAGCTATAAGTAATAAAGAGCAAATAGCTCTCTACGAAATTCAAAACCTGTTGGTGGCAGTGCAGCAAGCGGCGGAGCAGGAGTTTTGTCAACATCTGGCTAATGGCTTTGTTAAGTTCAAGAACAAAAGCCTGAATACGCTGACTGGTGAAGAACGCTTTAGTGGCGACATTCTCTCTTTGGTGGAACATTCCGACCTCGAAGAAACAATCGCGATTACCTCAATTACCCATCGCGCCGACAACTTTTTTGCCGAGCAACTTTGGTCGTTGCAGCAGCGGCTGGCTCTGCTTAACGATGGTGAAAAAATTGATGAGCGCGCCAACCCTGCCAGCCCTGTGCAATTTTGCGAATCTTTGCGCAAGGTACTGAGTAATATAGAAATCAATGTAAAAACCAAAATCATTGGTTACAAGATATTTGACCAGGAAGTTATCGGCCTGCTCGATGGTCTCTATATCGAACTCAATGACTATTTGATTCGCCAAAACCTATTGCCGAACTTGCGCTTTGTCCCTGGCGCAGATCAGGCGCCCGCTAGCGGCGGAGAGCGGCTGCAGGACGATCCCTTTGAGTCATCGGTTGGTGCGGCTCAGGTGGATAACGAAACTGAGCTACAGCAGCATCACCGCCGTGCCAGCGATAAGTTGTTGAGCGGCACCTTAAGTCCCAATGACATCCAATATCAAACCAGTTTGCTTAATGCGATTCGCCTGCTGCAGACCCATGTTACCCAGCATATTCCCAGCTCGGTTAATGAACCAGGTATCGCCGTTGCGCCCATGCCAACGGCGGGAGCTGCTGCCCCAATTCCGGCCAATCCTGCAATGAGAACGGCTGGTGCCAGCGCTGCGAGTTTGCAAGTGTTTTCCCAATCGCAATTGGTTGGTGTGTTGGACAACATGCAAACTCAGGTGATGGTGCAAACGCGTGAACAAGTTAATGAATCCACACCCACCAATATGGTATTAGCTCCTCAAGCGGTGGAGGAAGTCAGTCGACAGATGATGGAGTCTATTGCCAGCCAAAATGAAAATGGCGCGGTAGAGTCGGGCGATATGCAAACCATTGATTTGGTGGGCATGCTGTTTGAATATATGTTGTCTGATGCGCATCTACCTGACTCGATTAAAGCGTTACTCAGTTATTTGCACACGCCCTTCCTCAAAATGGCGTTTATCGATAAGGATTTTTTTGAACAGCCCGAACATCCTGCGCGGGTACTGTTGAATAGTTTGGCGGAGGCCGGTGTGCGTTGGGTTAGTAATGATGGCAGTGATCAGTACGACATTTTTACCAAAATCAAAGCTACTGTTTTTCGCTTGCTGCAGGAGTTTAAAAACGACGTAAGAATATTTGCTGAGTTGCTTATTGAGTTTAATTCCTACACCCACAATGTAGCGCGACGTCAGGAGTTGATGGAGCGGAGGGCGTTGGAAAAGGCGCAGGGTGAAGAAAAGCTGCGTGAGGCAAAAATTCAAGTTAACAATGAGGTGCGCGAGCGCACAGATGGCAAAGATATGCCCTCGGCTATTCTCTTGTTGCTGTTGCAGCCATGGTCTGATTTTCTATCGTTTATTTTGCTTCGTTATGGCGATAAATCTGACAGCTGGAAGCGAGCCCTGCAAATTGTTGACGACTTGCTGTGGACTCTGGAGCCCAAAATAACTCAGGCGGACAAATCTCGCCAAATGGAGTTACAGGACATAGTGCAAAATGCTCTGGCGAAAGGTTTTGAGACTATTGGTTACGAGCAGGCCAAAGGGCGCAAGCTGCTAGATGCCGTCGCCTCTTTGCAGCGTATGGCACTACTCAGTCGCAAAGCTGAACCTGCGCCTGCACCCATGCGCAACAAGCTGGAAACTATGGCGGCAGAAAAAGCTGGCCAAGTTATGGTTGGTTCACAGCCAGCAACCCCAGAAGAAATCAAAATTGTTGATAGTCTTAAAATGGTTGAGTTTGGTACCTGGTTTGAGTTTGAAGGCGGCAAGCGCCTCAAAGTGGCCTGGTACAACAAAAAAACCCAACACTATATGCTTGTGGATCAACAGGGACGTAGGGTTTCACTGGCCGCGGGTTTGCAGTTGGCGCGTGACATGCTCGCGGGTAAGGCTAAGGTTATCGCCGGTAGTACCAAGCCGTTCTTTGAACGCGCTTTGGAGAATATCTACCAAACCCTTAATGAGCGCGCCGACTCACTCAAAGTGGGGAAGGCATAATGGTTCACAATTGTTCGCATGAGCACGACCGCGAGTTGGAGCGTCACTTCATTAGTGGCGATGTAGATGTTTACGATAGCCTTAAGGACGTTTACTTGGGGCGACTGGTTAATATCCATGCTCAGGGCTTGATGATCATGGGCGATTTGCCCTTGGATGAGGATCATCTATACACACTGGAGTTGCATGTTCCTGAGCCAGTTAATGGTCAGACTGTTATTCAGCTTGGAGTAGACTGTCTTTGGACCAGAGATGCCGACCTGGCTGGCAAGTATTGGATGGGCTGCGCCATTATTGATGTCTCTCCACAAAGCACAGAGACTATTCGCATGTTGGTGGATATGTTGGGTGAATCGATTTAGCCGCAAAAGCGGCTAACCAGTTGAAGTTTTAGTTTGCCTGTATCGCTTCAGTTTGACGGTAATCAGTTCCAGTCATCTACCCAGTGATCTATATCCTGTTCATGCCAGCGGCTTAACAGGTCAACACCCTCCTCAACCAGCTGCAAATAAATATCAATAATATCTGTGGCCAATTTGAAAAAGCGGCTACTGTCAGCGTTAATTTTGTTTGCTGTCAGCACTTCGTTTTCAATCATCTCCAGCAAAAATTCCAGTTTGATTTCGTGGCTTTTTAATTGGCCGAGCAGGCTGAGTTCATTTTCCAACAAGCCCTCAAGGCGCTTGGATTGATGGCGGAGTTTTTCGTTATTTACTCTGGTGCACTGGATAACATAGCGCAGTTTGGTGGTGTAGTCTTTGTCCAAGCTCCCCACTGCTGCCGCATAGGTAGCCAGCGCGCGAATACGCCCCAGCTGCTCTGCCACGGCGGGCATCAGGCGGGTGGCGAAATGCAAAACTTCGAGATGTTTGTAGCGATTGGGAAACTGGGGGCCCTCGGCTTGGGTTGCCTGGGGGGCGTGTATCTCTCCGGCCAAGCTGGATGTGGGGTGCTCTAAATGCTTGCCCAGGCTGGCGACCATGCTCAGCAACTGTTCAATCAGGTGGCAGTGCAGTTCATAGTTGTCAATAACGCTATCCTGTTGCCAGTCGTGGCTGATGGTTGCCCAGGCGTTGGCAAGGTTCTCTTGTTCCCTTTCGCTAAGTAGATTACCGGCGCGCGCAGCAAAAGCGCGTAAGAGTTGTAGGCGGCGGCCCTGGCGCACCTGTAAGTTGGCCAGTTCCTCTTTAAAGCTCTGATTGCCCCCCAGCATGCCCATGCTCATGCCGCGGTGGCGCTGCACTGCTTTGATCATGTGAATAAGCTGTTTGATGAGCGTTAGGGCATCTAGGCGCTCATGGTAAAGGCTGCAGAAATGTGCAAATTCTGCCGGTAGACTGCTGCCCGTTGGTGCATTTGCTGGTAATGGGTGCAATTTTGTGGTGCTTGTCGCCATGGTCACATCTTCTCTCTACTCGCCAAGGCTGGGGTTTATTGGGGATTTTACCCCTGTCAGCCTGGGTATCAAATTTATGCTAATTAGAATAGCAACACCCATACCAGGCTATGGTGGATGATACGGGATGGGTTTATAGTAATAAGTAATAATTAAACTATTTATGGGTGTTTTTTATGGTTTCGGAGCCAATTAAAAAAATAATTATTCTTGGCGGCGGCACGGCGGGTTGGATGACTGCAGCTTTCCTGGCACGCTGGCTGGAGACGGTGAATATCGACGTTACCTTGGTGGAATCGGATCAAATAGGGACTATTGGTGTTGGTGAGGCGACTATCCCGAATATTCGCCAGTTTATAAAGTACCTTGGTATTAAAGAGCGCGAATTTATTAAAGCTACCAATGCTACTTTTAAATTGGGCATTGCATTTGAAAACTGGGCGCAGCAAGGTCAAAGTTTTTTTCATCCCTTTGGTGAATATGGGGTGAAAATTGAGGATCGTCCCTTTTATCAAACCTGGTGGGCAGCTAAGCGTAAAGGTTATTTGCCGCCGCTTGATCAATTCAGCTTGTGTACCCAACTGGCGACAGCCGGCAAGTTTGCTCAACCGAGCTTTGACGATAAAAGCAAGCTGGCCTGGTATAACTATGCCTATCACTTTGATGCCTCGCTGTTTGCAAAATATCTGCGCCAATATGCCGAAGCGCGTCGCGTACAGCGAATTGAAGGCAAGCTGATGCGGGTGCAGCTGGATAAGGATACTGGTTTTATTCAGTCGCTGCACTTGGAGTCGGGGCAGCAGGTGGCGGGTGATTTATTTATTGATTGCTCTGGTATGGCGGGATTGCTGATTGATAAAGCAATGGGCGTGGAGTTTGACGATTGGACTCGCTGGTTGCTATCCGATAGTGCGTTAGCGGTGCAAACCCTTAGCAATCGCGAACCAGATCCTTTTACTCGCTCTATGGCACGCACTGCTGGATGGCAGTGGCATATTCCACTGCAACACCGTGTTGGTAATGGTTATGTTTATTCCAGTCAGTTTATTTCTCATGAACAGGCGCGTGCAGAAATGCTTGGCGAGTTAACCGCAGAGCTAATCAATGAGCCAAAATTAATTCGTTTCAAAACTGGTATGCGTCGCGATTTTTGGGTTAAAAACTGTGTTGCCATAGGTTTGTCCAGTGGCTTTTTGGAGCCTTTGGAGTCTACCAGTATCTCGCTGATCCAAACGGGTATTACCAAGTTGGCTGGCTTCTTAGTGGACTTCAAAATTGACCCCAAGCACTTGGCGGAAGTGAATCGCTTAAATTGTTTAGAGTACGAACGTATCCGTGATTTTATTATCTTACATTACAAACTAAATGGTCGCTCTGAGCCCTATTGGGAGCATGTGAGGAACATGGCAATTCCCTCCAGCCTCGAAGAAAAAATTGCCGCATTTAAAGCCAATGGCGAAATAAAGTTATTTGAACAGGAGTCCTTTAAAGAGGAGAGCTGGGTGAGTATGTTTAACGGTTTTGCGCTTGAGCCGGAAACCCTGGTCGCATTGGAGGATGTTACTGAGGCACCACTAATCATGGAGAAAATGCGCAGTGCTATCGCCAAAGGTTGTGGTTACGCCTCCAGTCACCAAGAGTTTTTAGACTCTATAGATTAAAAAGCACGGGCCTAGTCCCGCGCTTTTCTGTTGTTTAAATTAGCTTAATGAATTGGCAATGTAAGTTAGTTTTGAGCAGGCTCCCCATAAATAATTCCCCGCCCATCTGTGCCTATATAAACCCGCCCAAAATGTTTGGGATCGCCCGCCAGAGTGCGAAAGCGCTGACCGTAGTTGTGATCCTGATCGTTTAAACGCAACCAGTTTTTCCCCTGATCATCCGACCGGTAAATGGCTTTACCCTCGGCGCTTTTGCCTATGGCAAATAGCGCTGGGTAATCGCTACCCGCTGGCGCCTTGCCAAAGCTAAGTTGCAGTACATTTAGTGTTGAATCGACTTTGATGAAATTTTTACCGCCGTCTTGCGAGTGAAATAATCCACGGCTGGAAACCAACCACAAATCGCCTTCGCGGTTGGGTGTGGTTAACAGCGGCCAAGCATGCTCGCGCCAGTGGGGCTGATCCTGAGCTATGCCCTGGGGCAGGCCTTGGCTGGCGACTTGATGAAACTGGCTGGCGGCGTTTTCGCTTTTATAGAGTTGGCTGTTGGCAAAGTCCAGGGCGTAAAACACTTGGCCATTTACGCGATCGGCGACTGGCCTGGCCCAGGCGGGTAAGCCGCTGCTAGTTTGCCAGCTCTGGCCTTTATTCGCTGTCCAAAAGCTCTGTTCGCCGGTTACCACAAAGCGCTCACCATCGGCAGAGGCTATTACCGCTGCATTGCCCTGATGTATATAGTTCTGTTGCGCCTGGGATAGCCGAAGGTTTTTATCTTCTGCCGGTGAAGCCAGGGGCTGCCAGCTTTTGCCGAAGTCTTGCGACCAGGCGAGGGTGGGCACTATTCCGTGGGAACGGTGTGGGGGAGTGCCGCTGCGCACCACTATTTTGGGATTGGCGCCGGCATAATCAATAGTGTTGGTGTTGGCAAACACCGGGTTAGTGTACATAAGGCGCGGCGATTGGCTGAGGTCGTCATGGTAAAAGCCGCTGATATCGCCAAAGCCACTGAGCAGTTCGGCTCCGGCGGGCAAGCTGTTAAGGGTGATGATGGCGGTCTGTTCTACACCCTGATCCCAGGGGCGCCAAACCACTTTAGTGTCTGGTGTAAAAGCCCGAGGTAATTTACTGGTATAAACCGTCGCACCTGTGGTGTAAGTGATCTTGCCTGGATTGGACGGGTCCAGCGCCAGGCCGGTGATCCACCAGCCAAAGTTGGCTTTAGCTTCTCCCCAGCGTAGAAATGGAGTCTGGCTTACATCTTGACTACTGAGCGGCAGTAGATCGGTCCAGGAGCTGCCGCCGTCGGTGCTGTACCAGACTGTGTCCTGTGGCCGCCAGCGGTTGAGGCTGGACACGGCCAGGGTGCCTGGGCGCTTGGGGTCGAGGCTAAGGCCCATATAGCCGCCGGCAGGTTTTTTGGGCCCCTTATCTGGCGAAATGTCTGTCCATTGGCCACTGTGGCTGTGCCATTTATAAAGTGCGCCATCGGTTACGCCGTTAGGACCGAGACCATTGCAGTAAGTGATATAGAGATTGCCATCGCCATCCAAGGCGGCTTTTACTGGTAGCAAGTCGGCGGCGGGTTGGTTGGCTAGGGGAGTCCAGCTGCGGCCGCCATCGAGGCTTTGAAACAGGTGATGTTTACCTGGGTCGGCAACACCGACATAAATGCGCGAACTGCCCTGAGCGGATTTGCTGCTGGGGTCAAACACTACAAAGCTGATGCCGCCGTGGGTCTCCCAGGGGGTTTGCGGCAGGCCAAGCCCTTTATGGGGGAAGCTGACAACCGCTTGCCAGTGGGCGCCAGCATCCAGGCTGCGCTGTAAACCATTGTGGCGTGAACCGAAATAGAGCGTCTGGGTGTTGTTGGGGTCTATTGCCATACGCTCCCCCAAGCCACGACCATCCTCATTGCCGCCCATGCGGAAATTGACCGGAAACACCTGCCAGTGATCCCCTTGATCATCAGAGCGGAGAATGGCTGCTTCATCCCGTTTATACATGCCTACAGCGGCATAAACGCGCTGTGGGTTTTGCGGATCTGCGGCAACACTCTCAACTCCAAAGTAGCTGGATTGAGCAAAGCCATCCTGCAGGGGGATCCAGCTGTGCTGGCTTTGTTGCCAGCGATAAATACCGCCCATGTCGGTGCGCAGGTAGGCTAGGTTGGGTTGCATCTGGCTATAGACAATATTTGGCGCAAATCCACCAGCGCCCACGCGCACATTCTTCCACTGATATTGCTCGGCGGTAAGGTTCTGTCCATGGGCCAGGGTGGCAGCTAATAGCCAAGTTGCAGCCAGGCCTATACCTTTGTGGATTAGGCCAGGAGTGCTGATCAGTCGGTTTGTCATAGTTATCACCCAATCAATTTGTTACCTGAAATAGGTACTTAAGTAGCAAAATTAGGCTGGGCACACTCACTGTTTCTTTTGGTATCGGCAAGATTCTTTGCGTTTCTTTGCTACTTGTAATAAATCTTGCACAGATAAAAAAATTACCCTATTATCGGCCTAATAGTCATATATACCATATAAAGCCTAGCGCCAATTTCTCTTCTCCTCTGGCAAAAACTAGGAATAAATCAGGTCAGTCTATGCTCAAGGGCACACCTTTCATTTCAATTGGTAATGGCATTATTTGTAGCATTTTGGCGCTGGTGTTTTTCTCTGGCGTAGCTTCAGCTAATACTAAGTCGGTGCCGTTGACAATAAGCTTTGATGCGCCTGCTGTTGCTTGGGAGCCCGAAGGTCTACCTATTGGCAATGGTGCCATGGGGGCGGTGGTTACTGGCGACCTGCAGCGCGAAGCATTGCAGTTCAATGAAAAAACACTTTGGACTGGCGGCCCAGGTTCAGTACAGGGCTACGACTTTGGCCTCCCTGCTGAGGCGCAAACAGCGGCCCTGGCACAGGTGCGTAAAATAATAGCTGAGCGAGGTAGTATCAATCCTGAAGTAGCTGCCAAATTGATGGGGCGTGACAGCAAGAGTAGGGGTTATGGTAGCTATCAAGCCTTTGGCGACTTAGTCTTAACTTTTGCCAATAATGACAGTCCTGTCATTAATTATCGTCGCGAGCTTTCGCTGGATAAGGCTCAAGTCAACCTCAGCTATTCCCAGGCAGGTGTAGAGTTTACTCGCGAATATTTTGCCAGCTATCCAGACCAAGTGATTGCAGTGCGCCTGAGTGCTAACAAGCCTGGACAGATCAGCCTGAGCGTGGGGATTCAGGTACCGGATAATCGCAGCCTGAAAACGCAAGCCATAAATAATCGTATTACTGCTAGCGGCAAACTCAATGACAATAGCCTTGAGTATGAAGCTCAGATAGCACTTGTGCCTCAGGGCGGTACTACAACGGCAGTTGACGGTAGGGTTGAAGTAAAAGGCGCTGATAGCCTGGTAATTTTGCTGACTGCCGCCACCAACTATGCCCAGCACTACCCTGATTATCGCGGCGCTCATCCGCATGAGCGCGTACAACAGGTGATAGATGCTGCACTGCGTAAAAACTTTGTTAAGTTGCAGGCTCGTCATCAACAGGACTATGCCTCGCTCTACCAGCGTGTAAGCCTGGATATCGGCCAACAGGCGCTGGCTATCACTACCCCCAAATTGTTAAAGCAGTATCACCAAGGTAACAAGCAAATTGATCGCTTGTTGGAGGCAACCTATTTTCAATTTGGTCGCTATCTTCTTATTAGTTCCTCTCGGGCCGGGTCTCTGCCTGCCAATTTGCAGGGCGTATGGAATAACTCAACCACACCGCCTTGGAACGACGACTACCACGTCAACATTAATTTGCAGATGAATTACTGGTTGGCAGAAACCACCAACTTGGTGGAGACCACGCCGCCGCTGTTCGACTTTGTTGATAGTTTGATAAAACCGGGGCAGATCTCTGCGCAAAAAATTGCCGGAGCTGATGGTTGGGCGCTGTTCTTAAATACTAATATCTGGGGCTTTACCGGGGTAATCGCCTGGCCAACAGCATTTTGGCAGCCAGAGGCCAACGCTTGGATGGCGCAACATTATTTTGAGCACTATTTATTTTCGGGCGATAAAAAATTCCTTAAAAATCGCGCCTACCCGGTGATGAAAGGCGCGGCGAAATTCTGGCTAAGTTTTTTAATTCCAGACCCGCGCGACGGCAAGTTAGTGGTTAGCCCCAGTTTTTCGCCAGAGCAGGGCCCATTCACCATGGGGGCGGCTATGTCGCAGCAAATCGTGGTGGATTTGTTAAGCAATACTGCAAAAGCTGCTGAGCTGCTCGGCGATAAAAAATTTCTGGCACAGGTTAAATCTACTCTGGCGAAAATGGATACCGGCCTGCGTATTGGTTCCTGGGGACAGTTGCAGGAGTGGAAAGAGGATCTTGATGATCCAAAAAATCAGCACCGTCATATCTCTCATTTATTTGCCCTGCATCCAGGCAGTCAGATCGATGTAACAGAAACCCCCGAATTGTTGCGCGCGGCAGCAACCAGTTTGAATGCCCGCGGTGATGGCAGCACTGGCTGGTCGCAAGCTTGGAAAATCAATATGTGGGCGCGCCTACACAACGGCAATCGCGCCTACAAATTATTGGGTGAGCAGTTGATTCACAGCACGTTGCCCAATCTGTGGGACAATCATCCGCCATTTCAAATAGATGGCAACTTTGGTGCGACTGCCGGCATTGCCGAAATGTTGGTGCAAAGCCAAAATGGTATTTTGCGTTTGTTGCCTGCGCTGCCCGATAGCTGGCCGCAGGGCTCGGTAACAGGCCTGCGCGCGCGCGGCGGCATGACTGTAGATTTGGCCTGGGATAATCGCCAATTGCAGCAGTTAAAAATTCACGCCAGCCAAACTGGCAAAGTAAAAATTCAAACATCTTTATTGGCAAAACCTGTAGAGCTTAAGGGTTTGCCAGAAGGGAAAACTCAAGCTATAAAGGTCAAAGGCTTTGATGGCGAGTTTGAGGTACAGGGAGGAAAAACATATATCTTGGCCGCAAAGCAAACTAATTGATTGCAATATCCTTTGAGGCTGGCAGCGCGACTGATGGCAGCAACCTGGGTGAGCCAACCAATAATGTTTGTACTGATTAATCTGCGAGACAGCAGAATAGCGGAAGATAGTTTAAGGGTGGTTTAACAACATAACTGGAGAGCATGATGGAAACGAATAATAAGCAAATGTTTTTGAGAAAAAAATTACCAGTGTATATCCAAGTGGCCTCAGGTCTGTCACTAATGGTTGGTGCGCTGGGAGCTGGCATGCCTGCCTACGCCCAGGATGATGCAAGTTCTATTGAGGAAGTTGTAGTAACTGGTCAGCGCAAGAGCATTGAATCGGCACAATTAATTAAGAAAAACTCTGATCGTATTGTGGACTCTATTGTCGCAGACGATATTGGCAAGTTACCTGATCGCAGTATTACCGAAGCATTGCAGCGTGTACCAGGTATTACTATTGACCACTTTATGTCGTTGGGCGACCCAGAACACTTTTCCGCAGAAGGCAGTGGTGTTGCCGTTCGCGGTATGACTCAGGTTCGTTCAGAGTTAAATGGCCGCGATAGTTTTACCGCTAACGGTGGCCGCAATCTCAGTTTTGAAGATGTTCCTGCTGAATTGATGGCTGGTGTGGATGTTTATAAGAATCCCACGGCTGACATGATCGAAGGTGGTGTGGGGGGGACAGTAAATCTGCGTACGCGCATGCCTTTCGACTCTGATGATCGCGTTGTTGGTGTAACTATAGGTGCCAACTACGGTGACTTTGTTAAAGAGACCAAGCCATCTTACTCTGCGATCTATTCAGATCGCTGGAATACTGGTATCGGTGAAATTGGTTTCCTAGTTGATGTTGCCTATTCCGAAATATCTACTCGTACAGACGGCATGACTACTCGTCCGTTCTTCCCTCGCGACGATGCTGCGGGCCATGTTGGCGAAATGGTTTGGGTTCCTCGCGGTGCAGACTGGCGCTCAATGGGATTTGATCGTAAGCGCACTGGTTCCTATGCGGCGCTGCAATGGGCACCAAATGATGATACGCAAGTTAGCTTCACCGTATTTAATTCCAAGTACGTCATGGGCTGGGATGAAGATGCTATTTTCGTATCTAATGATCCCTATGGTGTAATCCCCTCTGCAGATTCCGTCTATGATGAAAACGGTGTGTTTGTTTCTGGTCGTTTGTCTGCAGGTGCTGGCATTCCTATGGGGGCGGATGTGCGTGCTTCTACTCGCACCTCTAAAACTACAGATTATGATTTGGGAGTAAAGTGGGCTCCTGATGACCATTGGGCATTCGATGCTGATTTGCAATACACTCGCGCGAAGACTGGTGGCCTTGACTCAACTGTTGCTACTGGCGTTAACGTTCCCTACATCGATGTGGATTTGTCGGGTGACCATCCGGTGATTGGTAGTGACCCAGATTATTTGGGCAACACTGATAATTACTATTTCGGTTTCACCATGGATCATCAAGACGATAACCATGCAGATCAATATGTGTTTGCCGCGAATGCAAAATACAGTTTTGACGATTCAGTTATCAAGTCTGTTAAAGCAGGTGTACGTTTTACTGACCGCAATGCACATAACATTGATTCAAGCTACAACTGGGTTGCGATTTATCAAACTTGGATGCAAGGGTGGGCGATTCCTGGCGGCGCTATGCCTACCATCGACGATACCTCGTTGTTGCATTTGAATACCTTTGATAATTTCTTTAAAGGTAAAACTGCACAGCCGGCTGGAGTTTATGCACCTATAACTGAACTGGCTTTAGGTTATCCGAACACCTACCAACAATTGCATGATGATGCCGAATACCTCTGCTGTGTTGCAGACTATTCGCCCACAGACCTCACCCAGGATAAGTATCAAAATATTCAAAGTGAAAATACTGCGGCAGCATATTTTCTGACAAGTTTTTCCTTTGATGATATGGCGCTCCCGGTCGATGGTAATTTTGGTGTGCGTGTGGTGCAAACTGATAGCACTGCATCGGGTCATTTGATTTATCCAACCCTGCTTGGCTATGGTAATGGTGAATCTGTACCTATTGATGCGAAGAACTCCTATACCAACGTGTTGCCCTCTTTGAATGTGCGCTGGAAAATTCGCGATAATCTATTCGCTCGTTTCGCAGTGGGTAAAGCGATGACTCGCCCAGCGTTTAGTCAGTTGGCTGCGTATCAAGTTCTCACTGCTAGCTTGAAGGATGGTGTTAATCCAGCGCCGGGTCAGGTTCCTGATTTGTCGGATGTAAAATTCACATCTAGCTCTGGCTCTAACCCTTGGTTGAAGCCGATGACATCTAATCAAGTGGATCTTTCTTTGGAGTGGTACTTCAATGAGCACGGTGGTATGGCGCACATAAATGCCTTTACCAAAAATATTAGCGATTTTGTGCGCAATCAGGTTGTGTTGGAAAATTATGGCGATGGCCTTAATGAGCACACCTATACAGTAACTCGCCCCGTGAATACCGGTACTGCTGATATTAGTGGTTTTGAAGTTGGTTACAAACAGTTCTTTGATTTCTTGCCCGCGCCGTTTGACGGATTCGGCATTGAAACCAACTACACTTATATCGATAGCACCACAAAAGTAGATAGTGATGTGGCTGCCAAAGATACAGATGGTTCTGAATATGGCAATTTGCCATATGAAGGCTTGTCGCGTGACTCTTATAATTTTGTCGCCATGTTTGAGAAGGGTGATTGGTCTGCGCGTTTGGCTTATAACTGGCGCAGTGAATTCCTGATGTCAGTGGGAGCAAACGGCTTCAATGGTACGGATAAAGGTGTCACCTGGAAGTTGCCAGTATATAACAACGAATATGGCCAGCTTGATGGGTCTATATCGTATAAAATCACTGATAACATTACTGCCTCGCTTGAGGCAAATAACTTGGGTAATGCGGAAACACGTACTATCATGAGGCAAAATGGTGCAGGAGATCACTACACTGCTTATTTTGTGAATGATACGCGTTATGCATTTACTTTGAGAGCAAAATTTTAAAGTAGTTTCTGTTTCCTGATGGCGCCTTGCACCCGTAATGGGTGCAAGGCTTTTTTTTATTTATATGACTGTGATTGATTGTAAACATGGGTAAAAGCTGTACTTTTATCCTGAGGAATTCGCCAGAATTGCGACTTTTAATAATAGATATCTAATATTCATTGTTCAGTAGATTCGGGTTGGAGAAAATATGAAGCTGGCTATGGCAAGAGCCTTCAGAATCCTTGTGGTCTATGGCTTTTCGCTGCAAGCCTTTGCAAGTGAATTGCCGCAGATTGTTGCAAACAACGGCAAGCACATGCTTAAAGTCGATGGCGCTCCCTATTTGGTGTTAGGTGCACAGGCCAATAACTCCTCCAATTATCCCGCTGCACTTAAGGATGTCTGGCCCAGTGTAGAAAAACTGCAGGCCAATACCTTGAGTATTCCTGTAGCCTGGGAGCAGATAGAACCAGTTGAAGGTAAACTCGATTTTTCCTACCTTGATGTGCTGCTTAAAGAGGCTCGCGCCCACGACAAGCGCCTGGTATTACTCTGGTTTGCAACCTGGAAAAACAATGGCCCGCAATATGCACCCGCCTGGGTGAAACTGGATAATAAACGCTTCCCCCGTGTAGTGACTAAAGATGGCGCTACAGTTAACTCCCTATCGCCCTTGGGTAAAGAAACCCTGGCCGCCGATAAAAAAGCCTTTTTGGCGTTAATGCATTATTTAAAGAAACACGACAGCAAAAACACCGTGATTATGGTGCAGGTGGAAAACGAGTCCGGTACCTGGGGATCTGCGCGCGATTATTCGCCTATGGCCGAAGCGGTATTTAATGCGCCTGTGCCAGCGGAGCTGGTTAAAAAACTCGGCGTTAAATCCGGCAGCTGGCCGGAAGTGTTCGGCAAACAGGCCGATGAATTTTTTCACGCCTACCACATCGCCAAGTTTTGCGATGAGTTAGCGGCAGAGGGTAAGGCGATTAAAGCCCTACCCATGTATGCTAACGCGGCCTTGGCCGATCCTTTTAGCGAAGGTATTCCCGGTGCTACTTTTGAAAGTGGCGGGCCAGTGCACACTTCCATTCCTGTGTGGCTCGCGGCAGCGCCGCACCTGGATTTTGTGGCACCGGATATTTACAACCCGGATTACAAGGTCGTGAGCAAATGGCTGGAGCTGTATTCGCTGCCCAGCAACCCCTTGTTTGTGGCAGAAATTGGCAATAAGCAGGATTATGGCCGCTATTTGTTTTCTGCCTTAGGGCAGGGTGCCATAGGTTTTACGCCCTTTGGTATGGATGACTCTGGCTATATGAATTATCCGCTCGGGGAGGAAGTTTACAGCGAGCAGATGATTGAAAACTTTGCCCGCTATTACCGTTTGTTTGCAAATTCGGCCAGTGAGTGGGCGCGTTTAAATTACCAGAGCCAGGTCTGGGGTGTGTCCGAGCCGCTCAGCAAGGCTGAGGTGGATGCCATGAAGGCTGCGCCCAGTGCGAGCCAGGCAGAAAAAGACGCAGCCGATAAAAAAATTGCCAAGGCACTTACCCAAAAATTGGATTTGGGCCTCTGGGATGTCGAGGTAACCTACGGTCGCCCTATGTTTTTTATAGCACCACCCAAGGGCAATGATCCAGCCATCGGCGGCGCAGCCATTGCCAAATTGAGCGATAACGAATTTTTGGTCACCGCCCTGCAGGCGCGGGTGGAGTTTATGGCATCCAAAGAGCTGCAGGGCCAAAACTTTATGATTGATCGTGTGGAAGAGGGGCACTTTGAAAAAGGTCAGTGGGTGATGGAACGTGTATGGAACGGCGATCAGGCAGACTGGGGGCTAAATTTTAGCGAGCGCCCACATTTGCTCAAAGTTAAAATGGCTACATATAACACCAAGTAATATTTTTAAAAAACAGTTAGAAAGCGAGGATAGAACAATGACATCTGCGAATCAGTGGATCAAAGCCTGTGTGCTGGGGGTCGCCTCTGTCGCCCTGCTGCAGGCCTGTTCCAAGCACAGTGAAGAGACAAGCACGGCCAAACCTGCCAGTGAGCAAGTGCAAGCGCTGGCATCTTTTGAGAAAACCGCCCAGGGCGTAGTGCTCAATCTAACCCAGGGTGCGGTTAAAAAAGTCCGTTTACAGGTGATGTCTGACAGCATTATCCGCGTAACGGCGCTGCCGGGCGATGACTTTAGTGTTATCCCCAAAAGCATCCAGGTGGTTGCGGAGCCAGATTCCAGTGCGGCTTTTACCGTAAATCAAGAAGGCAACAGTCTGGTGCTTAAAACAGCCAAGGTCACTGCCAAGGCTTCATTGGTAGACGGCACTGTGAGTTTTTACGATGCTGCTGGCAATGAGCTGCTGCACGAAGAAAATCGCGGCAGCTTTGGCCCGGTAACCGCCGACCCAATCACTCCGGCTGCAAATTCCTTTGCCATTCGCCAGGAATTTAATCGCGGCAGCGACGAAGGCTTTTTTGGCCTGGGTCAGCACCAAAATGGCCAGGTTAATTACGCCGGTGAAAATGTTGAACTCACCACCTACAACCTGGTGATTTCTATTCCCTATGTGCTGTCCAGTCGCAACTATGGCGTACTTTGGGATAACAATTCCGTCACTCGTTTTGGCGACCCGCGCGAAACCCAGCCCTTGGCTGACACCCTTAAGCTCTATGATGTCAATGGCAACCCCGGTGGTTTAACGGCACGTTATTACGATGGTGATGAGTTAAAGCTGACGCGTGTAGAGTCTGATTTGAATTATCAATTCTACGGCAACAACAGCGTGCGTGAGCACGAAATGCCCGCCGAAGTAAAAGATGCGAAAAATCTGCGCATTGAGTGGGAAGGCAGTATCGAAGCGGAAACATCTGGCGTACATCACTTTAAAATGTACTCCTCAGGTTATGCCAAACTGTTTGTTGATGGCGAAAAGGTACTTGATCGCTTCCGCATGAACTGGAACCCCTGGTATCACACCTACAACACCACCATGAAAGCGGGCGAGAAAAAATCGCTCAAGGTGGAGTGGACCCCTGGCGGTGGCTTTTTCCGTTTGACGCATCTGGACCCTATGCCAGCCGCAGAGCAGGGCGAACTGTCGCTGGCATCTGACACTGGCAAAGCAATTGACTATTACTTTGTTGCCGGCCAAAACAAAGATGATTTGGTTGCTGGCTATCGTCACCTGACCGGCAAAGCCGTTATGTTGCCAAAATGGGTTTACGGTTTCTGGCAAAGCCGCGAGCGTTACAAGTCACAAGATGAAATTACCAATACCTTTAAATACTATCGCGATAAAAAAATTCCTATCGACAACATAGTGCTGGATTGGTCTTACTGGCCGGTGGACGCCTGGGGCAGTCACGACTTTGATAAAAAGTATTTCCCTGATCCCAAAGCCATGACCGACAAAATTCATGCAATGCACGGCAATATTATGATTTCCGTGTGGCCCAAGTTCTATCCCACCACGGATAACTATAAAGAACTTAATGCCAAAGGCTATATGTTCAACAAGAACATCGAAGAAGGTAACAAAGACTGGATTGGCGCAGGCTATTTGAATGCCTTCTATGATCCCTACACCAAAGAAGCCCAGGAAATATTCTGGAAACAAATCAGCGAAAAAATTAACTCCAAAGGCTTTGATGCCTACTGGCTGGATGCGGCTGAGCCGGATATTCACTCCAACCTGTCGTTCACTAAACGCAAAGAGTTAATCAGCCGCGAAGGTGGCATTGGTTCTGGTGCTGAGTACTTCAACTCCTACGCCGTACCTAACGCTACTGCTGTGTATGAAGGCTGGAAAAAAGAGACTCCTGAAAAGCGCTCCTTTATTTTGACCCGCTCAGGTTTTGGCGGCATTCAGCGCACTGGTTCGGCGGTGTGGAGCGGTGATACCTCCTCGCGTTGGAATAACCTTAAAGAGCAGGTAGCCGCTGGCGTGGGCATCAGCATGGCAGGTATGCCCAACTGGAGCTTTGATATAGGCGGCTTTACCCCCGAAGATAAATATCGTTTCGGAGGTAAAGGCGGTGCTGAAGCATTTAATGTTGCAGACCTTCGTCCGGAACTGGTTGCCGATTGGCAGGAACTGAATATTCGCTGGTTCCAGTTTGGCGCCTTTGTGCCACTGTTCCGCTCTCACGGCCAGTCGCCTTACCGCGAAATTTTCAGTTTGGCCAAAGAAGGTACAGAGGCTTACAACATTCTTGAAGATACCATCAAGCTGCGCTACAGATTGATGCCTTACATCTATACCCTGGCGGGTGACACCTACCAGAAAGATGGCACCATCATGCGCGGCCTGGTAATGGATTTCCCTGGCGATCATAAAGCCTGGGATATCAATACCCAGTACATGTTTGGTCCGGCCTTCTTGGTTAACCCTGTGTATGAAGATAAAGCCCGTGCACGCGAAGTTTATTTGCCGGAAGGTGCCGATTGGTACAATTTCTACACCGGCGAAAAACTGCAGGGCGGTCAAACCATTAACGCTGATGCGCCTTTGGCACGTATGCCGCTGTTTGTAAAAGCCGGCTCCATTGTGCCCACTGGCCCTGCCATTCAATACACAGATGAAGGCTTGAACGCGCCCCTGTTAATTACCGTATACACAGGTGCAAACGGCGAGTTTGATATCTATGAAGATGATGGCCGCTCCACCAAGTACGCAAGCGGCGAGTGGTCGCGCATTCCAGTGAGCTACAACGATGCTACGGGTACTCTTACCATTGGTGATCGCGTGGGCAGCTTCGAGGGTATGGCTAATGATCGCAAAATCCGTGTGCGCTTTATCTCTGGCACCACAGCTGATGCCACCAACTTTGATAAGGCCGCTGCTGAAGCCGTGGACTATCAGGGTAAAGCTGTTAGCGTAAAACGTACACGCTAACTAGCGGTTGTATCTACTCAAAATAAAAAGCTCCGCTATTGCGGTAATGCCAGTCAGTTAAGCTGACTGGCATTTTTTATTGCCAACTCAAAACCACCGCCTATGGAGGTGGCGATTGTCTAATCGCAGCTGTGCCTGAAAAGTTCCTATACTAAATGCTCAATCGTTTGTTGCCAGCAAGTAGGTCGGATAAGGGCCGCGCCATCCGACGAGAAAAATTGGCCGATTGTCGGATGGTGTCTTTGGCTTATCTGGGGGCTCTGCTTGGGCCAGCTGATTTATAGTGGGTGGTGGCCGCGTTAGTTACTAAGCTAATATGGGCTCCACTGTTGAATACAGTGCATATAAAAGTTATATGCAGGCCACTTTGTTAGTTTTGTCGATTGTTAATTAAAAATTACCAGCTGATATTTTAAATCTAATAGTAATGCTGTCGGTAGGCAAAAAAGAGTTCCAAAATATGAAAGTTATAAATAAATTGTTAATGCTTGGCATGGTGTGTTTGGTTTCAGCTTGCGGTGGAGGAGGTGGAACGAATGGTGGATCTTCTTCCGTTAGTTCGACTGGAGTTTCATCCTCTGTAAGTTCGAGCAGCGTCTTATCCTCGGTGAGTTCAAGTTCGGTTGGCGCTTCCAGTGAGGCCAGCTCTTCATTGTCCAACGCGTTATATCCCAGTTATAACACCAACCCAATTGCTCCAAACGCCGCTGGAATGGATGATGATGCAATGGCAATTGCCAGCAAGATTAAACTGGGAGTTAACATTGGCAACACTATGGAGGCAACCGGTGGCGAGACAAATTGGGGTAACCCAAAAATCACTGAGGCTTATATCAAGTTTCTTAAAGATAGCGGTGTTGATGCGGTGCGGCTGCCGGTGTCCTGGAATCAATACGCTAATCAGGATACTGCGGAGATAGATGCGGCTTGGCTTGATCGTGTAAAACAAGTCGTCCAATGGTCTGTTGATAATGGGCTTTATATCCTTGTAAATATTCACTGGGATGGCGGTTGGCTGGAAAAGCATATTGATGCGGATAGCCAGGTAGCAGTTAACGCTAAACAAAAAGCATTTTGGGAGCAGATAGCAACTAAGCTGCGTGATTTTGATGGCCATGTCATGTTTGCAAGCGCCAATGAGCCAGATGCGGGAACGGCAAATCAAATGGCGATTCTTAAAAGTTATCACCAAACCTTCGTGGATGCGGTGCGCGCTACCGGCGGCAGAAATGCTTACCGGGTGCTGGTTGTTCAAGGTCCCAAGACGGATATAGATAAGACAAATGAGTTGTGGCAGAGCATGCCCGATGACGATGCTGTAGGGCGTGAGATGGTCGAGGTTCACTCTTACGGCCCGTACAATTTTGGCTTGATGACGGAAGATGCCAGTTGGGGAAAAATGGCTTATTACTGGGGTAAGGATTTCCACTCGACAACTGATATCGAGCGCAATTCTACCTGGGGCGAGGAGGATTGGGTTGACCAGGAAATTGATTTATTGAAAACCAAGTTCGTCGATCACGGAATACCTGTAGTGTTGGGTGAGTTTGGAGCGATTCGCCGTAACAGCCTTAGCGGTGATGCCTTAGCATTGCATCTTGCCTCGCGTGCATACTTCTACCAATATTTTATCGGGCGCGCAAATTCAATGGGTGTAATGCCCTTTATGTGGGATACCGGTTACGACATGTTCCCGATATTCGATCGCAATACGCCAGCGATTGGTGACCAGCAGGTATTTGATGCTGCGTTGGTTGGCGCCGGTAAAGTCAGTGCATCCGCTAAACCTAAAGTTACCCTGGCTCCCTAGAATAAGCGAATTCAGCGGTATCGCTTACCTTTGATGAGCGCAGCTTGACTATGTTGTTCCTGCGTTAAATGCAAAAAACATGTAGTAATTCAGGCCGGATCTGGCAGTTACCCGTTTCTTTAGGGTATCTGTCAGGTCGGTCTCAATCGAGTTCGCCTTTCATGCGAGCTCACCTTTCATGCGGGCTCGCCTTTCATAATAGTCAGTAATAACGGTTCTGTGCGCCGCCATTACACTTAGCTGCGTCACGTAAATCAATCTGAGTCGGCGGACTATCGAGCTGCCAGGCTCCTGCGCTCATGGGCAGTTGTTGCTAGCAATTGGACTATTTCAGCAAGCCGTTAGGCTTTTGCGAGCACCTCGGTGGTAATTTCTTTCAGTGATCGACAACCGCTTAAGGCCATTGCCACGCGCATTTCTTTGGCGAGAATTTCCAGAATTTCTGTCACACCTTGTTGCTGGCGCGCGGCCAGGGCGTAAACCCAGGGGCGGCCGATCATTACCATTTTTGCGCCCAGCGCCAGGGCGCGCACTATGTCCAAGCCTGAGCGCACCCCCGAGTCCAAAATTAAGGGAAGTGAGTCGCCCACTGCATCGGCAATGGCGGGCAGAGCTTTAATGGAGGAGAGGGCGCCGTCCAGCTGACGACCGCCGTGATTGGAAACAATCAAACCATCGCAGCCAATTTGTTGTGCTTGGCGTGCATCTTCCGGGTCGAGAATCCCTTTGATGATAAAGTTGCCGTCCCATTCGGCGCGGATTCTGTCGATATCCTCCCAGGTGACGCGCGGGTCAAAGTTGTTGCCCAGCCAGCTCCAAAAATCATCGATTCCCGCCTTTTCGCCCAGCACCGGGGCAATATTGCCGAGATTGTGAGGGCGGCCCAACAGGCCCACATCCCAAGCCCAGTAGGGGCGGGTAAGCACCTGGCCAACGCGGCGCAGTTTGCGCTGCCAAAGGCTTCCGTAAGAGAGCCCAGAGCGCATGTCGCGGTAGCGGGTTGCGGGCACTGGCATATCCACGGTAAATAACAGGTTATTAGTGCCTGCTGCTTTGGCGCGGGCGAGCATTTCGCGCAAAAAGCCGCGGTCGCGAATCATGTATAACTGAAACCACACCGGCTTGCTCACCCCGGCGCGCACCTCGTCAATGGAGCAGGCAGAAACGGTGGACAGGCAAAAGGGCACGCCGAAGTCTTCGGCGGCGCGCGCGGCTTGGACTTCGCCGCGGCGGGCGTTGAGCCCGGCAATACCTACTGGCGATAGCCCCAGGGGCAGGCTCATGGTTTGGCCAAATAATTCCAATTGAGTATCTATGTCTGATACATCACGCAGCACTCGCTGGCGCAGGGCGATTTGTTGCAGGTCGCGGGTGTTGTTGCCCAGGGTAGTTTCACTAAAGGCGCCGCCGTCTATGTATTCAAATAAAAAGTGAGGTAGGCGTTTTTTTGCAAGAAGGCGGTAATCATCGGTATTGGCGAGGATCATCTTGTACACCAGTATGTTATAGTTAAGGTGACTCTATTTTATCAGGTTTTATTTATAAAATAAATTTTACTTATAAAGCGATAGGAGCTAGGGTTTTCTAATCGCTCGAAGTGTCTGGGACGATACTCCAAAATCAATAATCAATAAAAAGTATGGGCTGGGCATCCTGGCCTCTGGAGCAACAATGACAGCGAAAGCCAAGCTGACAGCGCATGCCCGCAAATTTATCCAAGAGCGCGATTATTCAAGCGTCGTGCCCGTGTTCTTTTCTCTGGTTTTAATTGTTGGCTTGTTTTTCCTCTGGGGGGGTGCCAACAACCTCAACGATATTCTGATCACTCAAATTAAAATGCTGTTCACTCTGTCGGATCTCAAATCTGGCTTGGTGCAGTCGGCGTTTTATATGTATTTCCTGTTGTCGATTTCCGCTGCGCTGTTGATGAGCGCTTTGGCTACAAGGCTGGGGTGCTGCTCGGCCAAATGCTTTGCGGCTGTAGCCCACTGCTGTTTTACTCGGCGGTTCAGCTGCGTGAGTGCGCCTGTCAATTCAGTGCGCTCCTTGTCATCGTCAGCGGCCTGTTATTTTAGAGGCTTCAGCCAACTCGCTGATTTGTTTTTTAGTGGTAGCGTTTTATGCTCGCAGCTGCGAAGCCTGGCTGCATTTAAATTGCAGGTTGCTCCGGGGTTTAAATCCCGAGCAACAGATTTGGTTTTTCATTTGGGGGCGCAGCGATTTTACGGAATTGATTGGCGTTTAAACCTGGGGCTAAATTGTCGATGCAGCCTGGGCCAGGCTGAAGGCAGTGAATTTTTACTTAACGATAATGTGTTTGGATCAATTAAAGAGAAGCAGGGTTATGGCATCAGCAAATTCAGTGCTTGGAGATAGCTTGGGTCACGGTAGTATGACCGAAGATGACGAGCGTAAGTATCGTGCTCCAGCTTTGGAAAAAGGCTTGGATATCCTCGAGTTGCTTGCGCGCAATTCCACACCTATGACCACCTCGCAAATGGCCTCGGCCCTGGGGCGTTCGGTCAGTGAGCTTTTCCGTATGGTGTTGGCATTGGAATACCGCGGCTTTATCGCCCAGGCGCCGGATAGCCGCGATGGCTATTTGCTTACCAATAAGCTGTTCACCCTGGGTATTTCCCAGGGATTGACCAAAAGCTTGCTCGAGTCAGCGCTGCCAGCTATGAAAGAGTTGAGCCGTGAGCTGGGGCAATCCTGCCATCTGGTGGTGGCCTCGGGTGATCAGATAGTGGTGGTGGCGCGTATGGAAAGCCCTATGGATCTCGGTTTTTCTGTGCGCGTGGGTTACCGCCGCCGTTTGCTGGATGCCAACTCGGGAGCTCTTTTATACGGTATGGCACCCGCTGAGGTGCAGGCCACCTGGATGCCGCAGCTGTCGGTAGGTGCAGATATGGAGCGAATTGAGCGCTTCCTGAGTAAGTCGCGCAAGGCGGTGGATCGGGGCTATTTCTGCTCCCCAAGCGAGTTTGTGGAAGGGGTGACCGATTACAGTTTGCCAATTTCTGGCGCGCACGGTATAGCGGCGGTATTGACGGTTCCCTACATCAATATTCGCAGCCAGCCGATGAGTGAGCAGGAGATAGTTGAAGTGATTCGCAAGGCGACGCAAAAGGTATCTGAATCACTGTTGGACGATGGTCGTTAATTCCTCGTTTAGGCCGACCAAGCTGTCGGCCTTTTTATCTTGCGGTAGAAATCCTGGCGATTATAAGAGCTGAGCGCGGCGGGCGAATCCCAGCGGCAACGGGTAAAACTTTACCTAAAAGCCTAAAAGTCTAATTTACTATATGTTCTAAATCAGATAAATTAGATGACATATTTTTATTGATAACTTCATTTTTAATTATAAAAAGAGGTGGGTGTGAACTCCTTGGATGTTGCAGGTTCCGGCCAAGGCTTTATAGCGCCTCGGCCATTTGGCCAGTCACAAGTTGTACTTTCGCCTTTGGGGTTTGGCGCTGCGCCTATTGGCAACCTATATACCTCAGTGACTGACGCTCAAGCCCAGGCGGCGTTGGCTGCCGCCAGTTCTGCAGGCATTCAGTATTTTGATACAGCCCCTCACTATGGTTTTGGTTTAAGTGAGTCGCGCCTGGGGCAGTTTCTCGCTTCCGGCGCTACAGCGCCAGTTATTTCCACCAAAGTGGGGCGGCTGCTAGTGCCCACAACTGCCGACCAGGCTATGCGTCACGGTTTTGTCGACACGCCAGCCCTGGAGCCAGAATTCGACTACAGCTACGACGGTATAATGCGCTCCTTTGAATCCAGCCTCGCGCGTCTGGGATGCGACTCGGTGGATATTCTCTTTGCTCACGACCTGGGTCGCGTCACCCACGGTGATCTACACCCGGAGCGGTTTAAAACCTTTTTTGAAGGCGGCTATAAGGCCATGGCCCAGCTCAAGGCTGAGGGCAGGGTAAAGGCAATTGGCCTAGGGGCAAACGAGTGGCAGGTGTGCGAAGAGGCCATGGCGCAAGGTGATTTTGATGGCTTTTTACTGGCCGGGCGCTACAGCCTGCTGGAGCAGGGGGCACTGGAAACTTTCCTCCCAAACTGTGCCGCGCGCGGCGCCTCGGTAATTCTTGGCGGCCCCTTTAATTCCGGTATTCTTGCCACCGGGGTTAAAGGCCCTGGCCCCAAGTACTATAACTACGAACCAGCGCCTGCGGCGATAGTGGCACGGGTTGCGCAGCTGGAGTCGCTCTGCGATGAGTTTAGTGTACCTCTGGCCGCTGCGGCATTGCAGTTCCCGCTGGCCCATGCTCAGGTGGCATCGGTATTGGCTGGATTTGCCAGCCGCGATCAAGTTAGCCAGGCAGCGCGTTGGATGGCGCAGCCTATTCCCAATGAATTTTGGCAGCAGCTGCGCGAGCGCGAGCTGATGCATCCGCTCGCGCCAGTGCCAACCCTTGCGCAATAGATCGAATTTAGGTAATTAATTTTATGACCACCAGCGCCAGCCAAGCCTTGGCCGACAAACAGCAACTGATACTACTTCACCCGAACGACAATGTACTTATCTGTGTGGCGCAAATTCATGCAGGCGATTTGCTCGACATGGATGGCGAAAAAATTCCTGCGCAAAAAGCTATTGCCGTGGGCCACAAGCTGGCGCGTGTCAATTTGCAGCCAGGTGACAAGGTGCTGCGTTATGGTGCACCCATTGGCTCTATGGTTGCTGCAGCCGCTAAGGGTGAGCATGTACATATGCACAACATGAAAAGCGATTACATTCCCAGCCACACGCGCCAAGCGCAAAGTGAAAAAACCAATAAGTAATTTTTAATTGATTGCTCAGAGATGTCTGGAGTTGCCATGAGTTCGCCTGTGAGTTTTCCCGCCTTTTTGCGCGCCGATGGCCGCAAGGGCATACGCAATGTAATTCTGGTGGCCTATCTGGTGGAGTGTGCGCACCATGTCTCGCGCCGCATAGTCACCCTCAGCGATGACCTGGATGTGCACCTGATCGGCTTCCCCGGCTGTTACCCCAACAGCTACGCCTATCAGATGATGAAGGCGGTTTGCACCCACGCTAACGTCGGCGGCGTGCTGCTGGTGTCGCTGGGTTGCGAGAGCATGAATCGCGAAAAATTACTCGCCGATATTCTCGCCTCGGGGCGCCCCGCAGAATTACTGGTCATTCAGGAAACCGGTGGAACCAAATCCACCATAAGTGCTGGGGTTGCTGCCGTGGCGCGCCTGCAAACGCAAGCCGCCAAGGTTGAGCGGGTGCCTATGTACTTAAACGAATTGATCGTGGGCACTATTTGCGGTGGTTCCGATGGCACCAGCGGCATCACTGCCAACCCGGCGGTAGGGCGCTGCTTTGATGCCCTGGTAGCAGCCAATGCCACCTGCATTTTTGAAGAGACAGGCGAGCTGATTGGCTGTGAAACCATCATGGCCGACCGCGCGCTCACCCCGGAGCTGGGCGCTGAAATTGAAGCCTGTGTGGAAAAGGCCGAGCGCTATTATCGCACCATGGGCTTTGGCAGTTTTGCGCCTGGTAATGCCGATGGTGGCCTCACCACCCAGGAGGAAAAATCCATGGGGGCCTATTCCAAGTCCGGCTCTTCGCCCATTAGCGGTTTAATTAAACCGGGCGATATTCCACCGGCTGGCGGCTTGTATTTGCTGGATGTTGTACCCGATGGTGAGCCGCGTTTTGGTTTCCCCAATATTTCCGATAACGCCGAAATTGTCGAGTTGATTGCCTGTGGCTCCCACGTGATTTTATTTACTACCGGGCGCGGTTCGGTAGTGGGCTCGGCCATTTCGCCGGTGATAAAAATTTGTGCCAACCCGGAGACTTACAACCGCCTGGCAGAAGATATGGACGTAAACGCCGGCCGTATACTGGCAGGCGCCGCCAGCCTGGATGAGGTGGGCGAGGAAATTTTACAGCAGGTAATTGCGGTATCCTCTGGCCAGCACAGTCTGTCAGAGGCCATGGGCCACCAGGAATTTATCCTCACCTACAAAGCGTTTGAACCTATTGGGCCCAGCTGTTTGCCGGTGCGGCAGATCGCTTGATATTTATCGACAGAGTCTTGGCAGACCGAAGATTGGGGCTGGTTTAGCTCAATCTTTGTTTTACCTTTTTTAAAATAATTAATTGTCCCGCGAGAAAATTATGAAACGTCTAGAGGGAAAAGTTGCCCTGGTCACTGCGGCCGCCCAAGGTATAGGTCGCGCTGCGGCAGAACTGTTTGCCGCCGAGGGTGCGCGCGTTATCGCCACCGACATCAACATGCAATTGTTAAGCGAATTGCAGGGCTGCGAGCTGCGCGAGTTGAATGTGCTCGACCACAACCAAATTCAACAACTTGCCGATGAGCTGGGCGGCATAGATATTTTGTTTAATTGCGCCGGTTATGTGCACAATGGCACCATCCTCGATTGCGATGAAAAGGCCTGGCAGTTTTCGTTTGATTTAAACGTAAGCTCCATGTACCGCATAATCCGCAGCTTTTTGCCGGGCATGCTCAAGCGTGGTGGCGGCTCCATTATTAATATGTCATCGGTGGCCAGCTCTGTAAAAGGCGCGCCCAATCGCTTTGCCTATGGTATGACCAAGGCGGCAGTCATTGGCCTCACCAAAGCTATCGCGGCAGATTTTGTTACTCAGGGGATTCGCTGTAACGCCATTTGTCCGGGTACAGTGCAAACTCCGTCGCTGGAGGAGCGCTTGCAGGCAACGGGCGATTATGAAACTGCACTGAAAAACTTTGTCGCCCGCCAACCTATGGGGCACATGGGTACTGCGCGCGAAATGGCTGAACTTGCCCTCTATTTAGCAAGTGATGCCTCCGCCTTTACCACGGGCACTATCAATGTGATTGATGGCGGCTGGAGCAATTAACCTTAGCTGGTCTGGGAATAATTTGAGAAACTTCCGGTACTATTAATCCGGCGATGAATATTGTCGGATTAATAGTGCGGCACAGGGATGTACCGCCGCCAGCTGAAGGCTGGCGGGTTAATAGAAACTCGCCAACACAGCTCAGAAAACTCCTGATAATTAGCGTTAACTGTGAGAGACACCCATGAAATTACTTCGCTACGGCCCAGTGGGGCAAGAAAAACCCGGCCTGTTGGATGCACAGGGCAATATCCGCGATCTGTCTGCAGTAGTAGCCGATATCGATGGCGCCAGCCTCAGTGCAGAGGCGCTGCAAAAACTTGCCGCCTTGGATGTGAATAGCCTGCCAGTGGTGAGCGCTCAGCGTTTTGGTCCCTGCGTGAATAAAGTGGGCAAATTTATTTGTATCGGCCTTAACTACGCCGACCACGCCGCGGAATCCGGCCTGCCGGTGCCGAGTGAGCCTGTGGTATTTATGAAAGCCACCAGCGCTATTACCGGCCCCAACGACAATGTGATCAAGCCGCGCAACTCAACCAAGTTGGATTGGGAAGTAGAACTGGGGATTGTCATTGGCAAACACGCCAGCTATGTTGAGCTGGATGATGCCATGGATTACATTGCCGGTTACTGCGTGATAAACGATGTGTCCGAGCGCAATTTCCAACTGGAGCGCGGCGGCCAGTGGGACAAGGGTAAAGGCTGTGACAGCTTCGGGCCAATCGGCCCTTACCTGGTCACTAAAGACGAAGTGGCCGACCCGCTCAACCTCAACCTCTGGCTTAAAGTCAACGGCAAAACATTCCAGAACGGCTCTACCAAGCACATGGTGTTTGGTCCGGCATTTTTGGTGCACTACCTCAGCCAATTTATGAGCCTGCAGCCAGGTGACGTGATTAGTACCGGCACACCGCCCGGAGTCGGTCTCGGCCAAAATCCACCGCTCTATCTCAATGAAGGCGATGTGATGGAGCTGGGTATCGAGGGTATGGGGGTTCAGCAGCAAACTGTGGTTAGTGCAAAATAATTTTTACGCATAATAAAAACATATTTGGAACGAGGTGATCCATGCTAAAAAAAATATTGCTTTCTCTCAGTAGTTTATTTTTATTCAACGTGAGCTTACTCGCCCAGGCCAGTTCTGGCCTGGAGCTTTACACCGAGCAGCCGCTTAAAGGCTGGCACTGGCTCTTTGAGAGTTACGGTACACGACAGGATTTGATCAGTGGTAAGGGCGTGCTGCCTAAAGGTGATGTTCGCGCCGAGTTTACGCAAAAGTCTGCCAGCGAAAATGCAGTAGCATTTAGCTGGAACGACTCATGGAGCGCTGCCCTCAGCCTGAGCGCTGGCGCGCCTGTGGATTTAACCCGCTATTTACCCAAGGGCGTACTCAGCTTGGATTTAAAAGTGGACGAGCTGGCCAATGGTGGCATTGCGCTCAAGATGCAATGCGCCTCCTTTGATTGCAACCGCCTGGTTGCCTATTCACTGCCTGCCAAGGCCATGCAGGGTAAGGGATGGCAGCGAGTCCAGGTGCCGCTCAGCTGCTTCCCGGTGGCGGGCGATAACTTTCGCCAGGTAACCAGCCCCTTCGCCGTGGAGGTGGGTGGCACAGGCAAAATTCAAATCGCCAATGTGCGCTGGCTGAAAAAGCCGGAAAAAAATGTTCAGTTGGCCAGCTGCCCGGATAGCAAAACTGTGTCTGTTACACCGAGCATGCTCAATGAATGGTGGGCCTTAAGCTGGTGGCAGCCACGCCACGAGCAAAAACTAAAAGATATTAAAGCCCGTCCCATAGACCTGGTGTTTATCGGCGACTCGATTACCGAGGGCTGGGAAAAAAGCGGTGTGCCTGTGTGGGATAAATACTATGGCAAACGCAATGCCATCGCCCTGGGCTTTAGTGGCGATCGCACCGAGAACGTACTCTGGCGTTTACAGCACGGCGAGGTGGACGGCATAAACCCCAAATTGGTGGTGATGATGATAGGCACCAACAATACCGGGTTTCGCCGCGAAGAGCCCGCTTCCACCGCCAAGGGTGTTCATAAGCTGCTGGAAGAACTTAAAACCCGCTTACCCAACACTAAAATCCTGTTGGTCAGCATATTTCCCCGCGACCATGTGCCAGGTACCTTGCTGCGCAATATCAATGATGAAATTAACAAAATCATTGCCACTTATGCCGACAATAAGCAGGTTTTCTACACCGACATAGGTGCCAAGTTCCTCGATGCCCAGGGACAATTGTCCACCGATATCATGCCCGACTTGCTCCACCCTAATGAAAAAGGCTATGAGATTTGGGCCAGCGCTATAGAGCCACAGGTTAAGCAGCTGATGGGTGAGTAACCCATTACCTTAACTCCGCAACGCCTTAACAAAGCCCCGTTTGGGGCTTTGTTTTTTTCTGCTCCCTCGCGATCCCAATTGCACCCACTGGTGCGCCTGGAGGCATTTAATTGTCTCCCAGTTAAGCTATCATTCATGGCCCAAGCCGTAGAAAGCTGCTTTGACTAACCAAAGCTGTTTTCACCCATCAAGGAGCCTTGAACCATGAATCTATACCTGTTTACTCGCAAATTGAGTCTCTTGGCATTTGCCGGGCTGTTGTCCCAGGCCGTTGGCGCCGAAGCTATCAAAGTCGATATTAAACCCGGTCTTTGGCAGACCCAGAGCAAGCTGGTGGGTAATTCCTCTCAGGCGATTAAAGACGCGCAAAAGGAGTCGGCGAAAAAGCTCATGGAGGAAATGAAAAGCCACCTGGCCAGTATGCCGCCGGAGCAGCGCGCGCAGATGGAAGCAATAATGGAGGGCCAGGGTATGAAGTTGGATGCCGAGGGTTTTAGCATGCAAAACGATAAACTGCAGGTAAGCGCCGAGGGCGTCAAGGCAAAACAGTGTATTACCCAGGCAGAGCTGGATCAGGGCTTTGCGCCCAACCCGGAAGATCACTGTGAAAATAAACTTACCCAGCTCAGCAAAAATAAATACACCGTGAAATTTGCTTGTGGTGGCGAGGAAAAGTCCACTGGTGAAGGTGAATTTGAAGTTATCGACAGCAAGTCTTATCGCGGCAAAATGCATATGACCAGCATTGCCAATGGCAAGCCGGTCGCAATAGATGTGGAAATGCAGGGGCAGTGGCTGGGCAGCGACTGTGGTGATATCAAACCTGAATCCGACGAAGATGATGGCGAGTAATTTAACCGCTTGTTCAAATACGTTTTCGAGGCTGCTTTTAACGCAGCAATGACAACACAGATAGTATTTCACCAAGCTGTTAATCGAATTTATAAGTAAACAGTCCACCAGGCCTGTACAGTTTCGCGCAGCACCTGATTGTATCTGTATTGCTCACTGCAAAAGCCGACATGATTGTCGGCTTTTTTTTGCCGGCTTTTTTTGCCGGTTATGTGCGGGCTATTGACCGATGAACTGCAGGCCCAGGCCCAAGCCTGCACAAATACATAAGCTGACGATGAGTCCCGGGCGTTTTCCGGCAAACAAGATTAGCGCCACCAACAAAATGGCGAGGGCCGGTAAATTGATGGCGCCGATAGCGGCCTGCCAGTTATGCCAATCCAGCCCCTGAGGCCAGAGGCAGTGGTAAATAAAAAAAATGGCCAGGTTGGCGATAACTCCAACGACGGCGGCAGTTATTCCGCTGAGCGGAGCCTGCCAGCGCTCGTTGTGACGGGTGGATTCCACCAAAGGCGCGCCGGCCAGGATAAAAATAAAGGACGGTAAAAAACTGAACCAGGTTACCAGGAGCGAGGCAAAAATCCCCGCGCTCAACTGGGCCCCTTCACCCAAAAGTTGCTGCTGGTAGGCGCCCACAAAGGCAACAAAATTTATCACCATAATAAGGGGGCCGGGCGTGGATTCCCCCAGTGCCAGGCCATCGAGCATTTGCCCGGGGGACAGCCAGTGGTAGTGTTGCACCGCGCCTTGAATGACGTAGGGCAATACTGCGTAGGCTCCGCCAAAACAGAGCAGCGCCGCTGTGGTAAAAAACCAGGCCATTTGGGTAAAACCCTGGTTCCAACCAAAAGTCATCCACAGCAAACTAAATGACAAAATCCACGCGACTATACCCACTGCAAAAATTTTGAGCGGTTCACGCCAGGTCAGCGTACGGGGGATGCCTTTGGTATTTGTTAATTCCTGTCCCGCTATTTTTGGGGTCTGGCGGTGATGTACCAGGAACCCAAGGGCGGCGGCACTGACAATAATCCAGGGGAAAGGTACGTTAAAAATGGCCAGTGCGATAAATGCTCCGGCGCTGATTAATCGAGTCCAGGTTTTTTTTAAACTGCGTTTGGCCAGGCGAAAGCAGGCAAAAATTATAAGAGCCGCAACCGCCGGTTTTAAACCGGCAAAAATGCCCAACATCCACCACTGCTGGCCAAGGCTGAGGTAGAGCCAGGATAGCAGCAGTAAAATAAAAACCGAGGGCAAAATAAACAGGCACCCCGCAATCAAGCCGCCGCGTTTACCGTGCATCAGCCAGCCCAGATAAGTGGCGAGTTGCTGGGCCTCTGGCCCGGGTAACAACATGCAGTAGTTTAGCGCGTGTAAAAAATGCGCCTCGTCCAACCAGCGTTTATTTTCCACCAGTTCGCGATGCATTAGTGCAATTTGCCCGGCGGGGCCGCCAAAACTTATCCAGCCGAGTTTAAACCAGAATTTTACTGCCTCGTAAAAGCTGGGTTGTGCCGTTTGATATCTAGTCATAGTGAGCTGCTTTGTGTTTTTTTAAAGGCAGTGCCGCGCTCGATGTAAGCGGCTCTTCATTGTTTGGTCACATATCTGTCACAAAAGCTTCTTATAGTGCCGCAGGTTTTTTACAAGTTGAGTAAAGCTATGTCCCCGAAATCCCACAAGCACCACCATTATAATGTGGCCTTGGTCGACAAGGTATGGAATTTAAAAAGGGAGTGTGAGGCCAGGCTGAAGATTCACATTCCGTTAGGGATGGTGTTAAAGGATGACGAGTATCGCGCAGATTTATTGGAGCGTGCGCTCGAGTTAAACGATGAAAATTTAACGCGATTAGTTTGGGCGATTCGCGAAAAGGAAGACGATCTGCACGCGGGACAAAGTAATCAGCCTGGCGCAAAATTAAAGCGTAAATCGCGCAAAAGCCTAAAGCTGAGTTATCTCACTGTGGCGGCCTGCAGTCTGCTGATATTTTTTGGTGGCTATATGCTGCGCTCCTTCCTGCCGTTGGAGGCGGGGCAGGTATTTGTATTAAAAACTATTGCCAGCACTGAAATTAAATCGGCACTCAAGCCACAGGCCAATCGCCAAGTGCTGGGCGGCCCAGTAGTAAAAGCCGAGGCTCCGCTGTTTCGTTTGCACGGCTCCAACACTGTGGGTGAAAAACTCGCGCCGCGCCTGGTTGAGGCCTATCTGATGGGTAGGGGTGCAACTAATGTTCATACTGAACAGGGTGCGAATTCGGTAGAAAAAACCGTTGAAGGCGAACTCAATGGTCGCCTTGAATTTATTGAAATCAAAGCCCACGGATCGAGCACGGCGTTTAGTGATTTAGCTGAGAGTAAGACGGATATAGGCATGGCCTCGCGTCGCGTAAAAGAGCAGGAGCGCTCATTGCTGCTGGAACTGGATGGCGACCTTAAGTCGCCCAGCAGTGAAAATATTATTGGCCTTGATGGACTGGCGATTATCACTAATCCCAACAACCCGCTCAGTTATTTAACTCTTGGCCAGCTCGTAAAAATATTTTCTGGTGAGTACACCAACTGGAAGCAATTGGATGGTCCGGATTTGCCGATCAAGCTCTATGCGCGCGATGAAAAGTCCGGAACCTGGGACACCTTTAGAAGCATTGTGCTGGAGCCACACGAGGCGAATCTCGCTGAATCTGCTGTGCGTCTGGAGTCCAGCTCAGAACTCTCTGATGATGTTGCCCACGAGGCGGGCGCTATTGGCTTTATCGGGCTTCCCTACGTGCGTCGCGCCAAGTTGATGCCCATCTCTTCGGTAAAAGGTTCGCTGGCCATTATGCCCACCCACTTTACCGTGAGTACCGAGGACTATCCGCTAGCGCGCCGCCTGTATTTTTACCTGCCACAAACCAATACCAATGCCAACGCGGAAGACTTTGTAAAATTCACCGCCTCTGAGCGCGGCCAAAGCATAGTGGAAGATATTGGCTTGGTATCGCAGAACATTAAAACCGGCTTGCCCTTTGACCATAATTTTTATCCCCAGGATATGCGCGATTTAACCCGCCGCTCGGAGCGTTTGTCGATTAACTTTCGCTTTAATGATGGTAGTGATGAGTTAGACTCCAAGGCACTTAGCGACCTTAATCGCCTGGTGAAATTCATGGAGAAAAACTATCCCAAACGAGTGCAGTTATTTGGCTTCTCCGATTCGGAGGGCACTAAGGATCAAAATATGGCGCTGTCGCTACGCCGCGCCAAGATGGTAGAGGAGCAGTTAGTTTCCCGTGGCATCTACCCACTGGTGGCCAAGGGTATGGGCGAAGAGGCTCCGCTCGCCAGCAGTAAAAGCGAATCGGGTCGACATATCAATCGCCGCGTAGAAGTGTGGATTCTGTAGTGTATTAACGCGTGCTTCGACCCATAAAAAACGGCGGATAATTCGCCGTTTTTTATGGGTTGCAAAAGCTTAATTTATTTCGTTATAAGTGATCATTTCCTGCGGTTGTATTGCTTGCTTGGGGCGTGTTTAAGTTGCCCTAACGGCTTTATACAGGATGAGTGAGCACCTTAATCACTGCCTAAAAGCCACTTTTTGGCCTCGTCAAAGCGGCTAAAAATCTTGCCTTGGCCCATGGCGCGGTTGGCCAGTACATTGCGGATAAACTGGGTGGTTTCTCTGGTACGCGGATTTAGGTCTACCCAGGCGATGCGGAATTGTTCGGTGATCCCTGCCTCGCGGAAAATTTCCGGATGGTCGAGCGCTTCAAGTGTAGATACGGAAATTTTTAAATCCTGCTCACCCAATACCTTGTAGCAATGATGCTCATGACAGGCTTGGGCAATTTCACGCCACAGCCGGAGGGCATTGTCGCGCGTCCCCCTGCCAGTTATGCGGACATGCACATAGGTTTGCTCGAAAGTAATCTTAATTTCATCTTCCATAGTCATCGCTATATAGCCAGTCGCGAATTTGATGGCCTAGCTTGCGGCCGCTGGAGTGCGTAAGTCCTGGAGAATTTTACCCGCTTTGGCGATCTCCTCTTCGTGTGCAACTTCTCGCCATGGCTCTGCCAAGGCTGCTTTATACCACTCCTGCATGGCTGCCACTGTGAGCAGTTGATCAACATAGGCCATTGCTACCGGGGCCAGTTTGAGGTTATAGCCTTGCACACGAAAGGCGACAGGGGCGAAGAAAGCGTCCACTGCGGTAAATTTTGCGCCAGTCAAAAATGGGCCGCCAAATTTCTTTAGCCCCTCAAGCCAGAGTTCGCTCAGGCGATCCAGCTCTTTTTGCAGCCCGGCTGATACGCAATAGAGCTCCAGGCGTTGGCCGCAGCTCATGCTGCAATCATTGCGCAGGTTGTTAAAGCCAGAGTGCATTTCCGCTGTAGCAGAGCGCGCCCAGGCGCGTGCCTGTTTATCTTCTGGCCATACGCCCGGATGTGCCTCGGCGAGATATTCCACTATGGCCAGTGAATCCCACACTTGAGTGGCGCCATCCTCAAGGCAGGGTACCTTGGCGGTGGGGCTGAATTGGCGAAAGCTTTCCCAGTTGCCGGTAGCGGAAAAAGGGTGGAGAACCTCAGTAAAAGGAATGTTGAGTTGGCGTAGCAATACCCAGGGGCGCAGCGACCAGGAGGAGTAGTTTTTGTTGGCGATATGCAAGCGATACATGGATAGTTCCTTTAACTGAGTCTGGGACTATAGCTTATTAAGGCGATACCCCGAAAGCTGTCCCCATGTGCCGAAAACTAAAAAGCCGAGCGCAGGCCCGGCTTGTTTGATAGTTTGCCTATTTGTGGCCAAGTTAAATGCTAGTTGCCAAGCTGCTCCAGTGCCTTCAGGCTCCAGTCGATGGTCTCCGGGTAGTGCTCCTGGGGCAGCAGATCACCCAGCAGTACCAGGGTTTCGCGCAGCTCATATAGGTTGGTGCTAACAATGTTGATATGGCCGACTTTGCGCCCCGGGCGCACCTCTTTGCCGTACCAGTAAACCCGCGCCGCAGGCAGGTCGCGCCACTGGGGGTTATAGTCGGTGCCGATCAGGTTGATCATCACATTCTGGCCCAGCACCTGGGCACGCGGGGTGGCCATGCCAGCCACGGCGCGCAGATGGTATTCAAACTGGCTGATACTGGCGCCAGCCTGGGTCCAGTGGCCGGAGTTGTGCACCCGTGGCGCCAGCTCGTTAATCAGCAATTGGTCGCCAACGCGGAAGGTCTCCATCGCCATAACGCCTACATATTCCAGGGCGTTGAGGATTTTGCCCAGCATCTCTTCGGCCTGGGCCTGCAGCGGTTGCAAGCGGGCGAGGGGGGCGACAGAGGCGTAGAGAATGCCGTGCAAGTGCAGGTTGAGGGTGAGTGGGTAAAACACGCATTCGCCCTGAGCGTTGCGCACACCCACCAGCGAGACTTCCTCATCAAAATTGATTGCCTGCTCGGCAATGGCTTCGCCCTGCCAGTCGTCTGGCACCTGGTCGTCGTCGGTGCGCAGCCAGTGCTGGCCGCGTCCGTCGTAGCCACCGGTGCGGCGCTTAAGCAGCACCTTGTCGCCCAGCTGATCGCGCAGTTCGTTGGCGGTGATATCGTTAAACACATTGCGCCAGGGCGCGGTAGCAATACCCAGGGAGTCGATCAGTTCTTTTTGGGTTTTGCGGTCGGCCAGGCGGCCAAACACATTTTGGTTAATAAAGCGGGGATGTTGTGCCAGGGCGTGGGTCACCAGAGTTTCCGGCCACTGCTCGCGCTCGGCGGTCACCAGGTCATCCGGCGCCAGGGCAGGGGCCAGGTTTTCATTGATATCGACTGGTTTGACATCCAAAGCCAGGGGCATGCCTGCGTGTTGCAGCATGGCGCCCAATTGGCCTGCACCTAATACCCAAATGCGTTGACTCATGGACCGGCTCCGCTTATTGCTCGCGTGGATCTGGATTGTCCAGCACAGACTGGGTCTGGGCCTGGCGGAATGCTTCCAGTTTAGCGGCCAGCTCGGCATCGGTCACCGCCAGAATCTGGCAGGCAAGCAGGCCGGCGTTAAAGGCGCCCGCTTGGCCAATAGCCAGGGTGCCCACGGCCACGCCTTTGGGCATCTGCACAATAGAGTAGAGGCTATCCACACCGCTCAGGGCCTTGCTCTGTACCGGTACGCCCAGTACTGGCAAACGGGTGTGGGCAGCTACCATACCGGGCAAATGGGCAGCGCCACCGGCGCCGGCGATAATGACCGCATAGCCGTTGTCCACGGCAGACTCGGCAAATTCAGTCAGCTTTTGCGGGGTGCGGTGCGCGGAAACCACTTCGGCATGGCACTCAACGCCCATCTGCTCGAGGATCTCCACAGCTGCCTGCATACAACTCCAATCACTCTTGGAGCCCATAATCACTGCGACTTTTCTTGCCATAAGCTTGCCTACTATCTACTTGCTCTAAATTGGGGTCTGGTTCAGAAAAAAGGCGCGCATCTTACCACGATAGCGCGCACAGATATAAATGATTTACCTGCTGGCTATAGGGCGCACTGGTTATATTCCGCTGCCGGTTTGCCGCGCTGCTTTTTGAGCGCGGCGCCGGTACAGTTTATTTTCGTAAATTTACATAGCCAGCTCTGGGGCATCACTTGCTGTAAAAATATTATATGGTGATAATGACTATATGTCGCTGCCGGCGTTAAAACTCGGCCAATAAACAATAAAATTAATAACTGCAACAGCGAGGGATCTTCAATGGGTCGGATGGCTTTCTATTCGGTTTTTGCACTGCTTTTTACGTCACTTGTTACGCCACTTTGTTCGTTTGCATCTGCCGCCGATACCATGCCGGCCGGTCACAATATTTCCCATTTTCGCGATATTGTCTGGGCCAGCCCCAAGGGTTTTGCTTTAACCCTGGATATTGCCGTACCCGAGGTCGGGGCTAAAGCTAAACCGGTGCTGGTCATTTTTCACGGCGGCGGTTGGCTGCTGAATAATAAATCCATCATGACCGATTTAGCCGATGCTATCGCCAGTCGCACCGATGTGATTACGGTAAACGCCAACTACCGCTTGTTGCCCGATTTAAATAACACAACCACCGTCAATGAGCTAATTGAAGATGCTATGGGGGCCGTTCTGTGGGTAAAGCAGAACATTAAGCAGTACGGTGGTGATCCGAAAAAAGTAGCTGTCACGGGCGACAGTGCCGGTGGGCATTTGGCGCTTATGGTTGTCCTTTCAGGGCGCAACCTAAGCAGCGATGGGTTTGCTAAAAAGCCATTGGGGTTCAAGCCAAGCTATCTGCCAAAAGGGATGAGTGCGGAAGCTGTGGCGCGCACCGACGGCGTAAAAGTTCAGGCCGCCATTTTGAGTTATGCTGCTCTGGGCCTGGTGGAGGCCGCACAAAATGGTTTTGAAACAGAGGGCAATATGTTTTGGAAATTTGCCAATGCAAAACCACGCGGTTTGTTTGGCAATAAAATTAATGTCAAAGATAATCTGGATTATTACCAGGCAGTTTCTTCTGATCAATATATTGTCGCAGCTAAAGATTATACCTTGCCGCCCTTGTTTTTCTTTGTGGGTGAAAACGACCCAATTATTAAGCCGGAAAGAACCCGAGCTTATGTAGATAACCTGAATCACCTGGGGCAATCAGCCGAATTTAAAGTCTACCCAGGGAAAGCGCACGGCTTTTTAGACAGCGGCTGCAACGATTATAACCACGGCTGCTTCAAAGAACTGTCGGAGCCGGCAGTTACTGACATGATTAGTTTTCTGAATAAGGTTTTTAAATTGTAATTGTTCTAAATAATTACTCTGTCATCAAAAAATTTAAATCAATTTCACTATTAACCTGGCGATCAAATATATCGTCCTGACATATTTGATCGGCGCCCTGGAATATCCGGCGAAGATGCGTAAATCTGCTTGATTTTCCAGAGCTAGCGCCAGCCTTCAGCTGGCGGCGGCACATCCCTGTGCCGCACTATTAATCCGACAATATTCATCGCCGGATTAATAATTAGACTGGCGTAAATCCGGTATTTATTGTTGTTCAATAAATACCGGAGCTGCTTTTACCGATTCTTGGGTTTCGCAAAAGCTGGCCGCCACTCACCTGGACACGAGCAAAGCGCGCACTCGGATATTGCCTGGAATGGCTTAGCCTTCGGATTCTTTACTATGAGCACATTATTTTCCTGCAAACATTTAAAAGCTCTATCTATCTTGTTACCCAAGCGAAACTGGTTGAATTTATTGTTGTTGCTGGTGGCGGGAACTCAGCTCGCCCCTCTGGCGCGAGCGCAACTGGCTCAGGGCCAGGTGCAAGCCCCCGTCGAAATGCCCAAATACCAAAATATCACTTTGCCGTTTGCCGAGCGCTCGGCAGATTTGGTAGAGCGCATGACGCTGGACGAAAAACTTCCCCAGTTAATGAATGATGCGCCCGCGATCCCCCGCCTTGGCGTGCGCGAATATAACTGGTGGAACGAAGGCTTGCACGGTGTTGCGGCTAACGGTGACGCGAGTGTATTTCCCCAGGCCATAGGCATGGCCGCCACTTGGGATGCGCCGCTAATGCAGCAGGTTGCGGATGTGATCAGCACCGAATTTCGTGCCAAGTACTATGCCAAACAACACAGATTTGGTGGCTCGGATTGGTTTGGCGGGCTGACAGTCTGGTCGCCTAACATCAATATTTTTCGCGATCCGCGCTGGGGCCGCGGCCAGGAAACCTATGGTGAAGACCCCTATCTCACTGCTCGCCTGGGTGTTGCCTTTGTTAAAGGCCTGCAGGGGGACGACCCACGCTATTTAAAAGCCATAGCCACACCCAAACACTTTGCCGTGCACTCAGGCCCGGAGGCCAATCGCCACAGGGACGATATACATCCCTGTGCAAAAGATTTGGAGGAAACCTATTTGCCCGCGTTTCGCGCCACTGTCGTGGAGGCCGGGGCGCAATCGGTGATGTGCGCCTATAACGCCGTGGACGGTGTGCCCGCCTGTGCCAATGGCGATTTGCTAACAAAAAAACTGCGCAAGGAATGGGGCTTTAGCGGTTTTGTTGTTTCTGATTGCGGCGCCGTGTTTGATATTTATGCGGATACTCACCACGGCTATCGCAACACGCCGGAGCAGGGTGTTAAGGCCGCCTTTGATGCCGGGATGGATTTAATTTGCGGCGATGCCAACGAGACGGATCACATTCGCTCAGCGCTGCAGCAGGGCTTGATTAGCGAGGCACAAATCGATACGGCGTTAATTCGCCTGTTTAGCGCGCGTATGCAGCTGGGCCAATTTGATCCACGCACCCAGGTGTTTCCCAATATTACCGCCAGCGACAATGATACAGATGAGCACCGCCAGCTGGCGCAGACCATGGCAGAAAAATCCCTGGTGCTACTGAAAAACCAAAATAGTCTTCTGCCCTTAAACAAAAAAATTCGCAAACTGGCGGTTATTGGCCCCAATGCCGATAGCTTTGAAGTCTTGGTGGGCAATTACAATGGCACACCTTCACAACCGGTTACTGTCCTTCAGGGCTTGCGCAAACGTTTTGGTGAGGCCGCTATTGACTATGTGCAAGGTGTGGGCCTGCTTGATCCGGTTCAGGCGCCAGTGCCCGACAGCGCCCTCTGTGTCGATGCTAAATGTCGTAAATCGGGTTTGCACGCCGAATACTTTGCTGATCGCGATCTGAATAAAAAGCCCCTGCGTCAACAGCGAGATGCCAATGCGCAATTGCGTTGGACCAAACATGTCGCCAGTGGCGCAGTGCGCTGGAGCGGTTATTTAAAAGCGCCTGAGTCGGGCAGTTACAGCCTGCGCTACCTCGCCGATGGCGGTTACCGTATTTGGATTAATGATCAGTTGATTCTCGACGCCTGGAATGTGGATTGGCGCCCGGCCATTGCCAGCGGCACTGTGGATCTGCAAGCGGGAAAAATCTACCCCATAAAAATTGAAGCTTTTCAACGGGGAGAGCGGGGCGATGAACAGTTAGTTTGGAGCCTGCCCGCTAATTCACCCGTTGAGATTGCGCTGAGCGCCGCCAGGCAAGCTGATGCGGTGGTATTTGTCGGCGGCTTAAGCCCACAGGTGGAGGGCGAGGAAATGCCAATGGCCATGCCCGGCTTTAGCGGCGGCGATCGCACCGATCTGGCGCTGCCCCAGGTGCAGCGCGAGCTGTTGCAAAAACTCTACGCCACAGGCAAACCGGTAATTCTGGTACTGATGAGCGGCAGCGCCCTGGCCGTTAATGAGGCGGATGCCAAAGCCAGCGCCATCATCGAAGCCTGGTATCCCGGTGGTCAGGGCGGCGATGCGGTGGCCGGGCTTTTGGCCGGTGATTTCAGTCCCTCGGGCCGCTTGCCCATTACATTTTATAAATCCCTCGCCCAGCTGCCGCCCTTTGAAGACTATTCCATGGCCAATCGCACCTACCGCTACTTTAAGGGCGAGCTGCTCTATCCCTTTGGTTACGGCCTGTCCTACAGTAAATTTGGCTACAGCCAGCTAAAGGTTTCCAGCAAAGCCTGGCAGCGCAAAGGCCAGGTGAGTGTCTCGGTTAAGGTGATCAATCAGGGCAATTGGGATGCCGACGAGGTGGTGCAGATCTACCTGTCGCGCCCCGATATTGCCGATGCGCCCATTCGCACCCTGGTGGGTTTTAAGCGCATTCATCTCGCCAAGGGCCAGGCCCAAACGGTAACTTTTAACCTGGATGAACGCACCTTGACCAGTGTCGACGCCAGCGGGCAGCGCGCCTTGGTGCCCGGCCAGGTGTCGCTCTGGGTGGGTGGCGGTCAGCCAGCGCAGCGCGCCGGGCTAGTGCCAGCGGCGGGCCAAGCAGTCAGTTTTCAATTGAGTTCACGGAGTAAATAACATGGGTAAATATACCTTGGGTTGGTTCGCTTTTTCCCTCTGCTGGCTATTGGCCAGCTGTCAAACTGATTCTGCACATCAGGCCGCCAGCGGCCAGCCACCCAGTGCTGCCGCCAGTACAAACAGCGAGTTTGCAGTGCCGCTAAAATCTGGCCAGCGGAGCCTGTTGGTCGATGGGGTAAAGCGCACATTTATATTGCATGTGCCCGCCAGCTACGACCCAGCGCGCAAAACGCCACTGGTGGTGGATTACCACGGCCTGTTTGGTAATGGTGCAGATCATATGCGCGGATCGGGCTATATGCAGGTGGCAGATCGCGAAAACTTTTTAGTTGCCTATCCCGACGGCATAGATCATGCCTGGAACCTTGGCCCCTGTTGCACCCTCAGCCGCCAGGTGGACGATGTCGCCTTTGCTCGCGCCGTAGTGGCCGAGCTCAAGCGCGAGGCCAATATTGCCGAGGATCAGATCTACGCCGCTGGCTTTTCCAATGGCGGCGGCATGGCGCAATACCTGGCCTGCCACGCTGCTGACCTGTTTGCCGCCATAGCCCCGGCTGCCTTTGATTTGCTGGAGGAAAACAGCCCGGGCTGCGCACCGGTGCGGCCAATTCCGGTGCTGCTAACCCGCGGCCTGGCGGACAAGGTTGTCACCTACACCGGCGGCCCCAGCAACCCGCCCAATGGCTTGCAAACCACCATTCACTTTATGGGCGCACAGGCCACCTTTAAGCGCTGGGCGGAATTAAACCAGTGCACAGACACCCCGGTGAAAGACCAAGCAGGCTGCGAAATACACAGGCAATGTGCTGCTGGCGTAGAAGTTGGCTTGTGCTCCATACCCGGCGGCGGACACGCACCGGGGGATGCCACTATGGGGTGGAATTTTTTAAAGCGGTTTAAAAAGCCCTAAAGCAATTTATGTTGCCGAGAAGCCTGTTAAGCAGAGACGCCTATTGATAAGTCGGAGGGCTGATAGAGGCGGTAATTGCCAGGGGCAATTACCGCTCTTCTTAAGGCTAAGCTTGCAGGCGTAGATAGTTTCAGTGGGTCTTCTAAATCGATTGCCTCGATTTTGGCTCTCGATTTTGCCCCTCGATTAAGAGGCTCGTTTGTCCGTTAACCTCACCAGATCGTTCATCACACCGTCCAAACCGCCGTAGACGTTTAGGCTGTTGATGCGGCTGGTGATTTTTTCCAGCACTTCCAACTCTTTTAAACGCAAAAGCACTGGGTTGCCTTCCATGACTTTGGCGGTGTTGTGCAGCGAGCGGGTGGCCTGGGTTTCTTCCTGGCGTTTAATCAGGTTGGCTTCGGCCAGTTTTTGCGCCTCGACTACCTGAGTTAAAATCGCTTTCATTTCACCGGGCAGGATAATATCCCGCGCGCCCACCGACTTTAAACTGATGCCGTAGCTAATTGCTTTGCTGGCGACCAGGGCCTGAACCTGCTCGTTAAGCGAATTTTTATCGGCTAGTAATTCGTCCAGCGTTTGAGTGCTGACCATGGTGCGCAGCGCCAGTTGCAATTCGCGGTACAAATAATCCTTGGCGTCGGCCAGCTCGCGTTTTACCAATTCCGCATCGGCAATTTGCCACATGCAGGAGAGGTTAATGCGCAGGCTTACGCGATCCTTGGTGAGGATTTCCTGTCCGTTCACTTCCATATTTTGCAGGCGTAAATCCAGTTGCTTAACCGTGATCACCCGGTTGAACTTCCACCACATATGCAGGCCAGGCTGCAATGTAGAAATAGTTTTTCCGTCCACTTCCAAAAAACCTGTATGGCCTTCTGCGATATTGGCGAGCGCTACCGCGCTACTGGCGGAGCGGCTGAGCAGTGGCTCACGCGCGCCGGACAAAATGTGCCGCAGCTCATCGCTTATGGCAAAGTTCTCGCGAATATCCAGTGTTTGCAGGCTGATCGGTTGCTGGCTTTTCCACCAAGCGCCGCGCTGGCCTGGGGCTTTAATTTCGCGCAGTACACCCTGCTGGTACACCAGGCCCACTTGATGCTCACCGGTTTCCCAGGTTTGCAAATGCGCAGCAAACAACTCAGGGTGAATATCGGCCAGCGCCAACACCTCCGCTTTTACACCATCCTGCAAGCTGGTTTGAATGTTGTAAGTTTGCAGGGTGTAGCGGTTGTGCCAGTCCCAGAGTTTATGCACGCCGGGTGCGAGTACCTTGACCAGTTGTTGATCTTTAAACAGCAGACCCCGTTGGCTCTCGCTGATAATGTATTTTTTTTGATACCACATAATTCATTTCCTTTTGTTTGAAAGAGGGCCTCCACAGCGCCTCTGGCATCAGCTGGTTTTAGTGGCGGGACAGGTTGTTGCTTGCAAGCGATTAAGGCATTTAATCTCTCGTTGCAATCAACCCATAGCGCGACTCAAGTGCAGTCGATGGCAGGGGTGCTGTTTGAATCATTTTGTCCATTCACGCCTGTGAATCCTTGGGTGCACTTTGCATCCTGCATCCTGTGCGATTGGCCAACATGATTCGCGGAGGCCCGCTGTTGTTTTGCTATAAAACTACCTGGAAAGGGTAGTGCTAACCGGATTCGAACCGGCGACAGTCCCGTTAACAGCGAGATGCTCTACCATACTGAGCTATAGCAATGTAGCCCTGGCGGGATTCGAACCCGCGACCTGCAAATACTGGTTTGCTGCTCTACCAGGCTGAGCTACAGGGCGGTATTTGGCACAGGCAGATTCCGATACACAGGTCACCAGTGGCGGCTGTGTCAGTCAGCGAATAAATGCTGAACCTTTGGTTGCTAACCCGATTTGACGTTGTGTCCTGCAACGTCAAACATGCCAAATTCGTTTTATCGCGCACGGCCTTGTGCGGATTTTTTGCGCACAAGGATTTAACCTTTTACGCAGAGTACTTGTTTTAGTGTGTGCACAATTTCTACCAAATCCGACTGGGCGCTCATCACTTTATCGATGGGCTTATAGGCGGCTGGCGTTTCATCAATCACGTCTTCATCCTGGCGGCATTCCACACCGGCAACCGCCAACTTATGCTCGTCCATGGAGACGCGGCGTTTGGCTTCGCTGCGCGACATCACCCGCCCGGCACCGTGGCTGCAGCTGCAAAAACTTTCTTCACTCCCCAGGCCGCGTACGATGAACGACTTGGCGCCCATGCTGCCGGGGATAATCCCCATCTCACCTTTGCGCGCACTCACTGCACCCTTGCGCGTTACCCACACATTCTGGCCGTAGTGGTGCTCGCGGCTGATGTAGTTGTGGTGGCAATTCACCGCCTCTACATGGGCCTCAAACGGAACCTGCAAAATGTCGCGCATGGCTTGCAGGGTTCGCGCCATCATCACTTCGCGATTGGTTTTGGCAAAGTCCTGCGCCCAGGCCACGGCCTCCACATAATCGCGAAATTTATCGCTACCTTCGGGGATATAGGCCAGGTCCTTATCGGGCAGGTTGATAAACCAGCGCTCCATATCTTTTTTTGCCTGCTCGATAAAGTGAGTTCCAATACGGTTACCCACTCCGCGCGATCCGCTGTGCAACATCACCCACACTGCGTTGTTTTCATCCAGGCAAATCTCGATAAAGTGGTTGCCAGTTCCCAGAGTCCCCAAATGATTCATGTTGTTGGTGTTCTTCAAAAACGGATGCTTGGCGCACAGTAGCTCAAAACCATCATGCAAATGTGCCCAGGCGTTGGTCACATCATTAGGCACATTGGCCCAGGCGCCCTTATCGCGGCCACCGCGAAATTTCGGGTTGCTGCCGTGGGGCACTTTTTTCTCAATTTCGCTGCGCAAGGCCGCCAGTGAATCGGGCAGTTGCGAAGCATTGAGCGTGGTTTTGGCGGCCATCATCCCGCAGCCCAGGTCCACGCCTACGGCGGCGGGAATTACCGCGCCCAGGGTGGGGATAACGCTGCCGATAGTTGCGCCCTTACCCAGGTGCACATCGGGCATCACCGCTACCCACTTGTGAATAAAGGGCATGCTCGCCAGGTTGTTAACCTGGGCGCGCGCGTTGTCATCAAAGCTCACGCCCTTGGTCCAGGATTTCACCGGTACCTGTCCTTGTTGATGCATGACGTCGTAGTTGCTCATGGTCTTGTCTTCCTGTGTCTTGTACTTGCGTGGTTTGTTTTTGCTTGATGGGATGTTTGCAGGGCTGGTGCCAACTTTTAATTCACCCTTAATTTATTTTGTAACTTATTGAAAAATATAAACAAAATATTTTTTTGTGGATGATGGTGCCAGTTCTGGATAAGATGCGTTTGAAAAATAACTATCAAAAAAGATAGGAAAGTATCTATATGAATAATGTGGTTATTGGAATTCTCGGGTCCAGGTTGGATCACGGCGGCTATGGCAAAAAGCGCTGGGAACGCTGGCGTCCAAGCCTATCGCTGTTAATGCATCCGGAAATGCCGGTGGCAGAATACCTGTTGATGTACCTGCCGGAAGACGAGGAGCTACTTAAGATTATTTTGGCGGATATGGCAGTGGTGTCGCCCGCGACCAAGGTGACTGCTGTACCTATTCCCTGCGCCGACCCCTGGGACTTCGAGCAGGTCTATAGCCAGATACATGCGGTGGCTATTGCTCAACAGTTTGATGTCGAGCAGAACAACTATTTCATCAATATCACTACCGGCACACACGTTGCCCAGATATGTATGTACTTGCTAACCGAGGCTCACTATCTGCCCGGCAAGTTGCTGCAATCCTCGCCCAGTAAGGAGGGTATTCAGGGCACCTATCAAATTATTGATTTGGATTTGTCCCGCTACGATCAAATTGCCTCACGCTTTGCCAAGGAGTCGAGCGATGCGGTCACCTACCTGAAAAGTGGTATTCAAACCCGCAACCGCGAATTTAATGCCCTGGTGGAGCAGCTTGAGCAAGTGTCGATTAAATCCGCTGCGCCTATTTTGCTCAACGGCCCCACAGGTGCCGGTAAATCCCAACTGGCCAAGCGTATCTACGAACTCAAAAAGCAGCGCGGCCAAATCACCGGCAACCTAGTGGAGGTGAACTGCGCGACCCTGCGCGGCGACAATGCCATGTCGGCGCTGTTTGGCCATGTGAAAGGCGCCTTTACCGGCGCGCTCAATCCGCGCCTGGGCTTACTGCGCGAGGCGGACAAGGGGTTGTTGTTTTTGGATGAAATTGGCGAGCTGGGTTTGGATGAGCAGGCCATGCTGCTGCGCGCCATAGAGGACAAAAGTTTTATGCCCTTTGGTGGCGACCAGCTGGTCAGTAGCAATTTCCAATTAATTGCCGGCACCCATAAAAACCTGTTTGAGCAGGTGCGCCAAGGCAAATTTCGTGAAGATTTATTGGCGCGTATCAATCTGTGGACCTATGAATTGCCGTCGCTTAAGCAGCGATTGGAAGACATAGAGCCCAACATTGAACACGAATTGCAAAAGTTCACGCGCCAGGCTGGCTACAAAGTTAATTTTAACAAGGGCGCGCGCGCTGCCTATTTGCAGTTTGCCCATTCACCCCAGGCACTCTGGCGCGCCAACTTTCGCGACCTTAACTCCAGCATTACCCGCATGGCTACACTCGCCGTGGGCGGGCGAATTACCGAGGAAATTGTCGCCGGTGAAATTACTCGATTAACCTCAGCTTGGCAGGGGTTTCAAGCCGAGCCGGGCGCTGCGCCAAATACCTTGCTGGCGCTGCTAGATAAGGAGCAATTGGCGCAGCTGGACTACTTTGATCGCCTGCAGCTGGAGCAAGTGGTGGCCGTGTGTCGCGGCTGCAAAAGCCTGGCCGAGGCGGGGCGAAAGCTCTTTGATGTCAGCCGCGATAAAAAATCGTCCAGCAATGATTCGCACCGATTAAAGCAGTATCTGGCCAAGTTTGATCTTAGCTTTGCCGCAATAGCAAACTAAGCGCGCTCCAGGTGAACGCGCTTTTACACCCAGCTACCTTGATGTCCATGAGTTGCGTGAAAGCAGCTGTAGCATTGGCACAGTAGCCTCAGTCTGGCTGTTAAATAACGGGTTCGCTTCAATCGCTTCATTTTGAGCCTGAATAAAACCAGGCGAGGGTATTGCCTTAAGCTGAAGGGTTGGTGGGCCTAAAAAAGCGAAAAAGTGAAAAGTGAAAAACCTGATTTTCCCTTTATCGCCGTGGGTAGCAGGTTGGCTTTGACTGACATGATATTGACGTCCTACGGGGTAGGCCTGATTACAAATACAGTTGTATATGGTTGAGGGCCAAGTTGGTGCTCGAAATGCATCTTTACACTGCTCATTTACCCCTTTCGCAAGATTAAAAATGTCTTTATAGTCAGGCAGTTGAAGAATTCGAAAGAATGCTATTGCGCATTTCAACGGGTGAATAATGAGCATGCGCAATTTACCACCTGGTCTACTCAGAAAGTTTTCGCAATTTTCTTTTTGAATCAAAGAGTTTGAGGGGGATTCTGGAAAGTGGTTTAAGAGAGATAACGCGCATGCGTGGTATATAAATAATGTTATAGGTACCCAGAATCATGATTGAGCAACTTAGAATAAATGATTTGGAACAATTAAGAGATCTAGTCTCTTTTACGGTAAGAAAATGTATTGAAGCTGATAAGAAAGACTTGGAATTTATTATCAATGATACGCTGAATAATTCGGAAGCATGGCTAAAGAACCCTGATTCGGGTGTGCATCTTGTATATAAGGAAGGTAATTCTGTGAAGGGTATGGTGCTTGTAAAGGAATATTGGAATTTAGCTAGCCTTTTTGTTCACCCGTCGAAACATGGGCTGGGTGTTGCAAGTAATTTGCTAGATAGTGCCATGAAAATTTGTGTTGCCAAATCAGTACGTAAATCTATTAAGTTAAATTCTTCTACGTTCGCGGCAGGCTTTTACGAGAAATATGGTTTTGTCCAGGTCGGAGAGGCTCGCAACTTACCGGGTGGGTGTATACCTTTTGAGTACAGCTTATAACAAGTTGCACCAGCTGACGTTTTTTCCGTCGCTTGGTTTTGTGCTGATAGCACAAAACAGCGCCTCCAAAAAGGCAGCTGTGCAAGGCGTTAGGCTCAAGCAAATGCAAAACACGAATATCGAAAATAAGTAAGATGGACAGATTTAAACCCGATGAGTTAGAGCGCAGAGTTGATGAAGTCCTATTTTATAAATGGGACCCCATTGGTATAAATCATTATGTTACAGCCCGGGCGGAATATCGATCATACGTAAATCGTATTCTTCAGGAGGTAAAGGCTGGCGATATAAATCGAATTGTTGCTCAGCTTAAAGACATCCAAGTAAATGGTATGGGTTTGGGCGGTGAGGAAGGTAATGCTAAAGAAATTGCCGAATTATTACTAACTCACAAAGAAGCAATCGAAAATGGTCAGGCCTAACAAATTGCTCAATTTGACGCAGCGGTCTACGTTCCTTTTTGTGCATGGCCTACGGCCATTGTCGCACAAAAATCCACTACAACCGCTGCGCAAATTAGCAAGGCGTTAGCAGTAAACCCAAGGAGATATCCGAGTGATTGAAGGCTATAAAATAAGTTCTAATAAAGCTGATATGGATTTTTCTACCATTCATAGTTTCCTTTCGTCATCGTACTGGGCAAAAGGAATACCAAAAGAAACCTTACAAACAGCAATAGAAAACTCGTTATGCTTTGGCGTGTTTACAAATTCAGGAAATCAGGTTGGCTTCGCAAGAGTTATTACTGACTTTGCTACGTTTGGTTATCTTGCTGACGTATTTATTCTTGAATCCTATCGAGGCAAGGGGTTAAGTAAGTGGCTCATGGAAGTAATTTTTGCACATCCAAATCTACAAAATTTCCGTAGGTTTACGTTAGCAACTAGAGATGCACATGGATTGTACAGAAAATTTGGTTTTACGGAGCTTGCGCATCCAGAAACCTTTATGGAAAACTGGGCTCCTAACGTATATCAAAATGCATAACAATCCGCAGGTGAACTGAGCGCTAGCTATCAGGAGACAATATTGGCCAGTTCCGAAGAAATAGTTCAAAAACAGTTGGATGCATACAATCGTAAAGATGTTGTAGGCTGGCTATCTACTTACTCTGATGACGCAGTTCAATACTCAATGGATGGTGCTGTTATAGCGCAAGGTAAAGATCAGATTGAAAAAAATATAGTTTTACGTTTTCAAGAACCTGATCTATACGCTGAGTTACTAGAGCGGAAAGTTTATGAGGATGTTGTCATTGATCATGAACTAATCACTAGAAATTTTCCCGAAGGAATAGGTAGCGTAGAAATGCTCTGTATTTACATAGTAAAAAATTCACTTATTGTACGTGGTGAATTTAAGGTGTTTGGCAAAAAGCTAACAAGGTTATCAAATTGAAGCCCATTGCTACGTTGCGCATTGGCGTAGCCTGTGGCCACTTTACACCAAAGCTCCACTCCCGCAATGGGCTCAATCTATAACGGCGTTAGCCGTTTCATCCGCCAATTATTTTGAATAATTAAAAGGAGTATTCCAATGTCACACCATACAATGCAACTTTCTGAGCCCGATCCAAATCATCCCGGATTTACACGTCGATACTATGCAACCATAGATGTTTCAATGTCAGGTTCGACTTGGACTTGGTGTCAAGTTGATGCACATGGGTCGTATTTTGGCCAACCGAGTCAAGGTCATACTACCGAAGATATTGCGTTGAACGACGCACTAAGTAAATTAAACGGAGATGAATGGCTCTAGGCTAAAATAATTTAATGGCTAACAAGGCCATTAAACGTAGAGTTTTACGTAATTAAGGCATCTACAAATCTTAAATAAGGGGTCTAACATGCTATCAAATACAGAAAGTCATATTGAAACCTCTCAGCCAAAAGAAAACAAACCGCTAGCGTTTTTCTGGTTTTTTCTTGCAGCTTTATTAGCATTAACGCCTATTATAAGTCTTACTGGAAAAGCATACTTTTTAACACCTGGTTTTTTGGGTCTAAGTGCAATATTGTTCCTGATTGGAAAACAGCGCCTAAAGAAATACAGAACTGAAGAGGGAAAGTTTAGAATTTACACAAGAAACATAGCTTTTTTTGTTGCCATCTATTGCCCCGTTTCTATTTTACTAATAAATAATGCATAACAATGAGCAGCAACACGCCGCTGCGCGGCTGGACGGTTTGTAATTCGCGCTTATGTGTTCCTGGTTTCAAAGGTCGGGTCTAAATCAGAACCGGTGTTTTTGCCGTCTAGGCCTGAAGCTGGTGCGCTCCTCAACGAGTGCTTTCCAATCGTAGACAAGAAGGTTAAGTCTGCCGGCGGGAAGAAGGTGCTTGGTTGGCAAATCTGGAAAACGCCACTGCTGGTTGAGGCAGAGTTTCACGCGGTTTGGGAGTCTCCAGAAGGCGGGCTTATCGATATCACACCAAAGTCTTTACCGCTTGCAAGAATATTGTTCTTACGCGATGAGACTGCCGTGTATGAAGGTAAACAGGTAAATAACATTAGGGTCAACACAACCGGAAACCAGTTGGTCGATGACTTTATAGCAGTCTGCAACGCTATATTCAGAATCGAAAACAAGGGTGATAGGGCTTTTCAGTACGAGTTGTCACTGTCAGGCGACGAGGCGCAGGCGTATCATATGCTCACTAAGGCGAGAGAGCTGCTTGAGATAATGGCGCTTCAAAGTATGAACAGGAAAAGTCCATGCTTGTGTGGAAGTGGGAAGAAATACAAGGCATGTCACGGAAAGCAAATCAATGAACTTGCACAGAGCTTTTAACAAGCCAAGCACGGCGACGCCTACTACATTGCGGCTTCGCCTCCATTTCGTAGCCGCGCATGTTGGCTGGCGTCAAAAGGAATCAGGTAGTGGATCTCGATGAATACTGCAGCTTTATTAAAGCGTCATATCCAGAAATTTCTGCTAGAGCAGATGCGGAATACGACAAAAAGTGGAATACTTTTGTCAAAATGGATTTTTCTCCTTATTCATGGTTTGAATCACTTGCTGAGGCTTTAAATAAGGAAATGAGTATGAGAGTTAGCCCAAGTGCCTACAAGAATTTATTTGAGGAAATAGGCAGGGGTTTCTTGGTAGGTGAAGACGAAGTGAAAAAAGCTATCGACGTATCGTTTGTAGAAAACCTGTTTTGGCAGGTTTCTGAAAGAGAATCAGAAATCTATTGGGCGGTTTTGCCAGAGAACTTAAAATCTTTGTATCTTGGGTTTCATCACAGGCTACCGTTTTGACAAGGCGGTCAAACACCGTTCCGCTTCGCTCCACTGGGCGGAATTTAAGTCGCGGCTTTGTGGTTTTGCTACGCAAAAGTATTCCATAAAACCACAACTTAAAAAGTTCCGCTGAACTCTGCGTTACGCATTAGGTGTACATGAAAAAGATCGCTCTATTATTAGCCATTATTTTTTGTAGCTCATGTGCAAGCAAAAGAGTATACGTTTGTGGTGGCCAAATTTCTGATATCTCTCGGTTATCACTTGTCAGGCTTAGAATATTGTCAGTTTATGACACGTCTATTTCTTATGAAATATCGCAAAGCTTGCCGCGGACTTTAACTGTCACTAAATTCAAAAGTGAAAATTGCGAATATTGGTCTCATGTTGTCTATCAAAAGTCGCACACGCTTTTAGAATCTGAATACGAAAATATAATCAATCTTTTGAATAAAGCACTTGAGAGCTCCCCGGTAGAAAAAAATGCAAGTTTGGACGGCGAAGAATGGATGCTAGAAAGCTCTGTTTACAACTATACAGCCATTACTTATTGGAGTCCTGGCCTAGAATCAGAGAAACGAGGCTTTGACGGGGTAGTTAATTTGCAAAGCTATTTTAGCGAGTTCGAAAATTAAAGGCGTAACAGGTATTCCACCTGACGAATTGTAAGTAGCGCTTTTGCAATATCGCTGCGCGAAGTCTATCGCAACACGCTACTTACAATTCGCAGGTGAACGCAATGTTATGGAAGTAAAAATATCACTAGTAGAGGTTATGAATGGAAAATTTTCAATTGGTATTGTGGATTTGGGGTGGACTCGGTGTCGTCGCATTCTTTCAGAGTCTCTCTGTTTCCCGAGAATTGCATGAAATTAAATCTGCGCTAAAGTCCGCTGGAATTCTGCTCGAAAAATCCTCAAGGAGTGGGCCAGCTAAATCTGAGCGAAAAGAAAAGTAAGAAAAATATGTTTGGAATTTAATAACATTTAAAACAATAATGTTTGAAACGTTGAGTCTAAGTAGTTACCAATCTATATTATTCACTTTTTTCTCTATCTATTATAGAAATCGCCAATAGCATATTCTTATGCCACTTTTAAATTTGGCGCAATTTGGTTTTTAATATAAATTTGTTTATTAGTCACTAAAATTCCATAACAAATAAGGATATGTCGCAATAAGTCGCTCAGGCTCGCCACACGTTGTGTGGCTGGACGCAAATATTAAGTTGGGTAGTTGCATCAAAAGTCAGTAGCTTCGCTCCGGTGCAATTAGTGGTTTTGTGGCAGCCTGCTTCGTAGCTCGGTGCTGCTAGAAGGTTAAGTGCAAGCGCACTGCGTAGTGTGGCTTGCCAGTAAGAGGGTTTGTTGCCAATATTGGCA
>JBNLGJ010000081.1:0-32845 GCA_050305995.1 Cellvibrio sp.
GTTCAAATGATTAGCACTGAATTGGCGGAAATCATCAGGGATCTAGGCGTATAGCCTTGTTATGAATCCGAATAGATGGCTGCATACCGACTAACTTCAAGATGTTTTTGCTTGCACAAAACGGAGCGTCCATAGATGTTAGCATCAATCAGGAGAGTAAAATGCAAGAATTTGAACAATATGGCTCAAAGGTAATAACCCATGATGATGGAACCTTAGAGATTATTAATAAATCGGGCGCATCAATTAAAGTAGCAAAAGACGGAAGCGTAGTTGTTAATTTAGAAAAAATTGAAGCTATTGGCGTAAAAACAATTATTGATGTAATTTCTCATCGAATTATGAGAGACGAAGATTCTACTATTCATCAAATAGAATTTGTAAATAGCGGTACTGCAAAAATATCTTACACGCATACGGGAAAATTGAAATCTTTTGAATGTAGTAATATTAGTACAACCTTAACACCAAGCAGTGAAATAATTTTATCAGCTCGTAATAGCTAATATTAGAAATTATTAAATTTTGTAAAACATAAATTTAAAGGCACTATTCAGTGCAATAATGCTAAATCGGGTAAGGAGGAGTTTCTAGCTCCCCCTCCCCACAACACCCTGCGTGCGGATCCGCACAGGGCGTTTCCCTAAGGATAGTGAATTTCTATCCAGCGATCACGTAACGAAATCAATCCTAAGTTGGCAAAGAAGTCATTGTTGAGTGCCATATGTATCGCCGCTGTTTTTGCGTTACGCCAATAACTTTTATTGGACGCACCGCAAGGTACCGCAAGATCCTCTGGGACACCCATGCGCAATAAATTTTGTATTTTAGTGCGCACCCTTCGCCAACGCTTCCAGTAATCCAGATCAATACACTTTTGGTAGCCCTTGGCTATACCGAAGTAATTAATCCAGCCACGCAAATACACAGTCAGTTCTGCTATTTTCTTTTCCATAGAAATACCACGGGAACGGCCTGTTATTTCTTTTACGCGGTATTTAAATTGTTGCAGCGCCTTAACATGCCGCACCAGTTCTTTACCCTGAAAAGTGAATCCCAGAAATTTACACTGGTTAATAGGCGCGATCTGGCTTTTGGTGGTATTCACTTTTAGTTTGAGCTTGCGCTCAACAAATCGTGTAATACTTGCCATGACGCGCGCACCTGCCTCTCGAGAACCGACAACAATCATGAAATCATCCGCATAGCGGACAAAATTATGGTTGCGTCTTTCCAGCTCTTTATCCAGCAAGTCTAAAACGATATTGGACAGCAGTGGCGATAAAGGCCCACCTTGCGGCACACCTTCATGACACGCTAGCCAGCAGCCGTTTTCTATCGCACCAGCCCGTAAATATTTACCGATGAGCCGAAGCAGAGATTTATCACGTATTTTCTTACCAAGTAGTGTCATGAGTAGATCATGATTTACGCGGTCGAAGAATTTTGATAGATCCACATCTACCGCAATACGTTTTCCCTTATCGACATAACGCTGTAATTGTTTTGCCGCATCGTGCTGCGAGCGCTTTGGTCGAAAACCGTAGCTGTACTCTGAAAAACCCGCATCGAAAATAGGGCCAATGGCCTGCGCTATCGCTTGTTGTATCACTCGATCAAAAACCGTGGGAATACCCAATGCTCGTTCGCCGCCATCAGGTTTGCGTATGTAGACGCGTTTTACAGGAAGGGGTTGGTATTCACCGGAGTGGATAGACTCCACCAGCGATTGCCCCACACGTTTAAAGTGGCTGACAAAATCATCGATGGTTATCCCATCAATACCGGCAGAACCCTTGTTGGATCGCACGCGTTGCCATGCAGCATTAAGATTTTCTCTACTGAGGACTGCGCTGAATAGATTTTCGTTTGAGTTCAGTGTCATGTCAGGGCGCTAAAGTATTTTGTTTCCCGCTGGATAAAATAGTTAGGCTAGCCATGTCTTTTAACTCGCCATTAGGGTTCGGGCCTTCACCATGTCCAAGGCATTACTCTTGGCGTTGGGCTACTATGCCGTCTGCTGACTTCTGTTTAATCACGTTAATTATTACTAACCAGCGCGCTATTGTGTTCCGTCATTTTTTTTTGATTGCTCACTATGGCGGCTAATGAGCTAGGTCTACTTATTCATCTGCGACCCCATGCGGACAGCTGCACCACAGCCTGTTAAACAGATCTCCCCAGATAAGAACGTGCACCTTCACTACACAACTGCATCATTTACTCTGCCCATTAGATCACGTGGCTTCGGTGTGCTTGGCCACCTCGCCTCTAGGCTAAGCCTTATATGATGTTTCTGTTCGTCAGCTCGTAGCTTTGCTAGCGGCTTCCTCCAGCCCCTCCCTCACGGAAACGCCCTTGCCATTCGCTAGTAGTTAGCGTTTAATAAAAACCATTAAACGGTGATCCTCCTACATGGGACTTTCACCCCATAAGTACACGCCCATGCTGGGCGTACCAAGGCGCACAACGAGACCGCGTAAAAAGCACGCGGCTCGTTTGCTGAACGTTAGGCTTCCTCAGGGTTGAAGAATGGAATCTGTATTAGAATTTTTAGAAAGCAATGAAAATAATTGGTCAATGAACTTTGACAGATATGATAACTTCATACATGTAGCTGAATCATTTGGATATGATTTTAAAACTCAAAAAACTACCCATGAAGTACAAGAATTTTTAAAGAACAAAATAAAAAGCACACTATATGGTGATGATCTTAGTCAGATCGATTTTGAGAAAGTACAAGATCATTTAGCGCTTCGATACTTCTCATCAGGTGAGGTTGAATGCAAGCATGCATTTACATTTGTTGGGTTGATCAGATACGTTATAAATCGCCTGGAATCTTATTCCGCATCTCTAGATGCATGGGTCTTGGTGAGAGACTATTTAGAGGCATACCTATGTCTTTCCAATTATAACCATGACAATGAATCTTATTCATCTCTTTACAATGAAAAGCAATTAATTTCAAAATCGATTGTTTTTTTAAACAAAAAGGGGTTTAAAACTACGATTGAAGCTGGGAATATTGTTCTTAGCGAGGACTCTGAAAATAGATTGTTATCAGCGATTAGCTATAGATTTAAAAAGCTTGGCTATCATTCTATTTGCTTAACTCTTAATTGTATTTCACGTCATTATGATAATGATGCTAAACGGTATTTCTTACGCCCAGAACCTTCTGTTTCTTTAAATTATAGTGCTGACATACCGTGGGGGTACTTGTTTAATGTAAGTTTGGCTAATTTGCATAATGTTAAGAAAGTCAAAAGACCTGATCAAATATTTCTTGAATGCATTGAGCTATCAAAGCATTATTTCTGTATTAAAAATTTGCAAACATTCAATAAGTTCAGCGACACAAATCACAGGCATGACACTATATTATCTGCCATACAAAAGCACATTCTTTATGATCAATACTTCTCAATAGATCAAGTAAAGTCGGATCACATTATTGAAATGATTGAAGGTATGTTTACCTCTTTATTAATAAGTCCTCTAAATGTTAACTTAATAATTTACATGGATTTATTAAAATGGGTGTCGTATAAAGCAAAAAATGATGAACCGTTAGTATTCACTGTCGATGAGGCTGTTCAGGCCTTAAACTATAAATTTCTTGTGAAAGATGTTGAAGAAGCGTTGCTTTTCATGTCATTCAAGACAGATGAAGTCAATGCTTCATATTTGAGGCCAAATGAAATTTCTAAGCGAAATTATTTTGAAAAACCTTTTGTAAAAATTAATGGTAAATTCTTATATGTAAACCCCATTATAGGAAATTATGGATTTTATAACTGCTTACTAGAGTTGTGCAAAAGGAATGGAGCAGATGGAAACCTAATAGGTAAAATATCAGAAGAATTAGTTGAAAAGCTTTTTGCTCGAAGCGGAGTTAAGTTTCACTCAAACAAAGAGTATAAAATTCCGAAACTTGTATCGAATGAGCTGTGTATTCAAAGCCAAAAACGTGAGTGTGATTTCATTATCGAAACCGATGATACAATTATAATTGTTGAACTGAAGAGAAAAACTCTTACTTCTGATGCAAGGTCTGGTGATACATTAAAGTCGATAATCGACTTGTCTCAGTCCTTTCTTCATGCGCTGGCTCAAACAGGATGTCATGAGTATATGCTAAGGCGCAATGGGAAAATTGAATTTGATGATGGTTCAATAATAGAATTATCAGGCAGAGCGGTTGAGCGTGTAGCATTATCCTTATTTGGTTTTTTTGGTATACAAGATGGTTCATTTATACACCAAGTCCTTGGCAGCCTAATAAACGCTAAGATTGATAGCGGCAATGTAGAAGAAGATAAAAAAATAAATAAACACCTTACTGAGCTTTACAACCAATATCGAACTGATATTTTCTCTAGTTTATACTGTGATGGGAGCAATCCATTTTTTAATTGTCGGTTCTTTAGTGTACCTCAATTTATTGAAATGCTATCAAACACCACTAACAACGAACAGTTCAAGCTGGAGCTTAATCGTACAAGACATGTTTCAACTGGATGCAAAGATTGGTTTAAAGATTATCAATTTATTCGTAAACTTCAAGCCTAACAGGCAAAGCACTCGGATGTCAAAAGCTTCGCTTTTGCCACCGGTGTTTGCGGCGTTGGTATCCTGACATTCACTTAGTTATTAAATCTACACTTATTGACAGAACTCCAAGGGGGCGCATTCGCGCCCTCAAAATCAAAAGCGCTTAGGTCAGTGTTATTTGTTTCCGTTGACAAGAGCACTGGGCGAACTTCCCATTCGCGTAAGCGAGTTTTAATCACCTCTATTCCCTGATAGCAAAGCCCTAGCAGCTTGTTGATAAACTCCCCGTATTTATTGGGCTTTTCTTTAATGACATGAATGGCTCTTAGGGATTGATCTTTGCGGGGGGTTGTAATGCCGCCACTCAGTTCAATAAAAGCTTGGTAGTCACCCCTGTCACAGGCGGCGATGATTGAATCCAGGTGTTCGCTGCCAATATGCTTTAAGGTTTCTTCAGCCTCTTCGGCGGTGGCAAAGCGGCGGGCTTCGCGCCATACGGTCACGCTGGGGCCGCCGATAAATTGGAACTGACGAATTTTCCAGGTGCTGGCCCAGGCGCGGATGCGCGTAGCGCTCTCAATAGCATCATGGCCGTATAGGTCTGCTTCTACATGCTCGCCGTCTATGTTCTTGGCAATGTATTTGGCGATATAGCCCACGGCTGAGCCTTTGTTGGGGTTTATTGTTTCAGTCTTAAAGCGGTGAAGCTCTGCGCCATTTTCCTCGCCATCCTCAGTCAGGGCATAGCGCTGGAGTATCTGAGTAACCGCCTCTTGCTCCTGGGGTGCCATAAAAAATAGGAAATGCCAGTGTGGCGTTCCATCGTGGTGAGGCTCTACTACACGGATTCCATAGGGGTAGACGCCTGCATCTTTAAAGGCTGCTCTTGCTCTTCGCCATAGCTTGTTGAGATAGGTCTGTGTGTCATTTGGAGTGGCGCCTTGCCATTTGGCGTTTTGCCGACAGGGTTTGGAGTGATATTTGTGATACTTCGAGGGCGCTGTAATGGTGTAAAACACGGCTATATCACCGGCTTTTTTGGCGTAGCTCTCGTAGCCTGCTATGCGTGTCATTAGCTCATGCCTGCGGTTAACCAGGTTGGAAACACCGCGCTTATATAGATCAAGCAGATTGAATACCTGGCCTAGATCGTTGACCGCTTCCAGCCCAGCAAGCATGGCCTGGGTTTGCTGGTGATCCTCTAGCTTTCGTCTAACCACTAAGTCGCTGGCATAGATACCTTGCTGGCGGTTGACCAGGCCTAAGCCTATACACACTGACTCCAGGGCTAGATATTGGTGATCTTTTATTTTTCGTTTCCACCACTTTGGGTCGAAAGCGCGGGCGATAGCTCCGGCTACTTGTTCGTCAGTCGTGTTATCGAGGTCTTCTACTGGAAGCTGGAATCCGTGTTGTGCAACGAAGCTGGCAATTTTCTTGGCCATTTGGCGAAAGCCGATTTTTTTGGCAAGGCGTTCACTTAAGCCTTGCACTTGGACGGATCTCTGTTTGGCAAAGCGCTTTATGTCGCTATCGGGCGAGTCAATAAACAAACCTTCAAAACTATTTCCCAAAATAAGTTTTTGGTGATGGCGTCTTAATTCGTCATTGGCTTTGGGGTAGTCGTGGGCTTTGGCTGTCCTGACATATTGCTTGGCCAGCGGTAGGGCAAGTGTGGGATGGGCACTAAATATGCGCTCCCTAAATGGTTTGCATTCTGCTGTGCCGTAGCCCTCGGTCAAGCTCAATGCTTTATCAATCCAAAGCAACATAAGCACCTCCTCAGCATTGGCCTAGGTGGCTTTGCTTAAAGAAGGCATCCAGCCAGCGATCCAGGTCTTCACGCAGATAGCGGACGGAGCGACCAATTTTGATAAAGGGTGGGGCCGGAGTTCGGTTGGCTCGCTCCCCATCCATTCTCGCTTGTGCAAGATAGGAACGACTCATGCCAATGTATTTGGCCGCCTCAAGTTCGGTTAAGGCGCGTTGGGTATTTTGTGTTGTATTCATTTGCATTCACCTTTGTTTGTATCGGTGAAGCAAACTTATGAAATGGTTCGCTTGCTTGTACAGAGGGGTTCGCTTGCCGGTTCGCTTGCTTTTCGCTTGCTTCGCTTGCTTTTTTTTTGAAAAAAACCGGTTGGTAGATGTTAATCGAGTGCAGTAAGCGAAATGCCGAGCGGGCTTGGCAAGCAAACTCAAAGTGACTGAGCGCTTGTATTAGCGCTCATTATTCAACGTGATGGGTTATTTAACCGATGAGAGCTATTGCCTCGGCTTTATGATCAGGGGCTAGGTGGGCGTATCTCAGTGTGGTATTCAGGTCGGCATGGCCGCAAAGCTCGCGCACCGTATTCAGGGGAACGCCTTTCATAACCAACTTGGATGCGAAGTCGTGGCGCATATCGTGCCAGCGGAAGTTTTCAATCCCGGCGGCTTTAAGTAGGTTTGCCCAAGAGCCTTTGACATTATCCAGGCGCTCGCCATTGTCTGAGGGGAACACTCTTCCCTGGCGGTTTGGAGTTTGAGCTTTCCAATTGTTGAGGGTTTCCAGGGCAATAGGGCTTAGGGGGATGTGGCGAGTCTTGGAGGATTTGGCTATCTCCCCGCGAATGGTCACTACCCGATTATCAAAGTCCACATCCTCCCAGCGTAAATCAAACAGTTCTCCGCGCCTCATGCCGGTTTTAAGGGACAGGGTAATCATGGGAAGCATGCGGTCGGCGTAGGTTTGGTGGTAAAGATCGGGCATCAGCTCATAGCCTCGCTCCTGCCTGAATTGGTTGCCTCTGGCCCTGGAGGCTTTGATTTCTTCGTCACGACTCTTAAGAGCCTGAAATAGACGGTGCTCCTCTTCTTCGCTTAGATATCTGGCTTTGGTGCTTTCATCAACCTTAAGGGATTTGAGCCTTGCTAAGGGGTGGGCGTCAAGGATTCCCCAGTCAACCGCTCGCGAGAAGGTTCCCCGCAAGGCGTGAACCAGGCGGTTAACTGTGCTGGGCTTTAAGCCTCCCATAATCTTGTCGGTACGCAGTCGCTCTACCTGCTTGAGGGTTATATCGGACAAGGGGAGGGGGAGTAGGTCGGGAAAGGCGCTTCTGATGGCATCCACTGTTTGCTTGCCACTTTTTTGATTGGCTAGAGCCCAGGGTAAATAATGGTCAGCAAGGAAGGCTTGAAGGGTGTGTTTGAGTTTTTCCTTAGCTGCCTTTCTATTGGAAGTTTTTTCCTCCTGGATATCTTGGCCACTGGAAACTTGCCCCGCGTAAATCATGGCCTGGTCGCGCGCCTGGGCTAAAGTGAGGCTGGAGCCAAGCACTCCAATCTTGATGCGCTTCTTAACACCGGCCTGATTTCGATAGGCGAAATAGAAGGTTTTTCTACCGGTTGGCTGCACTCGCAAGAGGAATCCTTTGATCTCCGTATCTACGACCTCATAGGCCTTATCCTGGGGTTCAAATCCTTTGGTGCTGGTAGTTGAGAGTTTGGCTTGCATGGCACCCCTAAATTGGACTTAAGAAATTTAAGTCCATATTAAGTCCAAATTTATTGAACGGCAAGGAATGCTCAAAACTCTCAGTGAACAACTATGAATTTATAAGTCATTGAAAAATAAGGATATAACTTGTTATTTTAAGTGATTGTCGTTTTTGGTTGTTCACTGAGATTTACCCATTTTTCACTCTGGGGGTGTGGGGGTCGTGGGTTCGAATCCCGCCGTTCCGACCAATTTTTCCTCCTGTTTTATCCTTTCTCATTGCCAAAATTTCTTTGTTTGCTAGTGGCATAAAACGGTCAAAGTGCTAGTATTCGGCCTTCCCGTTCTACCAGTTGTTAGCTGGACAATAACAAAGAGGTTTTTTCTGTGGCAAAGCAGTTAATGATTTACGAAAACATTCAACCACTCTCTTCAGAGGCTCACCGCAATTGGTCGGTTTCGGTTGATGATTATTCCTTTGTTTCCCACCTTATTTCATCGCCAGTTTTGGCTACTGAAATTCCTTTTGCTGCAGGCGAATTTCCAATTGTATTCTCTGCAACACAAAATGAAGGTGAATACATCCCGCTGGCACTAATGGGCTTGAAGGACGGTGAAAACCTGATGCTTGATGCAGAGGGACGCTTTGCCAGTCGTTACATTCCTGCATTTATTCGTCGCTATCCATTTGTGCTCGGCGGTGAAAAGGGTGCTGATTCAATGGCTTTGTGCATCGATGTCGATAGCAAGGCTATATTCAAAGATGGCTCCAAAGGTCGTCGTTTGTTTGAGGAGTCTGGTGAACAGACTGCGCATCTTAAAGATGTCGTGGAGTTCTTGAAGGACTACCATATGCGCGCCGAGCTTACCAAGGCTTTCTGTACCCAGTTGCACCAGCTGGGTTTGTTGGAGCCAATGCAGGCCAGCATTAAACTTAATGGTACAGAACAGCCCAGTCTTAATCTGACAGGTTTTTATGTGGTTAAGCGCGAAAAGTTAAAGGCTATTAGCGATGAGGATGCGCTGGACCTGTTCAAGCGTGACGGTCTTGAGTTGATATATGCTCACCTGCAGTCGCTGTCTTGCTTTAATAGACTAATTGCCAAGATGTCTGAGCAGATGAAGTCCGCCTAGACTCTAGTACTTTGATAGCAATAAAAAAGCCGGCATCTGCCGGCTTTTTTATTGCTTGAATTTTGTGTTTAACGCCCTGATCGCTGGCGGGCCACCAGTTGTTTTACCTTGCGCTCGGCGCTACTAAAAGCATCGCGAACAGCAATGTGAATGGACTCATCGTCATGGGTTATTGCCAGTGGGTGCCCTTTAAACTCCAATTCAATGCAGGCTCTAAAGTGTTTGCCTTTGTGCTTGTGCTGGTGGGGGGTATCCAGAACTATGCGGCTGTGGGTGATCTGATCGGTATAGCGGGAAAGTTTTTCGAGTTTCTTAAGAATAATGTCGTTGAGTGCAGCAGAAGAATCCAAATCACGATAAACAACGTCAACAGCGGGTTTCATCATTAGGCTCCTTAACGTGAGGAAGAGGGTTTAGTAAGTATCTTTGGTTAGCGCTGGGCGGCTAACAATTGCTTACCCTCGATATCTATATTGATAGTTCTCAGCCAAATATCAAGGCTTTCTATCCCTTTTCTTAATAATATTTTGATCTCTGGCAAAAATTTTCAGATATTAAAGTTCTTAAGGGGGCTTTATTGGAAAATTGGATTGAGGATGCTTTTGTCAAAATGACGAAATTTCAAAATGTCTCTTGAATTTAAAAGTGTTGCCCTTAAATAAGTTATGCGATAGCTCGGTAGAGTATCGCAATCACCTATTGGCTCGATCATTGGATGGGCCGCGATAATTAATATTGCTCTTATTGAGGATATGCAAATGCGAAATTTTGATTTTTCTCCGCTTTATCGTTCAGCAATTGGTTTTGATCGTATGGCCAATCTGCTGGATAATTTATCTCGCACAGAACAAAATCAACCCAGTTATCCGCCCTATAACATAGAGTTAACGGGCGAAGATAAATACCGAATTACAATGGCAGTTGCTGGTTTTGCAGAGTCTGAATTGGCAATTGATGTTAACCAAAATCATTTAATTGTTTCTGGAAATAAAGCGGCAGAGCAGCAAGAGAGAACCTACTTGCATCAGGGGATAGCGGCTCGAGGTTTTGAGCGTCGCTTCCAGTTGGCGGATCATGTTCAAGTGTTGTCTGCTGCCTACGAAAATGGTCTGTTGCATATTGAGTTGCAAAAAGTAATTCCAGAATCTATGAGGCCGCGCAGTATCCCGATTGGTGTTGCTGGCGCTGAAAAATTGGAGTCGGTAAAATCGACCCAGACCCGGGCCGCCTAACTGGAGGGAGGTCTATTGAGTAAGAAAAGCCCCTTTTTAGGGGCTTTTCTTTTAGGGGGAAAATAATTTGGCACGTACAGTTTTGCGATAATCATTTGGCGATGTTGCCAATTGCTTTTTGAAGAGCAGGGTAAAATAGCTGGGGTCTTGATAGCCAACTTTGTCCGCAATTTCGCTGATAGAAAGATTGCTTGTTTTTAGTAGGTCACGAGCAATATTGATCCGTGTTTCTTGCAAAAATTGGAGTGGAGCTTTGCTGAGTGCTGCTTTGAACCGGCGATTTAAACTGCGTACGCTCATGCCAAATCTCTCTGCCACTTGGGGAAAATTAATTTCTCGATAATAGTTATCTTGCAGCCAAATTTGGATCTGGGTGATCTGTTCATCTGGATGTGGGTTTTGGATGTTTTCAAAATACCCGCTGCTCTCATAGGATTTGCGAATTTCGTGGGAGAAATGTCGCTCCACATGGCTGGCTACGGCTTTGCCAAAAAAGCGTTGGATGAAATGAACGGTGAGGTCAGCCAGTGAGTTAACGCTTGCTGCGCAATAGAGGTTGCCTGCCTGAGTAATAAAGTATTGTCGTTTTAAATTTACTTTCGGATAGCTTTGATGAAATTGATCAAAGTAATGCCAGTGAGTTGTGGCTGCTTTATCGTTGAGTAACCCCGCCTCAGCGGGAAAGCAAACGCCTGTGCCTACGGCGCTGATGATCGAGCCATTTTGGTATTGGTGTCTTAGCCATTCAAGACTGGCCTGGTGTTGTTTGATTAGGGGTTTGGGGTTGCGCCAGAGTGCGGGGATATAGATTAGATCCCAGTGGATATATTCATTGATGGTGTGATCTGGCTGTAAGCGCAGGCCTGTGCTGGTGCAAATCACCTCTGAGTTTTGCGCCAGTGTGTGAATGCTCAGGTGTAGGCGCGCCTCCAGGGGTAGGAGAACGCTCGCGGCGCTTTGGGCGGCCAAGAGCATTTCCATTGGCAGGGTGCAGCTGGTGGCTAACATTTTCTCGCAAAGAAAAAAGCCGATATTGAGTGGAGCTAGTTTATCCATAAGGTCTTGCTTGTTGGCTTAAATGAACATGATTATGGCTAAATTGCCAGGGAAAATCATTGGCTAAGCCAATAAACTCTCGCCCAATATTGTGATTTTTGTTGTTTGGGAGTTTATATGTCCGCATCTGCACAGGTTCGCCTGCCAATAGTTGTTGGTTTTGGGGGTTTTAGCGCGGCTGGCCGTTACTCAGGGCACCAAGCCTACAGGCGTATGGTGATAGAAAGTCTGCCTGAAAAAGAGCGTCAAGAGACGCTTGCCGGATTGGCCGTGATGATGGGGCTGCTGAGCTATGAGAGCGATGCCTATAGGGATGCCCAAGGCAATAGTTATGATTTAGCAGCGATAGAGTCTCGCTTTGGTCCAGCAGTATTGGATGGAACTCTGATTCGTCGAATCGAAACAACATTTTTTGATGTGGACGCCGCCCATTGGCAAAAGTCCGCCAGTTTAAGCGGGGCAGGGGGGGCAATGAGTTTTGAGTTGCGTCGCCGCGAGCTGCCAGAGCCACTGCCAGAGTCTTGGCAGCTAGACGATATAGATGGCGATAGGGTGCGCGTCACCTTGCCAGGTTCGGTTGAAGTCAAGTTTGATAGTTATCGCGAGTTGCCGGTTAAGTCTGCCGGACAGCTGCCGCGCGGCTTTAATCCCGGTTCACTTTACAACTCCCACTTTCATCCCCGTGCGCTGCAATTAGCTGTTATAGGTGCATCGGATGCGGTGCGCTCTATGGGCTTGGACTGGCAGAAAGTGATCGATGCGGTGGAGCCGGATCAGGTTGGGGTCTACGCCTCCAATGTGATGAGTCAGATGGATGAGAATGGTTTTGGCGGCCTGTTGCAGTCGCGCCTCAAAGGTGGGCGTGTTGGAACAAAGCAATGTCCATTGGGTTTAAATACCATGGTGGCGGATTTTGTAAATGCCTACATTCTGGGTAGTGTTGGGCATACGGGTTCTATTACCGGTGCCTGCGCGTCCTTTCTCTACAATCTGCGCGCGGCGGCGGAGGATATCTCCTCGGGCAAAATCAGGATCGCTGTTGTGGGGACTGCCGAGGCGCCAATTCTGCCGGAGATAATCGACGGTTACGCCACTATGGGGGCCTTAGCGGCTGAGGATAAGCTTAAGAAACTGGATGGCTGCGATGAGACTGATCCTCGTCGCAGCAGCCGCCCCTTTGGTGAAAATGCCGGTTTTACCATGGCGGAAGCTAGTACCTATGTGGTGTTGATGGATGATGCCTTGGTTATGGAGCTGGGGGCGCAAGTTCACGGCGCTGTGGGTGATGTGTTTATTAGTGCCGATGGTTTTAAAAAATCCATCTCGGCGCCTGGACCGGGCAATTACATCACCATGGCTAAAGCAGTTGCATCGGCGCGCGCTATTTTGGGTGAGGAGTCGGTCAGGCAGCGCTCATTCATTCAGGCGCATGGCTCCAGTACGCCGCAGAACCGCGTAACCGAGTCGCAAATTTTTGATCAGGTAGCCAAGGTCTTTGGTCTTCAGGATTGGCCGGTAGTGGCAATTAAAGCCTACGTGGGGCACTCGCTCTCGGCTGCCAGCGGTGAGCAGTTAATGGCCAGCCTTGGGGTTTTTAAGTACGGTTTGCTGCCTGGCATTAAAACTATCGACAAAGTGGCGGATGACGTTTTTGCTGAGCGTTTGCAGATATCCAATAAAGATGTTGCTCGCGATCCGGCAAGTCTGGATATTGCCTTCCTTAACTCAAAGGGCTTTGGTGGCAATAACGCGACTGCCAGCCTGTTTGCGCCTCATGTGGTTAAGCGTATGCTCAAGCGCCGTTACGGCGACAAAGCGTTTGCTGCTTACGAGGATAGGGCAGTGCAAGTTACGGCTGATGCTGAAGCCTACAACCAGGCTGCGCTTAAGGGGCAGTTTGAGACTATCTATCAGTTTGGTGAGGGGTTGATAGATGAGGCGCAAATCACTATTACCCAGGAGAATCTCAGTTTGCCCGGTTTCGCACAAGCGATCGATTTGACGTTCAGCAACCCCTATGGGGACATGATGGATAGCTAGCTGTCCAGAATCGGGAGGTTTGTGGTTTTATCTGCAGACCTCCCCTAGATCTAGTGGTTAATCCCTTTTTGGCTGTTAGATTAGCTATACAAAGCTAAATCTTTCCTTTAAAATGCCGCGCCTTTCGCACCCCGTGTGCGTGAATCCTTTTTATAACCGAGAGCTAAGTTGCTTCCCGTAAGCCAAAAAAGCTCTCACAGACTAAAACACAGGAAGAAGACCTCAATGGTAACTATTCGTCTGTCTCGTGGCGGCTCTAAAAAGCGTCCTTTTTATCATCTGACCGTAACCAACAGCCGCAGCGCCCGTAACGGTCGCTTCATTGAGCGCGTTGGTTTCTTCAACCCAGTTGCCCGGGGCCAAGAAGAGCGTCTGCGCATTGACGCCGAGCGTCTGCAACATTGGGTTGCTCAAGGTGCCCAGCTGAGCGAGCGCGTTGAACAACTGGTTAAAGAAAGCAAAAAAGCTGCTTAAGTATTGTTGACGCCTGATGCCCACTAAATCTTCTAATTTGGTCAATGTTGGGCGTATAACCGCAGTTTTCGGTATTAAGGGTTGGGTTAAAGTTCACTCTTATACCGAGCCTCAGGATAATTTGTTTGAATACCAGCCCTGGTTTATCAAAACCAAACATGGTGTGAAACAAATAGAAATCGATGAGGCCAGGCCACACGGCGATGCCTATGTCGCTCATATCATAGGTGTGGATGATCGCGATCTCGCAGCAACCTACACGGCGGCTGATATAGCGGTGGAACGCGATCTGCTGCCAGAGTTGGAAGAAGGTGAGTTTTACTGGAATCAGCTCGAAGGTTTGGTGGTATTCTCCAGTTTTAACGGCGCGCCAGAGCGCCTGGGTGTGGTCAGTAAAATCCTGGAAACAGGGGCAAATGATGTGTTGGTGGTTGTGGGCGATGCCCAGAGTATCGACCAGCGCGAGCGCCTGATTCCCTATGTACCAGAGCAGTTCGTCCTTAGTGTCGATTTGGACAAGGGCGAAATTCTGGTGGATTGGGATCCGGAATTTTAATTGAGCTCTTTTTCAGGGCTCGGCTCAGCAGAGCAACAAGGGGAAAAGCGTGGATCAACCACAGGTAAATGAAGCAGTGAAAATTGCTGTCATTTCAATTTTCCCGGATATGTTTAAAGCGATTGCTGATTTTGGCATTACCAGTCGCGCCCTCAAACAGGGAATGGTTGAGCTAAAAACCTGGACGCCCAGGGATTTTGCTCATGATCGCCACTCCACTGTGGATGATCGCCCCTTCGGTGGTGGCCCGGGCATGGTAATGATGGTTCAGCCGCTGCGCGATGCAATACTCGCGGCAAAAGGTTGGGCGGGGCAGGATGCTCATGTTATTTACTTGTCGCCCCAGGGGCGAACCCTGGATCAGCGCGGGGTAGAGGCTCTTCACAGTTACGGCAATTTAATTTTGATTGCTGGTCGCTATGAAGGGATAGATGAGCGTTTGTTGCAAACGGTCATCGATGAAGAGTGGTCCATTGGCGACTATGTGTTGAGCGGCGGCGAGCTGCCGGCCATGGTGCTAATAGATGCGGTGATCCGCTTGATTCCTGGTGCCCTTGGACATGCTCAATCGGCTGAACAGGACTCTTTCGCGGCGGGGCTACTGGATTGCCCTCACTACACGAGACCAGAAGAATTTGAAGGTATGCGTGTGCCAGATGTTTTAATGTCGGGCAACCATGAACATATTCGGCGCTGGCGCCTGAAACAGGCGTTAGGGCGAACCTGGCTGAGAAGGCCAGACTTACTGCAAGCAGTAAATTTAACCGAGGAACAGCAGCGGCTGTTGACGGAATTTCGTCGGGACCTTGATAACGACAAACTCTAGCTGTGAAGCTATAGACTCCTAGGAGCATATCATGAGCAATCCAATTATCCAGGCTCTGGAAAAAGAGCAACTGAAAAGCAACCTGCCAGAATTTTCGCCAGGTGACACAGTTGTCGTAAACGTAAAAGTAAAAGAAGGTGATCGCGAGCGTGTTCAGGCTTACGAAGGTGTTGTAATTGCCATTCGTAACCGCGGCCTTAACTCTGCTTTCACCGTGCGCAAAATTTCTCACGGTGTAGGCGTTGAGCGTACTTTCCAAACTCACAGTCCAATGATTGATAGTGTTGTGCTGAAGCGTCGCGGTGACGTGCGTCAAGCCAAACTTTACTATCTGCGTGACCTGGCTGGTAAAGCTGCGCGTATTAAAGAAAAACTTAACTAATCGAGTTTTCTGCAATACCCCAAAAGGCCGATGCAAGCAATTGCATCGGCCTTTTGCTTTTATGTGCTGCAATTTGCCACAATCGCTGCTCAGATAAATTGAGATGTATTTATGCGGCGAGAAGATGAGTGTTTAATTGCACGCTATTTGGATCAGGTATGGATGGAGAGGGGGTTGAGCCAGAACTCGCTAGAGTCTTACCGGCGTGATCTCTCTCAATTCGCCGAATGGTTGGCGCAACAAGGCCCGAGTCTAATGGCTGTCTCAGGGGGGCATGTGCAGTCCTATCTCGCCTGGCGTCACCAGCAAAAGCTATCCAGTCGCTCCACTGCGCGCTTTCTTTCATGTTTGCGCGGTTTTTATCGCATTCAAATTCGCGATGGCTATTTAAAGGAAAACCCACTGGGGTTAATTGAAAATCCAAAATTAGCCAGGTCGCTGCCGAAATTTTTAACCGAATCTGATGTCGAAGCCTTGTTGACTGCGCCAGATGTTAATGACCCGGTGGGTTTGCGTGACAAGGCCATGCTCGAGTTGCTTTACGCCTCCGGTCTTAGGGTAAGTGAGCTGGTTGACTTGACTATGGCGCAGGTAAATTTGCGTCAGGGGGTGGTGAGTGTCATGGGGAAGGGGAGTAAGGAGCGCTTGGTGCCTATGGGCGAGGAGGCGGCCAATTGGATTAAGCGTTTTTTGCGCGAAGCGCGACCTGTGTTGTTAAATAATGTGCCTGATGAGGTAGTATTTCCGAGCTTGCGAGCACAGGCAATGACACGCCAGACGTTTTGGCACAGGGTTAAGCACTGGGCGTTAGTGGCGGGTATTAACAAGCCTTTATCGCCCCATACGCTACGCCATGCTTTCGCCACTCACTTGCTCAATCATGGGGCTGATTTAAGGGTGGTGCAGTTATTACTAGGTCACAGTGATTTATCAACGACTCAGATATATACCCATATTGCACAGCAGCGCATGAAACAGCAGCACGCAGAGCACCATCCGCGCGGCTAAAGCGTTAATATATCTATGGCTATAACGATGAATGGCAAAAAAGCGAGACAAATACCATGCTAAGGCGATTTGAAAAAAACGGGATATTCGGGTTAGTGGCTGGCGTTGCTGCGGCAGTCTTAATGAGCGCTCAGACGGCTGTTGCTGCGGATGTGGAATCTGGCTCTGGGGCGCTGTTAAAGCGCAAAACTACTGAGCAGATTATTTTGGAAAAACTGCGTGCAGGCCGTCCGGAGATTAATTACGGTCAGCCGCGTCCTTCGCCAATTAAGGGTTTGTATCAGGTTCAAGTAGTTGGCGGCCCCGTACTTTATGTAACCCCTGAAGGCGATAAGTTTATTGCGGGTGATATTTTCGAAGTTAAAAACGGCACTTTTGCTCGTCTCGAAGACCCTTACTTGTTGGAAGAGCGCAAAAAGCTGCTGGCAAGTATTGATCCACAAAAGGAGGCGATTAGTTTTAAGCCTAAAGGCAAGGTCAAGTCGGTAGTCTATGTGTTTACCGACATTGATTGTGGCTATTGCCGCCGCTTGCACAGTCAGCTGCACGCGTATAATGAAAATGGCCAACAAAAGCCCGGCTACAACGACCTGGGTATAGAGATACGCTATCTGGCTTTTCCTCGCGCAGGTATTCCCAGCCCTTCGGCGGATAAGTGGGTATCAGCCTGGTGTGCGAAAGATAAGCAGCAGGCGTTAACCAAATTGAAAATGGACGAGCCAATCCCGGCCGCCACCTGTGACAATCCGGTCGCCCACGATTACGAAATGGGACAGCAGGTTGGCGTAAATGGTACGCCAGCAATATTGACTGCTGATGGCAAGTTGTTGCCTGGCTATCTGCCGCCAGATGAGCTGGCAAGAGCTTTGGGAATCTAAGCTTTTCGCCCGAATCGCCCCGAGTCTGCGGGGCTTTTTGCACCCCGATTGACACTGATGGCCACCCTGTATATGGTGGCCATCCTTTTTATATATGGCTCGTAATGAGCGCCTCACGAGGAGTCCACTTTGAATCCGGTAAGAGTAGGTATCTGCGGTCTGGGAACCGTAGGTGGCGGTACGGTAAATATCCTTAAACGCAATAAACAGCTGATCGATGCCCGTGCCGGCTGCAATATCCAGATTATTCAAATTGGCGCTCGTCGCGAAAACCCGAAATGTGATACCTCTGGCATTGCTGTGACGGCTGATATTTTTGAAGTGGCCAACAATCCAAATGTAGACGTATTGGTTGAATTGATTGGTGGTACCACAGTTGCCAAAGAGCTGGTGCTCGCTGCCATCAATAATGGTAAGCATGTAATTACCGCTAACAAGGCGCTAATTGCCCATTATGGCAACGAAATCTTTGCTGCCGCCAAGGCCAAAGGCGTCACTGTTGCTTTTGAGGCTGCGGTAGCTGGTGGCATACCTATTATTAAGGCTATTCGTGAAGGCCTGGCCGCCAACCGTATTGAGTGGTTGGCTGGAATCATTAACGGTACCGGTAACTTTATTCTGACCGAGATGCGCGACAAGGGTCGTGACTTTGCCGACGTATTAAAAGAAGCGCAGGAGTTGGGTTATGCCGAAGCAGATCCAACCTTTGACGTTGAAGGTATAGATGCGGCCCATAAACTGGTGATCCTCGCATCCCTGGCTTTTGGTATTCCTTTGGAGTTTGACAAGGTTTACACCGAAGGCATTACCCGAATCGCTGCTGAAGATGTGGCCTATGCCGAAGAGTTGGGCTACCGCATCAAAAATTTGGGCATCGCTCGTCGCACGGATAAGGGTATTGAGCTGCGTGTTCATCCCACTCTGGTTCCAGCCAAGCGCTTGATTGCTAATGTTGATGGCGTTATGAATGCGGTATTGGTCAAAGGTGACGCCGTTGGCCCGACACTTTATTACGGTGCAGGTGCTGGCGCTGAGCCTACTGGCTCCTCGGTGGTCAGTGATATAGTTGATGTTGCGCGCACGCTAACGGCTGATCCTGAACACCGGGTTCCCTACCTGGGCTTTGGTGCAGACTTCGTTTCTCAGCAGCCAATTTTGCCGATCGAAGATGTGGAAACCGCAAACTACTTGCGTATGTCCGCCCAAGACAAGCCCGGAGTATTGTCCAAGATTGCCACCATACTCAGCGATTCTGGTATCAGTATTGAAGCCATGATTCAGCGTGAAGCCAAAGAGGGTGAATCTTCCGTGCCACTGATTTTGCTCAGCAACAAGGTGCAGGAAAAGAAACTGGCATCGGCTATTCGCAGTATAGAGGCGTTGGACTCCATTAGCGGCTCGGTACAACGCATTCGCGTTGAAGCACTGAAGTAATTAGCAAGGGTTATTGATTGTGAAATACATAAGCACTCGCGGCCAGGCGCCCGCACTCAGTTTTGAAGAAGTGGTACTCACTGGCTTGGCGCCGGATGGTGGCCTTTACGTCCCTGAAACTCTGCCCAAATTTAGCAAAGATGAAATTGCCTCCTGGGCTGGATTGTCCTACCAGGAACTGGCATTCAAGGTTATGCAGCCATTTATTGCCGGCGCCTTGAGCGATGAAGAGTTTAAAGAAATTATTGCCCAGGCCTATGCGACCTTTCGCCACGATGCGATTGCGCCTCTGGTGCAAACGGCGCACAACGAGTGGATTCTGGAGTTGTTCCAGGGCCCAACTCTGGCGTTTAAGGATTTTGCTCTGCAGTTCCTCGGTCATCTGCTGGATCACCTGCTGAAAAAGCGCAAGCAAAAAGTTGTGGTCATGGGTGCCACCTCGGGTGATACCGGCTCTGCGGCTATCGAAGGCTGCCGCCGCTGCGACAATATCGATATTTTTATCCTGCACCCACACAATCGCGTGTCCAATGTGCAGCGCCGCCAAATGACGACCGTACTGGCGCCCAATGTGTTTAATATCGCCCTGGAAGGCAACTTCGACGATTGCCAGAACATGGTTAAAGCCAGTTTTGGTGACCAGTCCTTCCTGCCTGAAGGTCGTCAATTGGTAGCGGTAAATTCCATCAACTGGGCGCGGATCATGGCTCAGATCGTTTACTACTTCTATGCTGGCCTGGCGCTGGGTGCCCCTCATCGTCCAGTGGCTTTCTCGGTACCAACCGGTAACTTCGGTGATATTTTTGCTGGCTACCTGGCCAAGCAGATGGGCTTGCCGATTGACCAGTTGGTTATAGCCACCAACAGCAACGATATTCTGCATCGCTGTATAAGTAGTAATGACCACAGCAAAAATCAGTTGCTGCACACTTTGTCACCGAGTATGGACATCATGGTGTCGAGCAACTTTGAACGTATGCTGTTTGATCTTTATGGCCGCGACGGCAATGCTATCCGCCAGTTGATGGATGACTTCAAATCTGGCGCCATGGTGTTGAGTGAATCGGCGCTGGCCAAAGCGCGCGAGCTCTTTACCAGCTATGGCGTGAGTGATCAGGTAACTATCGATGTGATTCGCGATGTTTTTGAAAGCACCGAATACCTGCTCGACCCTCATACTGCTATTGGCGTGGAGGCAGCGCGCAAAACTCGCCGCCGTCAGGATATACCTATGGTGTGTCTGGCGACCGCTCACCCAGCCAAGTTCCCAGAGGCGGTGCGCAAGGCTGGTCAGGCTGAAGATCCTGCATTGCCGCACCACATGGCTGACTTGTTTGAGCGTGAAGAGCGCTATTCGGTGTTGCCCCATGAGTTGCCCAAAGTGCAGGCTTTTATTGCCGAACACCTGCGTAAATAATTATCTGGGGTAGCCTGGAATAAAAACGCCGCATTCGATGCGGCGTTTTTATTTGCGCTGATTTAGGCTAAATGATTGAATTTTTTGTTCGCCAAACCGCAACAGCTAATGGTTTGGCTATTTATAGGAATTGCAGATGAATATAGTTGATATCAACCTTGAAAATGCCCGTGAATACCTGATTGACGAGTCTTTTAAACGTCCGGTGGTGGTAGATTTTTGGGCTGATTGGTGTGGCCCCTGCAAATCACTAATGCCGATTTTAGAAAAGCTCGCCAATGAGTTTGCCGGTGCTTTCTTACTGGCCAAGGTCAATGCCGATGAAATGGGCATGATTTCATCCCAGTTTGGCGTGCGCAGCCTGCCTACCGTCATGGTGATGAAAGATGGTCAACCCGTTGATGGCTTTACCGGTGCGCTTCCCGAGATCCAGGTGCGCGAACATCTGGAGAAATATCTACCTAAACCCTGGGAGGCACCAGTGGCAGAGGCTCGGGCATTAATAGACGAAGAGCAATATGCTGAAGCCTTGCCGCTCTTGCGTGGCGCCAGTGAGGCTTCAAATAACCTGGCCAGTGTCAATTTGTTATTGGCCGATTGCTACCTTAACCTGCATCGCCTGGATGAAGCAGAAGCGCTGCTTGCCGGAATAAAAATGGTGGATCAGGATGGCTACTATGAACAATTAAAAGCTCAGCTGGATCTGAGCAGGCAAGCGGCCAAAACGCCAGAGCTGGCGGCGCTAGAGGCGGCTTTTGCTGCTGCACCTGAGGATTTTACCCTGCGCTATCAACTGGCGATTCAACTTTATCAGGAGGCGAGTTTCCGCCCGGCACTGGAGCATTTGTTGGAAATACTGCGTAAGGATCGCAACTACGCTGATGGAGAGGTGCGTAAACGTTTTAACGAGATATTGGCAAGCTTGGGTAAAGGAGATCCTTTGGCGATAGAGTTTCAGCGCAAGTTATTTACGTTGCTTTACTAGGATTTACTAAGGAGTAAATAGTCCTCAGTAATAAAAACCGTTAAACTTTGCCAGGTATATTGCCAAGTCCGATTATTTGGCCAGTTGATTCTTTAGACCTAGGGGCCGTTCCACGCGCATGATTAAACGCCTATTCCTTGTGTTGCTGTTGGGGCTCGTCCAGTGCTTTGCTGGCTGTGGCCCTCAGGAGCAGGCGCTCAGTAGAGATCTGCCAAATTTTGTTTCACGCGATGGCGAAAATCTGGTGATAAATCAGGGCCATATTCATATGCGTGTTACCCCGCAAATAGCGGCTCGTATCCTATCCCTTAAAGTTGATAGTCACGAGATTATGTACCAAACCCAATTGGACAAAATTGGTGATTGGGGTACGGTGCTTTGGTCCAGTCCTCAATCTGAGTGGAATTGGCCCCCTCTGGTTACACTGGATAGTGCGCCCTATAATTTCGATTCGGCCGCGGATCATCTGGACTTTACCAGTGGCATCGATGGCAAAACAGGTTATCAAGTTAGCAAGCGCTACGCGCTAGCTGGCGCCAATGCTATAGCCATCACTTATAAAATTTATAACCACAGCAAACAGACCAAGCAGGTGGGCGCTATAGAAGTCAGCCGCTACCCTGCTGCGGGCGAGGTGTTTTTTCCCCAGGGAGACACCCAGCCGTTAAGTGGCATTTTTTATCCCTTGGATATTCAAATAAATAATGGTTTGGTGTGGTTCCCTTACGATGCCAAAAAGATACGCGATGACCATCACAAGGTGATGATGGATGGCAGAGAGGGCTGGGTTGCCTATCGCAACCAGGGCTATCTGGTCATTAAGCAATTTGAAGATTTACCGCCAGAGGCGGTTGCCACGGGCGAGCGGGAAATTGAAATATTTGCCCATGTTGACCACACGTTTATCGAAGTTAAACAGCAGGGCGCGGCCGAAAAGCTTGCTCCCGGTGAATTTTTAACATGGACGGTAATCTGGCGCGTACTCAAATTGCCCGAGGAGCTGCGCGGCCAGGTAGCGCCGGATAAGCTGGCGAATTTTGTGCGGGCGCAAATCGCCCAGCACTAGCGGCGATTCTTTTTTGTTTTCAGTTTTCTGATCCTGTCCTGCTCTTCCTTTTCTGCCTTTTTGCGCGCTTCAGTTTCGGCATCTTCCGCCACTTCGCGCTCGGTCATCTCCGGCGTCTCCCAGCTGATAGGGCCGAGCAGGCCAGCGCGAATCTCACTAATCAGCAGCGCTGCCACCTTTTGAATTTCCACACCGCCGCCTTTGCGGGTGCAGCCGCGCCTCCGACCTATGTCGTCGAGAATTTCCTGGTCGATTTCGGCAATGTCTTCCAATTGATAGCGCTGCTTAAGCGCTTGGGGATAGGCCCACTTCAAATAATCGGCGGCGTAGAGGGCGATATCGGCATAGTCAAACACTGTGTCTTTGATTGCACCGGTAATGGCCAGGCGATAGCCGCAGGAGGGCGGGGATAGTTTGGGCCATAAAAAGCCCGGAGTATCGGTCAGTAATATGCCATTTTCCAATTTGATCTTTTGCTGGGCTTTGGTGACCCCGGCTTCGTTGCCGGTTTTAGCAATGACGCGGCCGGCCAAGGTATTGATGATGGTGGACTTGCCCACATTGGGAATGCCCATAATCATCGCGCGCGCCGGGCGCACTTCGCGCTGGCGCTCACCCACCAGGCTGGTTACCACATTGAGTAGATTGCGAATCTGCTCGGGGCGCTGCTGGCTGACGGGCAGGGCTTTTACACCGCTTTCCTGCTCCATTTTCTCCACCCACTGCTGAGTGGTAGCCGGGTCGGCTAAATCCGCTTTGTTGAGCAATTTAATTAAGGGTTTATCGCCGCGCAGGCTGGGCACCAGTGGGTTTTCGCTGGAAAAGGGAATGCGTGCGTCTATGACTTCAATAATAACGTCCACATGGGGCATAACTTCCGCAATTTCTTTGCGGGCCTTGTGCATGTGGCCGGGGAACCAGTTAATTGTGCTCATGGGAATTACAGCGCGTCGAGTTTTTCGTTGGAGTTAAAATGCTGCAGCAACAAGCAGTCACCAGTCTCTTCATCTTCGCAGATGGCCACTGAAACCGGGCTTAAAACTGCGGCGTAGGCTGAGTCTTTATACAAAACCTCGCTTAGGTCATGCCAAAGCTGTACGGGGAACTCAGTGAAAAAATTAAAGCTCAGGTAGAGCTTGCCCTTTTCTTCAATCGCATCCACTTCGGGTGAGCGAATGCTGCGCACGCGTGCTAAAAAAGCTTCGCGATCAAAATCGCGGGCAAACTTGGGCTGAATTTGGATGCTGATGCAGTGCATGGTTGCGGCTCTACATGGAGAAGGGCGCGATTATACCCTGTTAAGAAGGATTAAGCCTTGCTCCGGCCAATTTAGCAGGCTCAGGCCTTGGACTATTATGCGTGCAAACAATGTTGGCTAGGGCACTTGTGTTGGATTCGCTTTTGTTGCGCCCTCAGGCGTTGAGTGTATACCTGCTGTTTTTTGCCCTGGGTGCCCGTAGGTGTGCTGGTGCTGCCGAGCTTTAGTTTATTTTGGTTAAGCTATTGTTGGTGATTATCGCTATTTGGGCGTTTGCCAGGGTTGAGTCGGCTCGCGATCTCAGTGAGGCTTGAGTGCGATCAATCTTCGTCTTCGAGTAATTTTTCTAAGTCGCTGACGCTCATGCTGTACAGGCGATGTTTAAGCTCCTGTTCTATTTGCGGCATAAGTGTGGTTACTACATCTTTAATTAATTGCTGGCGAGACGGGTTGGGCTTGATGTCTTTGGTCTTGCCCAGGGTGGACGTTTTGGTGTCGCTAGTAAAGTCGTAGAGCGGAGGAGGGTTGTTGCCGTGCAGTCGCGCGCGAATGTGCTGGGGGAGAAAGGGGTTTTCGCCAATAGCCTTGGGCGTGGGACGCTGGCTGGTGGCAATATTGGTCGGTGCGCCAAAGGGTGGATTTTTTAATGTCGACTCGGTGGGATTATTAAATATTTCTGCTTCCAAAGGCTCATTAAACAATGCCCCCTGGCCTGGCAGTGCGTAGGGGGCACGGCTTACTGCAAAGGGCTGCTCTGTCTCTTTTTGGGCTTCGCTAGCTAGGGCTTCTGGGTTTTGGGTCTCGGCGGTTTTGTGTCCGCTCAGTTCTTCAATTAATTGATGTTCGAGTTCCTGCAATAGCGGAATATCGTCTTCCTCAAGCAGCAGCCCTTTAATGGACTCCAGCTCCTGCAGTATTTCCTCTTTGGTTTTGTGGCTCTGGCTCATAATGGTTATTGCTGCTTGATCCAAACAAAATTTATGGGGTAGTTTGGGTTTATTAAAGCTTTCGGGTTTCTAGCGTTACGCCGCGACTTTTGTAAAAACTGTAGCGTTTGCGACTTAGCTCCAGGGCGCTCGGCTCCTGCACCACGACTTCGCTGATTCGTTTAAATTGGGGGAAGTAATCGGGAATCTGGCTGCTCAGGTTAATGAGCAGGCCCTCATGTGTTCCCGGATCTCCGCCAAAAATAATATCTACCTGGCCGCTTTTTTCTCCCATAAGTTGATGGGGGATAAAGCTTTCTGGCTTGAATGTCCAAAGCAATTCATCAAATGCTTCAGCCTCCTGCTGATTGTCCAGTGCCACCAGTATATCCATATCCATGCGCTGTACTTTTTCGATCAGGCGGCAGGCAAACAACCAGCGAGCTTCGCTGGTTGTTTCCGGCAGTATGTAAAAATCTACCTGAGTCATGCCGCTTTATTTTGCCTGGTTGAGCAGATATTGCACCAGCAGCCCCACCGGGCGACCGGTAGCGCCCTTGGCGGCACCTGAGCGCCATGCGGTGCCGGCGATATCCAGGTGAGCCCAGGAAACTTTTTTGGTGAAACGCGCCAGGAAGCAAGCGGCGGTGATGCTGCCTGCCTCGCGTCCGCCGATGTTGGCTATGTCGGCGAAGTTGCTATCCAGTTGCTTTTGATAGTCGTCCCATATTGGCATTTGCCATGCGCGGTCACCGGCTTGTTCGCCAGCGGCAAGCAGATCCTTGGCTAGATTCTCGTTGTTGCTGAACAGGCCGGTGGCGTGGTTGCCCAGGGCAATCACGCAGGCGCCAGTCAGGGTGGCAATGTCGACTACAGTTTTGGGTTTGAAGCGCTCGGTGTAGGTGAGGGCATCACACAAAATCAAACGGCCTTCGGCATCTGTGTTGAGGATTTCAATGGTCTGACCAGACATGGAGGTGACTATGTCGCCAGGTTTGGTGGCCTTGCCACTGGGCATGTTTTCGGTAGTGGCAACAACGCCCACCAGGTTAAGCGCAGGTTGCAGCGCAAGCAGGGTTTGAATGGTGCCAAAGACACTAGCCGCGCCGCACATATCGTACTTCATTTCATCCATGCCAGCGCCTGGCTTGAGGCTGATGCCACCGGTATCGAAGGTGATGCCTTTGCCGACCAGTGCGTGGGGGGCATCTTTTTTGCTGCCACCCTTGTATTCAAACACGATCAATTTGGCTGGTTGCTCACTGCCAGCGGCCACCGAGAGCAGGGAGCCCATACCCAGCTCGCGCATCTCTTTTTCTTCCAGCACTTTCACACTCAATTTGGCCTGACCGCGCGCCATTTGCTTGGCTTTGTCAGCGAGGTAGCTGGGGGTGCAGATATTGCTTGGCAGATCGCCCAGTTCGCGCGCCAAGTTGACGCCCTTACCAATGGCGGCACCAAGGTTGAGGCCGGCACTGGCGGAGCTCAACTGCGCTTTGGTGACGCCCAGCATGGCTTTTTTTAGCCCCAGGCTCAGCTCGGCGGGTTTGCTTTTTAACTGGTCGGCGCGATAGTCCAGTTGGCTCAGGGTCTCAGCAAAGAGGCGCGCCTGCCATTCACTGGTTTGGCCTTCAACCTCAACCCCATCCAGGCAGAAGCAAGTGTCTACAGCGGGTGTTGGTTTTAGTGCCTCGGGGATTTTTTGTACCGCTTTGCGGAAGTTGGCAGCATTTACTTTGCCATCTTTGATGGCACCAACGCCCAGGGCTAACAGGCGCTGCGCACTTATACCTTGGGGGTTTATCAGCAGCAGGTATTGGCCTGCCTTGCCTTGAAATTTTTCGCGTTTGAGCAGTTGCTCAAGCTGGCCGGCGTCCGCCTCGTTAATAGCTTTGGCAGCTGCACTCAGGTGCAGGCCTTCACCACAGGTGACTATTAATGCGTCGCTAGCTTGCTTAATAGGGTCGACGACTTTGGCGGAGAATTGAATACCAGTAGCTTTGGGGCTTTTGGCCGCTGCAGGTTTGGTGTTGGTCATTGTTTAACCTTTAAATTTATCCGGCGATTGAGGTGTTGCATGTCAACATAATTGGTTCAAGACAAATTAATGTTTGTGCGTGATAATGCCACAATTTGCTTGGCCCTTGGCACCTAAATGCCACAAATAAACTGCAGCATTCGGAGTTTTTTAGCCTAGACCGAGTCTGCGGGATGTCGATATAAACATTGGCTTGTTTGGTGGTTGACTCAGGGGGCTTTTGAATCCATTTGTGCAATACAGGAATATTGAGTTGATCATATTTCGCTATCTGGCGCGCGACCTGGTGTATACCACTCTCGCCGTTACCGCGGTGCTGTTTACCATTTTTCTCACCAGTAAATTTAGCAGCTACCTGGATCAGGCGGCACAGGGCAAGCTATCGGTAGATATCCTGTTTACACTGATTGGCTACCGGATGACCAGCCTGCTGGAGTTGATATTGCCTTTGGGCTTCTACTTGGCGATATTGCTCGCCTATGGCCGCATGTACATGGAAAGTGAAATGGTGGTGTTGTTTGCCTGCGGTACCAGCCCTGGTCAACTGATGCGTCTCACCTTAATTCCAGCTGGCGTCATTGCCCTGATTGTAGGGGTGTTTAGTTTTTGGTTGAGCCCAATAGGCGCCCAATACGCGGAAAAGATTTTTACCGAGCAACGTAATCGCAGCGAATTTGATAGCTTGCAAGAGGGGCGCTTTCAGAGTTTGGGGGGCGGTAAGGTGATGACCTATGTCGAATCCATGAGCTCAAATCGTAAGCAGTTGCAAAATGTGTTTGTCGCCCAGGCAGATTCGGCCAATGGCCCCAGTATCCTCGTGGCTGAGTCGGGCAGTCAGGCTTACTTTCCCGAATATGGCCAACAGTACTTGATTTTGCATAAGGGCTACCGCTACGAGGGGCGGCCGGGGTCGGCGGATTTCAGTATTACTCGCTTCGAGGATTGGGGGCGCTACATGCCGCCGCAAAACGAGGCTAGTGAAACTGTCAGTTTGGCCACTGATGCCAAGTCAACTTTGGAGCTTATTGCCGCCAAAGATCGCGAGAGTATCGCCACCCTGCAATGGCGTTTGTCTATGCCGCTTATGGTATTAATCGGCGCGCTCTTGGCAGTTCCTCTGAGTAAAACCAACCCTCGTCAGGGTCGTTACTTAAAAATGTTACCGGCGATTTTGGTCTATGTGTTTTATTTGGCCTTTTTAATCAATGCGCGTTCAGCGCTGGTGAAGGGGAATCTAAACCCTCAATTGGGGGTTTGGGTCGTGCATATCCCGTTTTTCCTGATGGCCTTGCTTATGTTGAATTGGCATAGCCTAACTCATGCTCGGGCCAAACGTGTGGAGGTGGTCAGTGCGTAAGATCACCGCTTATATCTCCAGCACCGTATTTGGTGCTATAGCGCTAACCTTGTTGGTATTTGCCTCGCTGGATTTTATTTTCAGTTTTATCGACGAGTTGAACAAAGTTAAGGGTAATTACACGGTTACCGAGGCGCTCTACTACATGCTGCTTACTATGCCGCGCAGGCTCTATTCACTGATTCCCTTTGCCTGCTTAATTGGCTCGCTGGTTGGCCTTGGTCTCTTGGCGAATAGCAGCGAACTGGTGGTGATTCGCGCTGCCGGAGTATCAGTAAAGAGGATTGTGTGGATAGTGCTGCGTCCGGCGTTGGTGTTTATTTTGCTATCGGTGGTTATTGGCGAATATGTGGTGCCGACTGCCGAGCTTGTGGCGGATAACCGCAAGGTGCTATTGCGCGACAATGGGGTGAACATGTCGCGCAATATGTGGCAGCGCGAAGGCAACGAATATTTGTTTGTACAGGCGGTTATGCCAGGTGGTGTGGCCTATGGGTTGCGTCGCTACCAATTTGATGATCAGCGCCATCTGGTGTCAGCCAGTGAGAGCCGCCAGGCCGTCTATCAGGGGGGGCGCTGGGAAGAGGAGGATGTGCAGGTAACTCATATCGGCCGGGATAAAATTACTACTGAGTCTTTGCCCAGCCGTTACTGGAACACCCCCCTCACTCCCGAGTTGTTAAGTAACTTGGCGCGTGATCCTCAGGATATGTCGCTCGGCAGCTTGAGTTTTTATACGGGTTACCTGAAGGAGCAGAGCCTGGACGCGGGCGACTATGCGCTGGCCTACTGGCAAAAACTGCTGCGCCCGCTTGCTATTATCAGTTTGGTGTTAATTGCCATCTCATTTATTTTTGGCCCGCTGCGCAGTGTGACCATGGGGCAGCGGATTTTTACCGGCGTGGTCATTGGTATGGGGTTTCAGTTGTTGCAAAAGTTGATTGGCCCAGCCAGCCTGGTGTTTGGTTTCTCGCCGCTAATTGCGGTATCTCTACCAATTCTGCTGTGCATAGCCATCGGCAGCTATCTTCTTAAGCGCGCCCGTTAATTTGGGCGCCGCAACTTTTAATTCGGACCGCACCTTTGGGTTCTAATTTTGCCTTTTGTTTTATTTGGCTTTGATGGTCACATAAGTGCGTGTGTTGCTTAGGCGGTCGTGTAGTGTTTGGCGATCTTTGTCGGCATACATCAACCAATAGCCAGCCCCTAAAAACAACAGCGACATAGGCGCGCAGGCCAAGCGGATCAGACATTGGCGGTAGCTGGGTAGGCTGCCGTCGCTGCTGCGAATGCTGAGGCGCCAGGTTTTCATGCCCAGTGTCTGCCCGCTTTTGTGCCAAAAAAAACAAAAGAATCCCAGTATCACCAACACCCAGCCCGCAAATACCAGTGGTGCCAGGGCGCCAAAGTCCAGTCGATGCCCTGGCTCGGGTATACCCTTAAATGCTGTATAAATACCAGTTACCAAGTAACCGTAAACGAAGCTCAGGGCGGCGATTAGCAGTGTGTCGTAAACCATGGCGGCAAATCGGCGCCATAGCCCAGGGGTGGAATAACTGGGGTTGGTCATAGCAGTTGTCTTGGTTGAGAAGGTGGATTCGGGGTGATTGAGTGGTGTTGCTCGAGTTAAACCTGAAAATGTAATAGCCAGTCCCCTGCCTGGGCGACCGGCTGGCCTAGGCTGATTTCACCTTTGCCTACCAGCGGCAGCTCCTCGCGGCGCAGATAAATAGGTTCTTGCTCCTGGGAACACACATAGGTGCCGTTGGTTGAGTGATCTATAAGCACATATTTACCGCGGCGAAATTCAATGTGGCAGTGCTCGCGCGAGGTTAGGCCGTTTTCCACAATAAGGTGGGATTTATTGGGGTCGCGGCCGATATAAAAAGGCATTTGCTCCGGTAGCAGTTGAATGCTGCGCCCCTGCAACTGCAGGTGTATTTGAAACTGCTCAACAAAACGGGTGACATCCTGCAGTGCCATTACCTGGGTGGTTTGGTCTTGGTTGCCCTTGGGCTCCCAGAGCAGGCGATAAATGAGCGTCTTTTCCGCATCGCCTTTTAACTGCACTCGGTCGAACATCTGACACTCCGCCTGAACATGGGGGGGCAGAGTGTCTACCGCATTTTGGGTGATAACGATTTGATTGGCGCGGGCAATGTGGGCGACATAGGCCGCGTCATTAACTGTTTCGCCAAATACATCCAGAGGGGTCACCAGAGCTTCGCCATAGGCGATGCCGATACGAATGCCCAGGTGCTTAAGCTGGGGTTCTTTGGCGCAGCGCTGCTGAATGGCGATAGCGGTTTCGCAAGCTTGAGTGCAGCTATCAAAGCGGGTCATCACCTCATCGCCAATGGTTTTCACCAGAGTGCCTTCCTGCACTATGGTCAGGGCGGTCATAAAGTGGATGGCTTGGTCGATAATGGCTTTGGCGCGCTCATTGCCCAAGCGTTTGTAGAGTGCCGAGCTGCCGGAGACATCGGCAAACATGATTGCTTGGTGTTGGCTGCTTTGGGTCATGCGGTGGATACATCTGGGTGTACTTAAGGTGGCAATATAATGGCACTTTGGGCTAGTGCTGTAAAACCACAAAGAAGGGAATGCCCCGGGTGCGCTAATAGCGCGAAATAAAAAAGGGCCCGCATTGCTGCGAGCCCTTTTTGGTAAGCCCGAAAAGGGCTTTGCGATTTGGTGCCAGTGGTCGGACTCGAACCGACACGCTTTTAAGGGCGCCGGATTTTGAATCCGGTGCGTCTACCAATTCCGCCACACTGGCAAGTGGGGCGCATTCTAATGATTTCATTTTTAATGTCAAACACTTAATGAAATCTTATTTAAAGCTTGTTTAAGTCCTGATCAGCGTTGCTGCTGGCTCAGCCTGATAGGATTATTTTGCAGACAAGGCGAATTGGTATACCCTTGCCGCCTTTTTCGGTATTCATCTCCTAGATTCTATGCTGCGCCAGGACTTTCACTACGATTTACCCGATTCCCTTATCGCCCGCGTACCCGCCAGCGCACGTCGCGGCAGCCGTTTGCTGCAACTGGATGCCGATGGAACGCTGGTTCATGGTCAGTTTCCGGACCTGCTTGAGCAGGTCAATTCGGGTGATTTGATGGTGTTTAACAACACCCGCGTCATACCTGCGCGCCTGTTTGGGCAAAAAGAGACCGGCGGTCAGGTGGAGATACTGGTAGAACGGGTATTGGACGATTACCGGGTTCTGGCCCATACCCGCGCCAGCAAAGCGCCCAAGCCTGGTGCCCAGGTTATTTTGCAGGACGGTACGCGGGTGGAGTTGCTGGCGCGTCAGGAGGCACTATTCGAGTGGCGCTTCCTCAGTGAGGAGCCGGCGCTGCTGGTGATGGAGCGTATTGGCCATATGCCCTTGCCGCCCTATATAGATAGAGAAGACGAGCTGGCTGATCGCGAGCGCTATCAGACGGTTTATGGCAAAAAGCAGGGTGCTGTAGCAGCGCCTACAGCAGGTTTGCACTTTGATGAGCTAATGCTGCAGCAGTTAAGAGACAAGGGCGTACAGATAGCTTTTGTCACCCTCCACGTAGGTGCTGGCACTTTCCAGAATATGCGCGTTGACAATATTCATCAGCACCAGATGCACAGTGAAGTTATGGAGATTAGCGAGGAGGTGTGTGCGCTGGTGCGTGCCACCAAGGCTGCGGGTAAGCGAGTTATCGCCGTGGGTACCACCAGTGTGCGCAGCCTGGAGTCGGCCGCCCAGGGGTTGAATGACCCAGCGCAAAAAGGTGCTATTCATCCTTACCAGGGTGAAACCAGTATTTTTATTTTCCCTGGCTACCAATTCCAGGTGGTAGATGCACTGGTCACCAATTTTCACTTGCCGGAATCCACGCTGATTATGCTGGTGTCGGCCTTCGCTGGATATCAGCGCACTTTGGCTGCTTATCGTGAGGCGGTGGCGCAGCAGTATCGATTCTTTAGCTATGGCGATGCCATGTTTATTGAGCGGAATCTTCTGGCTCCGCAAGATTTGCCGCCCAGTGCGGGCTAACTGCCGTCCAGAGAATATTTTTACCTATTTACAATGCGACCGACTTTTTAACAGAGCTAACAGAACATGACTCGTCAATGCTTTATGACCTTTGAACTGGATAAGCAGTTGGGCAAGGCCCGTCGCGGAAGGCTTAAATTCCCTCGCGGCACTGTGGAAACACCGGCGTTTATGCCGGTGGGTACCTATGGCACGGTAAAAGGCCTTACGCCGCGGGATATCAAAGATATAGGTGCGCAGATCATCCTCGGCAATACCTTCCATTTGATGCTGCGTCCGGGTACGGACGTCATTAAAGCCCATGGCGACCTGCACGATTTTATGCAGTGGGATGGGCCAATCCTCACCGACTCTGGCGGCTTTCAGGTGTTCAGCCTGGGCAAGTTGCGCAAAATCACCGAGGCGGGGGTGAGCTTCAGGTCGCCTATTAATGGCAGCAAGGTGTTTCTCGACCCGGAAACCTCGATGCAGGTACAGCGCGACCTGGGTTCTGATGTGGTGATGATTTTTGACGAGTGCACACCATACCCGGCGACAGTACCCGAGGCGCGTCAGTCTATGGAGTTGTCGCTGCGCTGGGCGGCCAGGTCCAAAATCGCCCATGGTGATAACCCCTCGGCGCTGTTTGGCATAGTGCAGGGCGGTATGTATGAAAGCCTGCGCACGGAATCGCTGAATGGTCTGGTGGAAATAGGCTTTGACG
>JBNLGJ010000082.1:0-68308 GCA_050305995.1 Cellvibrio sp.
TGCGGCACAGGGATGTGCCGCCGTCAGCTGAAGGCTGGCGCTAGCCCTGGAAAATCAAGCAGATTTACGCATCTGCGCCGGATTTTCCAGGGCGCCGATCAAATATGTCAGGACGATATATTTGATCGCCGGGTTAATAGCGTTAGTCGACGCTAATTTCCGTGGCCAGATCTTCGAGGGCGACTATTACCCGGTTGCGCCCACGGGCTTTGGCTTCATAAAGTGCCTTGTTGGTGCGCGCAATAAAATCGGCGGGCGATTCATCTTTGCGTTCGGCCACGCCAAAGCTGGCGGTCAGCGCGATGGACTCAGGCCAGCTGGCGGATTGAATGCAGGTGCGCAATTTTTCCGCCAGGCGGCCGGCATTGATCAGGTCGGTGTTGGGGCAGGCAATGACAAACTCCTCACCACCCCAGCGCGCCAGTACATCAGCATCGCGAATATTGCTGCTCAGTATCTTGGCAACATTAATTAGCACCTGGTCGCCAACCTCGTGGCCGTGAGTGTCGTTCACTTTTTTAAAGTAATCCACATCGATAAACATCATCGCCAAGCGCAAGGGTTTATCCCCCTGAAGGCCCGGGTCGAACAGATAGGCAATGCCCTGGCGGTTGAGTGCACCGGTTAATGGGTCGCGGCTCAAGCGCTCCTCCAGGTTTTTACTTTTGATATTCAATAAGCGATTAAGCGATTCCAGCTCGCGTTGGCGCTGATTGGAGAAAAACAGCTCGCGGCGCACATATTTAAGTTGCTGAACAAAGTGGCCGAGCCCCAGTACCCCCCAGAGTAGGAGCAGGCAGAGGTAAACCACCGAGTCGCTCAACAGCTTGCCTTCAAATTCTATGCGGGTAACTTCAAGCTCGTAGTGGCCCGGCTGGATGTTGCTGCCAGTAACCAGTTCTAGCGAGAAAAGGTTGGCGAATTCCGGCGCGCTCAGGTTTGGATCTATGGCGTTGCTTGCAAGCCACCAGGTGGGCACCTGAAAGGCACTCAGAGGTATCTCTATGGGCCGGTTTTCGAGTTTAAACAGCTCAACCGCGTTGTATTTGAGGCTGTTTTTGTCCTCTTGGCGCGAATACGTAGGGTTGAAGTTGCGACCTTGAAAGCGAACCCCCAGGTTTTGGGCCTGGGCGTAATTTACCCAGAGTTTTACCTTGTTAAAACCGGAGAGATCTGTGCCCTTGGTGTTGGTGCGCGACAGGTTCCAGGCAATTTCGCAATAGGGCCAGGCAAAATCCGAGGGGCGTATATCGCAAATAAGCACCAGCTTGCCGTCGCGCTCGATTATCTGCGAACTGGACTTGCCATTGTTGGAACTGTCGTCAATGGCATTCATGGGGAATAGCGGGTTGTGATCGATACGCAGTTTGTGGGTAAAGGCCAGCGACTGGAATAGCACAGCCAGGGCGCTTATTAGCAGCAAGCCTCCAACCAGCCAGGTTTTCCGTCGTTCAGTAGTTAACGTCATCAGTTATTGCTCATGTATAGCAGTATCAGCAGGGTTGAACAAATACATTCCAAGTTAAGCATAATTGGTGCAAGCATGACGTATTGAATTGTGTTTAAGGTTGCTAACTTTGCTTTATAACGGCGTGACCTATGGCATCGAGCAAGCCCGGCAGCTCACCAGTATCCGGGGGCAGCTGCCAAAATATTATGCCCCAGGTCAGGTCGCTGGGCATGCGCTGGCTATTCTACTGCTGTGAGTGACTAGCGCTAAGTTAGGGCAGGCACTCATTCTAGGCGAATTAAAACCATTGCCAGACAAATTTTTAGAGGATTGCCTGCTTATAATTGCCCCCCAAAAAATTGGTTAAGTTTTATGCCCTTAATAAAAGATGATTTAGCTCAAGTGGATTTGCCGCAGTTGGCCGCTGCCGCCAACTGGCAAGCGCAGTACCGTCTGATTACCCACTGGGGCAAGCTGGTTGCGCCCAAGCCGCAGATCCGCGTTGCCGATAATGTCATTAAGGGCTGCGAGTTGCCCGTGTGGCTCGCCCATAAGTTGACCGAGGGGCGTCATCAGTTTGCCTTTGACTCAGACAGCCGTGTGATCAATGGCCTGGCGGTGTTATTGCTTGTGCAGGTAAATGGCAAAACGCCTGGGGAGCTGGTAGGCCTGGATTTAGCCGAGGGGCTGCGCCAGCTGGGCCTGGAAAAGCACCTCACCCCTTCGCGCAACAATGGCTTCAACGCAATTATTGCGCGGGTGCAGCAGTTGCTACGTCAGCGGTGAACAACCCTCCGGGCTGGGGCTGTTTTTGCTAAGAAACCGCTCTATTGCTCGTGTCGCCGCGAGAAAGCCAAAGGTCCCGGTTACCATCACGCTGGAGCCAAAGCCGCCAGTGCAATCCAGTTTTACGCCGTCCTGTAAGTGCTGCTTGGTTTGGCAGACACTGCCATCGGGTTTGGGGTAGACCATCTGCTCATTTGAGTGCACCGCATCCACGCGAAACTTGCGGTTGGGGTCGCGTGAAAAATTGTGGTGGCGATACAGCTGAGTGCGAATTTTTTGCAGCATAGGGTCACCCTGGGTATGGCCCAAATCAGATACCTGCACCCGTTGCGGGTCGCGCTTGCCGCCAGAGGAGCCAACAGTGACCAGGCGCACTTTAATCGCCAGGCAGTAAGCCACCAGCGCCGCCTTGATATGAGCGGCATCCATGCAGTCCAGCACTACCTGATGCTGTTTGCCAATCAGCTCGCGCAGGTTGTCGCGGTCGATAAAGTCTTCAATCAGGTTAAGGCGAATTTCCGGGTTGATATCGCTCAGGCGTGTGGCGATTACCTGGAGTTTGCTTTGGCCCAGGGTTGAGGCCAGGGCGTGGGACTGGCGGTTGGTGTTGGTGACGCAGACCTCATCCATCTCGATCAGGGTGAGTTCGCCCACCCCCGAACGGGCCAGGGCTTCGGCCGCCCAGGTGCCTACGCCGCCCAGGCCAATCACCACAAAATGTGCTCGCGCCAGCGCTAACAGCGACTCCTGTCCATAGAGCCTGGCGATACCGCCAAAGCGGTTGAGGTAGCTGGCAGAGGGGCTGGGATGTTGGGTGTAGGGTTGGGTAGAGGATTGGGTGGTTGCTGACATAAAACTGGCCAAGGATAAAAAGCAGGGTTTTTTAGCCCAGATAACGCGCAGATGCAAGCAGCAAGCTCAATCATCCATCTGGTTGGCCAATTGATTAATCGCAGGCCCAGGCTGCAAGCTTGGGTATGGATGCGGCGGAAAGTCGCGCAAAAGAATTGGAAGCGCAACTGCATCAGTGGCAATTGCAGGGTGATTTAGTCGACGAATTAGCTGGGCAATTGCGTCAGACAATTACTATTCTCAAGGCCTGCTTTTTCAGTTTGATTAAGGCCAGGCCTGTACCCATTCCTGTTTTGGAATCGGCACAGGCTTGATCCTTATTTTTCCAATCTACAGCCGCTGCTCTAAAGCGGGGTCAGCGTAATAAAGCTACTGTAAAGCCCGTTTTTATCGAACACGGCTATCTCAAAGGTATAACTTCCCTGTAAGTTGTCGAAGCTGTATTGATCCTGCCAAGCGTCATCTACAGTTATATAAGTGTATTGGCTCGAGTCAGTGCTTTTGTACCTAAGTTCATACCCACCAATCTCCGTTACATCTAAATAATCTCCATTTTCTCTCTGATTTGGGATGCCCCATTGCAACATAACCGTTCCGGCAACAGATGAGCTAACAGATGAACTTGAAGATGATGATGGCGATGATGAGCTAAGGATGCTGGGTGCGCTAGATGATGAGCTGGTGACAGCGGAGGGTGCACTGCTACTAGACGAAGAACTAGTGGCTAAACTGGAGGTGCTTGAAGATGAGCTGGATGTTGTTGTCGCAGCGGAGGAGCTTGAGGATGCAATGGTTGCATCATTGGTTGTGATAGGCTCAATTTTAAACCAGTTGATGTTTACCCCATTGCCGCGGGCAATAGCCAGTATTCCAAATTTTTGACTACCTCGCGCTAGGCTAATTGTTTTTTCAACACTTACCCAATTTTGAAAACCACCTGTGTCGGGTACATCCACTGTATCAAAAACATTACCTGTGTCTGGGTCTCGCAAGGCGAGTTTAGCTGAGCCACCTGGGCTAGCTACCCTGTAGGTCACTTTATATGTGCCAGTTTGGGGTACTCCGATAATCCGGTTTCCGTAGTTCATCCAATCACCCTCGTTAATCCAGCCAACATTTAATCCCCCGCCTGTATCAGTAGTGGTCTGAGTATCTACACCAAAACTGGAGTCGTAGCTTTCCGCTTGAATCGTTGCCGGCATCGCCTCGCCCAAATAGTCAACACTGAACCAGTTGAGGTTATAGCCGCTGCCACGCACCATATTGTCAAACTTAAGGCTGTGGTCTCCTGCAGTTAAATTAAATGTGTAAACCACATTCACCCAATTTTGAAAGCCGCCCGTCGCAGGTATAGCTATCTGTCCGTAACTTAAACTGTCATCGCCCTCTTTTAATTCAAAGCTACCCCCGCCACTTGGACTGGCGGCACGAAGGGTGATTTGATAAACCCCGTCGGCGGGAGCGAAAAAAGGAGTACCTGAATATGACAGCCAATCGCCGTCGCTGACATAACCAATATTTAAGCCACCACCTGTATCTGTAGTAGCTTGGGTTTGAATACCAAACATGCTGGAATAATCTTCTGCCTGAATTGTTAGTGGCAGATTGGCAGCGGCAACAGTTGTTGTACTGAGGGAGGATGAACTGCTTGGCGCCGAGGAGCTGCTTGATGATGAGGAGCTGCTTGATGATGAGCTGACCGACAGGCTGGAGGTGCTGGAACTGGATGAGCTGGATTTGACTGGCTTGGCGGCAAAGGCGGTGGGGCTTCCCAGAGTCATTAAGGGAGCTACCAGGCTCATGGCGATTGTCATTTTGCGCAGCAGCATCTGCCAGTTCAAGCTGCGCTTTAATTGCAGGCGGGTAATAAAACCTAAATCAATTAACACCTCACCCAGCACCGTGGACTGCAAGTCTGGCTTGTTGCTGGTATCTATCTGGGCGCGCCGCCGCACTTGCTCCTGAATCGCAATTTCCAACTGTGCGCGGGTAATCATTCCTTTTTCAATCAGGATTCCACCTAAGCGACCTGTGGTATGTCTATCCATTTTTGTTGCCTCCAAAATACGGACAGATCCATGCCCAAAAAGTAATAAATCAAACATCTGATATGAATGATTTTTAGGGAGTGTATTGTGCAAAGCCTCAAGTAAATTTTAGAAGAGAAATTGAATGGTCTGTCCCTTAAATATTGAATTCCAACTATATGGTTGGAATGTTTAGTCATGTGAAAAGTTTTGTTTATCTCTGGTTATTTTTTAAATTAAAAAAGCTATAGTTTTTGTGAAATTACTGCTTTATGTGTCTTAAAAATTACCTTCTAATAATTTTCGGCATGACTTTAATTTGGGGTCCTAATGGGTAGGGCGGAGCCTATCCGACCCGGTTGAAATCCCTATTGGGTGCAGCGTTAAAGTGCTAAGTCCAAATTTTTTAAGATGCTAATTTTTGGCTTTTGGCTAAACTTATTGAAATTTGTAGCGGGGTGGCTAGGTTCGCAAAGAGCTTGTCTTTTGTAGTTAATCGCTCTGCAATAATTATTCATCCGGCGATGAATATTGTCGGATTAATAGTGCGACACAGGGATGTGCCGCCGTCAGCTGAAGGCTGGCGCTAGCCCTGGAAAATCAAGCAGATTTACGCATCTGCGCCGGATTATCTAGGGCACCGATCAAATATGTCAGGACGATATATTTGATCGCCGGGCTAATAGTAGTGGTATTTTCCCTAAAATAATGAATTGGGTTATTTGAATGGGCTGATTAACGGCTTGAATAACGGCGGGGAAATTGATTGCGCGAACCCGCGGGAATGCGTGAAAACGATAAAGCTGGACGAGCGGGAATTATCTTGGTTAACGACTGAGCAGATTAAAACGCTGCTTGAAACAATGGATAAATTTTCCTTGAATCCGCACGTTAAATTGATAACCAAAATCAGTCTTGCTACAGGCGCTCGATGGGTGAGGCAGAGGGGCTGACGCTTGAACGGTTGCAGGGTGGTAAGTTGACTTTTACAAAAACCACGAGTGGGGAAAATTGCTCTATTCCTGTGTCGCTAGAACTTTACACTGAAATCAATCAGCATCTGAGAAAATATGGATGATTTTCTAATTCTATTAACTCTTTTGGTCGTGCGCTAAGAGCTGCAAAAATTAATTTACCCAAAGGGCAGGCTGCACATGTTCTTCGTCATTTCTTTGCTAGCCACTTCGTGATGAATGGTGGTGATATACTTTCGCTTCAGAAAATATTGGGGCATTCAACTATAAATATGACAATGAGATATGCTCATTTATCGCCAGATCATTTGGCTACCGCATTAGTTAAAAATCCAATTTCTTTTATTTGATCAGGTTCCATAAAGATCTGGCTTTATCTTTATATCTGCTTTCAATAACAGAAAGTGAATTGATTCTGCCCAGTGTTCTATCAATTAATTTTTCAGGAGGGCTTAGCTTTCCGTTAAATCCTTTCAGAAGTTCAATGTCTTGATATAAATTTTTGTGTTGTTCGTTTTTTGCGAGCGCAGTCCCATTTCTTATAACTACTCCTGTAATTACTTTTACGCTTCCCTTCGGATAAAGAATTGATTTTTTTGGGTGCATAACGTGCCCGTGTCGAGTAATTATCTTTTTAACTGTATTGACAAAAATTTTGTTCACATTACTTCCGGTAAAAGTAATGTCATCCACATAGAGTGTCATTGTGACATTATGCTGAATGGATAAGTTTTGTAGCTCCCTAAACATCTTCTCATTTGCCCAGAAAGACATAGGCATGCTTATCCTGCTTCCTGTCGGGATGTGACCATTGCATGTACACAGTTTGGCAAGAAGGTCGGCAACGTCTGGTTCGCATTTCATAACGCCATAGAAAAAATAAAACACTTTTTCAATTGGTGTTGAAGGGAAAAATGATTTTATATCTGTTGTGAAAGTATTTTCGTTTGCTAAATGAATCTTTGCGTTCGTGACGTGTGATCGTCTTTTTGTTCCTGAATGTATGAAATCAGGAGGTTCTATTCTGCAAAGAAGGCTAGCAATTCTGGATTGGTAAATGTCCAGGCTTTTATTTGGTTTTTCAATTGTTCTAGGTTTTTGCGGATTTTTGTTATCTATAAAAATAGAGTAATCCCCGATTGCCTTTGTTAAGTCGCTGATGGTAATGGAGGCTTGGGATATGATTGAGAGAAGTTTTTTCTTTGATGTTATTTTGTATAGTGGCGAATCTTTTAAAGTGTATGATTTCCCTTTTCTAATTATTTTAGGCTTGTTGTGTTTTATTTTCATCTTTATCAGATAACCATTCCATTACGGTCAGAATTTTATCGGTAACAGCTAGTCTAAATTTTTTAGCTGTCTTTCCTTCGTTATCGATGTTTTCAGAAAAGAATACCAATGAGGAAACAGGTATTTCAAAAATCTTTGAGTATCTTTCGAGTAGATCAAAAGATACTGGTTTTTTTCCTGATTCAATTTCAGATAGATAAGATTTTGAAATATCCAACTGTTCAGCAAGTTCAGCTTGCTTAACTTTATGGAATTGTCTTATTACTTTCAGCGCTTTATTAATCATTTTTAACCTCAAAAAAAGCAAGGGGAACACCTAGAGTGTTCACTCCTCGTCGGAAAAAAATTGGATTACCCTCCATGCCAACTTACCAAGGAGTATTGCCCACTTGATAAGCGTCCACTTTAGGTTCTTTCTCTTTTTCTTCTCGGAGCTATCTCCGGGTGCCTGTTGATCTTGATCAGAAGTACTATTCATACGCGTTACCTTTAATTACTACTCTGCGGAATTGCCTAGTAGCTTCGCCTAATTAAAGGTGGAGAGTAATCAACATAAACCCCTTGTTTTCCACCCGTAGGGATTCGCCTCTACGGGTGTGTACTCGCTGCCATGCTGGATAAGCGTATAAGGCCTAACGCTGCTTGGGCGGGTAATTGGTAGAGAGCAAGCTCTCCGCGAGTTCCAATACATCAAACTCAGGCGATGGCGAAATTTTCTCTCCTTTACTGACCATGAAACTAAGGTAGATTAGGGGGAGTTTTCTGTCAATGAAAAGTTCGCTATTTGCGAACAAATCTGATGCCGCATGTGGGCAGAATGTAGGCACAAAAAAACTTTTGAAAGAGCATTCAATAAAAAACCCCAACATAATCAATATGTTGGGGTTCGTTATGTGGTGGGCCGGGGGGAATTCATTCGGTGCATCCTTGCACCTCACCCCTGCGGGGCGGCCCTTCGGCCGTGCAAAACGACTTTCCTGCCGTTTTGTGAACCAGGGGGTTCTGCATCCAGCCGCAGCGCCACCATAAAAACAAAACCCCCGACCATTTCTGGTCGGGGGTTTTGTTTTTATGGATTGGTGGAGCCGGGGGGATTTGAACCCCCGTCCGCCAGCACTCCATCCTCGGCTCTACATGTTTAGGTCCGTTTATTGATTTAACGCTTTACAGCCCAGCGGGCAGGACGTGAAGCGCGATCCTGTAGAGTTTTAGCAGCGCCGCCCCAGGCAAACTTTGCTGCGATCCAGTTCTGTATGACGGGCTTTAACGCGGTACTGGCACCTTGTTAGAGACCGTTAGCAGCGATTAAGCTGCTAAAGCGTAAGAATCGTCGTTTGCGACTATTCAAGTACAGCTTTGGATTAAGGTGATTCGCTGTCATCACCACATGCACCTCGGGCTTTGTTACCGGCGTCGAATCCAAATCGGCCCCAGTCGCTGAACCTGATTGCGCTTGCGCGCGCTCTGGTCAAGCCAGCGAGTGGCGGCATTCTACCCCTATTAACTGCAGGATGCGAGGCCGCTCTTCGCTGTAACTTTATATGGTGGCGGCGAGCGGCTTTACAAGCCCAAAGGCTGGGTGATTTTTAGACGCATTGTTTATAAGTTCGCTGTAAAAATGAAAAAGCTGGCACTTGGCCAGCTTTTCAGGATTGCCACACGGATTTATTTATCGCGATAGGGCGTGATGGTTTGGATGCTGCCATCGGCATTGTGGGTGAGTGGTGTCATTTTTACCGAGCGCAAATGGGTGATGCCCTCGGACAGTACCGAGTCGTGATAGAAGAGGTACCACTGACCCTGGTATTCGGCGATTGAATGGTGGGTGGTCCAGCCGATGACTGGCTCCATGATGCGGCCGCCATAGGTGAAGGGACCGTAGGGGCTGTCGCCGGTGGCGTAGCACAAATAGTGGGTGTTACCGGTGGAGTAGGAGAAGTAGTACTTGCCGTTGAATTTGTGCATCCAGGAGGCTTCAAAGAAGCGGCGCTGGTGGTCGCCGGCGAGCAGTGGCTGGCCGTTTTCGTCGAGGATTTTAATTGCGCGTGGGGTTTCGGCGAACTCCAGCAGGTCATCGCGCAGGCGCGCAACGATTGGGCCTAGGCCGGGTTCGTTGTCCGCAGGTTCGCCGCGTGCGGCGTCGTATTGGTTGTTGCGGTAGTTTTGCAACTGGCCGCCCCAGATGCCGCCAAAGTACAGGTAGTGATTGCCGTCGTCATCTGCAAACACTGCCGGATCTATGCTGTAGCTGCCTTGAATGGCTTCCGGTTGCGCGGTAAATGGGCCTATGGGTGAATCGCCCACCGCCACGCCAATTTGAAAAATGCCGTTGGCGCGCTTGGCCGGGAAGTACAAATAGTATTTGCCGTTTTTGCAGGCCGCATCCGGCGCCCACATTTGGCGCTCGGCCCAGGCTACGTCTTTAACATGCAGGGCGACGCCGTTGTCGACCGCGGCGCTCTCGGGGCTGTCGAGGGAGATTACGTGGTAATCCTCCATGCCGAAGTGATCGCCGTTGTCGTTAAAGGGAATGCCCGCCTCTATATCGTGTGAGGGGTAAATATAAATTTTGCCGTTAAACACATGGGCTGAGGGGTCGGCGGTGTAGATGTGCTCCACCAGCGGCTGGGAGATGGCGCGGGCTTTTAAATCGGCCACGACTTCGGGCGCTAGGCGTTCTTCAGACATACAACTCTCTCAAAATAATCGGTTTAAACCCTTGGTTATTTGCCGCTCGACAAACGGCGCTGGTGCAGCTCAGCCTCTATCTGCACCTCCATCTTTTTGTTGATGGGGTAGAAAAACATCAGCGCGCAAATCACAAAAAATGGCAGCGAGGCATAGAGGCTTACAATCAACCTTATGCCTTCAACGGTATTCTCGGCTTGTAGCGCTAAACCGCGTTGATAGCCGTAGCTGGCGAGTAAACCTACCAACACACTTGAGCCAATCGTCAAGCCGCCTTTTAAGCCCAAAATCATGGCGGAAAAAATGATGGCGGTTGCGCGGCGGAAATTTTTCCATTCGGAAAAATCGGCTACATCGGCGATCATGGCCCAAAGCAGGGGGATGGTGATGCCGTAGGCGAAACCGTGCAGGATCTGCGCGGTGAACATCATGCCAACTGCATCTTTGGGGATGATAAAAAACATCAAAATAAAGAGCGTGGAAATAAACAAAGCAATTGCAAAGGTGTTGCGTTTGCCGAAGCGATCGGCCAAGGGTTTGGAGAGGCCAATACCAACAATCATCATCAAAATACCCGCGCCGTTAAACAGGCCAAAGGCAGAGGCATCTGGGTCTGCTGGCCATTTAAAGTTTGGCCAAACGCTTTGAATACTGGTGATAAAGTGGCTAAAACCAATGGCGTCGAAGAATTGGGTCAACGCATGTGAATCGGCGTAGTATTTAAAATAGTACACATAGGCCCCACCTTTAAGTGCGAGGGTGATAAACAAAAGCACTACCGAAAATAGCATCACTGCCCAGGGCCAGTTGCGGGATAAATCTTTTATATCCTGGGCAATTGAGTTATCCGATTTTTCGGGTTGCATTCTTTCTTTGGTGGTCAAAAAGGTGATGGCAAAACAGATCACACTGACGACCGCAAAAATTTGCATCATTTTTTCAAAGCCGAGGGCTTCATCGCCATCGCCCATCACCAATACCAGCGGGCGCAGCAGCGCCTGAATAATAAATTGTGCAACCATCACCGCGACAAAACGATAGCTGGACAAGCTGTTGCGCTCTGCCATATTGCCCGTTAATACCCCGCTCAGGGCAGAGTAGGGGAGATTGTTGGCGGTGTAGAGGGACATAAGCAGCAGCAGGGTAGTGAAGGCGTAAATCACCTTGCCCGACTCGCCCAAGTTGGGTGTGCTGAAGGTGAGGAAAATCAGCACGGCAAAGGGAATCGATGTGAATAGTACCCAAGGGCGATAACTGCCCCAGCGCGTGCGGGTGCGATCTGCCAATACGCCGATAAGCGGCGCGAGGCATACTCCGCCGAGCAAACCGCATGTGCCTATCACCCATTGGGCTTTATCGGGCGCCAAGCCATAGACATCGGTGTAGTAGTAAGCAATAAAAGTAACAAAGGTTTGAAAGACCAGGTTGGCTGCCAGGTCGCCCAGGCTATAGCCGATTTTTTCCACGACTGAAAGCTTTTGTGTGGGAACCGCTTGATGGAGAGCGCTATTCATTGTTGTCTCTTCTTATCTGTTTAGTGATTAGGGCGCTATTGCAGTTATGGATCAGATCCAGGCGCGCCTCCCCCTGTGGCGCCCCCCGATTAAAATAGTGTCTGCTTTTATCACGGATAAAACTTATCCGCTCAAACACTTATAGTCCACTAGTATATAACCTGTCTTGTATACTTGTCACCGATCTGTTGAGCGGAAATTTCTACTTGTTTATAACCCCGTAAAACCCTAATTAGTTGGGCACTTACCCTCAGTAAAACCTGCTGGGCCAAGCTGGCAGCGGATTTATATCTGAGTCGGGGCAACAATAGCCGCAGCTGGCGCGCGTCCGCGCCAGTGAATTTAGGGGCTTTCTGGCGGCGCCAGTGGGTTGGATTGAGGCGCGGGGTAATTTGGATTGGCTGGCACTGGTGCAGCAGCCGCTGGGGGAGGGGGAATATAGCTAGGCCAGCAAGCGCTAGCAGCAGCCCTTAATCACGGGTTTGCTACAAGCACTCAGCTCGCTATTGGATTAGAGCGCCCGCACCACGTATTGGCCGTTGAGCAGTGGTGCATCCACCACCCGGCCGATGCTGTGGCCGGGGTAGACTTCGGTGAGGTAGACCTTGCCACGGCGCTTGATCAAATGGGTTTGATAGCGCTGATACTGGCCAGTCATTGGTTCGTACACCAGTTGGTAAAGCTCAAAGGCATCGCCCACCTTTACACCATTGTTGCTGCCGCTTTGAATGACGACAGAGTCTTGTCCAACATGGGAGTCCACCCGCACCATAAAGGGTTGGCAGTTAAGGCTGCTGGTCAACTCATCGCTGGCTTTACCCACCAAAAACTGTACCTGATGGCCATAATCGGTTTGCCAAAATTCTGGTGAGGCAAAACCCAGCGTGGCATCGACGTTGGTATTCCATTTGCCAAAGGTTTTGTAGCGCTTGGCAAATACCAGCTGGCCGGTAAGGCTCTCGCGCACCTCCAGGGTGAAGCTAAAGGCGCGGCTGCGTTTGTCGAGCCAGCTGCTAAAGTGGAACAGGTCGTGCACTCCGCTGACAAAGCGGGTGTAGAGGCCCGGGTCTACCACCGAGTCTTGGTAGCTGAGTGACATATCGTCGACATCACCGGTGACAAAATATTGGACGCGATTTTGCCGCGCCAGGGCTTGTAATTGATCCACGCTGTCCATCTCAGGGCGCGCGCTGGAGGCGATAAAGCTATTGCCCAACTGCTGGGGCAGGGGCATATCGTGCCGGTTTACCAGATTGGCCCCCAGTAGCATGGGTAAATGCTGTTCAACTTGATACAGCCGCCCTAGCTTGCTCGATTCGGTAGACCTTCTGGGGAAACTAAAAAAGGCCAGAGATTTTTTATAGCTATTGTTAAAGGCTTGGGGGCACTGGTAAGCGTTTAGTCCTGCGTTCATGCCACTCATTTGACCGCTGTCGCCCGCAGCCCCCGTATCGCCCCCCATTCCTGCCGGGCTAGTGGCTGTTTGTGAACTCACCTTGCCATTTTCATCGACGGTGATTGTCTCCTCGCTGATGTTGGGCACCATTACCGAGTTGGCTCCACCCGCTGCGGGCAGCCCGGGTATCTGACCAATCTCAGACATTTTGCTCACCTCATTGAGCAAAAAATTTAAATCGCCTTCCAGCTTGGCGAGTTTTTCAATATTAGGTTTGGCCTCGCGCCACTCTTCCACTGTTTGCTTGAGTGCGGCGTCATCCACCTTGCCGCTGTCGCCACTGCCGGCCACTCGTCCGGGGTGAAAAAATGTGCTGCAACCGCTTAAGTAGATTAGTGCAATTAGCGTTGCGGCCCGCGTCTGCGTGCGATGCTGCCAATGGGAGCCAGGAGTGCGGTTAAGTTTGAACATAAACACCTTCCACCAAAACATAAAAACCTTCCACCAATTAATTATTTGCCGTTAGCTGGCGATTGGCTAACTGTGCAAAATCTGATTGGGTGTAGTTAACAACTAAACAAAAAACACCGGCTGCTTTTAGCGAGCGGCATTTTTGCGCTGCGGCTGCCTGGGTTTCAAAGCCGCCCAATTTAAGCCGGTAATAGTTGTTATTGTTGACATAGACCTGTTGAAAATTAGGCTGCATATCGGCGAGTAATTGTGGATTTTTTGAATACATTTCCTGCCAGATGTTGGGCAGTTTATGTTTTTCGGTAACTGAAGCCACTTGCAATGCAAAATGCGTTGCACTTGAGCTTTGTTCGCTATTAGTCGCGCTATTTTCAGGTGTTGGCCTGTCATTGGGCACAAGCTTACTCGCGGCCACGGGTGCGCTGATAATCGGAGCGCTTGCCACAGGTTTTATTGCCGGTGCTGTTTCTATTACGGGTGTTATCGTTGGCGCGCCGCTGGCAACCGGCGCGGCTTGATTAACCGGGCTGCCGGCCACTTGCTGCTGGTTAGAGGTATCCAGGGCATTTGATAATCGCCCCAATTGACCCAGTAACTGATTCATCTCATCTTCAATGGCGAGCATACGTGTAATACCCGGCTTTAACTCTTTCCACTCCTGCAGCATTTGCTGCACGTCCTGCGGATTAGCTGCTACAGATGCCGCCTGTGCAGTGTGGGGTGGGCTATTGCTGGCACAGGCGCAGAGCAGAGTTATTGCTGGCAACAGCATTAGCTTGAAAGCGCGACTGACATTCATTGGTTTCATGGTGAGTTCGCTCTAATTAATACTTAAAGTCCTGATATTGGACTTCGCAGGTAACTTTGTTTAACACCAGGGGTGCGCAGGCGTCCTGGGTTTGTTTTTCGGCATCTGAGTTCTCGGCTTGCGGGCCGGGGAAGTAGGCCATGCCTAATAGATAGCCGCCATTGTTGGGCTGTTTGATATAAAAGGGCTGTTGCACAAAGGTGCCACCCAAACGGCGGCGCAATATGTGATAGTAAAGTTTCAGCATGGTGGCAGTATCGAAATGTCCAGCTACCGCCACATAACCGTGGGCTTCATCCAGTGGCCGCAATACAAAATCCACACCGGTAATCAGATCGCCTTTGCTGGAAAAATCCAATTGTTTTTTTCCCGGCTTAAGGCTGCGCCTGTCGGTAAAGTTTTCGTCAACTTTTAACTGATAGCGGCCGGGTTTTACATTGGTAAATTCGTAATAACCGTCGTACTCGGAGCGGGTGCTGGCTGCAATTTGCAGTTTGTCGTCGATGAGGTTGAGCATTATGTAAGCTGCTGGCTCAGATTCTCCGGCGGCATTTTTTTGATAAATAATGCCGTCCAGTTCACCGGCGTGTACCACCGGCATGTCCACTTTATCGATATAACCCTTGCGCGCCTTAATGGCCACCCCGGGTTTTGCGCTGATCATAAAGGGGCCGTCGAGAGTGGATTCATCCACAATTATGTCGGTGGTGGTGTTGTCGTAAATAGAACTGAGTACAGCCACACCTTGCTTATCGGTCTTTTCTTCGCGGAAGGCCTGCACCGCGCGAACTTTGGCATTTTCGATAGGGCGCTCGTCGTTATCAAAAACGCCATTCATATTGGCATCTTCAAACACGCGCACCGCCACTGCGCCGGATTGAGCCAGGGGGCGATCAGACGTAAAAATACGGCGCTCAATGGGTTCGTAACCGAGGCTAAAGCGCAGGGTTATGCCCGCCGTCCAGGTCCCGTTTTGATTGTAGGCGGCGTTGGTGGTGATATAAAAAGGCTCTTTGCGCCAGTTAAGGCCCAGATTGAGCTGATACAAATCACTGGCGGTAGAGTAGGTGTAGCGCAACTCGGAATTAAAATTGGCTGACCAGTTGTAGTTAAAAGCTCCGCCGTAGGCGTAGAGTTCTTTAGTTGGTTTAAGCGAGTAGTTGGTAAAAAAGCGGCTGTTTAAATGGCCAAAGTTTTTGCGGTATTGCAGTGAACCGAGCACGCGGTCGCCTGAGTTTAAGTCTTCTGGCATGGTCAGGTCGTCGCTGTAGCCACGCTGCCAAGCCAAACTGTTGTTGATATAGCCAAAGGCCCCGCCCACTGCTAGCGAGTTTTGAAAATAGTCATTTTTCCTACCATCACTGAATGAAGTTTGCTGCCAGCTGTTTTGGTAGCTGAGGGGAAGCATCGACTTGGCGAATAAACGCCCGCTCATACTTGCACCCAGGTTTTCTGTTGTTTGGGTTTGGTTGGTGTTTATATCCAATATTTGCGTGCGTTGGCCGTGCAAACTGTAAGAGGTGTTGAGCAGACGGGTGCGGAAGTTCAAGTCGACACTGTTTTGGTTATCTTGATCGCGCAAATAGTTAGCGCTGAATAAACCAAAACTGCCCATGTTGGCGTTGGTGCCGAGGGTGACAAACTCCTGGGTATCGCCCGCGCGCGGTTGAAAGACACTGGTTCCGCCGGTAACCGCCAGCCAATCAGTAATACCGTAATCCAAAATGGTGGTGGCCATTAGCCCCTGCTGGCTGGGATCGTCGGCGAATTGATCCAGGTTAAATACGGATTCGCCCACTTCGGTGAGCGAGAAGCGATACATGCCCTCACCCGAGGAGACTGTGTTGCTGTCGGCAATATAGGATTCGGTTTTGGTTTCCATCTGCCCCTGCGGGCCGTAAAAAATTAATTGGAAATCGTTGGGGCCGTAATCCAGTGGCACATCGTTAAAATCGTAACGGCCGCCGCTAATCGCCTGGCGCTGATCAATTAAAAGCCCATTGCGGTAGAGCTCGACATCCCAGCCCTCTTGAATAGGGCCGCTAATATTCACCTTGCGGTTATCGGCCAATTGGCTGAGCGGGGTGTTGGATAATTTAAAGCCCCGCCCCAGTCCCTGGGTACTACCAAATCCGGCGTTAAAGGGCACTATGTCGCCAAATTCATAGCCGGTGGCGCCGAGGGGGCCGAGCAATTCACCTGTGTCGGATTGTCGCGATAACGTAAGCCAAGCGGTATTCAAGGCATCGTAGTTGTTGCCATTGATAAATAATTGCGAGTTGAGATAAGCCAGATCGTGGCTGGCGAGTATCGAGTAATTGGTATTAGTTTGCGAGCTGGCCACCTCTTGGGTGTTGCCGTTGGTGTCGGTCACCGGGATAACCAACTTCGAATGACTGGCGGAGGTTTGTATGTCCACCATGGGCGGTGAAAACAGGGTATAGCCGGATTCCTGCAAGGGCATGACCGACTCGCTGACCGCCATGTGGTTGATATTGGACTTCTGTCGCCGCGCCAGGCGCACTTCCACGGGGAATTTGTTATTGGCGCTCACATCCAGCGCCAGATTACCTTCGTCCAGTTTAAAACTGAGGCCGAACCACTTGGCTAGATCTGTCTGTTCGATAAAAAAATCGTCGCTCAGCTCGTAGTCGTCAGGTGCGACATAATAGGTTTTGTTATTGGCCTGAACCTCCAGGCGGCCATCCTCCAGGCGCTGGAGATGAAAGGTGTTTTTTTCGCTAAAAAACCAGCCGTCAGCGCTGGCTTTTTGTGGGTCGACATAAATGGGGAATTCGACAATCTGAGCAAAGTCCCCCAGCCCCAGGCGCAAGCCTTTTGGGGTGGTAACGGCAAATAGGCTCGCCAGTTCTTCTCCGTTTACCCGAGTGGACAGGATGAGTTCTTCACCCGGTAAAAAGCGGCTGGATGTTGCCGCTGCGGTTCCGCCGCTGCCGAGGTTGTCGGCAATTTCGCCGCCTAAAAAGCCCGGGTCGTCAATTTGCTGTTGGCTGGCTGGCGGGGGAAGGGGGGCGGTTGCTGGCTTGGATGGGCCGTTGGGCTGCGCATCCGCCGCGGCGTATTTTTGCTGGATGCGCTTGTAAATCGCTTGCAGGTCGCTGTTGATCTGGTTGAGATTAGTGTTGGCAGGGCTGGCGCTGCTTGGGAAAAAAGCCGTTAAAATACAGGTGGTTAGCGCTATATCTTTTAAATGCTGGGCACCTGGATGACGGCTTTTTTCACTCATTGACTCACGCTCAATTGGCCATTTTTATTGCGCTCCCTTGAATATTGAGGGTTTTGTCGAAGAAGACTTTACCGCGAAACTCCTTGACACCTTCATACACAATTCGAAGCTTTCCATCGGTCTTTGCAAACTCTGTACCAGCCCAGGTCAGCTCGGCGTTCACATGGCTCAGCTCTGGCCAAAAGTTAAATTCACCCAGCTTGGCGATCATCACCTCTTTACCGCCGTTGGGAGTCCAGTAGGCGCTGATATTGCCAATGACCGAGTTGGGCCCGGAGCGATTCATCTGCACCATCACCTTGCCCTGGTTTTTGGCTGGGTTGAAATAGATTTGCGCACCCTCAAAACCTAGGGTGTAACTTACCGGCCCCTGTACCACCACCACGGGTATGGCAAAACTAACCAGCATACTGATCGACATATTTTGCGCTTGCTCGCCGCCATTGGCGGGCTTGGGCGGCGGCAGGGCTTTAAATTGAATATGCGAGCGATATTCGCCTGCCGCCAGGTTGGGGGGGCGGCGAATAGCGAGTTTGACGGTTTGACGCTCGCCCGGTTTAAGGATTACCTGGCGCGGTGAATAGCGAATCATTTTGCTCGCCAGGGGAAGCTGGCTGGCAGCTTCTGGGGTTAAGTCCACATAGCCGCCGGCTTCCTTGGCCTTTTTTTCGGCCCATTCGATGCGATAGGTATTGGTGGTTTGCGAGGTGTTGATCAGGGTAATTTCGGTGGATCTGTCGTTGTTGCCAATTAATACGCGCGTGGGGTTGATAAGCAAATTGGCCAGGGCGCCCTGGGTGAGTACGCAGGTTAAAAGCCCCGCACAAATTTTTGTTATTGATTGGCTCAGCATGGTTCAAATCCTTAAAGGTCGTGATTTAACAATAATCGCTAAAAGCTGCTGCCCTAATAATTGATATTAAGGTTTAAAAAAATGATGTAGTCGGCTCCGCTGTAATAGTTCTCGGCCGGGTTGCCCGAGGTTGTCAGGGTTGCCCCCATGGAAAATTGCCCGCTGCCTGTAGGCCCTAAATTAAGACTGCTGGGCAGATCCACGGCGGTAATTTTAAATTGCGCTGTGTTGGGGTAGGCCATGGAGGAGTAAGCAGGTAGATCCACCGATAAGTTGACCGTGGTGTAGGGCGAAAATCCGCTGAGCGTAAAAACTCCCGGAGTGCCCTGGTGAATAATAAATATCTGATTGGTGCTCTGTTCGGCACCATTGCGGGAAAGCACCAGGCTACTGACCACAGTATTATTGCGGATGGCTATTTCGCCAAAGTTTAGCGGGTTATCAATATTAAAATCTGCGTGGGCTTCAGCGGCACACAATGTCAAAAGGGCTAAGCAGATAATTTTTTTCAAACCTTGCTCCTTCACAAAATAAACCCTCATGCCGACAGCGCGGGATGAGGGTTTTGTCTCGCGGAACCTTGAAACTAGTGATTAAATTTCATCACCAGCTTTGGACCTTAACACTTAGTAGGTGACAGTCACATCAAAGGTACCTGAGTATGCCAGATCCTGATAGGTGGCGGTAGTTGGCGCCGCCGGGTCAGTAATCAGGGTCGCGCCTATAGTCACAGTGGCAGCACCAGTGGCGTCAGTGGCCAGGTTGCCAGCACCGGCGGCCAAGTCGGCGGCAGTACCTGAGGTTTTGCGGGCGATAAAGTCAACCAGTTGGAATTGTGCAGTACCTGGGCCAGTGGCGGCAGTCAGGTTTACGGCAGCAGCCGGTACTGTCAGGCTCAGTGCGGTAAAGGGCGCAACACCCGACACAGACAGGGTTGGGCGAGCGGGAGTGCCGCCAACTGCTTGCAGCTTGGCGGTACCTGCAGTGCTACAGGCAGCTGTGAACATGGTGCCTGCTGAGGCGGCAACCATAGTCAGTGACGAGGTTGGCAGAACCAAACCAACGCAGTTAGCGGCGGTGGTGCTGGCTGTTGCGCGCACCTGACCAAAGTCCAGGCTACCGGTGGAGGTAAAGGTAATGGCATTGTTCACTGTAACAGTCGCAGGAATTGTTACTGATTCTGCCAGTGCCAGATTGGCGCCCGCAAAAAATGCTGCAATGCCAACACCTTTTAACATCTTCAAGTGAGTTTGTTTCATATGAGAACATCCTATAAAAGTTAATCTACATAGCTAGGTAAACGCCCTCAAACAGCATGCTTTCGCAAGGCGTATTCAGGCTATCGACAAGTTTTTGAAAAGCTTTAACTATTGGATGTAACTCGATGATTCGGTTAATTATTGCGCGCTTTTGCCGCCTTATAATTGCCCTGCTATCGAAAAGTTAAATATCTTATTCCATTTGGCGTGGTTGGAGCTAAGCCAATAGTTGTAAAAATTACTATATATCAGGATGACGTGATTTCAAGGTTACCCAGCTGTTTGGCTAGACTGAATGGTTAGCGATGGGTGAAAAAAAATGGGCGGGAGTTCTAAAAAGCAGTTAATAAAATCGCGCGCGACAATTTCCCTCGCCGCTTCTCTCGCTACTTCCCTCGCCGCTTCTCACGATGCTATGGCGAGGGAGTAATAAGCGCCAGGTGTAATTTGCTTAATTACTCCTGGGTGAATTACACACTTAAATAACGCTGTACCAGCTCGTCATTTAAATTGGCTATAGCGCCAGTCGCCACTACCGAACCCTTTTCCATAATAAAAAAGTCATCGGCGACGCGGCGCGCAAAGGGTAGTTTTTGCTCCACCAGCAAAACTGTCAGCCCTAATTCGCGGTTGAGTTTGCGGATCACCTCGCCTATATCGCGCACTACGTTGGGTTGAATTCCCTCGGTGGGCTCATCGAGGATTAACAGTTTTGGGTCCAGCACCAGGGCGCGGCCAATGGCGAGTTGCTGTTGCTGGCCACCGGAGAGGTCGCCGCCGCGTCTGTATTTCATCTCTTTTAGCACCGGGAATAATTCGTAAATTAATCCCGGGATAAAGCGCGATTTATCCTTACGCGCGCCCAGGGATATGCGCAGGTTTTCCTCTACCGTGAGCAGCGGGAATATCTCGCGCCCCTGGGGCACGTAGCCAATGCCACTGCGCGCGCGGGCTTCGGTGGAGAGTTTGTTGATGTCGTAACCGTTTAAACTGATGGCGCCGTCTTTAATGGGCAGCAAACCGGTGATGCATTTAAGCAGGGTGGTTTTGCCCACGCCATTGCGACCAATCAGGCAGCCGCAAGTACCCTGCTTTAAATTGAGCGACAAGTCCCAGAGGATATGGCTTTGGCCGTAGTATTGGTTGATATTGTTAATCGCGAGCACGGTTATTCCCCCAAATAAACTTCAATCACTTTTGGATCGTTTTGCACTTGATCCATAGTGCCCTCGGTAAGCACCGAGCCCTGATGCAAAACGGTCACCTTGCGCGCGATGGAGCGAACAAATTTCATATCGTGCTCCACCACAATCACCGAGTGGGCGCCAGCGAGCGAGGTGAGCAACTCGGCGGTTTTTTCTGTCTCTTCACCGGTCATGCCTGCCACGGGTTCGTCCACCAAAAGTACGCGTGGGTTTTGCATCAGCAGCATGCCGATTTCCAGCCACTGCTTTTGCCCGTGGGAGAGGGCGCCAGCATTGTTGTGGCGTAAATCCTTAAGGCCGATTTTTACCAGTACTTCATCGATTTGATATTTTTGCGCGCTATTTAATTGGCGCGTAAGCGTTGACCAGACATTTTTGTCCGCCGCTGTGGCCAGCTCCAGGTTTTCGTAAACGCTCAGGGCTTCAAAAATAGTCGGCTTTTGGAATTTTCGGCCAATGCCGCCGCGCGCGATTTGATGCTCGGACAATTCCAATAAATTGATTTGCTGACCAAAATAAACGCTGCCGGCATCGGGTTTGGTTTTGCCGGTGATCACATCCATCATGGTAGTTTTGCCGGCACCATTGGGGCCGATAATGCAGCGCAGCTCGCCTTCATTGATATAGAGGTTAAGGTTGTTAAGCGCGCGAAAGCCATCGAAGCTGACGGTGATCCCCTCTACATACAAAATGGTGCCTTTGCTGGTATCCAGTGGCGCGCCAAAGTTGGGGTCGTTTTGGCCAATGGCGCGGCGCGCTTGTGCAAAAATATTCATTATGCGGCCTCCTTGGTGGCTTCATCCTGTTTGGCTGCAGCAACTTTGGCGGGTTTGCTTGCAACAGCTTTGGCTTTTTTGTTGCCGAATAAACCTACCAGGCCTTTGGGCAACACCAGGGTCACCAACACAAAGAGTGCGCCCAATACAAAGGGCCAGGCCTCGGGCGAGAAGGAAGTAAACAGGGTTTTGCCGTAGTTGACTGAGAAGGCGCCGACTATAGCGCCGAACAATGTGCCGCGCCCGCCGGTAGCGACCCAAACTACCAGCTCAATGGAGTTAAGTGGCGAGAATTCGCCCGGGTTGATAATCCCCACTTGCGGTACATAGAGGGCACCGGCGATTCCCGCCAGCACGGCCGAGAATACAAAAATCCAGAGTTTGTAGCTCTCTACCTTGTAGCCGCAAAAACGCGCGCGGCTTTCGGCATCGCGAATCGACACAATAATGCGCCCCATGCGCGAGGTAACTATATAGCGGCAGGCGAGGTAGCCGAGAATTAGCATCAGCCCGGACATAAAAAACAAACCTATGCGGGTGCCATCGGCAGTAATAGCAAAGCCGAGAATATCCTTAAAATCGGTGAGGCCGTTGTTGCCACCAAAACCCATTTCATTGCGGAAGAAGGCCAGCATCAAGGCGTAGGTGAGGGCTTGGGTAATAATGGATAAGTAAACGCCGGTGACACGTGAGCGAAAGGCGAGCCAGCCAAACACAAATGCCAGCAGCGCGGGCACCAGTATGACCATGAGCATGGCAAACCAAAACATATCAAAGCCCAGCCAATACCAGGGCAGGTGATCCCAGTTTAAAAACACCATAAAGTCGGGTAGCAGTGGGTCGCCATATTGGCCGCGCGGGCCTATCTGGCGCATCAGGTACATGCCCATGGCATAGCCGCCCAGCGCAAAAAAGGCGCCGTGACCCAGGGACAAAATACCGCAGTAGCCCCAGATCAAATCCACCGAGAGGGCGAGCAGGGCGTAACACAAAAACTTGCCCAGTAGCGTTACTGTGTAAGTGGACACATGCAGGCTAGAGCTTTCGGGAATCAGCAGGTTGCAAATAGGTACCAGCAACATGGCGGCGGCAATAACACCCAGCACCCATTTGCCGCCTTTGTCGCTGAGTAGCAGTCGTTGTATTAACATCAAAAATTCTCTCAATTTAGTTGAGGAGGTTGGGCTGCCGTGCCCAACACAGGCGATCTATATTCGATTGCAGAAATTAGTCTGCAGCGGCGCGGCCCTTTTGTGGGAAGAGGCCTTTGGGTTTTTTCTGGATAAATAAAATCAGCAACACCAATACCAGCACTTTGGCCAGTACCGCACCGGCAAAGGGCTCCAAAAATTTATTGAGCATACCCAGGCCCATGGCGCCCACAAGCGTGCCCCACAGATTGCCCACACCGCCAAATACCACCACCATAAAACTGTCGATAATGTAGGACTGGCCGAGGTTGGGGCCGACATTGGTGAGTTGCGACAGGGCGACACCGGCGATACCGGCAATGCCCGAGCCCAAGCCAAAGGTCATGGCATCTACCCAGTTGGCTCTAACGCCCACAGCGCGCGCCATAGCGCGGTTTTGCGACACGGCGCGAACTTTTAAACCGAGCGATGTTTTTTTCAAAATTAACAAGAGCGCGAAAAAAACAATTAGGCCAAACAGAAATATATAGAGGCGATTGTTGGTGATGGAGAGCACAGGGTTAATGGCGATGGAACCACTCATCCAATCTGGTAATTGCACCGCTTGGTTAGTGGGCGAGATAAAAAAGCGCACTGCCTGTTGCAGAATCAAACTGATACCAAAAGTGGCTAGCAGGGTTTCCAGTGGGCGGCCGTACAAAAAGCGGATCACGCCGCGCTCTATGGCAATGCCGATTAATCCAGACACTACAAAGGCCGCGGGTATCGCCATTAACAGGCTATAGCCAATTTGGTTGGGGAAAAGTTGCTGCACGCCGAAGGTGACATAGGCGCCTATCATCATCATTTCACCGTGGGCCATATTGATAACACCCATCACCCCAAAGGTAATGGCTAGGCCTATGGCAGAAAGCAAAAGCACTGAACCGAGACTTAGGCCAAAAAATAAATTTTCGCCAAAGCGATACATGGCTACTTTGTCGTTGATGGAGTCCAGTGCACGCTGCGCTTGTTCCTTAACTTTTGCGCTGGCATCCTTGGCCGCCGTTTCGCCAAGTGCAATGCGCGCTTCCTGTAGCAGCGAACCGCGCAACAGTTGCACTGCATCCAGACGCACCTGTTCTTCGAGATTATGCAGGTTGTTGATGGCCACGGCGGTGGTAATTGCCTCGCGCACTTGGCTGTCGGATTCTTTATTTAAACGGGTCTTGAGTACTTTAATGCTGCTGCTATCCAGGCCGTCGCCGATCATTTGCAAAACAGCTTGGTGGCGCACACTGGCTTGTTTGTTGTTGATATTGAGTTGCGCATTGAGGCTGCGCAATTGATTGCGCATGGCATTGGTAATGGGGATGCGCTTAAAGGCATCTGTGTCCTGGCTAATGGGTTTACCGCTAAAGGCATCCAGGTAGCTGGAGTCATTTTGTATTATTGCTACACGAGCGGTGGCAACTTGTGCTGGCGCACCCTTGGCGAAGTAGAGTTTGCCCTCGAGCAAGGCGGTAAAAATGGCGGCGAGGCGCTCGTCGTCATAAAGCGCGGCCTTATCAATAAATCCGCCGCGTTTGGGAATGCTGGCTTGGGCCATGTCGATAATGGCGGTTTCAAAATTAGCTGTAGCCGTAGTATTTGCTGGCTCTTCAGCTTGGCCCGTCATACACACTAATAGGCTTAATACTAAGGCGAGGGAGTTAAGCACCAGCTTCAGCCGAGTGCGCACTGCCGATAGCGGTGTAGAAAAGAAGTACATAAGGTTTCTCGCTTATCCCTGAAAATGGTAAAGCATGGGGAGTGGCAGCAGGCGGGCGCTAGCGCCCAGCTGCTGCCTGATTGCGGATTGCCTCAGGCGATTACTTCATCGCAGCAGAGCCAAGGCATTTTTTGGTTTTGGTGTTGTAGTTACCACAGCCAAGTTTGATCCAATCGGAGGTCAGGTCTTTACTGCCATCCAGGTAATCAGACCAGGCGTCACCGGGAACCAGCTCGTCAGTTTTAGATACAGTAAGGAATTGACCGTCTTCCTGAATTTCGCCAATCAATACTGGTTTGGTGATGTGGTGGTTGGGCAGCATAGTGCTCATACCGCCAGTCAGGTTAGGCGCTTGGATGCCAACGATGGCTTTTACTACTTTATCGGTATCGGTAGTGCCAGCTTTCTCTACCGCTTTTACCCACATATTAAAGCCAATGTAGTGAGCTTCCATTGGGTCGTTGGTAACGCGTTTGTCGCTCTTAATAAAGGCGTGCCATTTTTTGATGAATTCAGCGTTGGCTGGATTGTCTTCGCTCATAAAGTAGTTCCATGCAGCCAGGTGGCCCACCAGCGGCTTGGTGTCTATACCAGAGAGTTCTTCTTCACCGACAGAGAAAGCAACCACGGGGATATCGTCAGCAGTAATTTTTTGGTTGCCCAGTTCGCGGTAGAAGGGCACGTTGGCATCACCGTTAATGGTGGACACTACGGCAGTCTTTTTACCAGCTGAACCAAAGCGTTTGATGTCGGCAACAATGTTTTGCCAATCGCTATGACCGAAAGGGGTGTAATTGATCATGATGTCTTCATCTTTTACACCTTTGGCTTTCAGATAAGCTTCAAGGATTTTGTTGGTGGTGCGGGGGTATACATAGTCGGTACCCGCCAGTACCCAGCGCTTCACCTTCATTTCGTTCATCAGGTAATCCACCGCGGGAATGGCCTGTTGGTTTGGTGCAGCACCTGTGTAGAACACATTGCGTGAAGACTCTTCACCTTCGTACTGTACTGGATAGAAAAGAATGCCGTTAAGCTCTTCTACTACAGGCAGAACGGATTTGCGCGATACTGAAGTCCAGCAGCCAAAGATGGCGGCAACATGGTCTTTGGCGAGCAGCTCGCGGGTTTTTTCGGCAAACAGTGGCCAGTTGGAGGCTGGGTCTACTACCACGGGCTCCAGTTTTTTACCCAGCAGTCCGCCTTTTTTGTTTTGCTCATCAATCAGCATCAGCATGGTGTCTTTCAGGGTGGTTTCTGAAATGGCCATGGTGCCTGACAGCGAGTGGAGAATGCCCACTTTAATGGTGTCAGCAGCAGTGGCAGTGTAGGACGCGAGGGTAAGGCCAGCAGCCATGCCCAGTGCACTTAGTTGTTTTGCAAACTTCTTCAACTTCATGGTCTATCTCCTGAGATTAACGTTAGTGGTTTGGCTCAAAAATTATTACGACTTGTTTGTCTCTGTTTGTTAAAGCTTTAAGTTTTCACAGCTTTTTTAATCTAGTAGGTGAGTTGAGCACCCAGTTTCCGGTAACCTTGTTTGCCCTTTTTTCTGCAACCCTTTAATTCCATTTGGCGTTCCCCAAGAGCTAACGCGGTTGCAGTGTAAAACGTGTTTTACTGTTGAATTTGCTGCGCCTCGTAGAGCATATGCAGCGTAATTTTTCGCACCTCGGCTTTGCTTTCCTCAATGTGGGTTTTCAGCAGGCTTTTGGCCTCATCGGCGCGCCTTTCCATAATAGTGCGCAAAATTTTGGCGTGTTCATCGTAAGTGGCTTCGATGCGATTGCGCTGGGTAAAATCGATACGGCGAATAATGCGCAAACGCTCGGTTAAATCGTGGTGGATGCGCGCCATTTCCATGTTCTCGGTAGCCTCAATTAATTGTTCGTGGAAGCGTTCATCCAGCGCGCAGACACTGGGGCCGTCCTCTAAGCGATCCTCCGGCTTTACCAGCCAAATGCGTTTTAAATCTTCCAGGTTGGGCCCGGGTTGCATCTCGCAGAGTTTGCGCACGGCGGCCAGCTCCAGCACTATGCGCACGTCGTAGAGCTCTTCAAATTGTTTAAAGTTGAAGGGCTTTACCTGCCAGCCGCTGCGAAACGAGACCTCCACAAAACCTTCGCGCTGCAAGCGCGACAGGGCCTCACGCACTGGTGTGCGGCTGGCTGCCACCCGCTCGGCCACTTCGTTTTCGCTGAAGCGATCACCCGGCAGGAGGCGAAAGGAAAAGATATCGTCCTTGAGCTGCTGATAAATCCGCTCGGTTAAATTGGTGCGCGGCTCCTCAGCTTTCTTTTTGGCGTTTTCCGGTTTAACCAGCTTCATAATTGTGTCTCTGAATTTTTTTGCTCTGGGTTAGTCCAGTTCCAATACCAACAGCAGATCGCCCGCGTTCACTTGGTTGCCTGCTTCGACATGGATAGCACTGACTTTGGCGCTGCGGTCGGCGTAAACAGAAAATTCCATTTTCATCGCCTCCACAATCAATAGTGGCTGGTCCGGCTCTACCAATTGCCCCGGCTCAACCAGCAGCTTCCAGATATTGCCGCTGATATCGGCAGTGATCGGGTGGCCATCCACTTCGATGGGCGCGGTATTGATTTTCACCTGCAGGGCTTCATCCACCTTGGCCGCTTCATCGGCTTGCCAGAGGGCGACTTCCGTAGTGAAGGCGGCCTGTTGTTTGGCTTTAAACTCGGCGATGCTGGCGGCGTTTTCCTGCAGGAATTGTTGGTGCTCCGCGAGGCTGAAATAATCCTCTTCGATGCGGATGCTCAGGCGGCCTTCGCGGAAGGCTTCGCGCTGGGCGGTGAGTTCTTCTTCGCTGACTTCATAATATTTAACCCGGTCAAAAAATTTGAGCAGCCAGGGCTCGCCATCTTTAAACACGGGGTTTTTCAAAAATTTATTCCAGATGGGCAGGGTGCGGCCCACCAGTTGATAGCCGCCGGGGGAATCCATGCCGTAGATACACATGTAGACGCCGCCGATTCCCACAGTGCCCTCGGCGGTGTAGGTGCGCGCCGGGTTGTATTTGGAGGTGAGCAGACGATGGCGCGGGTCCACTGGCACTGCGCAGGGTGCACCCAAATAAACATCACCCAGGCCGAGTACCATATAGCTGGTTTCAAATAAAATTTGTTTAACTTGCTCAACCGAATCCAGGCCGTTGATGCGGCGCATAAATTCGGTGTTGCTCGGCAGCCAGGGCGCGGTATCGCGCACCGATTGACGGTAGCGGGCTACGGCATCCAGGGTGGCGGAATCTTCAAAGGCCATAGGCAGGTGCACTATGCGGCTGGGCACTTTAATATCGCGCGCATCGCCCAGGGTCTCTTCAATCAGCAATAATTTGGCAATTAAATCCTGCTGGTGAATAACGCGGCTGTCGTAATTGATTTGCAGTGAGCGCACGCCGGGGGAGAGTTCAATCACACCTTCGATGGGTTCGGCTTTAAGCGCTTCCATTAACGCGTGTACGCGCAGGCGCAAACTCAACTCGAGAATATTGTCGCCGTACTCAAGCAAAATATATTTGTCGCCGGCCTGGCGGTAACTCACCAGTGGGCGGCTGCCCTCAGGGGCGAGTGAGGCGAGAATGCATTCGGATAAACCGTGAGTGGGTTTTACCTCTGGTACTGGCGCTAATGTTGGTAGAGGCGCGAGTGCAGCTATGGCGGTATCCTGGGCTTTTTCCAAATTCAGCGCCTCGTCAAAACTCATGCGCACAAAGCGAATTTTATCGCCGGGTTTCACCTGGCCAACTTTCCACAGCTCGCCTTTAACAATGGTGACCGGGCAGACAAAACCGCCCAGGCTGGGGCCGTCTTTGGTGAGGATCACCGGCATATCGCCGGTAAAGTTAATCGAGCCCACGGCGTATTCGGTATCGTGAATATTGGAGGGGTGCAGGCCAGCTTCACCGCCGTCGCTGCGGGTCCAGGTGGGCTTGGGGCCATTTAAGCGAATGCCCAAACGGTTGGAGTTGTAGTGCACTTCCCAGGCGGTGGAAAAAAACATTTCTATCGCTTCGGGTTTGAAAAAATCCGGTGCGCCGTGGGGGCCGTAGAGCACACCAATTTCCCATTCGCTGGGATAGCTGGGGATTAACGCCTCGGGTGCAGCGGCTGGTTCATAAATGGGCGCCGGGGTAGTGCAAGCGGCAATGGCCGGGTTGCTGATGGGCAGCATATCGGTGGCGCGCAGGGTGCGACCGGCGTGGCCGCCAAATTGGCCCAGGGCAAAAGTGGAGCGGCTGCCCAGATAAACCGGCACATCAAAACCATTGCGAATAGCGAGGTAACCGCGACAGCCGGTTTCGGCTTTGCCCAGGTCCAACACCTGGCCAGCTTTAACAATCACTGGCGCCCAAAGGGGGACAGCTTTGCCGTCGAGTTTCGGCGTGCAGCTGGCACCGGCGAGGGCGATAAGGGCATCGCTGTGGAATTTTAATTTGGGGCCAATAATGGTGTATTCGATAGCGGCGGCGCTTTCGTGGTTGCCCACTATGCGGTTGGCCAAACGGAAGGCGTAGTCATCCATAGGGCCAGAGGGCGGCACACCAATGCTCCAGTAACCGGCGCGGCCTGGGTAATCCTGAATGCTGGTGTAGGTGCCTGGTTGCAGCACTTCGACTACGGGCGGTACATAGGTAAATTTGGCCAGCTTGTTGGTGGCCACATCGCCGGCGGCAAAAAAATCTGAGCTGATAATTTGGCGCAGATAATCCAGGTTGGTGGCTATGCCCGCAGCGCGGGTTTGGTTAAGTGCCTCACTCATTTTGGCAATGGCATCAGCGCGGTCTTTGCCGTAGACAATAATCTTGGCAATCATGGGGTCGTAGTAGGGCGATACCTCTGTGCCTGTGGCTACCCAGGTGTCTACTCTCACCATTTCATTTGGGCGCGCAAATTCCGGGAAGTGCACATCGGTGAGCACACCGGGCGAGGGCTGGAAGTCGCGCACCGGGTCTTCAGCGTAGAGGCGCACTTCAATGGCGGCGCCCTGCGGATTAATGTCTATATCCAGTTTCGGCGGCGTACCTGCAGCGGTAAGAATCATCCATTCAACGAGATCCACGCCGGTACAGGCTTCAGTAATCGGGTGCTCTACTTGCAGGCGAGTATTTACTTCCAAAAAGTAAAATTCATCGCGCGCCGGATCGTAAATATATTCGATGGTGCCGGCGGACCTGTAGCTGACCATTTCACCCAGGCTGACTGAGGCGGCCAATAATTTTTCGCGGGTGGCCGCGGGCAGGTTGGGCGCGGGTGTTTCCTCCACGACTTTTTGGTTGCGCCGCTGCAGCGAGCAGTCGCGCTCACCCAGGGCTAATACCTTGCCCTGACCATCGCCAAAAATTTGCACTTCCACATGACGGGCGTTGTCGACAAAGCGCTCGAGGAAGACGCCGCTGTCGCTAAAAAAGTTTTGCCCCAAGCGCTTAACGCTTTCGTAAGCGTCGATTAAGGATTTTTCATCGTTGCAGCGGGTGAGGCCGATACCACCGCCACCGGCAGTGCTTTTCAGCATCACCGGGTAACCCAGGGCTGCCGCCGCCGCTGTAGCTTCTTCAACCGAGCCCAATAAACCTGTGCCGGGCGTGAGCGGCACGCCGGCTTGCTCGGCGAGTTCGCGCGAGGTGTGCTTTAAACCAAACTGGCGAATCTGCTCGGCAGTGGGGCCGCAAAAGGCGATACCGGCGGCTTCGCAGGCCTCGGAAAATTTGGCGTTTTCGGAGAGAAAACCGTAACCGGGAATGATCGCCTGGGCGCCAGCTTGTTTGGCGACCGCGAGAATGCGGTCGGCCTGCAAATAGCTGTCGGCAGCGCTATTGCCACCCAGGCAGATGGCCTCATCACAGGCGCTGACATGGGCGGAGTTGCGATCGGCATCGGAATAAATCGCTATGGACTTGATGCCCATTTTCTTCAGGGTTTTGGCGATGCGTACCGCAATTTCTCCGCGGTTGGCGATAAGTACGCTGGTTAACATGATTCTTCTCCGACTGTAATTGTTTTACCCTCTCCCAGCCTCCTCCTTCTGAAGGGAAGGCTTGGGGTGGGGTTTTATTTCTGTAGTGATTGAATGTAAGCGCGCCAACCGCCCAGCTGCGTTATGTCTTTGGCGCCTTCAATCGCAGCGCCCTCGCAGATAAAACTTTTAACTTCGCGGCCATCTTTTAAGGTGAGTGTGCCTATACCGAGCGGCGCGGGGATAAGCGCAACAAAGCTGCCGAATTCACTGACGGGAATATCCCACAGCTCCACGATGATGCCCTCGCCAGCTTGTTCTGCAACGCGAATCAAACCCGGCTTGGGCGGTGTGGTATTGGGCAGGGCGTAAAGGCGGTAGCTGGGCGCCGACAAAGTGCTCTCGACAAAAATCGCGTTGCGCTCGCGCAGTTGGTAATTGAGTGGCATACCAGTGAGATGGGCGCCGACAACCGCCAGGCGCAAATAGCCTTTGGGCGAAACCTGAGGAATAGCTTGAACTTGATAGCCGCGCCCAGTGGCGCCCAGCGGCAATGCCTGTTGGTTAAGCCACAGCTTGCCAAAGGCCACCAGGGCGTCGTCCTGCCAGGCGGGCGCAATTAAGGTGATGCCAAAGGGCAGGCCGTCGCTGCGCAGGGCGGCGGGAAGTGCCAGGGCAGAGCAGTCCGCCAGGTTGACGAAGTTGGTGTAGGTGCCCAGTTGGCTGTTAATGGCGACTGGCTCAGCCTGGACATCGGCGATAGTCGGGTGGCGCGGTGAGGTGGGCACCAGCAGCCCATCAAAATCGGCCATTAACAATTGAATGGCACGGGCTAAATCGGCGCGTTGGTATTCACTTTGGTAGGCATCTGCCGCAGTAAACTTGGTGGCCTGCGCAATAATTCCGCGCACTACCGGGTTCATCTCATCCGCGTGGGCGGCCATAAAGTCTTTAACGGCTGCCTGGCGCTCTGCCACCCAGGGGCCGCCGTAAAGTAATTGGGCCAGGGCAAACATAGGGCTAAAGTCGATGGGGGTAATCTTGGCGCCCAGGCTTTGCATCTGCGTCAGGCTCAGCTCCCAGGCGGCGGCCGCCTCGGCATCGCCAAACCATTGCGGGTTTTGCGGCACCGCAAAATGGGGTCTAGTGGAAAAATATTTGGCACTGTCGGGCGTAGGGCGGGAATAGCCATCAGCTGGGTCGAAAGTGCTGAGCACCTGGGCGACTTGATCGGCGTCTTCCAGGGTTAAAGCAAAAATGGAAACACAATCCAGGCTGCGGCAAGCGGGCACCACACCTTGGGTGCTAAAGCGTCCCTTGGTGGGTTTTAAACCAATAATATTGTTAAAACCGGCGGGCACACGGCCGGAGCCTGCGGTATCTGTGCCCAGGCTAAAGGGCACCAGGCCGCGCGCAACACTGGTGGCTGAGCCGGAGCTGGAGCCGCCGGATACATAGTCAGCCTTAAAAGAATTGGGCACGGCGCCGTAAGGCGAGCGGGTGCCCACAAGGCCAGTTGCAAATTGGTCGAGATTGGTTTTGCCCAGCACTATGGCGCCGGCTTTTTTAAGCAGCGCAACTGTGGTGGCGTCTTCGCTGGGAATATAGGTAAACGCAGGGCAGGCTGCTGTGGTGGGCATACCCGCCACATCTATGTTGTCTTTAACGGCGAAGGGAACCCCAAACAGCGGCAGCTCGCTGGCGTTGGGATGACTTAACAGCTGCTGGATTTGATTTTCGAGTTCCGCCGCCGAGGCGAGGTAGATCCAGGCGTTATCTTCTGCGCCTATACTTGCGCGCAAACTTAGCAGCGCAGTCTGCGGGCTCAGGTCGCCGCTGCGGTAAGCGCCAAGCCATTCTTGAATTGTCCAACCTTGAGTTTGCGTCATTAGGGTTCCTGCGGATAAATCGAAATACAATCTTGGATACAAGATGGTATTCAGCAGGAACCGTGCCAGGGGCTTTAGATGGCGCATAAGTTATTATTATTTTTTTAAAATACCTATATAAATCATATGCTTAATTTATTTTTTAACGCATGCTTGGCGAGGGGTTTGATGGCTTTTCAGGGGGCTTTTGGTGCGCGCAAATAGTGCAGATAAAAATCCACTTTGGGCCTTACCGGTGCAATGCGCATAATTTTTTGGTGAAGCATTAAGAGAAACTCTACTGGGTACAGTATGCTCACGCTTGAGCGTTGCTCGCTTCCGGGCGGTCGATTTCGGCTCCCAGGGCAACAAGATAAATTCTAAGGATCTGTGTTATGGCTATGAACTGGAGCCAGCTGCTCTGCGCCGAGCGCCTGGGTGGGCGAGGGGCAAAATTTGAAGAGGGGCGCTCGCCCTTTCACTCGGATCACGACAAGATTGTGTTCTCGGGCGCGTTTCGGCGCCTGGCGCGCAAGACCCAGGTGCATCCATTGGCCACCAACGACCATGTTCACAATCGTATGACCCACAGCCTGGAGGTGGCCTGTGTGGGGCGCACCCTGGGGATTCGCGTAGGCCAGGCCTTAAAGGACGCCGGTGATCTGCCCGAGCAGATCTGGCCCAGTGATATAGGCGATATTGTCCAGGCCAGTTGCCTAGCCCACGATATCGGCAACCCGCCTTTTGGCCACACCGGGGAGGATGCGATTCGCAACTGGTTTCAACAGGAGGGCGCGGCTTTTTTGGAGGGCTTGTCGCCTGCGGAGCAGGATGACATTCGCACCTTTGAAGGTAATGCCCAGGGGCTGCGGGTGTTGACCACCTCTGAATACCATCAGTATCACGATGGCATGCGCTTAACCTACGCCACCCTGGCGTCGTCCATTAAATATCCCTGGACGGCCTCGCCCTGTTTACAAGGGCTGCGTCCAAAAAATAACAAATACGGCATTTTTCAAACCGAACTCAATTACTTTCGCGAAATCGCCGATAAAACCGGGCTGATCAGCCGCGGCAATGATTGGTATTGCCGCCATCCGCTGGTGTATTTGATGGAGGCGGCAGACGATTTTTGTTACGGCATTATCGACCTGGAGGATGGCCTGGAAATGGGCATTCTCAACTGGCGCGAAATTTATGAGCTGTTGTTACCGGTAATCGCTGATTCGCCCCAGATGGATGACCTGGAACGCTTGCTTAACAAGGTGAATGACGGGCGCAAACCAGCGCTGGTGCGCGGCAAAATTATCGATGCCTTTATTCATGCCGGCACCCAAGCGTTTATTAAAAACCAGGATGCGTTTTTGCATGGCGAGGTCGAGAACGATTTAATTTCCCTGTGCGATGACAAGGTGCGCACCGCAGTGCAGGTGGCCAAGGATTTAGCCAAGCGCAAAATTTTTAACCACGCGCGCCGGGTGGAGTTGGAGATTGGTGCCTACGCGGTTATCGGTCGCCTGTTGGATACCATTTGCAGCGCGGTTTACGCCTCTCTCGGCGATGCTGCGCGCATGACCTATAAAGACAATCGTGTTATGGCATTAATTGGCGAAAACAATTTCCACCCCAGTGTGGCAAGTAAAAGCGGCCACTACAAATATCACGCGCTTATGGCGGTGATCGACTACATCAGCGGCATGACTGACAACTATGCGACTAACCTTGCCAAGCAATTTAATGGCCTGGGGGATTCGCGCTACTAATGTTGACCCCAATTTTTAAATACAGACTGCCGCTGCTATTGGTGACAGCTGCAGTTATTTTGCCGCTGTTTTTTTGGGGCGGGCCCGATGGCTATTCCTGGCCGGTATTGCGCGAATTTTGGAACCTGGGCCATTTTATTTTTTTTGCCCTGCCGGGATTGATCTGGCAGTGGTGGAAGGGCCCGGCGGGCTGGCGCGCCTGGTTGGCGTTAACCCTGGTTGGTTTGGTCCTGGGTGCCGCTATAGAAGTGGTGCAGGGTTTTATTGGGCGCGATGTTGATGTGCGCGATGTCTACCACGATTTAGTCGGACTCTGGTTGGGCCTGGCTTGGGGCGCGTTAAATAAGCACCGCTGGGGCCTGCGCCTGCTCACCAGCGCACTGCTGCTGCCCTCGCTCTATCACTTGGTTTTTCTCGCTTATGCCCAGTATTACCAGTGGTCGCAGCTGCCGCTAGTTAACAGTTTTGAATCCCGCTGGGACCTGGTGTTTGCGCGTGGAGAGGTCAATCGTGATTGTACCCTGGCGTCTGCCGGCCAGTGTTCGCTGCGGGTGCGCGTGGGTGAGTATTTATACCAGGGCGGCAATTTGGAAATTTACGGTGGCGACTGGCGCGGCCATAAGCAGTTGGCCATGGATTTTTACAATCCGCAGCAGCAACCCCTTGCAATTACTGTGCGTATTAATGATCTACAGCATGCGCGAGGTGCCCACCGCAATGAGTATGCAGACCGCTTTAACCACGCTTATGTATTGTCTCCGGGCTGGAGCACGCTGGTTGTGCCTATGGCAGATCTGTTGGTGGCGCCGGCAACGCGGCAGATGGATTTAACAGAAATTTATCTGGTGCAATTTTTTACTGCCGCGCCGGTTCAGCCGCAATTTATTTACTGGGATAATCTTCGCCTGAATTAGTGGCGGCGACTACACGATTGCGGCCTGCCGCCTTGGCGCTGTAAAGCGCTGTGTCGGCGGCTTTAAATAGCTTATCCAGTTTAAGGCACTGGTTAATGCTGGCAACGCCAAAGCTGGCAGTAACACTGGTTTCTATTGCTCCATCGTTGTTTTCCACTGACTGGCGCAATTTTTCTGCAAGCAGTACAGCTCCGTCCAATGATGTATTGCGGCATACCAATAAAAATTCCTCGCCGCCCCAGCGTGCGAGCAAATCCTCTTGGCGAATTTGTGTCTGCAGTAGATGCGCAAGTGAACTTAACACCCGGTCACCAGCATCATGCCCCAGCGAATCATTGATGCGCTTAAAATAATCTATATCCATCAGGATAATCGCAAAGGGGCTTTTGTTATGGCGCCAATCTTTAAGGCAGTTCGAGAGAGCCTCTTCTATGCCAAAGCGGTTAAAGGTGCCGGTGAGAAAGTCGGTTTTGGCTGTGTGCTCCAATTGATGCAAATGCTTATCCAAAAGCGCGTTGGCCTCGAGTAATTCACGCTCCCTTTGTCGCTGCTGGCGCAGAGCCCGGTGCAAGCCAATAACCCTAAACATTAAATAGCTTAGGATAAAAGCAACCCACACCAGAATAATGCCAAGGTACCAGTCGGATGTACTCATCAGTCGGCCGACAAACTCTATGCGCTGTAGCTGGAACTGGTGCTGTCCCAGGTAAACGCCAGAGCCAGTTTGAATATCTATGCCCACAATGTTGTCAAATTGTGGATGGCTGAGTTGGGGGGGGATATCGAATTCACGCAGCCACCAGTTGGCGACAAAAAAATCCATCAGCGAGAATTCCACATAATCTGATAAGAGATTTACATTGAACTCGACCTGGTTGTATTTGGTGGATTTGTCTCCATCGGGTGTGCTGTACCTAGGGTCATAGTTGCGTAGGTATATACGCAGTGTTTTGGCCGGACCGCTGTAATTTAACCAGAAGCGAACCTTTGTATAGTTTTTCAGGTTCAGGCCTATGGGTGGCTGGGAGGGAAGTTGTAAACCTAAACCTAAACCTAAGCCTAAACTACAGTAAGGAAAGGCGTTTTGGTCGCGCAGTATACAGCTCCAGCGGAGGATCTTATCGTTCTCCATCCTGCTTTCGGAGTTACCCCCTGAGGTATCTCCATCGCTATATGTATAAGCGGTGGGGATAGAGTTTTTATCTAAAACAATATTGCGGCCGAGGATCTGCTCTTCGCCGAAGAGAGCTGCCAGCGTTAGTACAACCAAGAAAGCAAGGCTAAGTTCAAAACGTAGATGTTTTAACATAGAAGCTTGTAGCTGTTGTGGTGTTTTAGGGAATCTATGCATGCTTCCTACATTATAATAATACTTATATTAAAAACAGGCTTAAAATGCTCATTTATGATATACGAACTCTTTTTTGAGCTGCGCTGCTCTTCAAACCCCCTGTTTTTGTCTTGCGTTTGCGGCCTCCCATAGATTTTTTAGTGGTTCCCTAGGTGCTAATGGCGGAAGGGTCATTTGATGGAATATTCAAGCCTTGAATGCAGCCTTCCAGTTATTGTGTTTTAGCGGGTATCAGGGAATACATTTTGCTAGTACTGGACGCGATCTGTTTACTCCAGCAGAGGAAGACGCCACTGAAGGTGGCGTCGGCTGGCTTAAAACTCCAGGTCGGAATAGTCGCCGTAACCCAATTGGTCTTTCATCCGGCGACGCTCCAATCGGTCTTCGATCTTGCGGCGCATTTCCAGGGTGTACTGGCTGGCCTCTTTACCCGTGAGCTTGGGGCTCGCCTCATCATCTTCCATATCGATGCTAGCATCACCAATCATATCGGTATCTTGAGAATCAACATCAACAGACATAGGTCTACTCCAAAAGTAACAGGGCGCTTAATTTGCACTCGCATAAAGGCGGAAAATTTTACCTGCCATTTATTCGGCGCTATTTACCATAGGAAAAGTCAAAACAAAAGCAAATTCTTGCGTCGAGGTGAAGATTTTTTACTACCCTCCAGGGATGCTTCTGAGGTACAAAGCGCGGCTTAGATTGCCGGGAAGATGGCGCCGCAATTAAGGAGTCACAGTGACGACACAAACAGCTGAGATTATCGGTTGGCGGGAGTGGGTGGGCTTGCCGGATTTAGCCATAGGCCAGATCAAGGCCAAGGTGGATTCCGGGGCGAAAACCAGTGCTTTGCACGCTTATTTTGTCACCCCCCTTGAGCGCGATGGTCGCACCTGGGTGAGGTTTGGCTTGCACCCATTTCAAAAGGACAGCCTCACCTGTGTGGAGTGCATGGCGCCAGTGAAAGATATGCGTAGAGTGACAGATTCCGGGGGCCATTCGGAGCTGCGCTATGTGATTGAAACCACCTTGGTTATCCACGGCCGCCAGCTGCCCATAGAGGTCACCCTGACCGACCGGGAGAATATGCGCTTTCGCATGTTGCTTGGCCGCAGCGCGCTTAAACAGGGATTTTTAGTGGATTCCAGCCAGTCTTTTGTGCTCGGTGGAAATCGTCATCAGCCACCGCAATCAGCCCTATAAACCTCCCTTGGTTAAACTCTATGAACATCGCTATTCTCTCCCGTAACCGCCACCTTTACTCCACCCGTCGCCTGGTGGAGGCCTGCCAGCAGCGCGGCCATCAGGTGCGGGTGCTGGATATCCTTAAGTGCTATATCGATATCGCCTCCGACAGCCCATCCATCTGGTATATGGGTGAAAAGCTGGAGGGCATAGAGGCGGTTATCCCGCGTATAGGTGCCTCGGTAACCCACTATGGCCTGGCGGTAATCCGCCAGTTTGAAATGATGGGGGTTTACTGCCTGACCGAGTCCATCGCCCTGGGCCGCTCGCGCGACAAATTGCGCGCTTTGCAACTGCTGTCGCGCAAAGGGATTGGCCTGCCCAAAACCAGTTTTGCCTACAACGTCCACGATGCCAAAGAGCTGATCAAGCTGGTGGGTGGCACGCCGCTGGTGCTTAAGCTCTGCGAGGGCACCCAGGGTCGCGGTATTGTCCTCGCCGAAACACAAAAGGCCGCCGAGTCGGTGATCGAGGCCTTTCGCGAGCTGCGCGCTGAGTTTTTGGTGCAGGAATTCATTAAGGAGGCCAACGGCAGCGATCTGCGCTGTTTTGTTATAGGCGACAAGGTGGTGGCGGCTATGGAGCGCAGCGCACAGGAGGGGGAGTTCCGCTCCAATCTGCACCGCGGCGGCACAGCGCGGGTGACCAAGCTGACGCCAACCGAGCGCCGCACAGCGATTAAGGCAGCGCAAACCATGGGGTTGCGTGTAGCCGGTGTGGATTTGCTGCGCTCTTCGCGCGGCCCATTGGTTATGGAAGTAAACTCATCCCCCGGCCTGGAGGGTATTGAAGCGGCGACAGGGAAGGATGTGGCGGTGGCGATTGTTACTTATGTGGAGGAGAACGCTCGCCCGGATATCACCACCAAGGTTCGTGGTAAGGGCTAGATAATGGCCTTTCAGGCGCCGACTTTTAGCCGGGAGCCGATATTAACGACTGTGCCGTCAAAGCTGAAACGGCCATTGATAAAGTGGCTTTCCAGTTGCTTGGCAGTCATAGGTTTGGCGTATAAAAATCCCTGCCCCTGATCGCAGCCCCGATTGCGCAGCCACTCTGCCTGCACCTCGTTTTCAACCCCTTCCGCTATCACGCATAACTGCATACTGTGGGCCAGGCTGATAATGGTTTTGGCGATGGCGGCGTCGTTGGCATCGTCATTGATATCGTGGATAAAACTGCGGTCGATTTTGAGCTTTTGGATGGGGAAGCGCTGTAGATAGGCGAGTGACGAATAGCCGGTGCCAAAGTCATCGATGGATAGTTGTATGCCCATTTGGTTGAGTTGGTTGAGCTGGGTAATAGTTTCACCGGCGTGCTCCATGGCGCAGCTCTCGGTAATTTCCAGCTCCAGGTATCTTGGGTCCAGGCCGATCTCGCGCAGTATGGCTTCCACCTTGCCGGGGAAGTTTTTTTGGCGGAACTGGCGCGGCGACAGGTTAATCGCAACCTGGCCGACGTTTTTGCCCATATCCAGCCAAATTTTCTTTTGCCGGCAGGCTTCGCGCAAGACCCACTCACCTATGGGGACTATCAGGCCTGTCTCTTCTGCCAGTGGGATAAAATGCGCGGGCGACACCAAACCCCGCTCCGGGTGCTGCCAGCGCACCAGGGCCTCTACACCCATCATGTCGCCAGTTTTTAGATCGATTTGCGGCTGGTAGTAAAGTGTCAGCTGGTCCTGGTCTATGGCGCGGCGCAGGTCGTTTTCCAGTAGCAGGTAGTTAACTGCGGTAGCGTTCATTCCTTTGGTATAGAACTGGCAGTTGTTTTTGCCTGCCTCTTTCGCCTTGTACATGGCGATGTCGGCGTTTTTTAACAGCTCGTCGGTATCGCCGCCATCCTCGGGAAACATGCTCACACCAATACTGACAGTGGCGCTAATGTCATGGCCGCTGATTTCCAGTGGGCGAGCGAGGGTGGCAAGCAGTTTGTTGGCGACAAAAATAACATCGTCCACATCGTGGATGCCTTCGAGCACCACCACAAACTCATCGCCGCCCAGGCGTGCCACTGTGTCCATATCGCGCACGCCTTCGGTCAGGCGGGTGGCTATAGCCTTGAGCAGTATGTCGCCAGCGTCGTGGCCGAGGCTGTCGTTAACGATTTTAAAACGGTCAATATCGAGCAGCATTAACGCCACTTTGGAGTTGGCGCGGCGGGCTCTGGCCAGGCCATGGAAGATGCGATCGTAAAACAGTGAGCGATTGGGCAGGGAGGTCAGCGAGTCGTGAAACGCCATGTAGTTAAGGCGTGATTGCTGTTCGCGCAGGGCGTTTTCCGCCAGCTTGCGCTCGGAGATGTCGGTGCCTATGGTGCAGACGCCAAACATCTTGCCCTCTTTGTTGCGCAGTGGGAACTTGACCACCAGATAGGTGTGCAGGCTGCCGTCTTTATGCATTAAATCCAGCTCTACCTCGTAGGTTTGCTGGCTATTCTTGGCCGCTGTGTCTATGTCCCACATGGATTGGGCAACATCGCGCGGGAACACATCAAATACGTTTTTACCGATAAAGCCAGATTCATCGATATCGGCCATTAGCTGGAAGTGGTCGCTGGCCAGGACTACATTGCCATCCAAGTCTTTAACCGAAATCAGTGCTGGCGAGAAATTGAGGATGGCATTCAGATAGGTTTCGCTGGCCCAGAGCGCCTGCTCTGCCAGTCGGTGGCGCTCCGATTGCTCTTCAAAATGCCGCATGTCGATCAATTGGCGAATCAACAGCGAACTGAACACCCAAATGGCTTCCAGTTCTTGTACCGCAGTTTCCAGAACTGGTAAGCGTTGCTCGGACTCCAGATAAAACAGTGCAATGGTTTTGTTCTTCTCAAGAATCGGATAGAGATAGCAGGCGCTGGTGCCTTTTTGGGTAAACAGCGAGCCCATACGCGCAATGGCATCCTGATCCAAAGACAGCGGGCGACCTGCGTCAAATACCTGGTGGATAGCGTGATGGGGGAGATAATTGAGGCGCGATAACGCCGTTGCCAGGCTATTGACTTGTGGCTGGCTGTGGCCGGCGGCGGCTATAGCTTCAACGAATAGTTGACTATCCCGCTCAACCACCAGGACGGCGCGGCTTATGGCGGATTTGGCAATCACCAGCTTTACCAATCGCTCGGCAATTTGCTTGTGATTCAAATCGCTAAACAGTCGCTGAAACTTTTTGATCAGAGCGACTGTTGAGTATTTCGTCTGTACTGCTTGGCTTGTAGGCATAGTCGTTCTAATTGGGGCGCATCCTAGGAAACCTCAGTGTTTCAGATAGCACCATACCTCTGTTTTAAATCGTCAGTCGCTGAAAGTCATACACACCTGGCTGACGCACTAGGGTATTTAAGGAACTTCAGAACCAGGATAAGGGGAGCTAGTTGTTGCCACGCTTATCCTCGGCCCAGAGCTCCCGGGGCCAAACCATCCCAACGGTTAAATCCAAACCTTTGCAAACCTGGCTGAGCTGCAAAAGCCTCAGCTTCCCCACAACTTTTTACTCCAAAAAGCTATTAGAGCTTTTTTTATTTGAGAACAAATACCATTATTTGCTTTGGAATAAAAATTTTGCTGACAATTTCCATTTTTTTAGGTGAAAAGATGTTACCAAACTACTCGCATGGTTGAATATTGTGCACAAAAGATGAAATGCGCGCCAGCGTCATTTAATTATATAGCCCGGGTGATAGCTGGCGGTTAGTCGGCTTATAGGTGTGAGCCCCCAGTCGTAGTGCACTGTAGCTTTTACAAGCGGCTGAACTAAAATTAATCCCATAGTAAAAACAATAATTTCGGAGCTTTTTATGTGTGGCCAGATGCCCTATGTAGGCACAAATAGCTCGCACCCTGGCAGACAAGGGGTTGGCCAGGCGCAAATCGGGCGCGGTGATAGATGATGTGGCGGCGATCCGGAAAGCTGAAAGTAGCTGGGATGATTCTGTGCCTAAGGATTGGCAGTCGGGCAAAAGTCCTGTGGCGCAAGTTGCTGTGTCTATGCCTACCCTTGAGTCTAATACTATGAAACAGACCAATCCCCCCAGCGTTAACCCGCGCGCAGCCCTAACCAAATCGCTGCAGGCACAGGTTCGCTCCCATGCCTCGACTAACACGCCGCTGCGCACTACTACGTTTGTTTATAGTGACGGCCCCAGTTTGGATTGGGTGCCCATTAACAATGGCCACGGCTTGCGTATCAATGTTAATGGCAACTTGGATTTTAATATGCGCAATGACTGGAATCGCCTGCTCGACGAAACCCGTGATGTTAAATTGAGCGAATTTGAGTTCAATATGGCTTCATCGGACTCGCTAAGCCTGGCGGGGCTGGGTATGTTATTGCTGTTCCGCGAAAGTAAATCTACCAGCAACAACCATATCAGTTTGAAAAATTGTAATCGCGAAGTTGCACAACTTTTGTTCTGGGCGGGGATGGACAAGTATTTCACTATTGTTTCCAGCCAAGCACTTGATGGTTGAGGTTGCCCTTCAATGTTTACGCTGGGTTGTTCTTGTTTTAATTGGCATTTTTAAGGATGATGCACTTGATCCGCCACTTCTGGCCTCGCCAGTGGTCGGCCTATTAAGTATCTGCCGAGTACTTTCATGACCCCGCGCAATTACCTCTACCTGCTGCAAAAATACGACGAATACCAAGCCCAAATCGAGCGTTTACTGGAGTCCATACTGACCTCCCTCTCGCCCAATAAGCTGCTGACAGAGGCTGAGCTTATGGACGCCGCCGTGAATCGCCTGCATCAATCCTATCCCTTTGTGGATCTGCTCTATTGCATTGACGAGGCAGGTGTGCAAGTGACCGAATCCGCCGCCGCGCCCAATATCGCCGATTCAAAGCGCAGCGAACCGGGTCTGGGCTCCAATCGCAGCAATCGTGTTTATTTTTCAAGCGCGCGCGACAATCCACGCCCGGTGACAGTGACTCAGCCCTACCTGTCCAGTGCCACCCACCAGCTGGCAATCTCGGCAGTGCAAAGGTTTCAATCCGACGACGGCTCGACCCGATACCTCGTCATCAATTTTAACCTGGAGAAACTCATCACCTTTTTAAACGGTGATGGCTTGCGCTTAAAGTTTCACGCCTGGTTTCAGGTGGTTTACGGCGTTATTGGCATGATGCTGGTGTTGGTTTCCGGCCTGCTGATTTTTTCGGCCGGCAAAGCTTTGGTGGAGGTGCTTTACGAACACAGCAATACCGCGACCCAGGCCTTCCATCTGGTGATTCTGGTCACCCTGGGGCTGGCGATTTTTGATCTGGGCAAAACCATTCTCGAAGAGGAGGTTTTATTGCATAAGGATATTCACCACAATGATTCCACCCGGCGCACCATCAGCCGCTTTATGTCAGCCATTGTAATTGCCGTATCGATTGAATCTTTGCTGCTGATGTTTAAATCCCTGCTTGGCGACCCGGCGCATTTAAACTCGGCGGTGTTTATGCTGTTTGCCGCCGTGGCATTGTTAATTGGTTTGGGAATTTACCTGCGCCTGACCGCCGAAAAGCCCAAGGATAAAAATCAGCGCTAATAAATTCCCACAATAGGATCTCTTGTGAGCAGCAAAACCAAATCAGCTTTTGTGTGCAACGACTGCGGTGCCGATTACAAAAAATGGCAGGGGCAGTGCGGCGAATGCGGTGCCTGGAATTCGCTGGTGGAGGTGCGCCTGGGGCCGACCCCCAGCAATCGCGCCGCGCGCTTTGAAGGCTATGCCGGCGGCGCTGCCGGCAACCCAGTACAAACCCTGGCGGAAATTGCGCTGCAGGACGTCCCGCGCTTTAGCAGCGGCACAGGTGAGTTTGATCGCGTGTTGGGGGGCGGCCTGGTGCCTGGTTCGGTGGTGCTGATTGGCGGCCATCCCGGTGCCGGAAAATCCACGCTGTTACTGCAAACCCTGTGCAATTTGGCGCGCACTATGCCAGCGCTTTACGTCACCGGTGAAGAGTCGCTGCAGCAGGTGGCCATGCGCGCCCAGCGTTTGGGGCTGCCCACAGATCGCCTGCAAATGTTGAGTGAAACCAGCGTTGAAGCCATCTGCGCAACAGCCCAGCAGGTTAAGCCACGGGTGATGGTGATTGACTCCATCCAGGTGATGCATCTGGAGGACATCAGCTCTGCGCCCGGTTCGGTATCCCAGGTGCGCGAGAGCGCGGCTTATTTAACGCGCTTTGCCAAACAGACGGGTACTGTGCTGATTTTGGTGGGTCACGTTACCAAAGATGGCTCGCTCGCCGGGCCCAAAGTGCTGGAGCATATGATTGACTGCTCGATCTTGCTGGAGGGCGATAACGACTCCCGCTATCGCACCCTGCGCGGCAACAAAAACCGCTTTGGGCCAGTTAACGAGCTGGGCGTATTTGCCATGACTGAACAGGGCATGCGCGAAGTGAATAACCCCTCGGCGATTTTTTTACAGCGCGCCGAAGACGCCGCGCCAGGTTCGGTGGTGATGGTGATGTGGGAGGGCACGCGCCCATTGTTGATTGAAATTCAGGCGCTGGTGGACGACAGTCACCTGGGCAACCCGCGCCGCATTGCGGTGGGCATGGATCAAAACCGCCTGTCGATGCTGCTGGCTGTGTTGCACCGCCACGGTGGCATTATGGTGGGCGATCAGGATGTATTTGTGAATGTGGTGGGAGGTATGCGGGTGATGGAAACCAGTGCCGACTTGGCGCTGTTGCTCGCCATAGTATCCAGCTTTCGCGACCAAGTATTGCCCCAGGATTTAATCGTATTTGGCGAGGTGGGGCTGTCGGGTGAAATCCGCCCGGTACCCAGCGGTCAGGAGCGCTTGCGCGAGGCGGCCAAGCACGGTTTTAAGCGCGCTATAGTGCCCGCAGCCAATGCCCCGCGCGATAAATCGCCGGGAATTGAAGTGATCGCGGTTAAAAATTTGCAACAGGCGCTGGAGGCGCTTTAGTCGTCAGCATTGTTAGTGGCGGAAAGGCCTTCAAGGTAGATGATTTGCTTATCCAGCTGCTGCGTATGCTCCCAGGCTTGTTTAAATTCGGGCAGGCTAAAAAATAGCTTGTCGTAACTGCCATCCAGCTGTGCCAGCTCAAGTCCGTTCTGAATACGCCGTGCCAGAGCTTGGTTATTTTTACTTACAAAAAAGTAAATGGGTTGAGGGTAGTGGATTATCAGGTGGGGTTCGCGCGCCAATTGATATTCGGGATAAGTTTTGAGTTCGGTTTCAATTTCGTTATAGGCGCGCGCCATAAAATCGAAGCGGCCTGCCGCAAGCATGCGGTACAGGGAAAAATGGCTCCAGGAGGTAACCACCTGAAAGCCACTGTTGCGCAGGATTTTAGCGTCACTCCAATGCACTCCGGCGCCCACGCTAAATTGACGCAGCTGCTCCAGGGTTTTTACCTGGGCATATTTGGGCAAGTCCTCCGCGCGTACCATCAAATAGCGATATTCGTTGATTCCTTTAATCAAATTGAACTTTACCGGTAGCAGCTGGGCTTCCCGCTCGGGTGTGGAGCTACTCCACATAAGGTCCGGCTCGCCTTTGCTTACCAAAACTCGCAATCGCTCCCGCCCCACATAGGTATCGTAATAGCGAATGTTTAGGGTTTCCCCTGGGCTGGCGGTTTTTTGCAGCGCGAGGCGCAGCGCTGCTTCGTAAAAAGGCCCAGTAGTAGCTGGTTCAAATACATCGGGTTTGGGAATGGTTAGCGTCAGTTGCTCGGCAGCAGCCGTACAGGCGGGTAGGCTGCAGAGGAATAAGTGCAGTGCGAAATTCGGCCCGTGCATTAGCTTGCGCCAGCCAGGTATCGCGCGACTTAGATTCAACCTCGCGGAGGAGCTGTGCATAAAGCCAAGAATTAGGAACAATAAGGGTTGGATGGATGAATACATAAAGCGCCAAACTCTAAGTGCAAACTAACTGCATTCATGTTCTCGTTATTGTCCCCAGCTTAGCTGGGGGTTGGGCTATTGTGGTGTTCTTTGCTTAAGTATTCCAGTAGTAACTCCAAATTGCTTTTATCGGCTGGCGTGTCTGGTTGAAACTCGAAGCCCAGTATGTGCTCGCGAACATGAGCCAGGCGGCCATGCAGGTTGAGTGATTTTTTGGTGGCGGCCAGGCCGTGCAGATCCTCTAATAAAATTTGTACGCGCAGAGCGTCCCCTTTGCGCAGCAGGTGCTCGCTCAAAATGGCCAGGCGCGCGCCAGATTCGGAAATATCCAACACATGCGCCTCCCAGCCTTTGCTGGAGTACTGCAATTCGGCGTAGGCGCGCAATTTTAAACGCTCGTGGCGGCGGCGCTCGTCTTCAAGTTGATGATCTGGTTCTGAGAGAAAATCAGTCATGGCTAGGGCCTATCGTTAGTATCTTTATAAATCACTGATGAGGTCGGTGAGCTCCCGCTCTGCCGCTTGGGGATCGCCCAGGTTAAATTCGATTAGACGACGCAAATGGCTGATACTGTCTATATCGATGGATTGGCAGGCTAGCCCCAATTGTTGCCCGTGCTGATGCGCCACAGTCGCCGACATGGCAATACAGGTACTGTCTGTCAGGATTACCTTGGCCAAAATGGCTTGTTGAGGATCTAGGCCATTCAGCTGATTTTGTTGCAGTAACAGGCCTTTTAGCGAGATATCGAGAAGATTGGCTCGCCAGTGGTGATTGCCCTGGGCCAACTCGACATGGGCGTCAAAAAGGACGCGACTAAATTTGCGGCGCTCACTGGAGCGAAGTTTGTTCATAAGGAATATCTATATAGCAGGGTTTATTTATGAACTTGAGTGTAGCTTCAGTCACCTAATTCGCCAGCGGTTTCCGACGGGCGTCCAATTTGCTAGGCCCAAGTGCACGCCCCTATAATGCCCCGCTTTATTTCGGCCATGTATTTATAAATGAATTGATCTTTATGGGAAATTTACGTGTTGGTATAGATATGGGTGGCACCAAGACCGAGGTAATACTGCTCGGCGATGCCAGTCAGGAGCTGTTTCGCACCCGCATCGCTACTGCGCGTGATGACTATCAGGCTACGCTGCGCGATATCGCCCAGCTGGTGCAGCAAGCTGAAATTGCAGCCGGTGTTGCGGGGCTGCCGGTAGGGGTGGGAATCCCCGGCACAATTTCGCGCAAAACTGGCCGCGTAAAAAATGCCAACTCCACCTGGCTCAATGGCCAGGCGTTCCAGCGCGATCTGTCGGATAGGCTGGGGCGGGAGGTTAAAATGACTAATGACGCCAACTGTCTCGCCGTGTCCGAGGCCAGCGATGGTGCTGGCCAGGGTTATGAACTGGTGTTTGCCGGAATTCTGGGTACTGGCTGCGGCGCAGGGCTGGCGTTTCGCGGTCAGCCAATCGTTGGCCCCAATGGTGTCGCTGGCGAATGGGGGCACAACCCCTTGCCCTGGACGCCTGAGGCGCAGCTTAAGCAGCGCGCCTGCTACTGCGGCAAACAGGGTTGTCAGGAGACATTCCTCTCCGGCACTGGCCTGTGCCTTAGTTATGAGCTTGCCGGCGGTGATCGCCTTAAAGGTCCGGACCTGGTGGCTCGCGCCCGCGTTGGCGAACCCTTGGCGGCGCAGGTATTGGATGCGTATTTTGAACAGCTGGCGCGCGGCCTTGGTGCGGTGATAAATCTGCTCGACCCGGATGTTATTGTACTTGGTGGGGGTGCCTCCAATATCGAGGAAATCTACACTCAGGTGCCGCCGCGTTTAAGCCGTTATGTCTTTGGCGGCGAGTGCGACACCCCGATCAAACAAGCTCAGCATGGCGACTCTTCGGGGGTGCGCGGCGCCGCCTGGTTAAATCCAATTGAATCTGTGCAAGCCTATTAGCGGCCTGCTGTTCTGGCTATTGGCATTTGCTGCCAGCGCCAGCCCTCAGCGTATAGTCTCGCTCAATTTGTGCATCGATCAGCTGCTCTGGCAGCTGGTACCCCATGAGCGCCTGGTTTCCGTCAGCTATCTCAGCGCCGATCCTATGTGGTCGGGTCTTGCGCCACAGATCAATCCTTTGGTGGGCGCACATCAGTTACGGTTAAACCACGGCCTGGCTGAAGAAATAGTGCCACTGCAGCCGGATTTGGTACTCGCGGGTGAGTTTGATGCTGCTGATGCTCTGCAGCTGATGAAACGCCTGGGGATCAGGGTGGAGCGGCTTTCGCTGCCCAATAAACTGGACGATTTGGGCGTGCAGGTGATGCATCTGGCCAGCCTGACGGATGAGCCTGAGCGCGGTCGGCAATTGGCTGCACAGATTGATGCCGAGCTTGAGCACTTGCGCCAAATACCGCATTTGGCCAAGTCGCCAGGGGCATTTTGGTACTCGTCCAACGGTGTGGTTATAGGTGCAGGTACGCTTGAAAACGAGCTGATGCAACTGGCGGGTTTGCGCAATCTGGCTGCCGAGCAGGGTATTCAGGGCTTTAGCCAACTTAACCTGGAGCTGCTACTCAGCGCCAAGCCCGACCTGTTAATACTGGAGGAAAGCAATTCAGGCGCCTATTCTCTCGCCCGTGAATACCTGAAGCATCCGGCGTTAGCCGCCGCCAGCTTGCCGATTATCCGCCTGCCTGCGGGCTTGTCCGGTTGTGCCGCCAGTGTTGTTGGCGATGTTGCTAAAGCCATGCGTGAGCAATTGCCCTCGCCCACGTCTATCACTATTCCCGATGCGTCCGCATCGGGCTTATCTCAGCATTAAGAGGCGCCAGTGCAGCGACAAGAGTTTTCCTATCCCCTGTTGGTCCTGCTGTTGCTGGTGGCTATTGCCGTTGCCAGTGTGCTGGCACTGCAACTGGGCCCAGCGGATATTGATGTAGGTCGTGGCCTTGGCGATTTTTGGCGGGGCAGCGCCAGCCTGGAGGCTAATGTGGTGGGGCAAATTCGCCTGCCGCGGCTGCTGTTGGCATTGGTGGTAGGTGCCAGCCTGGGCCTGGCCGGCGCAGCCATGCAGGGGCTGTTGCGCAACCCCCTGGCAGACCCTGGCGTGCTGGGGGTGACCAGTGGTGCTGCCTTTGGCGCCGTGTGTGTGCTCTATTTTGGCCTGTCGGCACTGGCCTGGTACTGGCTGCCATTGGCAGCTGTAACTGGTGCTTTAGTGGCTATGTTACTGGTGTACCTGCTGGCAGGGCTCCACGCGAGCTTGCTCGCACTCATATTGGCCGGGGTGGCGATCAACGCAATTACCGGTGCGCTTATCGCCGTCGCGCTCAACTTCGCCCCCAGCCTTTATGCCATCCAGGAAATTGTGTTTTGGCTGATGGGTTCACTGGCTAATCGCCACTGGGATCATCTGTGGCTGTCGCTGCCGCTGTCGCTGCTGGGTTGGTTGTTAATTCTCAGTAGCGCCCGCTACCTGGATGCGCTGAGCCTGGGCGAGGCTAGCGCCACCTCCCTTGGCTTTAATGCCGGGCGCGAGCGCGCGCTGCTGCTAGTGGGCATCGCCCTGAGTGTGGGCGCCTGTGTTGCCGTGAGTGGCAGCATAGGCTTTATTGGCCTGGTGGTGCCGCATCTACTGCGCCCTTTGGTGGGCTATAGGCCGGCGCGCTTGATGTTGGTTAGTGCTCTCGGCGGCGCACTTTTGTTGCTGTTGGCCGATATGCTGGTGCGCCAACTCAGCTTTGCGCGCGAACTCAAGCTGGGGGTGGTTACTGCCTTGCTCGGTGGGCCATTCTTTTTATTGTTAATTGTCAAAACTCGAAGCCGGTGGGTCTAGCCGTGGCCGAACGCAATAATCCTCAATCCGCCCACCTTAACAACCAACCGCTGAGGCTTCTCGCCAGCGAGTTGAGCCTGATTGCCGATGGTAGGCATCTGCTAAAAAACATTGGTTTGAGCCTGGCAGCGGGTGAATTTGTTGGCCTGATTGGCCCCAATGGCGCCGGTAAAAGCTCGCTGTTAAGGCTCCTTGCTGGCTTGGCTGCACCCAGTTCGGGGGAGCTGGGGCTGCAATTTGGCGATCAACCTGTACGGGCGCTCAATGCAATCAATCCGCTGGAGCGCGCCAAGTTGCTTGCGTATCTGCCGCAACAGGAGCGTCCCGCCTGGCCGCTGGAGGTTGAGCATTTGGTAGGCCTGGGCCGGTCGCCCTGGCACCGGCCGCTGGGAGGCAAAAGTGCCCGGGATATTGCCGCCGTGGAACAGGCCCTGGCGTTAACTGAGCTTCAAGCATTGCGCAATCGCCGGGTGGATACCCTCTCCGGTGGCGAATTACAGCGGGCACTGCTGGCGCGGGTGTTTGCCGGGGAGCCACAAATTATCCTCGCCGACGAGCCAATAGCGGCGCTGGACCCCTATCACCAGCTACACATGATGGAACTGTTGCGCGCCCAGGCGCAGCGGGGCGGCAGTGTGCTGGCGGCGCTGCACGACCTCAGCCTGGCGGCGCGCTATTGCTCGCGCCTGGTGCTTATACATCAAGGGGAATTGATTGCCGAAGGCGAGCCGGCACAGGTGCTGAGTGAAGACAATTTACGTCAGGTGTATGGCATTAGCGCCTATATTGATTGCCGTGAGGATGGCCTGATCATAATCCCCCGCAATCGACAACCGGGAGGCTTGCCCTAATGAGAGCTGGTGTCTTTCGCTTTTTGGCTAATTTATGGCCGCCACTATTTTTTGCCGGAATTAAAGCTACCTATTTAAGCCCGGATTACCGCGAAGCCTATGTCACGCTAAAGCTGCGCTGGTACACGCGCAATTATGTGGGTGTGCAATACGGTGGCAGCCTTATGTCCATGACTGACCCCTGGTATATGTCCATGCTCATGTTCAACCTGGGTGGGGATTATTTTGTCTGGGATAAGCACGCGGAAATAGATTACCTGGCGCCGGGCAAAACCCATGTTCATGCGCATTTTAAAATCAGCCAGGAGCGTTTAGATGAAATCAAACAGCTCACCCGCGATGGTGAAAAACATCTGGCCAGTTTTAGCGTGGACATTCGCGATGACCATCAGCAATTGGTGGCGCGGGTAAAACGCATTGTCTACATAAAACTTAAACCCAAGGCGCGCGCCCAAGTAAACCTTGGTTAGCACTCGCCAACGGATTGCCTGGCAAGGTTATTTCGATGCTTAAGGTCGCTCTCTGTTCTTACGGTATGTCCTCCAAAGTTTTTCACGCGCCGCTTATCAGTGCCGCGCCAGGGCTGCGCCTGTACAGCATTTTGCAGCGCGGTGAAGCTACAGCGCTGGCGGACTATCCGCAGGTAAAAATCCACAAAAGTTTTGCCGACTTGATCGCTGATTCCGAAGTGGACCTAGTGGTGGTCAATACCCCCAATGAGTTTCACTACCCTATGGCTAAAGCGGCGCTGGAGGCGGGCAAGCACCTGGTGGTGGAAAAGCCCTTTACCCTCAGCCTTGCTGAAGGTGAAGCACTTATCCAGTTGGCACAGCGCCAGCAAAAAATCCTCGCCGTATTCCAAAACAAGCGGCTGGAGAGTGATTTTCTCGATGCGCAAAAAATTATCGAATCCGGTCAATTGGGGCGCATTGTGGAAGTGGAATGGCACTATGATCGCTTCCGCCACAACATCACCCATAAACTCTGGAAGGAAGATCCAAAACCTGGAGCAGGTACCTGGTGGGATTTAGGTATTCACATGCTCGACTCCATGCTCTGCTTGTTTGGCCGCCCTCAGGGTGTTTATGCGGATATGCGCAGCCTGCGTCGCACCCAGGGTTCGGCGGATTACTTTAACGTCTGCTTTCACTACGCCGATATGCGCGTGCTCCTGCGCTCCAGCACCTATGTGAGCGAAAAGGGCGCTAATGTGAGTATTCACGGTGACCAGGGTTCGTTTTTAAAATTTGGTCAGGATGTGCAGGAGCGTCAGTTGATGCAGGGAATCCTGCCGGGTATGGCCGGCTGGGCGGAGCCGGGCGAAGATAATGTGGCGATTGTCGCACTGCAAACAGAGCGGGGTGTTACGCGCGAAACCCAAACCGGTAGTTGCGGTTGCTATCAACATTTTTATCGCAATCTTGTGCAGGCCATTGCCGGTGAGGCGCAGCTGCAGTTCACCCCGGAGCTGCCACTGCTGGGGGTTGAATTGCTGTTGGCGGCAGAGCAGAGCGCCCGCGAGAAGCGCTATATCCCAGTGTAAGCAGTAAATAACTTTGCCTGCCCAGGAGGCTGAAAGCGCGTTAATTGGAACGGCTTCAGGGCCGCTCTGGATGATTGACTTTGCCGCCGCAGCGATCACAGTAGTCTGCTTGTTTATCGTGGCCTTGCTTGCCGCAGTTGGGGCAGACAATCAGGTTTCTTTCCTTAATAATTTCCTGGCTCAACTCGGCGGTTAATATCCCTGTGGGTATGGCAATAATGGAGTAGCCGGTAAGCATTGCCAGGCTAGCAATGATTTGCCCGGGAACCGTATGGGGGGTGATATCACCGTAGCCAACGGTAGTAATGGTGACAATAGTCCAATAAATGCTGCGCGGTATGCTGGTAAAGCCATTAGCTGGCCCTTCCACAATGTACATCAGGGAGCCGAAAATAGTGGCCAGTATTAAAACAAAAAAGAAAAAAATGGATATTTTGCGCCGCGATAACATTAGTGCCCGTGCCAGGCTATTGGCTTCACTCAGATAGCGCACCAGTTTAAGCACCCTGAAAATACGCAGCACTCGCAGCAGGCGGATAATCAATAGGAAGTTGGCACCATGGACAAACAGGCTGAGGTAGCTGGGCATTATTGAGAGCAGATCGATCAAGCCATAAAAGCTGCGCACATAGGCCCAGGGATTGGGTGAGCAGTAAACCCGAACCAGGTACTCCAAGGTAAAGATCAGGGTAAAAAACCATTCGGTGTAAAACAAAATCCTGCGCATCTCCGAGTCGGGCGGAACTGCTGAGTCAAACATCAGCGCCAGCACGCTCAGCACTATGGTGTTAATCAATACCAGGTCAAACAGCCTTCCCGCCGGGGTGTCGGTGCCAAAAATAATTTCGTAGAGTTTATTGCGCAGTGTCATTATTCATTCCCGGAAGGACCATAGGTTCAGTTAAAGCATAATAGCAAATTTGCTACCTCCTCCTGGTTGGCTTTGGCTAAACTCTGGCTATCTATTGCGTTTTTACCTTAGCTTGGCTTTTACTGGTAATCACACCCTTTGCTGCTTTGGGCAGCCAAAGGATAAAAAAATGGCGGTATCTAAACCGCCTTGGCAGATAGGTTAGGTGAATGGCAAAAAAAAGCTACTTGGGGAAGCTGGTTTATTGGGGTGGCACAAGCCTAATTGCGAGCCTGTTGCTCTGTGCTGCTCAGGGTATGACTGCGAAGTTAGATTACCGAACCCTGCGCACGCCCAATGTCCCCGAGGGGCAGGAGCCCGCTTATGAGTATTTTACTGGCTTATTGCGCCTGGCCCTGGAGCGCGGTGCACCAGCCAATCATTTGCCCGATCTGAGTATGAGCTTGGCACCGGCCTCGGTCTCTTTGGAAGAGGCGCTGTTAGCGCGTCAGGTGGATATCGTCTGGATGGGGGCCAGTGCGGAGCGGCAGCGCAAATTTCGTATGATCCCAATACCTCTGGCGCGAGGTATATTTGCTTTCCGCAAGCTCATTATCAAACGCAGTAACCTTGCACGTTTTTTGCCGGTAAAAGATTTGGCTGGGCTCAAAGCTTTTCGCGCTTGCCATGCGCTATCGGAGGCGGATATAGCAGCCCTAAAAACATTGGGCGGGGCGGTGAAGTCTTTGGCAAACGACAATGAACTCTATCCAGAGTTGATGGCGGGGCATTGCGATTATGTGCTGCAACCGCTTTATGAGCGTGAGTTGGAGTGGGTTAGGCGTCAATCGCGCTACCCGGAATTACTTGTCTATCAGCCATTGGTTATACATTTTCCCTATGCATTCTTTTATTTTGTTCGCAGGGAGGATGAAACTCTCGCTAACTGGATTGAGGCAGGTTTACGCAATATGGCCTTTAGTGGCGAAATAACGCAATACATGCAACGCAATGGCTTTACCAAAAATTATTTTCCGTTGGAACCAGTGCCTCGTTTTTTGACTTTGCCCAATACGTCCTTGCCTAGGGAGATGGATCCAATGGATGGATTTTACTGGCTGCAAGAAATTGATTTTCAACCTCTGCAATAAAAAAACCGGGCAGTGCCCGGTTTTTTATCAGAATCTTACCAATTGTCGCTTACCAAATTTTAACGCGTTGGTCTGGCGGTAAATACATGGCATCGCCAGGTTTAACATCAAACGCCTTGTAGAAATCATCGATATTGGGCACCACGCCATTTACCCGATAAATGGCCGGTGAGTGGGGATCGATTTTTAACAGGCGCGCGGTGGTTTCATCTTTGGCTTTGGAACGCCACACCTGGGCCCAGCCCATAAACACGCGCTGCTCGCCGCTAAAGCCATCGATAACCGGGCCTTTTTTACCCATTAGCGATAGTTTGTAAGCCTTGACCGCAATGCTTAAACCACCCAGGTCGCCGATATTTTCACCCAGGGTAAACTGGCCGTTGACGAACTGATTGGGCAGTGGGCTGAACTTGTTGTATTGCGCCACCAGTTTACCGGTGCGCGCTTCAAATTTTTTCAAATCCTCTGCCGTCCACCAGTCGCGCAGTTTGCCATCGCCGTCGTATTTTGCACCCTGGTCGTCAAAGCCGTGGCCAATTTCGTGGCCAATCACGGCGCCGATTGCACCATAGTTAACCGCATCGTCGGCATTCATATCAAAGAAGGGCGGTTGCAAAATGGCGGCGGGGAAGACGATTTCGTTCATCACCGGGTTGTAGTAGGCGTTTACGGTTTGCGGGGTCATGCCCCACTCGCTGCGGTCGACGGGTTTACCCAGTTTGTTGAGCATAAAGGCCACATCAAATTCATGGGATTTGCGCATATTCTGCAGCAGCTTATCGGCGGAAATGTCCAGCGCCGAATAATCGCGCCATTTATCCGGGTAGCCAATTTTGGTGGTGAAGTGGGCGAGTTTGGTCAAGGCTGCCTGCTTGGTGTCGGCGCTCATCCACTCCAGTTTTTTAATGGATTCGCCATAGGCGGCTTTTAGGTTGTCCACCAGGTGTACCATGCGCGCTTTGGCTGCTGGTGGAAACTCTCGCTCCACGTACAGCTTGCCGAGTAATTCACCCAGGCTGTTGTTGAGGGTATCCACGCCGCGCTTCCAGCGCGGGGCAATCTCCGCCTGGCCCGCCAGTTGTTTTTGGCGGAAATTAAATTTGGCATCGACAAAATCCTTGCTCATGTAATCGGCATAGGCATCGAGCAATTGAAAGCGAAAGTAAGCCTTCCAGGTTTCCAGTTTGATGCTGGGGACCACCTTGGGCAGGGCGCTAAAATAGGAGGGCTCGTAAACAATGACCTCTTGCTGCGCGGGAATTTTAAGCTCGGCAAAGTAGGCGTCCCAGGGGTAGCCGGGCATTAATTGTTTCAGATCTGCCAGTCTGTATTTGTTGTAGGTTTTTTCGGCGTTGCGGTTGTCCTCTTTGGTCCACTGGTGTTCGGCCAGTTTGGTTTCCAGGGCGATAATCGCGGCGCTGTGTTGCTCGGCATTTTTATCGCCACTCAGGTTTAACAAATTGGTGATATAGCTGCGGTATTGCGCGAGTATTTTTTGCCCGGCTTCACTTTTATCAAAGTAGTATTCGCGCTCTCCCAGGCCCAATCCGCTCTGGTAAAACTGGATAATATTGGTACTTGGGTCTTTGGAGTCGGCATCTATCCAGGGATTAAAAGGCGAATCGTAACCAATGGCAAAGGCGTGGGCAAAGTTGCGCAGCACATCCTGGCTGCTGGCTAGTTTGGCGATTGAATCCAGTTCATCCTGCAGTGGCGCAATGCCTGCCTGATCGGCGGCAGCTTCGTTCATAAAACTGTTGTAGAAGTCGGCAATCTTTTGCTCATCGGTACCGCTCGGCGCCTTGGCAACATCTTCAATAATCGCGCGCACATCTTTCTGGCTTTTTTCGCGCAGCATGTCAAACGCGCCCCAGCGGGTTTTGTCGCCGGGAATGGGCGTGTTGGCCACCCAGGTGCCATTGACGTAATCAAAAAAATTGTCCTGGGCACGCACCTTGGTGTCCATGGCGCTCAGGTCTATGCCAGAGGGTTTAACCGGCTCTGTACCTTGTGGGCTGTTGGAGCAGGCGTTGAGCAGGCCCGCGGCCAGGATTAACCCGATCAGGGTTTTGCGACCTGGTTGGGGTAGATGTCCTTTGGTCTTGTGGATATGGATCATACAGTTTTTGTCCTCTGTTCCAGTAAGGGTGATGGAATTTCCCGGCGGCTGGCTTGTAGGTTGCCTGGGGAAGTTTTGATGTTAGCAAAGCTTGTGCCGGTGCCTAGCGATATTTGGTTAAAAAGCGCAAACGTTCACAACACTCGTGTTTGAGTTGGAGCTGAGGCTGGAGTTCAGTTGGTAGCAAGGTTGAGGGTTTTGGCCGCCTGTCTGGCAACGCCCAATACCCGGTCTGCCAGTTCGCTGTCGGTCAGGCTACGCGCCACCGCCATGCCCCCAATCAACATAATGGCGCGCAGCAAATGCGCATCGGATGGCGTTTTTGCAGCGGTTTCGGACTCTGCGCACAGCTGTTTGCTAAAGCCTTTAAACAGGCGGGTGTAGATCTGTTTGACCCGCACATCGTCGTGGGCGACATCGCTCACCAGACAGGCCATAGGGCAGCGCACATCGGGGGAGTTGAGGTGCTCGCGACTCAGGTAAGCATCCACCAACTGTTCCAGATTGAGCGACTCTAGTCCAAAATGGGCCGAAGCATTCACCGCGGCGGCAATGATTGCCTCTTCATAAAGCTCGATTTTGGAGCGGAAGTGGGCATAAAACGCACCGCGAGTCATACCCGCCAACTCCATGACCTCATCGATTCCCACCTGATTAAAGCCTTTGCGTGTAAACAGATCGGCTGCCGCCGTCAATATGCGCTGGCGCGACGCCTGTTTATGAGATTCATTCCAGGGCATGGGCTTCTCCAATTTTATAAAATATGTTCTTGATCATATTATGCGGCGGGTCAAAGATAGCCAAGCGTTTTCGGACGCACTCAGGTTTTGCTAAATAGTCACAAGGAGACAGCTATGACAGATTCAATTCATATACTCGGGCCGCAATTCAGCAGCTTTACCCGGGTCGTTCAATACTGCTGTGAGGAGATCGGCCTGGCCTACAGCCTGGGGACCGAATGGCAGGGGCGAGCCTACGGTTTAAGAACCCCCGAACTTCTGGGCGTAAACCCCTTTGGTAAGGTGCCGGTGTTAATTCATAACGGCAAAATGCTGTTTGAATCCCAGGTGATCTGCCGCTATCTCGATAACCAATTTAACCAGGGCCGCTTGCAGCCGGTTGATTGTTGGCAGCGCGCGCAGGTGGAGCAGTGGTGCTCGGCCATAGCGCTCTATGTGGACAAAGCCATAGTGCGCGATTACATCCTGGAGTTTCGCTTTCCCAAGGGTGAAGGCGGCAGTGTGCGCCTGGATAAAGTGGAGCAGGCGATACCCGAGGTGTTGCGCATGGTGGAAATTCTGGAGCGGCAGCTGGCGGACAAGCACTATTTACTCGGCGATCAGTTCTGCCTGGCGGATATTCAATTGCTGCCGGTATTGCACTATTTATCGCTCGCACCGCAAAACACTGACTTGCTGCGCAGTACCAGCCCGTTGCGAGGCTATTTGGCCCGGTTACTGGAGCGGCCAGCAGCGCTAAGGGTTTTGATCTAATCCTGAATTCCAGCTGGTTGCTAAAGCCAGCCGGAGTTTTTACGGTTTAAAAATCTACTGGGATTAGAACCTGTAATTAAAACTCAGGCTGGCATTTGGGTTGCTGGGAGGGGCGCTTAAGTGGGCGAGGGTAAGCCGGGAGCTGAATTATTTGAGCTGGTGCGCATGCTGTTTGGCTGTCGTATGCCGGCTATGTTGACGCTGGAAGCGCCAGTGATAGTAGCGGCGTTTGATCGACTTGCGCCAATAGTGGGATGGAAAAAGCAGCACCAGCCCTAGACCTGCGTACCAGTGCCACAGTGGCATATTGACACCCAAGGCTTCGATCATATCCTGAGGGTAGTAAAGCAGCAGGCCGGAGAGGATCAGCAGCGTCCAGAGTGCCAGGTGCAGGTAGCCGTCCCAGTGATGCTTGCGCTTGGCGAGTTTTTTTTGCACATGCTCGGCAAACATATACCCGAACAGGATCAAGCCTAACGCCATACTGGCGCCGTGGAGTTCACGAAACAGCCCACTCAGCGGATGGGGAAAATCGCCTTCATTGGCTGGCGCCATAAAGTGCAGAGCGACGCCAGTCATACTGATCGCCAAAACGCAGAGCCAGAGGAGCAGGCGGGATGTTTTCATAAGCCTAAATTAACCACTAAAACCTGAGAGCTATTGTGCCATTTGAGAGGCCTATTTAACAGTCAATGGGAAGTATTTTCAATTGTTAAATTCTGGCAACTGGCAACGGGTATGGGCACCCAGCGTCCGCCCAGGCGCGCCAACTCAGCAGCTTTTTGAGTATGGGTCCAGTCGGCGGGGAGATTGGCGGCAATCTTGGTGAGTGCGTCGGCGCGCCAGGCAAAATGAGCCATGATGCTCCAGGTAGATGCGGCCACCGGCCGGGCTTGGGAATCCAGCAATTGGCCCGGGTAATCGCGACTGCTTGCGGCGGTGGATGTCGCCAGGGCGGCGTTTTGCAAGCCGCCCAAAGGGTGATCCTGACCCAGATGGTCCCGCAGGCTGACAGGTAAAACCAAGTCTCCAAAGCTGCGAATGTCCCCACCGGCGTTAATCCAGCCGGCAGACATTCCCGCGGCTTTAAGCTGGCCGATGGCAGAGTCCAGCGCAAACCCCTTGGCAATACCATCCAGGGTAATTAATACCGGCCGGCGCAGTCGGGCGTGGGTTGCCCAAAGTTCTATATCCTCCGATTCCCCCACGGCGAGTGGCCGGGGTTCGCAGTCATGGGTAGCACATTCAAAAAAGCCAAGGTCGGGCAGGACTCCCGCGCGCACCAGGTTTGCCCCCAGGGTGCAGTTAAACCGTCCCTGGCTGGCCCAGGTCATCGCCTTGGCCAAACGCAAACAGCGCAGTGTCAATGGGTGGCACTTGATAACCTGACCCGGGTTGCAATTGAGACGGGTCAGGTCGCTGTCCGGCTTGTGAAAGCTCATCAGTTGACCAATGAGTTGAATGCGCTCAAAGGCGCGCGCAAACGCCCTGTCGCTATCCGCGCCCGGCAGGGTTGCCAAACCAATTTCGACAAAAGTGCCCAGGGCCGGCTGCATTCGTTTTATTGGCGTCACTGATGCGATCGCTCGGTAATTGTTTTCGCCATCAACCTGTGCACCCCGTGCCTTGACTAGCTGGCCAACACCAGTTGGTGGATAACCAGTAGGCGCTTTACGCCGTCGGTAATATTGCGGCAAGAGAGTGTGGCACCGCTGATGTTGGGGATGTCCTTATTCAGCTTGAAGGCGTCGTTAAGGGTTTTGCCTTTAAAGTGATCGCGCCATTCGGCCGCGCGCACCTGGCCGCCGCGGGTTTCGCGGTAGCTAAGAATTTCTATACCCAACACCTTCCCCTCCGGGCTAATGGCGGCGCCGTAGGTAATAAACTCATGCTTGCCGATCACATCGTCGACTAAAAACCAGCCGAGCAACTGGCCATCTTTTTCGGCGCGCCAGGTCTGTTGGCTGTTGGAGCGCTGGCGAACACCCGCCTGCTTTTTAATGGCTTTTACTTGAGCGTCGCTCAAGTTGATTGCCGATTCCAAAAAAATACTGGCGTCGGGGAAGAGTACTTGTTGTGCTTGGGGAATGCTCAAATAGTCCTCGGCCTGGGCCGAAGCTAGCATCACGCAGGGAGCAAGGGTGGCGAGGGGCAGGGTAACTAGCAGGGGAAGATTACGCATAGGTTCACCATGTAAACTGGGGTGAAGCTTTGGCCTCACCCCTGCATTAACAATTAGAAATTTACGCCGAATTTAAAGCGCACTTCCTGTTCGGTTTTTTCGATCAGGTGCAGGCCGGAGGGCTGACCTTCGTAGGTTTCGCCGCCGCCGTGCAACTGGTCAAACCAGGTCAGCGTCCACCAGTATTTTTCGCCGCCGTAGTGCAGGCTGGGGCCGGCAAAAAGCGATTCGCGCTCCATAGCCACCTCGGTTTCATACTCGGTTTCCCACATAGTCTCGTAGCCGATAAACCAGTTGGGCGCAAAGCGATAGCTAAGGCCGGTGCCAGCCCAGAACTCGATTTCCACTTCCATGGTGGTTGGCCATTCAAAGTCTTCTGGCAGGTTATCTATGGGTTTGCGGGTAGCTCGGGTGCCCTCAGTACCGAAGTTGGCGGCCCAAATCAGCTGGCCCTCCAAAAAGTATTTTTGCATTTCCACTTCCAGGTCGAGGCTGATGCTGTCTTTATCGCGGCCAGAGTGAGGATCGAGCGCGCGGCTCTCTATGCCGAACATCATCGATAGGCCGAAGTCGTCGAGCGCCGGGCTGAGGAAGTTGTATTTGCCTTTTAGCTCCCAGCCAGCGTATTTCCAGGTGTATTTTTCATCGCCGGGCATATAACCATCAATTACCAGGCCGGAGGTGTTCATCGACTGGCCTTTGAGTTCACCGCTGACCGTGAAACGGTCAGTGACGCCGTACTCCAGCTCAGTGGTGGTGTTAAAGGCGTTGTAGTGGCCTGTTCCCTTGCCTTCGCGCTGAGTGACTATTTGATAAAACTCGTAAGTGCCCTGAGGTAAAACTTCGGCGCCCTTGACGTAGCCGAACAGGTTTTCGTCGGCGACAGCCGAAACACTCAGCAAGCTGCCGCTAGCAGCCAGGGCCAGCAGGTGGCGTTTGAACATGGAAACTCCTTGAAACTGGATATTAATTGGAATCTGTGCGCGATTGTTATTTAATATCATAAGAGATATTAATGCAAATGAAAACAATTCTTATAAAGATTTGTGGCAATAGCTATATGGTTGCCGTAATAAGTAACCAGTTGGAGCGGATATGGGAGTTGGAGCGGATATGAGAGTGGCAGAGTTTCTACATTAATTGAGGGCAGCCTAGCGCTTGGCTTTAAAGTGAATTACCAAGCCAATTCCCCCCAAAATGGCAGCACCGGCTAGCAACAGGCGCAGGCTTAGGGATTCATTCAATAGGGGTACTGCCATTAGCGCTGCGAGCAGTGGTGCGCTCAGCTGAATGCTGGCGGCTTGGGTTGCAGTCCACTGAGGGAGCACTCGGTACCAAATGGCATAGCCAATTCCTGAGGTAATGGCCCCTGAAGCCAAGGCATAAGCTAGGCCTAAATTAGCCGTGCTAAGGCTAATAAGCAGCTTTTGGAAGAGCACCAGTCCGAGCAGCGCGGCAAAGGCGAGGCTGCGGATAAAGTTGCCACAGGTGGTGGCGAGAGGGGCGGCACTTTTGGCTTGGAGCGAGTAAACCCCCCAGGCAATACCTGCCACCAACATAAGTGCAGCGGCCTTAGGGGCAGGTGCATTTAAGCCGGGTAGCAGCATGTAAATCAGGCCGGCGACGGCCAGCAGCAGCCCAAGCCATTGGGCGGCCAGCAAGCGCTCGCCGCGCGCCAGGCCGACGCTGATCATAGTTACTTGCACCGCCGTAAATAAAATCAGTGCTCCTGTGGCAGCGCTTAGTTCTATATAGGCAAAGGAGAATCCAGTGGCATAAATAAACAGCGCCAGGGCGGCCAACCAGTTTCCTGCAAAATGCTGTAGTTCAGTTTTTGGAGAGACGCGGGAGCGCTGGCGCAACAATATCCACAGCATTAATGCTCCGGCCACTAATCGCACCAGGGTAAAGCTGCCTGGATCAATGCTTGTGTCGCGCAGAGCCAGGCGGCAGAGCAGGGAGTTGCCGGCAAAGGCGAGCATTGCCAGGGCGGTAAGGGTGTAGCGGGAAGTTGAAGGCATAAATAACGGAGATCGGCCGGGTTGGAAACCAGAGTATAGGCATCAAACCCGGCTAGATTGCAAACTGTGCAACAGTCGATTAATGCGTGGTTTTGCTTTGCTGTTGTTTTACATAGGTCATTACGTTGAGGAAGGTGTCCGTCCAGTAGATATCCTTGTGCTCGGCAAGGTATTTCAGCAGCGCTTCGTGGGCCTCATTTGAGGTGGTGATGTAGTCGCCGCCAACGCCGTGAAAGGTAAAGTTAATCATGGTGCCCTTGGCGGCGGCCTCCTTCACCAGCGCGATCAGCTGTTCGCCGGTGACATTGTTGGGGAAGTTAACTGGCACCATATAAGGATTGAGTTTTTGCATATCGGGGATCACATCGCCACCTGTCGCTTTAAAGGCGACAAAATCCGGCTGTAGGCCAGTCAGATAATCCTGGCCACCGGCCTTGGAATCGATACAGGGCGCGGTAAAAGTGCGCTGGGTTTTGCCGTCAATCGCATGCAAAAAACTGTTGGCCAGGCGCACCTGCGCTTGCATTTGCGCAGGGCTGAGTTTGTCCAGGTCGTAGTCGGCGGTTACCCAATCGCGGCCCGGTGCAGAGCCTGAACATTGGTGAAACAAACTGTGGTTGCCGAGTTCGTGGCCATTTTTGGCCGCGGCGCGCCACTCATCCAGGCGGGTCTTGATGGTATCGGCATACATGGCCAAGTAGAAAGTGCCTTTCAAACCGTATTTATTCAACGCGGGAATGGCGTTGTCCAGTTGCGAATTTAACGCGTCGTCGTAGCCTAGGCTTACGGCGGCTTTAATGCCCTTGGGCCAGGTGAAATCGCGCTCATTGGCACTGCATGTTAAAGCCAGTAAACAGAGCAGTGGTGCACCAATAAAAAGTATTTTTTTGCGTATATCAATCATCATTGTCATTGAACCTTGATTAGTTTTTATCTGAGCTATTTTATCTGAGCTAATAGTTCTGTTTTTTATGCGCTTATCTCTCGTCGCCTTTTTTTACATGCGGACTCCCGGTTTTTCTTCGATTTTAAAATTAAATTTATAAATCAATCAATTAAATCCAGGCTTTTATTATGGCTTAAAGGTTGCGTGTAAATCCGATTAGCCTTAAAGCCATTTTTGGCGTTTAAGATAACTTAATTTAAGTGGCTATGGGAATAATAAATATATTTGATACTGCAATTAATTGTAAATTAGAGGGGTTAGCAAGATGGATTATTTTCTGCCGTCTAAAAATCTACAGCGTCAAACAATAATTATTGTATTAAAAAAATGGTTGTTGGTTTTTTTAATAAACCTGATCACAATCAGCGCCGCCGCTGCCTATCAAATTGTTCATTCATCCGAGCCCAACAGAGTTGACGCAAGTGTACTGGATGGCGCATCTGTATCGGGTAATATTTATGTATTTATTGACCAGAACACTGGCCTCAAAGCCGTTAAATTTTATGTGGATGGAAATTTATACCACAGTGAAGGGCTTTCTCCGTGGGACTTTGCTGGTACGGCTAACAATTATGACTCGCTCCCGTTTGATACAAACGGGCTAAGCGATGGCGCACATATAATTCGTGCAGATCTAACGCTGAGCGACAATTCGCTTCAGAGCCTCAGTGCCAGTATTGAGGTGAAAAATCAGGCCTTGTCGCTTACTGTGAGCCCCGGCTCACTGAGCGAAACAGTTTACGCCAAAACGCCATTTAGCAAATCCGTAAGCGTCCAAACATCCAATGCGGCAGCGGTTGATATTCAACTTACTGCTGACCAACCCTGGCTAAGCTTTAGCGTGAGCGGGGGGATCTCTCCGCTTAATGCGCAAGTGACCATTGATCCGTCCCAGCTCGCCGATGGCAATTACTCAGCAATAATAACCGCGTCGGCTGCTGGTTATCCAAATGTTACTATCCCTGTTAGCCTTACGCTTACTGCTGCATCCGCAGATTATCAGCTGCTGTTTGCGACCAAGCCTGATAGGAGCGACGGCATAGCGCTTAATAGCCAGTTATTAAATGGTGCGGTTTATGTGTACCTCTGGCCAGAGAGCAATGTAAAGCAGGTTCGTTTTTATGTGGATAATCCAGGTTTAACGGGTACAGCTTATCACTCTGAATCTATAGCCCCTTACGATTTGGTTGGAACTGCAGCTAATGCAGAGGCGCTTGCATTTGATGCGCCCAGTCTCGGTGATGGCCCTCACAGTATTGGTGCAATTATCACGCTTGAAGATGGTAGCGAGGTATTTGCCCTGAGTGAATTTACGGTTGGCCTGCCCAAGGCATTTACCCTGACCCCCTCACAGCTACAGTTTGCTGTAACGCAACCTGCCACCCAGGCGAGTATGTCACTGGCAATAGATTTTGCTGATGCAAGCCTGCAAAGTTACGACATAAGCACTAATCAACCTTGGCTCAGCGTCAGTCCAGCGTCCGGAATAACTCCATCTAGCCATAGCGTAAATGTTGATGTTAGTAGTTTGACCCCGGGCAATTATGCTGCAACTTTAACAGTGAGTAATGGAATTCAATCGGCACAAGTTCCTGTTTTGCTTAGCTACACCACTTTGGCGGAAACTTACACTTTGCAAATAAGTGCACAGGCAAATCGCAGCAACTCTCAAACGCTTGCGGGAGCGTCCGTGGATGGCACGGTATATATTCATCTGCAACCGGAAACTGATGTGGCTAAGGTGGAGTTCTATCTTGATCGCAGCCCCGCAGGTGCTCCGGATAAAATAGAGAAGCTGGCGCCTTATGATTGGGCGGGAACTGCCACATCGGGTGCGGCTAATCCATTTGATAGCCATCAGTTGGCTGATGGCAGCCACTATATGTATGCTCAGGTCACGCATTCCAGTGGTGCAGTCGAATCTATTTATTCCAGTTTTCAGGTGGCTAATAACCCTGGTGCCATTCCCGCCTTTACGTTAACCCCTGCATCTTTGGTTGCCAATCTGACAAATACGGATACGGCAAAGGACTATAGTGTGTTGCTTGGTTTAAACGCGGCGGGCGATGGTTCAAGCCCGGATTTTCAGGCAGCGAGCAATGTGACCTGGGCCAGTGTTGCGCCAAGCTCCGGCAATGCCCCGCTAAGTTTAACGGTCACTCTCAATCCCAGTGGACTGCAACCAGGCACTTATCAGGGAATTATTTCTGTGAGCAGCTCTCAGCTGGCCACTACAACTCTGCCCATTAATCTCTCTGTTAGCGATAGCTCGCCGCAGTTGATTGCCAATCCTGCCAGTGTTTCACTCAGTTATTTACCAAGCTCAGGTGTGCATACCAGTTCGCTGGATATTTCCACCAGCGACACTAGTAGCATCTATTCAGTGGTGAGTGATTCTTCCTGGCTGACAACTGGCGTAGGTAGTGGCGCAACTCCACAGACTCTCACTCTTAACCTGGATACCTATGGCTTGTCCGAAGGTGTTTACCTTGGCCATCTCACCGTAACTGCCAATGGCTATAGTGATTTGGTCGTCCCTGTCAGTCTGTCCATCAACAGTAGCGATGCCTGCGCGCCGGTAATATGCACGCAAATTCGTGTACCCCTTCCCTACCGCTTGGATTTTGATGCTGATGCCGGTCATTTGCTCGACCAAGATGGTGAGGGCACTGGGTTTACCTATATCCAGCCCGCCAGTAATACCACCGCCTACCAAGCCGATAAAGTTGATTTGGATAGGGCGGCGGGCGTACTGCATTTGACTACGACACCGGGGATTGCCTACCTGGCGAATAACAATCAAGCAAATGCCTTGGGTGTTGGCTTTGCGGGGCCCAACCAAATTGCACGTATATCTACGCAGCTTAATCATCCCGCTAAAGGGGCGGGCAAATATGAGCAGGCGGGTTTGTGGTTTGGTGTCAATGAAGACAACTATGTAAAACTGGTTTACAACTCCTATCCCAACAATCCGGTGGTAGAGTTTGTCTATGAAAAAAATGGCGCTCTGGTTAAATCTACTAATAAGGTTGTTGGGGATTTGAGTTCCAGCTTACTCACACTGGCGTTAGTGGCAGACCCATCGACTGGGTTAGTAACAGCCAGCTACGCAATTGATGGTGGTGTAAGTACAACGCTTATAGCGCAAGAGGTTGAGCCGGAAATGTTCAGCTTTGATGCGGCGGGAATCGACCCACTTATAGGTACCCGCAGTTTTACCGGGTTGATGGTTACCCAGCGCAATAGCACTTTACCCCTAACGTTTGAGTTTGAATATTTTCAAATTGAAGCGGTAGATCAGGGCAGTGCCAATTCCCCTGTCAATTTTAGTCGCAGCGCTTACCCAATTAACTTTCCTACCAATATGGTCTGGGGCCCTAACGGCAAGCTCTATGTCACCGAAATGTTTGGCACTGTGCATGAACTCACCTACGACCAAGATTTAAATGTGGTCTCCGATCAAATAATTGCGAGTTTAACCAGCACCCTGGGGGCGCGCTTAACCTTGGGGATTACCGTGCACCAAGATGACCCTAATGATGCTAATAATTTCTCGCTCTGGATAAGCTCATCCAGCCCGTCACTCGATAAGGGGGTGGCCAACTCCAGCACGGTTACTCGGCTGTCTGGCCCAGGCTTTACCCAGGTTGAACAGATCATTACCGGCCTGCCGCGAGCCATAGCAAACCATGCCATTAACAGCCTGCATTTTGGCGTTGATGATCGCTTATATATCGCTATCGCCGGTAATACCGGGGCGGGCGCTCCCGTATCTGTGCCAACAGAGTTTGGCGATCGCGAAGAGCAGCCATTGTCCGCAGCAATTTTGGTGGCCGATGTGTTTGCACCGGCATTTGATGGCAGCTGTGCAAACACCAGCAACATCTACGGTCCTGCGCCTTGCGATCTGGTGCCCTTTGTTACCGGGCTGCGCAATAGTTATGATTTTGTTTTTCACTCCAACGGCGAAATCTACGCTACCGATAACGGCTTGGGGGTGACAGGAGCATTTCCGCATTCGCCAGTTCCTGATTGCAGCGGCCTGGCCGATCCTGCATTAGTGAGTGATGGCGGAAATAATCCAGGAGTGCAGGATGATCTTTTAGTGCGCGTAGAAGCTGGGAAATATTACGGCCACCCCAATCCTTCGCGCGATCAATGTGTGTTTAAAGATGGCAGCCTGCAGGGCGTTGCCGCTCTGCCAAATTATGAGCCGCCAATCGCCTCTCCAGGCAAGAATGCATCGGCGGATGGCATTATCGAATACACCTCGTCGCGAGCCTGCGGCAAGCTGAAAGGTGACCTGCTGATATCCCGCTATTCGCTGGGTGATGATGTGCTGCAGGTTAAACTGTCCAGTGATGGAAAAGCCGTGCAGTCAATGTCTTCGCTAATTACCGGCTTCAATGATCCGCTCACTATCCGCGAGCGCAATGGCGATCTCTTTGTCGCTGAGTTGGGTGGCGGCCAGATTACGGCGCTGCGCCCGGAATTAATGAATTGTATGGATAGCAAAGCGCCATTACCCATGGCGATACTGGATGCCGCCGGAGCCACTAGCGGTACCAAGCTTTACGTGTTGGGTGGGCGCACCTCGGGTGGCAATATTGATAACGCCTTTGCCTACGATTCGCAATCCGATACTTGGACACTGCTCGCGAGCAAACCTGGAGCCCTGGTGGATTCGGCAGCGGCTGCAGCAGCCGGTAATTTTATCTATGTTGTTGGCGGTTACGCTGGGGCCTTGCGCATACCCAGTAGTGAAGTCTGGCGCTATGACATAGCCAATAATAGTTGGCAGGCATTGGCACCTCTGCTGCAACCATTGGCCGGGGCTCGTGCAGTGGCTATCAATGGCAAGATTTATCTCGCGGGCGGCGCTGCTGCCAATGGCGCCTCGCAAAATAGCCTTTACATTTTTGATATTGCCAGCGGCAGCTGGTCGACCGGGCCATCTATGAGTGCAGCCAGGGATATGGCGGGTGCCCTGGTGGTTAATGGCAAGCTTTATGTTTTGGGTGGGCGCCAGCGCTTGGCTGATGGAACAATCCAGAGTCAGGCTTTGGCCAATGTTGAGATTTTTGATCCAGCGACAAATAGTTGGTCTAGCGGTGCCAGTATGCCGCGCGGTCGCCGCGCATTTGCCCTGGGGGTGATCAACGACAAAGTGGTTGTCCTGGGTGGAGAGGGCGACCCGCAGGGCGCCGGTTGGCTCTACTTTGAAATTGATCAGTTGGATACTTCAACCAACACTTGGTCAACTCTGGAAGCGGCGACTGTGGTGCGACATGGTACTGCTTTTGGCACTATCGATAACAGCTTGTATTTCTCTGGCGGTGGAGATGTTGAAGGCGATAGTTTTAAAGATACGACACAGAGTTTTACCATCAACTAAAGCAACCGCCGCTGGCGCACTGGTTTAATCTTTGCAGGAAGTTTCTCGGGGAGGTGACTAATAAGGGGATTTCCGCCCAGGACAGCGGCGGTGCAGGCTCAGCCTGCGCCATTATGATCGCGCCCTGAATGCCGGGTGCACTGATTTTGGCCTTAGGTGGGCAGGAGGGAATCAGCAGCAGAGTCGCCAGTCCGCCCAAATGGAGACTGGCTATCAAGCAGAAGTGGCCGGTATAGGCGCTAGGCGTAAACGGATTTTTTATAAAAAAATTATCGCTATTAATCCGGCGATGAATATTGTCGGATTAATAGTGCGGCACAGGGATGTACCGCCGTCAGCTGAAGGCTGGCGCTAGCCCTGGAAAATCAAGCAGATTTACGCATCTGCGCCGGATTTTCCAGGGCGCCGATCAAATATGTCAGGACGATATATTTGATCGCCGGGTTA
>JBNLGJ010000083.1:0-48156 GCA_050305995.1 Cellvibrio sp.
ACTATCAAATATAATTTTGTAACCTGGGATAGTTTTTTATTTAATTGAATAGTCACTTTTAATCGAGAATAAGAACCATCGGGTTCCGGCATATTATTTACAAGTGGGTAGCTTCCCTCCAGCAATTCGCTATCGGGCATAGTTGCAGAAAACTCATGTGACACAGAGCTATTTTGTACTGAAGTCACGGTTCCCGAGTCCGTATTTGCATTGCTGCTGCTCCCCCCCACACTGGGCGTGCTGGCTAAATCCGGCCCCGTATAGCCACAGCCAACCAACAATAAGGTAATTATTGTTATCGCAACCGATCCTTTGATTCCCGCCCTCAACCTAGTCATGCATAGCCCCAGCTATAAACCCATAAAATTATTAGGCTTGATCAAAAATACTCAGCCATACCCTGACCCAGTTGACAACGAAAATTTTCGTAGCTTTCCCCTCAGCTAAGGAATTGATACCACCAAACCTTTGGCTGGCAATTCCTGTCGCAGCAAAAAAAATTTACTGCTGAACAAGCTCTACGCGTCGATTTTTAGCTCGACCAAATTCACTTAAGTTAGTGCTTAATGGCGACAAAGGCCCAACACCATAAGCACTTAAACGGGACTTATCGATTGCATAATCATCAACCAATTTACTTAAAACTGCTTGGGCACGGCGCTGGGACAAGGCCATATTGGCGGCAAGATCACCTGTAGAATCTGTATGACCAACTATATAGAGCTTTAAGCTTTTGTTATTTTGTAAAAGGGCTGCAATATTATCTAGCGCCTCTTTGGATTCAGGCTTAACTACTACTTGCGCAACGTCAAAGTAGACGCCATATATTTCCATCTTGCCATTTGCATCAAGCCCAGCCTTCATATCTGCATCCGAAACCTTAAGGGGAACAAATTTCTGCTGTCCCTCTTCCAAAATCGAATAGTAAATATAATGGTCATTATTGATCGATGAAATTAGCACAGACACATGCTGGATCCCCATCGGGGTCTGTCGCGTCATATAAAGGTATGACGGGGTAAGCAATACCAAGATATTTTGAATACCAATGGTCACTGACTGAAGCTCATCTTTTACAGGAGCTATTTCCTCTTCATCGAGCAGCGCCTTTAGTTCGAACCCAGATTTTTTAAGCGAGTTTTGAACATTGCGAATTAAAGCCAAATCGGATACCTGCTGATTCAACTTATAAAAAAGCAATGCAGACTTACCTTCTGCCTTTATTTTTTTTATTTGTTTTTTAGCATCTAGACTGTAAAAAACCGACGCAGAAAACTCACTATTCAAATAAGCTTCCTGAGTAGAATTGGGGATGCGGGATAAGATAGGGCTATCTTTCGCTGAAGTGGCCGCAAAGGCCGAGCAAGACAAGAGAAAAAATATAATCGCTAAAGATACGCGTGTTCCTAAGTTCAAAATCTCAATCCCTTGTTAAATTTCTGCATGTAATCGAATGGCACGACAGTAATCAAAATTTCAGAAAAAGCAAAAATGAACAACAGAAAATGAGACCCTCATCACACAAATAGCACTACCGCCGTCATTAAAAATCGATTCGACAAGCGAGTTACTTACCCAGCCCACCCAAGCCCCGTCTGGCCAACCCAGCAGGGTAATTAAAAAAAACTATTAAATTAGTCATGCAGATAGCAAATGTTATTTTGCCCGACAAAAATCAACAAGCCGCCGCCTGCTGGCGCGGGCTAAAACCTGCTTTCCACCATGGATATTTGACGAATCAATTGTGAAAGTGGAAAATTTCGCACCTTTTTTATCGGGCGCCTCCAGTTGTTCGGGCATTTCGGGAGAAGTTCCTGTATATTACGCCGCTATTTTCCAACCCGGTTTCTTTATTAACCTAGCTACTTTGACAAAGAGAGTCCCATGGCTGCTGACTTATCCCTCTATAGAAACATCGGTATCTTCGCCCACGTGGACGCCGGTAAAACCACCACCACCGAGCGCATCCTCAAACTCACCGGTAAAATCCACAAAATTGGTGAAGTGCACGAGGGTGAGTCCACCACCGACTTCATGGAACAGGAAGCCGAGCGCGGTATTACCATCCAGTCAGCAGCGGTAACCTGCTTCTGGAAAGGCCACCGCTTCAACGTAATTGATACCCCCGGACACGTGGACTTCACCGTAGAAGTGTACCGTTCACTCAAAGTTCTGGACGGCGGTATCGGCGTATTCTGTGGTTCCGGCGGCGTTGAGCCTCAGTCCGAAACCAACTGGCGCTATGCCAACGACGCGGAAGTATCGCGCCTGATTTTCGTGAACAAGCTGGACCGTATCGGTGCTGACTTCCTGCGCGTAACTGACCAGGTTAAGAAAGTACTGGGCGCCAAGCCACTGATCATGACCCTGCCCATCGGCCGCGAAGACACCTTTAAGGGTGTAGTAGACCTGCTGAGCAAAAAAGCTTACATCTGGGATGAGTCTGGTCAACCCGAAAACTACACCATCACTGACGTTCCAGCCGATATGGTTGATGACGTTGATATGTACCGCGATCAACTGGTTGAAAACGCCGTAGAAATGGACGACGACCTGATGATGGCTTACATGGAAGGTGAAGAGATTTCTATCGAAGACCTGAAACGCTGTATCCGCATAGGTACCCGCGACCTGGCCTTCTTCCCAACCTACTGTGGTTCCGCCTTTAAAAACAAAGGTATGCAGTTGCTGTTGGACGCGGTAGTTGACTACCTGCCATCGCCCACCGAAGTTGCGCCACAGCCTTTGACTGATGAAGAAGGTAACGAGACCGGCAAATTCGCCATTGTTTCTCCTGACGAGCCCTTCCGCGGCCTGGCGTTCAAGATCATGGACGACCGTTTCGGCGCCCTGACCTTCGTGCGCGTTTACTCAGGTGTGATTAACAAGGGTGACACCGTCCTCAACTCCTTCACCGGCAAAACCGAGCGCGTTGGCCGTATGGTGGAAATGAACGCTAACGAGCGTACCGACCTGAGCACGGCTCAGGCTGGTGATATTATCGCCCTGGTAGGCCTGAAGAACGTTCAAACCGGCCACACCCTGTGTGACCCCAAGCACGAATGTACTCTGGAACCTATGGTGTTCCCAGAGCCAGTAATCTCTATCGCCGTAACGCCAAAAGACAAGAGCATGGTAGAGAAGATGGCTATTGCCATCGGCAAACTGGTGTCTGAAGACCCAACCTTCCGCGTAGAAACCGACCAGGACTCTGGCGAAACCATCCTGAAAGGTATGGGTGAACTTCACCTGGACATTAAAGTTGACATCATGAAGCGCACCTATGGTGTTGAGCTGAACGTGGGTCAACCACAAGTGGCCTACCGCGAAACCATCACCCGCGAAATCGAAGACTCTTACACCCACAAGAAGCAATCCGGTGGTTCTGGTCAGTACGGTAAGATCGACTACCGCATCCGTCCAGGTGCGCCAAACTCTGGCTTCAAATTCACCAGCGTGGTGGTGGGCGGTAGCGTTCCTAAGGAATTCTTCCCTGCCATTGAGAAGGGCTTCGAGTCTATGATGGGCACTGGCCCACTGGCTGGCTTCCCGGTGCTGGACGTTGAAGTTGAGCTGTTCGACGGTGGCTTCCACGCCGTGGACTCCTCTGCTATCGCGTTCGAAATCGCTGCTAAAGCCGCTTTCCGTCAATCCATGCCTAAAGCTGGCCCACAACTGCTGGAGCCAATCATGAAAGTTGACGTGTTCACCCCCGAAGATCACGTAGGTGACGTTATCGGTGACCTGAACCGTCGTCGCGGCATGATCAACGGTCAAGAAGCTGGTGTAACTGGCGTGCGCATTAAAGCTGAAGTTCCGCTGTCAGAAATGTTTGGTTACATTTCTACCCTGCGCACCATGACCTCTGGTCGCGGTCAATTCTCTATGGAATTCGCTCACTACTCACCCTGCCCCAACAACGTGGCAGAAGCTGTGATCGCCAAAGAGAAAGAAAAGAAAGCTGCCGCTGCTAAAAACTAAGTTTTAAGCGCGCAATAAAAAGCCCCGCCAGTGCAAACTGGCGGGGCTTTTTATTGGCGTTGATGTGCGGATGTTTTTTAAATCACCTACAACCTGATTTCAGCAAGGCTGGTGGAGCGAGTATCAGCTTTGGGCGGATTGCTCTCCCCCCGGTAAGTAAACACCAGCGAAAACTTGGTTTGATCGGTCGAGTTATTGCTCGCCGCATGAAATAAATTGCTGTGAAAAAATAACAGGTCCCCGGCGCTTAAGCGCACAGCTATTGCCTGCTGTAACAGTGGCTCATTCATCGCCAGACCCTTGCGCAAGAACAAGCGCTCATCCAATTGTGCTGCGCTTATTTGCCAGAGGTGCGAACCGGGTAAAACCCACAGGCAGCCGTTTTCCGGAAACTCATCATTGAGTGCAAGCCAGGCGGAAACCAGGCTGGGCGATTGATAGTGCCAATAGCGGCTGTCCCTGTGCCAGCCGGTCTCGCTGGAAAAGCGCGGCTGCTTGGTCATTATGCAGTTGTGGTGCACCTGGGAGAGGTACACAGGCTCCCCCAGCAGCTGGTGCAGGCAGCCGCGCAGCAAATCGCTGCAGGCCCAGCCGCGAATACGCTCATGTCGCGCTGTGGCAGTTAGCAAGCGCCTTGCCGTTTTTCCGCCCAGTGCATCGCGCGACTCAGGTGCGCCCGGATAATGGGTGTCCGCCTCATACTCTATTGGCTCCACCTCCTGGGCCAATTGCTCGCGCGCAAACTCGCGCAACCAGGTGCAAAACTCAAGGGATTGGACGGCGGGGATAACAAGAAAACCTGTGGTTTTAAAGCTGTGCAGTTGCTGCTCAGTCAACATGGTGGCGAAACTCTGGCGCGGACCTTAGATAAAGCTATTTTATGCGTTTTCCTTGGGCGCTGCTCAAATTCTTGTGCCACACTGCCTGCGCCAGGCAATGCTATCTTCAGCTAAATTTAATGCATAACGCACTCACCGCAGGTACAACCATTGGACGCTGCAAATTTTATCGAAAGGCGAAAATTTATTGTCAAACTGGGCAAGATGCTGCACAAGTATGGCGCCCCCGCCTATCGCCTGGAGGCGCACCTGACCAATGTCGCCAAGCTGTTGGGCGTGGGTGCTGCATTTGCAGTTTCGCCAACGGTGTTGAATTTTGTGCTCTGGATTCCCGGTGAAGACACAGAGTACACCTTAATCGCGCGAGTGCTGCCCGGCGATGTGGACCTGGGCTCGCTGTCGCGCACTGACGAAATTGTCGATGCGCTGGAGAGCGGGGCCCTCAGCCTGAACGAAGCCAGCGCACGCCTGGATGAAATAGCTGCGCTGCCCAACCCCTATTCGCGCCTGGCCACTTTTTTTGCCTTTGGCGCCTCGGGCGCCGCCTTTGCGCTGCTGATGCGCGCCGGCTGGACTGACGTTATTTTTGCCGGGCTTTTGAGCCTGGTGGTTTATGGCTTTGTACTGGGTGCCGAGCACAGCCAGAGGATAAGCAAAATGCTCGAGCCGCTGGTTGCCCTGGTGTCATCCTTCCTCGCCTGCGGTATTGCCGCCCACAGTCAGATAAACCTGCAGGTGCCGCTGGTGGTGCTCGCCTCCATTATTGTATTTATTCCCGGTTTATCACTCACGCTGGGCCTTGCCGAGCTGGGCGAAAGGCATCTGGTGTCCGGTTCGGCGCGCATTATGGATGCGCTGATGATGTTGTTTAAACTTTACTTTGGCGCCTACCTGGGCGTGAGTATTGGCCAGTTTTGCTTTGGCAAAATCAGCTATCTAGCGGCCAACCCAGTGCCTGCCTGGACCAGTATTATCGCCGTGGCAATTTTGAGCAGCTCGCTATTGATTGTATTTAAAGCCCGCGCCAAACACGCCCCCTGGGCGATACTGGCAGGCTTTATCGCCTATGGCAGCAGCTATATTGGCGGGGTCTATTTTGGCCTGGCATTAGGTGCCTTTGCCGGCGCCTTGACAGTGGGAGTTTACGGTAACGCCTTTACCCGGTTTGCAAAGGCGCCAGCCAGTATTGTGATTCTCAACGGCATGCTGGTGCTGGTGCCGGGGAGCAAGACCTATATTGGCTTAAACGCCTTTATTTCCGGCGAAGCCATGGTGCCTATCGATAACCTGGGGCAGCAGACTTTTTTAATTTTTATGTCGCTGGTGGCGGGGTTTATTTTTGCCAACGTACTCTTACCGCCGAAAAAAAGTCTGTAAGCAAAAATAGAAAAACCATTGTAATCTGTGGCCAGCAACCAACACTAAATATGCACAAGTCATAGTTATTAATTTCACCCACCTCTCCTTAGGGGTACTCCAGTACATTTTTAATTTCTAGCAGATTAGCTGCCACCCAATTGGCGTTAACCGCCCCCCAATCGGCTACTGCAAAACTGCCGTTGTGGTTATCCAGGTTTATGGCTAATTCGTGAATTGCCGCGAGTGTGTCCTGCGCTGTGCGCCGCGGCATGCCGGTGGCTTCGATAATTTTAGGAACAGTGTTGACGCCCTGGCTAATCAACCAGGCAACGTAAATGCGACGATAAAAACTGGTTTTGGTTTTGCTGTGTTCACTCATAGGGCGAGTCCCGGTATCTATTGGTCGATCTGGTATAGCGTGTATTGCCAGCCAGGGCAAATCAAACTCAACTTGGTCAACTGGCGCAAGGCTGGTTAAACTAAACGACAGACAGCGGCTTGTCCAAAGCCGATTGCGCCACAGGGATCTGCTATGCCGTCAGCCAGTTTTCAATTTGTCACTCAAGCGGGTAGCTGCCAGCTGGCGCTGCGCGGGGATTGGCGATTGGGCGCTGCACCAGAGGGCGCAGACCTGTGCCAGGCGGCGCCCGAATCTGCCCAGCTTATCAGCCTGGAGACGCGCGAGTTGGGCCAGTGGGACTCCAGCCTGAGCATCGCCCTGCTGCAATTGGCGCGCTGGTGCGACCAGCACCAAATCGCCCTTAACACCCAGGCAGCGCCCCTTGGTTTGCAACAGCTGCTGAGCTTATCCACCGCCATTCCCGCCTATCAATCTCAACCGTCCACTGAACGCGAGCCCTGGTGGATTCGCTTGCAGCGCCGCCTGGGCGATAGCACCTTGGGGCTGCAGGACACACTCATTTTTGTGGGCGATACCTGCCTGGCGTTTAAAGCCTGGCTCGCGGGGCGCGCCAATACCCGGCGCCAGGACATAGGCTTTTTTATCCACCAGGCGGGGCCGAGCGCCCTGGCGATAGTCACGCTTATCAGTTTGCTGGTGGGGATGATTCTCGCCTATCTCGGCTCGGTACAGCTGCGCCAGATGGGCGCCCAGGTCTATGTTGCCAACCTGGTGGCCCTGGGCATGGTGCGCGAAATGGGCGCGCTTATGACCGCGGTGATTATGGCTGGCCGCACAGGCGCCGCCTACGCCGCCCAATTAGGCACTATGCAGGTTAACGAGGAGATAGATGCGCTGCGCGTGATGGGCGTTTCCAGCATGGAATTCCTGGTGCTGCCGCGCCTGCTGGCATTGGTATTTGTTATGCCATTGCTGTGTATCTACGCCAATATGATCGGCATGCTCGGCGGCGCCCTGGTGGCCACCAGTATGGATGTCAGTTTTAAAAGTTACATGCTGCAGACCCAGGGCTCGGTGGACTGGGTGGATATATCTACCGGCCTGCTTAAATCTCTGGTGTTCGGGGTGCTTATCGCCCTTGCCGGCTGTCGCGCGGGCATCAATTGCGGGCGCGATTCCAACGCCGTAGGCTTGGCCACAACCCAGGCGGTTGTGCGCGCCATCGTCTATCTGGTGGTGGCAGACGCCGCCTTTAATATCCTCTACAACAAGCTGGGGATATAACCATGGCAGACCCGACACAACCTTTTATTAGCGTGCGCGATTTAAGCATTGGCTACGGCGAGCGCGTGGTGCAGCGCGATTTGAATTTTGATGTGTTTAAACAGGACATCTTTTTTATTATCGGCGGCAGCGGCTGCGGCAAAACCACCCTGCTTAAACACATGATCGGCCTGATCCAACCCAGCGCTGGCCAGGTGTTTTATGAGGGGGTAGATTTTTACGCGGCCACTCAAGGCACTCAACTGGCGCTGCTTAAAAAATGGGGCATCACCTTTCAAACCGGTGCGCTCTTTTCCAGTATGAGCCTGGGCGAAAATGTCGCCCTGCCGCTACAGCTGTATACCGACTTAAGCGAAAAACAAATTGCCGAAACCGTGGCCTACAAATTGGCCCTGGTTGGTTTGGGCGGCTTTGAAGATTTTTATCCCGCGGAGTTAAGCGGCGGCATGCACAAGCGCGCCGGCCTCGCCCGCGCCCTGGCGCTGGACCCGCAACTGTTATTTTTTGATGAGCCCTCCGCCGGCCTGGACCCTATAAGCTCGCTGCGGCTTGATCAACTGATTGTACAATTAAGCCAAGCGCTAAAATCCACCGTCATAATTGTCTCGCACGAATTGCCGAGTATTTTAACCATTGGCACTAACAGCGTTTTTCTCGACGCCCAAGCCCAAACCATGCTCGACAGCGGCGACCCCAAACGCTTGCTCGAACACAGCCGCGAAGATCGCGTGCGTCAATTTTTAAGCCGCGGCCAAACCGCCGCCCCCACAAAGGATGAGCTATGAGCAGCAACAAAAAAACATCCCTGGCGATAGGCGCGTTTATTCTGGGCGCGCTTCTGCTGGTGTTTATCGCCCTGCTGTTTTTTTCCGGCGGCCGACTGTTTGCCCAAAAGGAGCGCGTCGTCATGTACTTCGACGGCTCGGTGCAAGGCTTGCAGGTGGGCGCGCCGGTTAAACTCAAAGGCGTGATACTGGGGGAAATTACCGATATTCAAATCAACTTTCAAAACGACAACAAAACTGTGGTGAATGCGGTTACCGCCGATTTGGTCATGAAGCGCATCAATCAAAAAGGCACCAGTGTCGGGCGCGATTTTATCACCCAGGCCATAGCCAATGGCTTGCGCGCGCAACTGAATTTTCAGAGTTTATTAACCGGCCTGCTTTATGTGGAACTGGATTTTTACCCTGACTCGCCGCCCAAGCTCTACCAGCTGCAACACAGTTATCCGGAAATTCCCACGGTAGCCACCAGTTTTGAAGAGCTGTCGCGCAATTTTCAGGAGCTAAATTTAAAAGAGCTGGTCGCCAGCTTTAATCGCCTGGTAACCCAGGTTAACCAGATGGTGGCCGACGGCAGCATTCAAAAAGCCGTAAGCACCTTTACCCAGGCGGCAGACTCGGTGGAAAAAACCTCAGACAATTTTGATGCGCGCTTCGATAAAACCAGCGCCGCACTGCAAGCCAGCCTGACACGCGCCGATCAACTGCTGGACAACCTAAACCAGCAAACTCCCAAGGTAATGGCGTCGCTCAACCAGAGTTTGCAACAATTAAATGCCAGCCTGGTCAGTTTTGATCAGGCGGCGCAACATTTAAGTAGCAGCGTATCGGAAGACTCACCGCTTATTAATCAGCTCAACCACTCCCTGGAAGATGTGAGCCGCGCCGCGCAGTCCTTTCGCAGCCTGAGTGAAACCCTGGAGCAGCAACCAGAATCCATTTTGCGCGGACGCAACATCCATAAAAATGACCTGGATGACACAGAGGAATAAACCAAGATGAAAAAATTACTCGCCCTGGTCTGCTGTATTAATCTGCTCAGCGCCTGCAGCCATTCACCGCAAAAAAATTATTATGTGCTGGGCGCACCCGAGCCCAGCCAAACCAGCACTGCCATAACCCGCACCATCGGCATAGGCCCGGTCACCATTGCCGACTATTTGAAACGCCAGCGCCTGGTCTACCTTAATGCCGATAACGATCTGGAAGTCGCCGACAACTCCTATTGGGCGGAGCCACTCGACAAGGGCATTGCGCGGGTGCTCGCGTTAAATCTGGTCAATGCGCAGCCGCAGCTGGGTACAGTCGCATTCCCCTGGCGTGCAGACAACAAACCCGGCTTAAGTCTGCGCATCGATATACTCGGCCTGCGCCTGAGTGGCAATCAGGCCAGCATCAACGCCGACTGGGTATTGTTTGATAATACTCAAGGGAAAATATTGCAACAGCAACACTTTGCCGCCAGCGCCAAAGCCAGTGGCAGCGCCAAAAGCCTGGCCCGCGCCTACAGCCAGGTGTTGGGGCAACTGGCGCAGGCAATGGCGCAGCAAGTTAATCTGGCACTCAATAAGCCAGAATAAAAAATCAATACCACTCGCGCTCGGTCAATAACAAATCAACAGCGAAAAATACCATGTTAGCCACCTATATCACCCACCCGAGCTGCCATCAGCATTTAATGCCCAATGGCCACCCGGAATGCCCTGAGCGTTTGGATTCCATCAACAACCAATTACTGCTCAGTGGCCTGGATGCCCTGCTGCAACACCGCCTGGCACCGGAAGTGACTGACGCACAATTGCTGCGCGTGCACACTGCTGCGCATCTGGAAAAAATAACTCAATCAATTCCCCGTGAAGGCGTTATTTTTTTTGATGACGACGTTTACCTTTCTCCCAATACACTCACTGCCGCGCGCCATGCCGCAGGCGCGGGTGTAATGGCGGTGGACATGGTGATGGCGCAGCAGACCGATGCTGTTTTTTGCGGCGTGCGCCCACCCGGCCATCACGCCGAACGCGCCCGCGCCATGGGCTTTTGTGTGTTTAATAATATCGCCATAGCCGCGCGCCACGCGCTTGACACCCATGGTTTGCAGCGCGTCGCCATAGTGGATTTTGATGTGCACCACGGCAATGGCACTCAGGAAATTTTTAGCGAGGACAGGCGGGTTTTATTCTGCTCCAGCTTTCAACACCCCTTTTACCCCAATACCGACATTGAGGATGTACCTGATCACATACTCAATGTCCCCCTGCCCGCCAGCTGCCGCAGCGATGGCTTCCGCCGCGCGGTGCAACCCTGGTTTGAGCGCATTATGGATTTCAAACCGCAGCTGATGTTTATCTCCGCCGGTTTTGATGCCTATATCAATGACGACATCTCCTCGGTGAGTTTGGTGGAACAGGATTACTTTTGGATCAGCCAGCAGCTGCGGATGATTGTGGATGCGAGTAAAACCAACAGCCCAGACGAGCAGTGCCGGGGCATAGTCTCCATGCTAGAGGGCGGTTACGATCTGGATGGGCTGGGGCGCTGTGTGGTGGCTCATATTAAAGCGCTGGCAAAACTGGGGAGTGTTTGATTTTTTATTGGTAGGCTATTGAGGGAAATTTATTGTTGAAAAATTATTGGCGGGTTACGCCTTTGGCTAACCCGCCCTACGCATTTATTGATTGCCTGCCTGTAGTTCCAACTTCATATCAATCAACTCATCCTCGCGATTAAAGCGCACCGAGAATCCCAGCTTGCGCGCCAGGTTGGCCATGCCGGCGTTTTCCAGCATGGTGCAGCCGGTTAAATATGGGGTGCCTTGCGCGCGGCAGTAGTCGATCATTTTTTGCAGCAGGCGCGAGCCCAGGCCTATGCCTTTTAAATCGCTGCGGATGGCCATGGCGAATTCTGCCTCGGTGTTGTCCGGGTCGCGCTGGGCGCGCACTACGCCAAAAATTTCTTTGCGCCCATCGACTTCATCTACCGCAATAAACGCCATTTCGCGCGCGTAATCCAGCTGGGTTAAGCGCGCCATCTGCTCGTGGGAGAATTGCGGCATTTCGCCAAAATAGCGTTTGTATCTGTCTTCGCGGCTTTGGGCATTATCAAAGGCTTGCAGTGCCAGTTCGTCCTCCGGGCGCAGCGGGCGCAACAGCAATTGGCGGCCATTGCGCAACCTAAACGTCTCTTCCAATTCTTTGGGATAGGGGCGAATAGCGAGTTTGCTGCTGGCATCCTCCGGGGCTATGTCCACAGTTACATCCAGCGCGCGTATATCCTCACCATTGACCAACGCGGGGTTAATACAGAGCCCACGCAGATGCGGATTGTCGATGACTATCTGACTAATTTGCGTAAGCAAAATACACAGCGAATGCATATCCAATGGCGCATAGCCCTGGCGCTCGCGAATTTTCCCCTCCGCCAATGCCTGAATAACCAGATAGCGCGCCAGCGCCATATTCAGTGGCGGCAGGGCAACGACTGCACTCTGGCGAATCGACCAGTTGCTAGTGGCCTCGCCCAGTAAAATCACCGGGCCAAATACTGGGTCCAACTGCACCTGTATGCGCAATTGGTAAGAGCCTGTGCGCCGCGCCATGGTTTGCAAGGTAAAACCCAGCTGTGTTATTTCTTCGCCAGCTGCAAGCAAATTGGCTTGCTGAATTTTTTGCTGGCTTTTGCGTGCCGCCTCGCGCACTTCGTCGGCTGAATTTAAATTGAGTACCACACCGCCCAGATCGGCTTTAACCGGCATATGGTTGGGCAATTCAATTTTAAGTGCGACGGGAAAGCCCAGCTGTTGCGCCTGTTCTGCTGCTTCGTCTGGCGCCTGGGCGCTTTTGGTGGCAATGGTGTCTATGCCATAGGCGTTAAGCAATTGCGCCCCCTCTTCGCGACTGAGCTGCGCGCGCCCTTCACTCACTGCCTGGTCAATTAATTGCTGGGCAATTTCCGGGCGATGGGGAATGGTTTCACTCACCGAATCGGGCGTTTCCAGCAACAGCTTTTGGTTGCGTCGGTATTGCACCATATGCATAAACGCACCCACGGCACCTTCGGAGGTGCGGAAGGAGGCAATACCGGCATCGGCAAAGCGCTGGCGCGCTTCAATGGCGGCGTCTTCACCCATCCAGTTGGCAAGCAGATTGGGTTTGCGCCCCTGATGCTGTTTCAGGGTGTCGATTACCTGTTGCGCGTAAACCTCTCCCGGGGTTAGTGCGGAGGGGGCGTGCATTACCAGTAAATTATTTTCACTGTTGCTGCGCAGCAATATCGCCAAAACCTTTTGATAATCTTCGGGGCTGGCATCGCCCAGTAAATTAATCGGATTGCTGGCGCGCCCACCGGGATGAATGACTTTTTCCAATTCGGCGACCACCTCGGGCGCCAGTTTGGCAAGACGACCGCCGCGCTGAGTGAGCATATCAATCGCCATGGCACCTGGGCCATCACCATTGGCAATAATCACCAATTGCTCCCCTTGAATGGGTTTGCCGTTGGCGAGTGTTTCCACGGCGGCGAGCAGCTCGCGCAAATCGGCCACACGCAACATACCGGCGCGCTTGAAGGCGGCGTCGTACACTGAGTCGTGGCCAATTTTTTCCAGCGGCAGGCGCGACATAAGTGCATTCTGCTCCAACTGACCGCTGGCTTTAATTACCAACAGCGGCTTATTAAAAGCAGCGGCACGGGCGGCGGACAAAAAAATTCGCCCGTCTTTGATGTTATCTATGTATAGCAGAACCGCGCTGGTTTTGGGGTCGCACCCCAGTTAGTCGATCATCTCATCAAAGTCGACATCGGCGCCCTCACCTACCGCAATCACATGGGAAAAGCCAATCCGGCGGCGGCGCGCCCAATCGAGCAGCGTCACACAAACAGCGGAAGATTGGGTGACAAAAGCAATTTTGCCCTCTTTAGCCATGGTGTGGGCGTAACTGGCATTAAGGCCGAGGCCGGGCACCATCAAGCCCAGCGAGTTGGGGCCGAGTATGCGCATACCCCACTCTTTAGCAATGGCGAGCATCTGCTCTTGCAAGTTAGTGCCCTGCGCTGTGAACAAAGTCTCCAGGCCAGCGGCAATAACAATTGCGCTGCGCGTACCCTTGCGCCCCAGCTGCAAAATGATCGCCGGTACACGGGTGGCGCGGGTGCAAATAATGGCGAGGTCGGGTACCAGCGGCAGTTCGTCAATCGAGCGATAGGCGAGCACACCATTAACCGATTTGTAATTGGGTGTCACCGGCATAATCGGCCCGTCGAAGCCGCCCTGGAGCAGATTGCGCATAACGGCATTGCCGGGGCGATTGGGCTGGTTGCTTGCGCCTATAACAGCAATGGAGCGCGGTTTAAGCAGCTGCTCAAGATGTTTAAGACTCATGCGACCTCCCCCATTGTTGCGCTGCCCCGGCAACTCAAATTTGACGCCCCAGGCTACGCAATTTTAAGCCTCAGCACCATTGCGCCAGATCAAGCTTGCCGCTCTACTATCAACCTGGCTCTTCGTCCTCATCGATTTTCTCCAGGCTTAAACCGCCAAATTCGGTGGGCACCGATTGGGGAATATCGCTGACTGAGACCTTATCGCTGGCAAGCTTGATACGTAGGCGCAAATTATTGGGCGAATCGGCATTGGCAATGGCATCATCAAAACTGATTTTTCCATCCATATAAAGTTTATAGATGGCGCCGTCAAAGGTTTGCATGCCCAGGTTTTCGGACTTTTCCATTATCTCTTTGATTTCGGTAAAGCGGCCTTTCAGGATCAGCTCTTGAATCGTTTTAGTGCCGAGCAATACTTCCACGGCGGCGCAGCGCTTGCCATCAACCGTCGGCATTAAACGCTGACTGACAAAGGCGCGCAGGTTTTGCGACAGGCCCATCAACAATTGCGGACGGCGCTCCTCGGGAAACAAATTCACAATCCGCTCCAGCGCCTGGTTGGCGTTATTGGCGTGCAAGGTGGATATCGCCAAGTGGCCAGTCTCAGCAAATTCCAACGCGTGCTCCATAGTTTCGCGATCGCGAATTTCGCCAATCAAAATGACATCCGGCGCCTGGCGCAGGGTATTTTTTAATGCGGCTTTATAGCTGCGCGTATCCACACCCACTTCGCGCTGGTTGATCACACTGCGCTTGTGTTTATGCACAAACTCCACCGGATCTTCGATGGTGATGATATGCCCCCCGCTGGAGGCATTGCGGTGATCGATCAAGGCCGCCAGCGAGGTGGACTTACCCGAACCTGTACCCCCCACAAAAAGCACCAGGCCACGCTTGCTCATAACCACCTCTTTTAGCACTGGTGGCAGCCCTAATGCATCGAATTGCGGAATGTCAGTCTTGATGTTGCGCGCCACAATGGAAACTTCGTTGCGCTGCTTAAAAATGTTGATGCGAAAACGGCCCACGCCGTGGATGGAAATAGCCAGGTTCATTTCCAACTCGTGTGCAAATTCCGCACGCTGTTCCTCGTCCATTATTTCATTGGCTATTTTCTCAATTTCCCCCGGTTTGTAGGGCTCCTGCCCCAGGGGTTTAAGCGCACCCTGAAATTTGGCACAGGGCGGTGCCCCTGTACTCAGGTAAAGATCCGAACCGTCTTTTTTGGCCAGAATGTTTAAGAATTGATCTATTGGGGTCGCCATATCCTTTTACCTCAAATTACGCGTACTGCAGCTGCTGTTAAGTGAACCAGAAGTATAGGAAAGCTTCACTCTTATCGGCTGTTAATTGGGTGCCTGGCAGCGGCTAAACTCGGGCGGGCACAGCGGCGACAAAGGCTATCTCCACCAGCATTTGCGGATCGACTAAAGCCACCAGTACACAGGCGCGCGAGGGCGCACAACCAAAGGGCAACCAAGCCTCCCAGGCCTGATTCATCTCCGCCAGATTAGCGCGATCCGTTAGATAGATAGTGGCTGAGAGCAGGCTCGCGCTGCTGCCGCCCAGCTTGGTCAGGGTTTGTTCGGCCTGCGCCAATAATTGCTGCATCTGCTCCGCAAAAGGTCGGCTGGTGTCCGAGGGCACTTCAACAAAGTGGGCGCTGCCCTGGTAACTGGTGGCATCGGACCAGCGGGGCGTGGGGTTTAGGCGCTGAATCATGGGTGAACTCCAATATACGTTGTGAACGCGACAGGGTCGGATCTGCTGGGCAAATCTGCCGGGGCGCCTATAATAGCCCGCCTTTAACTTACACAATCCATTTGCGCAGTTTTCATACTATGGCCATCACCTCTATCATCGCTCACCATATATTCCGTTCATCCCCCGAGGCGCAGGTTGCAAGCCACTTGCGCGACCAGGTGTTTGCAATGGATGGCAAGCTGGAGGAGCTGGCCTACGAACTAAAAAGCCAGTTCATTCGCAAAGGCGGTAAAAGCTATGGCCGCTTCTCACCCGAATTGGGCGAAACCCCCTTCCCCGCCTGGCTTCAGGATTGCCGCCAGGAACGCATGAGCTTTGCCAGCTTTAGCCAAAAAGCCATGCAGCAATTTCAGCAGCTATTGGATGCAACACCCTCGCTGTTCGATTCTTATGTGATTTTTGTGCAGGAAAAAATCGAGGCAGGGGAATACCTCTATATATTTGTGGCGGAGCATGAGGCAGCGCTCTACCTGGATGCGGAGCTGGCTATTAGTGAAGCCATTTACCTGGATACCGCCAACTTCACCCTGGCTGCCAAAATTAACTGCAGCGAGTGGGACACAGGCGACTCAGCTACTTACTTGACGCTAATGCGCAGCCGTGGCGACAAGGACTATGCCGAGGCATTCACCCAGTTTGTGGGCTTTACCGACAAGCACGATTTGAAAGCTGAGACTCGCGAGTTTTTGGAAGTGGTGGAAACCTTCACCCAAACTCTGGATGAACCCACCGCGCGCCTGACCCGAACCAAGGTTGCTGACTACTGCCTGGAGCAAAATAAAGCCGGGCGCAGTGTTGCCATTGCCGACCTCTCCTCGACCCTGGCAGAAGAGACCAAAGGCTATGAACCTGAACGATTTGTGCGCTTTGTCGAGCAGCAAAAACCGGAGATCAAAGCGGAATTTATCCCTCACGCCGGCCAGGTGCGCTCCTACGTTCGTATCAGCGGGCGCAACGACTCCCTGAGTATGAGCTTTGCATCCGAGTGTCTGGGCAAGGACATTGAGTATGATGCCGAACGGGACCTGCTGATGATCAGGAGCATTCCCTCTTCGTTAAAAAAACAACTTATCGCCCATTTAAAGCAGCAAAAATAGGGCTTGGGAACCACATTGAGCTCAACTCGCTCAGTACTCAGGCTCATCGTAACAACTTATGGTTGCTACTAGAAAAATGTTCTAAGACAAAGATTGAACCACATCTTTTTTGCCCGCTATTTGAGTAGCGGGCTATTTAACGTTTTCAACTCACCGCCAACTAATGATTCACCGGCGAAGCGCAAATCATCGAGTGAAACCTTGCGTTTTTCCATTAAGCTTCGCACTACATCATCTAAAGAGTATTTATGTTGACTACGACTGCGAATCTCCTGATCCAAATCATTAAGTAGCACTACAGCACGAGCAGTTATGGGGCCACTGGAGTCCGACTGGCGCAGATGCTTTACATCTTTGCCCCAGGTGGCCAAAGTCTTGATGATCTTATTTCGTCTAGCCTTGGTAATACCCTTGGCGCGATAAAGCAACTCAAAAGAGTAAAACTCAGCAACCCCCTCTGCAATCCAATCATCATTTAGGGTTTCCGTCTTTTCCCCGGTGATACGGGTAACCATATGGGTTAATTCGTGCAGCAAGGGACTAGTACCATTCTCGCTCACCATGGGTCTATCGGCATGCAAAAATAGGGAGTTGGACGCAGAAAGGCCGCCCCGCCACATAGGATCCCCTGCACCTACCACCAAAAGCTTCTGCGGCGTTTTTTCAAAAGCTGTATTTAGCGGGCGCCACACAAAACTTAAAAATGTTAGGACTTCCATACGCTTGTAGCCCAATCCCTTAGGAGCCACCACGGCAATCTGAGTTTTACGCAGAGTTGCGCGGCGCGAACCTATGTTGCCCGCCACCATCCAACCTGTTGGCCTATCAAAGCGGCGATCCGGATTGTCAATAATAAAACTATTGCCCTCCGCGCGAGGCCAGCCAGTTTCAACGCTATCCCAGCCCTCTGGCATCTTAAAGGTCAACCTGGCGCGAGATTGTGCACCATCTTCCTCCAAGGTATGCATGGCTGGAATAAGGTTGTCACCGCGAAACACAGCCCAATCTTTATTCATCAGCGCATCATATTCACCTGGCTTTTTTTGGTGAGTAATTTTGGCAAAAAAAGTCATCTGGGCATGCTCTTTCGGCAACATCCAGCTGACCTTATCGTCTTTAATTACCAACTTGCCGTTCGCCCTGATATTGGAAAAGGTCTTGTCTTTATTGGTAAATGTTAAGCGCTCGATCAAACTATGATTATCAATATTAATGGTTACTTGCGCGCCCTGCCGGGACGGATCCAACGCAATTTGGTAGTCCAATTGGTACACCAAAGGCTCAGACACCTGCGCCCACACCAAAGGCATTTGACCCAGCAATATAGCGCACAGCGCTATTTTTAACATGGACGATAAATTACGCATTTATGTTGCCACCACCCTAATTCAATGTTGATAACCAGAGCCATTCTTCACTCCCGCCAAATTCTCACTTGAACGGGAAAAACCAAGCGGATTATAGGTAGCCTGCCTGAACGGCTGCGCAACAATGTAGTCAATTTCCTACAAAAGATTCGGAAATCAGCCACTGTGCCCAACTACAGCTATTAAGCATAATAGCTTCAACAAGGAGGTGATAGGGATTCAGCCTGAAAGGATCAGGTGAAGGGAAGCGACAAGGACAAACCAAGGATGCTCACGCAGACGGCATTGGACTTAGCCGGGTGACGGTTACCATGAGGAACAAAAGGAGTTGAATGCTTCAGGGAGAAGCTATTTCACAGGTAGTGCTTGGGAATGGACGCCAGAATTGCTGGCAGATGGAAACTCCAGACAATTTGTGCAGAAAGGGTTACGGCAGGAAGCTTGGTAAGCAATGGACTAGCTAACCAGCCCGGATTCTGTGTCTATTTTATGGGGGCTTGCAACGCAGGCTCCCTTCATTTTTTTGGTCTTACAAAAGGCCTGATATCCAATAAATACCAATCAATAAAAACCAATCAAATTTAATCAGAAGTTCTCTGAAAGGAATTTTTGCGCCAGTCTTGCAGCATCGGTACTACCAGCTGCAACTTCAGAAAGAGTCGATTTTGCAGATACCTTGTCGCCCATAAAGTAATACACGCGCCCTAAATCCAATTTGGCGTCAGGCACTTTTGGCGATGCAGGAAAATCGCTAATTAATTTACTAAACCAAGCTTTGGCCTGAGGGTAATCGCGCTTTAACATTGCGACCTTACCAAGCCAGTATTGACTATTAGCAGCATAAGTACCCAAGGGGTACTGCGCGAGATGCGCTTTGAACGCGACTACAGCCTCGTCGTACTTACGGTTATTCAGGAGATCGTAGGCAGCCTTGTACAGATCTGCCTCGTCTACTGAATTGGCCGCTTGCGGAACCGCGACTGGAGCTACACTTGATACTTCATCGGATACCGCTGGAGCCGTGACTGCAGAAACGCCGGCGGAGAGACGACGATCCAGCTCCATATAGTTATCCAATTGCAGCTGTTTAAGCTGTTTTATTTCGTGCGCCTGCTCTTCAATGAGCCCACGCAAATTTGCCACTTCATCCTGCAGAGCGCGAATCTGGCTATAAACATCCTGCTCTACTGGAGTATTAAACGATGGCTGAGCCACCCCAGAGTTATAACCCTGGGGTGAAGACTCCACAACCCTTACTTGCGCCTCGGATACTGGGACTGCGAACACCACAGCTGCAGCGAACAGATTCCTAAACTTCATAAGGGCTCAGACTCTTAGTATTTGATTTCTACGCGACGGTTTTGAGACCAAGAGGACTCATCGTGACCAGTAGCAACTGGACGCTCTTCACCGAAGCTTACAGTTTCCAGAGAAGAACCGCTAACACCTTGAGTTACCAGGAAATCGCGAACAGCGTTAGCACGCTTCTCGCCCAGAGCCATGTTGTACTCGCGAGAGCCGCGCTCGTCAGCGTGACCTTCCAGGCGCACAGCTACAGAAGAACCTTTCAGTTTTTCGGCGTGAGCCAGCAGAACAGCGCGAGACTCAGCGGTCAGGGTGTACTGGTCAAAATCGAAGTAAACAACGCTGGTCAGTTGCTCTTCTTGTTGTTGTACCACAGGTGCTGTGTTGGTGTTTTCAACAACTGGTGCTTCGTCTTTTTTGTTGCTGGTAGAACAGCCAACCAGGAAAGACATAACAACAGCAAAAGTGAGACCTTGCTTAATTGCTTTGGTGATCATGTGTGTGTAACTCCAATGAAGTTTTAATCAAGTGTGTTTTACGACTTACTAGTTAAAAAATGGCGACCATGCGGGCTCCCGCACATCACCTTGTTTTGGAGGCTGGAGAATTTTAACACGTGCATCGAGAGATACCGCCGCCAAAACTCCTTTACCGCCAGAACGAGTCGCATACATCAGCATAGCGCCATTGGGCGCTATAGTAGGCGATTCGTCTAAATTTGTCTCTGACAAAATACGCAAATTACCAGTTTTTAAATCCTGTGCCGCTATGTGGTAATTGCCACCTGGACGCTTGTTCAAAATAATTAAATTTTTGCCGTCAGGCGACACTCTGCTACGCGCATTGTAATCACCGTCAAAGGTTACACGCTCCTGTTGACCAGTCGCAAGGGTAACCTGGTAAATTTGCGGTTTTCCGCCACGATCCGAGGTAAAAAACAGCACTGAACCGTCAGCCGACCACGCGGGTTCGGTATCAATTGCAAAATGATTAGTCACTCGGGTCAACTGACGAGTCAGTACATTCTGCACATAGATCTCGGGGTTGCCATCTTTAGACAACACCATTGCCAATTTTTGCCCGTCAGGAGACCAGGCAGGTGCTCCATTCAAGCCTCTAAAGTTAGTCATTTGCTGGCGACGACCCGTCGCCAGATCCTGAATAAAAATCGACGGTTTATTGTTATCCTCGAAAGACACATATGCAATTCGCTGTCCTGTTGGAGCCCAAGCGGGTGAGAGCACGGGGAAACGAGACTCCAACAACAAGCGCGAACGAGCACCATCGATATCTGAAACCATCAAGCGATATTTAGATGGATGAGAGAACGCCTCAACATAAACCAGCTTAGTGGAAAATATCCCGCGAATACCGGTAATGGTTTCATAAACCTTATCACTGATGGCGTGCGCTATGTCGCGCAATTGAGCTTCAGTGCCATCAACAGTAGTGCGCAAAAAAACACGCTTTTGCTGCACCACATCAAACAATTCATAGCTTGCATAGTAGCGGCCATTTTGTTGAGTAAGGCCGCCAATCAGCAAGTACTCCGCCCCCAGAATTTTCCAATCGCGGTAATGCACTTCAGCTTCAGAGCGAGGAAAGGACAGCATGCGCGTAGGGTTTATAGCCTCAAACTGGCCGGAAAACTCCAAATCCTTACCAATGATTGCCCCCACATTTTCCGAGAGACGACCGCCGGCCCAATCAAAGGGCACCACAGCGATTTTGGTCGGATTATCTATACCCTTGGTTACAAAGACTATATTGGTCTGCGCCTGGGCGACAAAACTCACCACCAGCACTAGCACACCTAAGACATATTTCACTGACGCAAATCCTCTGGGTTAAATGCAAATTTAAAATGGCGGAAGTTCCGCTCAAAAATAGCTATGGGTATATCCTTTATTTCGGTAAAGCGATCCACCTTGCGAATCGCCTGCTCAGCCGCTCGGTCAAAGGCATCACTGCCACTACTCTGAATAAGCTGCACACCTACCACCTGGCCGTTTGGTAGCATTTCAATATTAAACACGGCAATCATACCGCGCCTTGCCGATGGCGGACGGCTCCAGTTTTGGCCCACGCGCTCAGCGATCAATTCGTTGTAGCTTTTTACGTTAGCCTCATCATTCGACTCGGCAATTAGCTTTTCCTCTTTTTGCAGAGCGGCCTGAATTCGACGCTGCTCTTCCTGAGCCTGCTGCTCTTGCTTACGTTTTTTCTCAGCTTCCGCTTTTTGCTTTTGCTCTTCCGCCAGCTTCTTTTTGCGCTCAGCTTCGGCCTTGGCTTTGGCCGCCTTGGCTTGCTCTTCCTTTATTTTTTGCTGCTTAAGCTTTTCCGCGTCAGCGGCAGCCTTAGCCTGCTCATCCTTTTGCTTCTGAACTTTCGCCTCTGCCTCTTTGCGTCGCTTCTCTTCCTGCTTTTTGAGGTGTTTCATATCCTCATAAGCCTTGCTGTCAAGGGTTTGCTCCTTGATTTGCTGCGGCGCTGCCTTGGCTTTGGGGGTCAAATCTACCAAGGTCGCTGTCACATAATGAGGCTTGTAAGGCTCCTCATCTTTTTTAAAAAAATCCCAGTTACCCAGTATCAGTATCAGCAGCAAGCTGTGCATCCCGATACTCAGCACCATGGGCAGAGGTAGCGACTTATCCAATTTCATGGCTTAACGCGGCGGCTCCGTAATCAAGCCAACCGAAGGGGCACCAGCCAACTTAAGCTCACTCATCAGCGCCACAATAACGCCATATTCAACCTTGGTATCACCCTGGACAAACACCAGCGTATTGGGCTTTTCCGCAAGCACCTTGCTCACAATCGATTTAATTTCTGGCAATGGGCGGGGAGTGTCATCATCGCCGGCTAAATCTATGTAATAACTGCCGTCGCGTTTTACCGACACAGTAATGGGCTCGTCATCTTTGTTGTCCACAGGATCAGCCGCTGCCTTGGGCAACTCCACCTTTATTCCCTGGGTCATCATGGGTGCCGCAATCATAAAAACGATCAACAGCACCAGCATAACGTCGATCAGGGGAACGACATTAATTTCGGCTTTAAGCGCTTTTTTCGCCTTGGGTTCAAAATCTGACATAGGGTTTATCCGCTCCAGTTACCTGAGAGACAGTATTATTTCGAGTGAACCTGACGGTGCAGAATCGCCGAAAACTCCTCAGCGAAAGTGCGGTAATTGTTAAGCAAGCTTTCGGAGCGCGCAGAAAACTTGTTGTAGGCCAAAACCGCTGGGATGGCAGCAAATAAGCCCATGGCGGTGGCGATGAGCGCCTCGGCAATACCTGGGGCAACTGTGGCCAAGGTAGTCTGATGCACATTGGAGAGGTTAAGAAATGAGTTCATGATGCCCCAGACAGTGCCAAACAAACCAATATAGGGGCTTACTGAAGCAACACTGGCGAGAAACGGCAGGTTCTCCTCAAGCTTTTCCTCTTCACGCGCCAGCGCCACGCGCATTGCGCGAATTGATCCTTCCATCACAGCGTCAGAATCAGCACCAGCCTGCTGGCGCAAACGCGAAAACTCTTTGAAACCAGCACGAAAGATATTTTCGATACCCTCCGAGGTCTCCAGGCGGCCATTGCCCTGGCGATACAGCTGATTGAGATCTATCCCCGACCAAAATTGCTTTTCAAAAAAATCGAAAGATTCCGTGGCTTTACGCTGATAAATAAAGCGCTGAAAGATCATTACCCATGACACAACTGAGGCAATAAAAAGTATCAGCATAACCACCTGCACCAAAAAGCTGGCTTCGGCAATCAAGTGAATTATCGACAGACTGTTATCGGCTTCTGGCATGGTTATAACTCAGGATTCCGGGAATTAAGGGTTTGATGGATACGCATATGCATATCAGAAGGGAGGGCCGCAGGTTTCATAGTGGCAGCCTGCACACAGGCGATACGAATATTACCTTCACATAAAAGGTTGTTATCACGCAAAACCTGTTGCGAAAAATCCACATAGGTTCGCGCCAGTTTTTCGACCTTGCTGGTTACCTGCAACTGATCATCCAAACGCGCCGGTCGCAGGTAATTTACCTCGGACGAATGTACCACCAACAGCAAGCCGCCCTCCAAAATGGCGGGCCTATCATAGCCTAAAGTGCGCAGAAATTCTGTACGGCTGCGCTCCATAAACTTTAAATAATTGACGTAATATACTATGCCGCCGGCGTCTGTATCTTCTATGTAGACACGCAACGGCAACGCAAATTGCCCCACAAATTACTCCGTTTAGTCCGCAGCCTCCTGCAGACGCTTGGGCATCGCCAAACCAAAATGGCTGTAGGCATTGTTAGTTAATACGCGGCCGCGCGGCGTGCGCGCCATAAAACCCTGCTGAATCAAATAGGGTTCAATCACATCCTCGATGGTGCCGCGATCTTCACTGATGGCAGCCGCCAGGCTTTCCACGCCAACGGGGCCACCGTCAAAGTTGTTGATCATCGCCAGCAGCAGGCGCCTATCCATATGATCAAAGCCGCGCTCGTCGACATTGAGCATATTTAGCGCTGCATCCGCCATGGCTGCAGTCACCTCACCGGTACCTTTCACTTCGGCGTAATCGCGCACCCGGCGCAAGAGGCGATTGGCAATTCGCGGTGTGCCGCGCGAGCGCTTGGCTACTTCGGCGGCCCCCTGCTCCTCCATGCTCACCCCCAACAGTGACGCTGAGCGACCAACTATATGGGTGAGGTCTTTAACGTTATAAAACTCCAGCCGCTGGACTATACCAAACCTATCGCGCAAGGGTGATGTCAAAAGACCCGCCCGAGTTGTCGCGCCAACCAAAGTGAAAGGTGGCAGATCCAGTTTGATCGAGCGCGCCGCAGGGCCTTCGCCGATCATAATATCCAGCTGAAAATCCTCCATCGCCGGGTAGAGTATTTCCTCTACCACCGGGCTCAAACGGTGAATTTCATCAATAAACAACACATCGCCAGCTTCGAGATTAGTGAGCATGGCGGCCAAATCACCGGCCTTTTCCAGCACTGGGCCAGAGGTGCTTTTCAGCGAAACGCCCATCTCATTGGCGATAATGTTGGCCAGGGTCGTTTTACCCAGGCCGGGCGGACCAAACACCAGGGTGTGATCCAAAGCCTCGCCGCGATTTATAGCGGCGCGGATAAAAATTTCCATCTGCTCGCACACTGCTGGCTGGCCGATATAGTCCGCCAGGCTCTTGGGGCGCACGGCGCGATCTATCTGCTCCTCTCGCTCTTTGGCAGCGGGAGCAATCAACCTATCTGTCTCTATCAAAGGAACCTCCAAGAGCCTAGCTGCGCAAGCAGAGGCATTTTCTGCCTTAGCACAACTGGCCAATAACCCGGACAAAACTAACCAAAATCTTCGGCAAATGCGAACTTTTTGCCCCTTTGATGAGCAGTGCGCATCTTGCTTTTTTGTGTCTGAATGGCGGCTTAATAATCATGGCTAATCTAGGCACTAACCATGCTGCGCAGCGCCATGCGGATTAAATCTTCGCTTTTTGCCTCTGGCTTTTGCTTGACGGCAGCGGCAACCATTTTGCTGGCTTCGGTAGGTTTGTAGCCCAGCGCAATAAGTGCCGTCTCGGCTTCGCCCAGATAATCTTCGCCAGCATCAGCTAAGTGGAAGCCACCGGAGGCCAAGAGATCATTGGGGTTGGCATCCCAGTTCTTCAGTCGATCGCGCAGTTCAATAACCAGCCGCTCTGCAGTTTTTTGCCCAATGCCTGGCACCTTGGTTAAAGCTTTGACATTGTTGTCGCGCACACAGCGGGCTATATCGTCAGCCTCCATGCCCGACAATATGGCAATCGCCAGCTTGGGGCCTACGCCATTCACTTTAATCAGCGTGCGAAATAAGCTGCGATCACGTAACTCAGCAAAACCAAACAACTGGTGCAGATTTTCACTTATCGAAAGATGGGTGTGCAGAGTGACTTCCTGGCCCAGCGCCGGCAGGCGATAAAAGGTTGTCATGGGCGCCTGAACTTCATAGCCCACCCCCTGCACATCCAACAGCAAGTGCGGCGCCTGTTTCTCCACCAATATGCCACGCAAACGTCCAATCATAGTTTCCAGGCTCCTCATTAGCGGCTCAGCATACACCTGTTTTTTTAAACAGTAGTCGAGGGGGATTGTAATCGAGTTTTACCAACGGCGTCATCTACCAACACTTACTGACCAGAAATATTTAATTTGCCCTGCCATACTTTATCCAGAGTTAAGGCTTGGGACTTAACGCCACTAAGCAAGGGGAAGCCTCGGTATGTTTTCACCCAGTCACATCGCCGAAATCCATAGCCTGGCGCATTGGCGCAGCGCCATTAGCGATTGCTATCTGGCTGATGAACGCGATTATCTATCCCAGCTTATCGAATACCTCGACCTCCAACCGGCAGCCCTAACCGAAATAGAGCAGCAGACTCTGGGATTACTGCAGGGCTGGCAGGCACAGGAGGCAACCGCTAAAGACTGGCCCCAGGAATTTCTTCACACCTACGGCCTCAATACCCACGAAGGACTGGTACTTATGTGCCTGGCGGAAGCACTGGTGCGTATCCCCGATAAAGCCAGTGCGCGTGAATTTATCGCCGATCGCTTGCGCGACAGCCATTGGGAAAACTCACTTGACGGCCAGCACCACTGGACAGTTAACGCCACCACCTGGGCGTTGATCTGGGGCAAGCGTCTGCTGGAACCCTGGGATAGCGCCGGACCACTGCGCAGCCTGTCGCGCAAATTAACAGAGCCAGTAATTCACCGCGCACTGCAGCAGGCGGTACTCTGGCTGGCCGACACCTTCGTGTTTGGCGCCGACCTGCCCAAAGCCCTGGCGCGGGCGGCAGAGTTAAATACTAAGGCGCCGGAGCTGCGCTGGCGCTTCTCTTTCGATTTGCTCGGCGAGGCCGCCCTCACCCAGGCGATGGCCGGGCAGTTCCGGCAAAACTATCTCGACGCCCTCACTCAGCTAAAAGGCAAAAATAGCGACGCGCCTGGCAACCCTAATCGCGCCAAGTTTGCTTTGTCGATAAAGCTCAGCGCCCTGCATCCACGCTATGAAGCACTGCAGGAAGCCCAGCTAATGGAGGATCTCATTGGCAGTGAAGAAGCGCCTGGCTTTTTGGTGCACCTGGCCCAGGCGGCCCGCAGCCATGGCATCCCGCTAACCATTGACGCTGAAGAGTCGGACCGGCTGGAGCTGTCACTCAAACTTATCGAAGCCTGCCTGCGTCATCCCTCTTTATATGGATGGTCAGATCTGGGCCTGGCGGTACAGGCCTACTCCAAGCGCGCACTCCCGGTTCTCGGCTATCTCAACCACCTGGCTCAGGAGCTGGGTATTAAAATATGCGTGCGCCTGGTTAAGGGCGCCTATTGGGATTCGGAAATTTACTGGGCACAGCGTGCTGGCCTTACAGGCTACCCGGTTTACACCGACAAAAATGCCACTGACCTGGCCTACCTCGCCTGCGCCAAATTCCTGCTACAGGCCGAGCACCTGCTGCCACAATTTGCCACCCATAATGCATCCACTATTTGCAGCCTGATACACATGGCTAAGGCGGATTTGGCCAGTGGTCGCGAGCTCGAGTTTCAACGTCTGCAGGGCATGGGCGAATCTCTCTATCGCCAACTGTTAAAAGAACAACCCCAGGTGAGCTGTCGCATCTACGCCCCGGTGGGCGCCTACAGCGAGCTATTGCCCTATCTGGTGCGCCGCCTGCTGGAGAACGGCGCCAACAATTCCTTCGTCAACCAGCTCAATCGCGCCCAGGGTGAACTGCCCCAACTGGCAGTTCACCCTTTACGGCAATTCACCAACAGCGGGCCCAAGCTACCGCTTCCGGCGGATATTTACCAATCCAGCAGCTGCCCGCGCATCAATTCCAATGGCACTAATCTGGCGATAGCCAGGGAGCGGGAAAAACTGTTTGGTCAGCTACAGGCTTTTTTTGACGCGCAATGGCATGCCCAGCCGCTGATTGACGGCCATGCTATTAGCGGCAAAGCCAGCGACTGTTTGAACCCGGCGGATGCGCGAGAAAAAATTGGCAGCCTGGTTTTGGCCAGCGCCGCCGACGCCAGTAAAGCACTGGATAGCGCCCAGACATTTCAGCCGCAATGGCGCCACAGTAAAATTGAAGCGCGCGCCAGCTACGCCGAAAAGCTGGCCGAACTTTATGAGCAGCATCGCCCAGAGCTGGCTGCGCTGCTGGTACGCGAGGCGGGTAAAACCTTGGCGGATGCATTGGACGAAATTCGCGAGGCGGTGGATTTTTGTCGCTACTACGCCCAGCAGGCACGCCGACTCCTGCAGCCCGAGTTGCTCGTCGGCCCAACCGGTGAAGACAACCAATTGCATTTGGAAGCGCGCGGTATTTTTGTCTGCATATCGCCCTGGAATTTCCCACTGGCGATTTTTACCGGGCAAATAATTGCCGCGCTGGTGACCGGCAACTGCGTACTTGCCAAACCGGCGCGCCAGACAGGGTTAATCGCCTGGCGCGCTGTACAGCTGATGCATCAAGCGGGGTTTCCACCCCAAGCCATTCAATTGCTCCCCGGCAATTCCAGCGAGCTGAGCGCCTCGCTCACCGGCGACAAACGCATTGAAGGCATAGCCTTTACCGGCTCCACCCAAAGCGCCTGGACCATTAACCGCGCGCTGGCGGCGCGCAACTCCAGCATCGCCAGCTTGATAGCGGAAACCGGCGGCCAAAATGCCATGATTGCCGACTCCACCTGCCTGCCGGAGCAACTAGTAAAAGACGTTATTCGCTCCGCCTTTGGCAGCGCTGGCCAGCGCTGCTCCGCATTGCGTGTGCTCTATGTTCAAACGGAAATTGCCGACAAAGTGATTGAATTGCTGCGCGGCGCCATGGCCTGTTTGCGCCTGGGCGATACGCGCGATCTAAGCGTGGATATAGGCCCGGTTATCGACAGCCGTGAGGCGCAAAAATTGCAAACCTATATTGACAGCTACATCCAAGCCGGAAAACTCCTGGCGCAAGCGCCAATACCCACGGATAGTAGCGGAAATTTTATCGCCCCCAGTTTGGTGGAAATCGACACGATTGCGGCCTTGGATGAAGAGCACTTTGGCCCCATTTGCCATCTGACTCGCTTTGAAATTCAGCAGCTGGATAGGGTTATCGCCGATATTAATGCAGTCGGTTATGGACTCACCCTCGGCATTCACAGTCGCAACCAAAGTCTTGCGCAAAAAATTGCGCAACAGGTGAATGTCGGCAACGTCTATATCAACAGGAATATGATTGGCGCGGTGGTGGGCGTACAACCTTTTGGCGGCTGCGGCTTATCAGGCACTGGCCCCAAAGCAGGCGGCCCACATTATTTATTGCGCTTTGTGCGCGAAAAAACGGTTAGTAATTTTGTCGCCGCCGTGGGTGGCAATATCCAGCTGCTCACGGCACAAACAACCGCTTCCCAAAAGGAAGACAAAAAAACCTGACTTAACAGTTGATGATCAAGCGAGGTTTTTTATGAACAGCCTGGCCACACCCCAGCCGGAGCTTAAGTGGTACGAGTGGAACCCGGGACTGCACAACGGCGAACGGGAGCTGCAACAGGTGATAGACACACTGCCTGCGGCCAAGGCCGAGGATATACCCTGGGTGGTGCGTTTATTTGAAAACCCCGCCAGCCAAATTGCTTTCCCCGGGGCTATTAATTTAGCGCGCCACGACGCCATCCACGTACTTTTAGGGCGCGGACTTCGCAATCAGGATGAAGCCTTTGTGATAGGTTTTACCATGGGTTCCAGCAGCCATATCCACAACTGGCAAACGCAATGCTTTCGCTGGGTCATCACCCATATTTATCCCCCGCCCTATAAATTCAGCACGCAGGATTTAATTGCCTATGATTTGGGGTTTAATTTCGGGCGGGAAGTTGCCGCGCGGGATCTGGATAAATTTCCTTTCGAAAAATATCGCCATTCGCGCCTGAGTGATTTACGCCACTGGGTGGGCATTAATGTCGCGCGCCTGCAATCAGTGTATCGTCTGGAGGCTCTGCTGATCGCCAGCAGCCGCTCCAGCCACAGGCTGGATACTTTTCCCTATTTCGAAAAAAATTAAATAATTCGCCCGCGCCGAAAACTGGAGGAGCCGGCCATACGAATTAAATGCTGCTGGGTATTGGCATGGCAGAGTGCCACCGCCAGCGCATCGGCGGCATCCTCTTGCGGCGCGGCTGGCAGGCGCAACAGGGTTTTCACCATATGCTGCACCTGGAGTTTATCGGCGGCACCATTGCCCACCACCGACTGTTTCACCTTGCGCGCCTCGTATTCAGACACCGGCAATCCCTGGGTGACCGCCGCCACTATAGCCGCACCGCGCGCCTGGCCAAGCTTAAGCGCCGAGGCCGCGTTCTTGGCCATAAACACCTGTTCGATGGCCATCTCCTGGGGGCAGTACTGCTGGATAATTTGCGTGAGCGAATCAAAAATCACTTTAAGCCGCAGCGGCAATTCATCGGCGTCATTCATACGAATCACGCCACTGGTGACATACTCGGTTTTACCGCCAAGCATGTTAATAATGCCAAACCCGGTTTTACGCGAGCCTGGGTCTATACCGAGGATTAATGCCATAAACTATCTGCAATATTGTTGACTAGAGTCGCGTCAGCTTAACCCAACTGTTCCATAACCTCTTCAGAAATATCGGCATTGGTAAACACATTTTGCACATCGTCCAAATCTTCCAGCGCATCGATCAGAGCCAGCACTTTTTCCGCCGCTTCCTTATCCAGCGACACAGTCATGGATGGGATTAACGCAATCTCAGCGGCAGCAGGTACAAAATTAGCTTTACTTAACGCATCCTTCACGCTGAAAAAATCTTCGAATGCAGTCATCACTTCGATAGAACCATCCTCGTGGGTGGTGACATCATCGGCGCCGGCTTCCAGTGCCGCTTCCATCAGCGCATCTTCATCCACACCAGGCTCAAAACTCAGCTGGCCTTTGCGCGCAAACAAATAGGAAACTGAGCCGTTGGTACCCAGATTGCCGCCGCGCTTGTCAAAGGCGTGACGCACATCGCCCACGGTGCGATTGCGGTTGTCGGTCATGCACTCCACGATAAAAGCCACACCGTTGGGGCCGTAGCCCTCGTAGGTCAGCTCTTCATAGGATTCACTTTCAGCGGTGCCGGCGCCGCGTGCAATGGCGCGTTCAAGCACATCTTTTTTCAGGTTGTTGAGATAGGCTTTTTCCACGGCGGCGCGCAGCCGTGGGTTGTCATCCGGGTTGGCGCCACCTTTGGCGGCCACCGTCAGCTCGCGAATGATCTTGGTAAAAATTTTGGTCCGCTTGGCATCCTGACGCGCCTTGCGGTGTTTCATATTGGCCCATTTACTGTGTCCAGCCATTATTTCTCTCCAAAACTCTCGAATTAACTTAGTCGTTGAATATCGTTTGGGTAAAAAACTAAATGGGGATATTTAGTCATCACCAACCAACCCAGGGTATAAACCCAAACCGGAAAACCGAAAAACACATAGGCAAAAAAGCCCGTATCAAAAAAACCAAAAAAACCAAAAAAACAGGCCAGAGTATTCGGCAGGATTCCGACCAAAGCGACAATTTTTAAATTCATGCTGGCAGTGTCATCTGTAACACGCATGGCTATAAGCGCTGAGAGCGCACAAACTCCCATAGCCGCCAGCAGCTTAACGACATCAAATACTGCAGTTATAGTTGCACTGTCGCTAAGCATTTGAATAGGCGTTTTCACCAGATAGACAACGAGAAAAGCAATAATTTGGCTTATCAGGATAAAACCCAAGCTTCTGCCAATTGCCGCGGGGCCCTGGGTAAAATTGCCAATTTTGATATAGCGGAAAAACAACCAACCCACGCCAACGAAAAACGCGGCTAGCCACCAACAACCAATCCATACCAGAAGCAATTTCATTGTTTATAAGATCCGGATAAGAAATTCCTGTTTAAAAACAAAAAAGGCGGGCAATGCCCACCCTTTTTTGATTTCATTCGCGCAGAAATTACATACCGTATTCGGGCGCGTCTTCGGCCACGGCGGCTTTCTTCAGGTTGCGCAGGCGGATGTGCAGCTCGCGCAGTTGCAGCTCGTCCACGGTGCCCGGGGCGTCGGTCATCACACAGGCCGCGCTCTGGGTTTTGGGGAAGGCGATAACATCGCGAATCGAGCTGGCGCCGACCATCAGCATAATGATGCGGTCGAGGCCGAAGGCCAGGCCGCCGTGTGGTGGCGCACCGTAGCTGAGGGCGTCGAGCAGGAAGCCGAATTTTTCGCGCTGCTCTTCCTCGGTAATACCCAGCAGCTGGAATACCGCCTGTTGCATTTTGGGCGAGTGGATACGCACCGAGCCACCGCCCAGTTCCACGCCGTTTAACACCAGGTCATAGGCGCGCGACAGAGCGGCACCCGGGTTGGCCAGCAGTTCTTCAGGAGTACAGCTGGGCGAGGTGAAGGGGTGGTGAATGGAAGTCCAGCCGCCTTTGTCGTCTTCCTCGAACATGGGGAAGTCGACAACCCACAGTGGCGCCCACTGACAAGTGTAAAGGTTGAGGTCGGCGCCCAGTTTGCAGCGCAGTGCACCCAGGGCTTCGGTAACCACTTTGTGCTTGTCGGCGCCGAAGAAAATCAGGTCGCCATTATCAGCACCTACGCGCTCGAGAATAGCCGCGCGCACGGGTACTGGCAGGTTTTTTACGATGGGCGACTGCAGGCCTTCTTCCAGGTCGTTTTTGTCGTTGACCTTGATATAAGCCAGGCCTTTAGCGCCGTAGATGCCGACAAACTTGGTGTAGTCGTCGATCTGCTTGCGCGTCAGCTTGTCGTTGCCACCGGGCACTTTAAGTGCGGTGACACGGGCTTTAGGGTCGTTAGCCGGGCCGGCGAATACTTTAAATTCCACTTCTTTGACCAGGTCTTTGATATCGACCAGTTCCAGCGGAATACGCATGTCCGGTTTGTCTGAACCGTATTTGGCGATGGCTTCGCTGAAAGGCATGCGGTTGATAGTGTCGAACTCCACATTTAGGGAGTTTTTGAACACTTCGCGGAACATGCCTTCGGTCACTTCCATAATTTCGTCTTGCGACATAAAGGAAGTTTCAATGTCGATTTGGGTAAATTCTGGCTGGCGATCCGCGCGCAGGTCTTCATCGCGGAAACACTTGGCGATTTGATAATAGCGGTCGTAACCGGCCACCATCAGCAATTGTTTAAACAGCTGGGGCGACTGGGGCAGCGCAAAAAATTTGCCGTCGTGGGTGCGCGAAGGCACCAGGTAATCGCGCGCGCCTTCAGGGGTAGCGCGGGTCAGAATGGGGGTTTCCACATCCAGGAAGCCGTTGCGATCCAAGTAGTTGCGAATAGCGCTGGTCACCTTGCCGCGGAAGCGCAGGTTCTTTTGCATTTCGACGCGGCGCAGGTCGAGGAAGCGGTATTTCAAACGGGTCTCTTCACCCACGGAGCTGTAGGCATCCAGCGGGAAGGGAATGGTTTCGGCTTCGTTGAGAATGGTCAGCGCAGTGCCATAAACCTCAATTTCGCCAGTGGCCATATTGGGGTTCACGGTGGCAGCAGCGCGGGCGCGCACCTTGCCGGTCACCTGCAGCACATATTCGCCGCGCACCTTGTCAGCCAGGGCAAAGTTGTCCTTGCCGTCTGGGTCGAATACCACTTGAACAATACCTTCGCGGTCGCGCAGGTCGATAAAGATCACACCGCCGTGGTCGCGGCGGCGATCAACCCAACCGCAGAGGGTGACTTCTTGATCAATGTGAGAGGCATTCAAAGCGCCACAATATTGGCTGCGCATAGGATCTTTCCTGTTGTTTTACCGGCAGTACCGGCTTATGGGTCTAATTAAAAATTTTACCAGCGCGCTTAGGCTGCTGGCGTCGAGCTGGAACTGCTACCACCTGAACTCGCGTTGCTGCCACCTGAACTAGAGTCGCCCGCCAGGTTTTTCTTTTTGCCCGACTTGAAATCTGTCTCGTACCAGCCGCCACCAGACAGGCGGAAACCGGCGGCTGAAATTTGCTTTTTCAGCGTGGGCTTAGCGCAGGCGGGGCAATCCACCAACACCGGATCGCTCAGTTTTTGTAAGGCTTCCAGCGAATGCTCGCAGGATTCACATTGGTATTCGTATAGGGGCATGTCATCACCTCAGCTTAAACAGATGCCAAGACCTAAAAGGGTCGCGATTGTAACGCAAAAGCTGGGGCGCGAGAACCGCGCCGGCGCTGGCAGCTGAATATGGGCGTCGTTAGCGAATTTTAAAGGGGGGATTGCCGCCAACTCGACAGTATCCAGGGAATCGGCAGTCTCTAGGGAATACGCGAATAACTCATCCGCGCCTGCACTGCGCGGGCATGGGCCGCCACCCAGGCGGGATAGTAGCGCTCATAACCGCGCGGATTGGGCAGCATTACCGCCAGGCGCGCCGCCTGGGCCGGGCTGAGGTTGGCGGCAGAGCTGCCGTAATAGCGGTGCGCGGCCGCCTCGGCACCGTAAATCTCCGCGCCCCACTCCACCATATTCAAATACACCTCGAGGATGCGCCGCTTATCCCAGAGCAGTTCCATTTCCAGGGCTATTACCAACTCCTGCGCCTTGCGCACATAAGAGCGGCGCGGCGACAAAAACAGGTTTTTGGCCAGCTGCTGGGTAATTGTAGAGCCGCCCGCCACCGCTCTACCCTTGCGCTGATTGCGTTTGAGCGCGTATTCGATACCGGCCCAATCCACGCCAGAGTGATCCATAAAGCGGTCATCTTCAGCGGCAACTACCGCGCGCTTGAGGTTGGCAGATATATGCGCGTAATCCACCCATTGGTGCTTGAGCTGTGCTTTGGGGTTTTTCGCCCGCAACTCGCTGAGCGCCAGGGACATGAAATGCGTCTGCGAGGGGTTTACCCAGCGCCAGAGCAACAGCTGCACAAAGATCCACAGTTGATATGCCAGGAAGAGTGCAAGCAGGCTCAGCAGCAGCCAGCGCGTGTATTTGAAAATGCGGGGTTTTGCCATCGACAGAAATGCCAGGAATGAATACTAAAAATTGAAACTGCAACCGCTCACGGCGAATCCACATAAACTCCGAGGGTACTGCCCTCATAAGCGATAGGCACAAACTCCAGGCGATCCGGGCAGTCGCCGGCGTTGACTGCACAGCCATCGACCAGATTAAACACTATGCCGTGACCAGGGCAGCGCAAGCCCTCAACACTTAGCGTGGCGCGAGCGAGGGACAAGCCCAGATGGGGGCAGCGATTTTTGAGCAAATAGGTTTTGCCGTTATCCACCAATAGCAACAAATCCTCACCCGCCACACGAAATTGACGCCGGTAGCCTTCGCTCAGCTGATGCAGTTTTTCCAGCGCTAGATAAGCCATAGCAATGCTCGCAATCCCCGCCAATGATTGGCAAGTAAAAAGTCATAGTTTATCGCCGATGATAATGCCCTCCTATAGTGCCCAAGAGAGTGACAGACAAGCAAAATATTTTTGCCGACAGCTTTCATCGGGGGCAGGCAGGCAAGGGGGAAACCCGTTAAAATGACGCAACCGCCGTTTGAGGCGACAACCCCCAGAATTGATCAGCTGTGACCTATGGCATCCTCCCTGTATCTCGAGCGACTCAAGTCTCTGTCCGACCAGCTGGTCGCGCTGCAGCGGCCTATTCGTATACTCGACGCCATTAAATGGCCCGCCGAGCTGGAGACTCAATTCCGCGCCAGCCAGGGGCGCGAGCTACCGGCGCTGGGCGCCGACTTTTACCAGCGCCAGCCGCTCGCCTTCGACCAGGGCCAGATACGCCAAAAGCTTACCGACCTCAAGGCTGACGTGCGTCGGCAACTGGGGCGCGGCGATGCCCTGGGCAAAATTCTCGCCGCTACTATTGAACAGTACCAGCTGGTCATCGATTTATTAGCAGCGCGCGGCACTGCCAATTTTGGCAGGGTCAGCCGCGAGCTCTACGGCTCGGCCAGCGACAATTTGCGCGGCGACCGCAAAACTCTACGCCAACTGGGCGAGCGCCTGTGCGAAGTTTTTTCGCTGCCCGCAGTCGAGCACCTCAATCGTCCCTACAGCAACCACATCAATGCCGAATCCGCCGTTGCCCTGCTGCACGCGCGCATGCAGAATTATTTTGGCGAGGGTGAAGTGCGGGTGCAGATTAGCGACGACATAGTCTCGGATGCTTCCGCCGGTGGCGACTGCATCAAAATCAATCGCCGCGCCAATTTTTCCGAACTGGATTTACAGGTACTGGAGGTGCACGAGGGCTGGGTACATATAGGCACTACCCTCAACGGTCGCGCTCAACCCTGGGCCAGCTGGCTGAGCATTGGCTCGCCGCGCATCACCGCTATCCAGGAGGGCATGGCCGTGCTGATGGAAACCCTCACCTTCAGCTCATTTCCGCAGCGCGCGCGGCGCATCAGCGACCGGGTTGTAGCGGTAGATTTGGCCGAACAGGGCGCGGACTTTTGCGAGGTTTATCACTATTTCCTCGAGCGCGGCATCAGTGAGCACGACAGCTACCGCGTCACCCAGCGGGTATTTCGCGGCGGCACACTCACCGGTGGTTCGGTGTTTACTAAAGACATCTCCTACGTTAAAGGCTTTGTCGAAAACGTAAATTTTTTACGCAGCGCGATTCAATCTGGTGTTCCGGAGATTATCCCCATGCTGTTTGTCGGCAAGGTCACCCTGGACGATATCCCGCTGCTCTATGAGCGCTATCTGGATGGCGTTATTGCTGCCCCCAAACACCTGCCCCCTATGTTTCAAAACCTTAATGGTTTGTATGTTTGGTTTGGCTTCTCCAGCAGCATGTCACTGATGAATATTTCCCGGGTGCAACAGCACTTCAGCAAACGCTTTTGTCAGCTGCCTCCCCAGGTGCGGGCACAAACCCAGCCGGTAATAACCGATACAGAAATGGATTGAGCTGGGGTTAAAAGGTTATTTTTAAAAAGCTATTTATCGAGTCACCTAAAAGAACATCATGATTTATTACAAAGTTGTATTTTCCGGCGAAAACATTTTTTTTGAAAACACCAGCAACCTTAGCGACTCGCTGGGCGCCCAGCCAATTATCGGCTTTGTCAGCTGCCGCCTGATTCAGGCCGCCTCAGAGGAGTTAGCCCAGGCCATCGCCAAGCGCGACCTGCTGGTGCACTGGAATCAGAGCTTTAATGCCGACCGTAAAATGGGCATGCCCAAATTGCACCTGGAGCACATAGCACCGGTGAGCCGCTGGTTCAAACCTAAAATTCACAATGATTACTACTGGTTTACCGACGCAGCGCACAAGCAGGAGCAGCTGGCTAAATTCACCCGTGAACCTGGCCGCTGGTTTTGGCAGCGGGCCTAAACGACCCGCCAAAAAAGACAATTAACCGCTCAGGCGATAGCTGCCACCTGAGCTGGATCGAGCAGCGACAACATAAACCTGGCCTGGCCGTCACCCAGGAGCTCAGCTCGGGCCGACAAGGGCGAATGGCCAACCCACTCGAAGCGCCAGCGGTAAACTTCCAGATCTGATTCGGCAGGGCGCAGCTCAATCATATCGAAGCGGCGCGCATCCAGAGCGTAGTGCTCACGCAACTGGAAAGCCAGAGTCTCGGCATTCTTGCCGATGAAGTGAAAGTTTTGCTCGGGTGCCTGAAGGAATACCAGGTCGCGCCCCTGATGGTGAAGATGACAGGCCTGGATACTGACCACTTGCCCCAGACGATTGTGCAGCGCCAGGCGCTGAAAAGGGTGTTTTAACATCACAATTCCCACTGTGCTTTCTTATATACCCGGTTATGCAACACTAGGCTGGTTGATTTTTCCGCCCTAACACAATGTACATACCAAGGGGTAAAACTTGACGGGGCGGCAGTCTACGCACAATTTGTGACACTTCAATAAAAAGCCTCACAGGAGTTGGCAAAATCCTCTTAAGGCTTGTTTTTGTTACTAATATGCCACCCAGCTGATACCCGGGTAACACAACAAAAACAATCAATTAGCATACTTATTGTCAACATGAATTGGACATCCCCCCAGGACTTAGGGTTCATTACAATTGACAATTAATTGCACAATCCAGGGGTGGCAACTTGCGCTAATGGAGACATAAACGCAATTTGCAGGTTTTCCATAATCCGCTGAACCAAATGGGCCAGACTATGGTCTTTAGGCGATGCGCAATCCACTTGCGCCAAGGCTCGCAGGCCGAGGTTCTAACCAGCCATCACCCGGTCCGGCAACCTGTGCCAGGGGATTTAATTGACACAAGGCGCCGCGGCACAGAGAATCACCGACCAGTTTTGCAAAACCAGGAACAAACTGAATGAATATTGATCGTTTTGCGCTGTATTTACAGCGATCCGGCCTGATAGCGTCACTTTTGGCCGGGATTTTTGCGCTTACCGCCTGTGGCGGCGGCGGGGGCAGCAACTCAGCTTCCTCTTCCAGCTCATCAATCATAAGCTCCTCCAGCAGTTACTCTGCCGCCTCTGTGCCCGCCAATGGCTCTGGCGTCTGGCCCAGCGTGCAGGTTTCCGCCACGGGCGTAAAAACCCTTACCTTTACCTGGTCGAGCGTTGCCGGTGCCACCAGTTACAAACTGTTTAAAAATCAGGGCGGCAACAGCGGTTATGTGCAAATTGGCGATGCAGTCACTGGCACCAGCGCAACTGACACTGTCAGTGTGCACGTCCAAGATTGGATCAACACCCAATATCAAGTTGTTGCCTACAACAGTTCGGACGCAGAAATAGAAGGTTCTGATATCACCTTCTCCGCCACTGAAATGGTCAAGGCCATCGGCTATGTAAAAGCCTCTAATACTGACGAAGGCGACTGGTTTGGCTGGAGTATTGCCCTGGCCGCCGACGGTAAAACCCTGGCGGTAGGTGCCCCGGCAGAAGATTCCAAGGCTACTGGTGTCAATGGCGACCAGAGTAATAACGAGAGCACCAACTCAGGTGCGGTCTACGTATTCGTTAAAGATGACGCAGGCCTCTGGGCCCAGCAGGCCTACCTGAAGGCATCCAATACCGAGCAGCCCAACCTGAACACTGCCCGTTTCCTGCCCAATGATCGCTTTGGTTACCGCGTCGCCCTGTCTGACGATGGCAATACCCTGGCAGTGTCTGCGCTGCTGGAGGACAGCCCCTCCTATGGCATCAACTGCAACCAGGATAACTACGAAATCACCTCCGGGGTGACGTCGAACTCCAGCTCTTCCAACGACCCATCGAACGACTTTATCGCCGCCTCTAACTACAACGTTGGCGCGGTTTACGTGTTTAAACGCAGCGGCAGCGACTGGGCGCAAACTGCCTACGTTAAACCCCAGTACAGCCTGTCGCACCTGAATGTTGGCAAGTCGTCAGATGAAACCGGCATGCGCTTTGGTGAAACCCTGGCGCTGTCCGGTGATGGCAAAACCCTGGCGGTAGGTGCAACCACCGATAGCCTGGCGGTTGCAGGCCCTACTAATTACAGCGACAACAGCTCTGCTAGTAGCCTCGGCTGTTTAATCTACTATCCCAGCAGCTCCTCCAGCAGCAGCTCCTCTAGCAGCTCCTCCAGCAGTAGCTCCTCCAATAGTTCAAGCACCAGCTCCTATTCAGGCGGCAGCCTTTCTGGCGCGGTATACATTTATGTCTTGGGTGACAATGGCTGGGAAACTGAATCCTATGTGCGCGCCAATAATGCCGAAGCAAGTGACGGTTTTGGCGCCAGCATTGCCCTTTCCACAGACGGCAATACCCTGGCAGTAGGTGCTCTGGGTGAGGACAGCGATGCCACAGGAATAAACGGCGATGAATCAGTAAACGCCTGTTTCTACAGCCCTGACATTAGCAAAGCCAGCGACGCCACCCAGGAAAATTTCCTCGCCGCTAGCTATGTTGTAGATAACACTTGCAAGAAAACCCCTTCACTTGGCCGATTACAAAACGGCGCCGCCTATGTATTTACTCGCAGTAACAAAACCTGGGCACAACAGGCTTACTTTAAACCTGCCGTTGCCTACGCCACCTACTACACAAAGACCCTCTACGGCTATGCAATAGACCTGTCCGGCGACGGCAACACCCTGGCCGTAGGTGCGGCAGGCGATGCCAGCACCGCCACGGGAATTAACGGCGATGCCAGTGTCAATAGCGTCAATATGGCAGGCTCTGGTGCGGTTTATGTATACACCCGCGCGGCAGATACCTGGTCACAACAGGCCTATATCAAGCAAGCCAACCCTAAAGCCAGCATTGGCTTTGGCCAGGCGCTAAGCCTGTCCAAAACCGGCGATATGCTGGCGGTTGCCACCTATCAGGATGAGAGTGCCTCTGCCGGTATCAATGGCGATGAGGGCGATACTTCAGCCAGCAATGCCGGCGCTGTCACGGTTTACCAGCGCAATGGCGGCAGCTGGAGCAAATCCAGCTATGTAAAAGCCAGTAACCCTGAAGCAAACGATCGCTTTGGTGTCAGCCTGGATCTGTCCGAAGACGGCTCCACCATGGCCGTTGGCGCTCACCGCGAGAGCAGCAATGCAACAGGTGTAGGCGGCGACCAGAGCAATAACGATGTGACTGCGTCAGGTGCGGTTTACCTCTATTGATAGGCTCCAAGGTTAAAACTCAGCAGTAAAAAAGGGATGCCTCGGCATCCCTTTTTAATTTAAACCTGACCCGTTTTGCACAATCAACAGAGCTTATAGCTGCCAATGCAGTGCCATACCCGGCTCCCCCGGCGCCGCCGCGAAACCAGAGCATACCCACAAATCCCCCACCGCCAGCAACTGCTCACCCAGGTACACCAGGGGCACAAACTCGCGCAACCAGGGCTCCAGGCCGTATTCCTGCAGCAACTTTTTAAGGGTTTGTGAGTGGTTGCGGCCAGCGGGATGAGCGCGCTCGCCGCCCTGGCGATAGCTGACGCGCAAGTCGCCCAAACCAAGTTTTAACCTCGCTTTTTCTGGAGAATTATCTCGCATCAAGTGCAAATGCCCCAGGCGCAGTTGCGCCGACTGCCCTTCGCTAAGCTCCTCCTCGCCTATGCCATAGGGCTCAATCAACGACAATGCGTAAATCCGCGCGCGGTAGACCCGCAGGTTTAGCTTGCCAAAGCGCAGACAGACTTCAGCATCGCCAGCGGCATCCAACTGCTGGCGGATTTGCCCCCAGTGCTGCTGTTCCGGCGGTGCATAGCCCTGCTGGCGCAGCCAAAAGCGCAGCAGCTGCTGTTGCCGCGCCTGGGGCAAGCTTAGCCAATAGGCTTTGCTGATACTGGTGCCCAAACGCTCCGGGCGAAACTCCGCCAGCGCCAGATCCTGCGCTGCCTGCTGATCCAACAACTGCTCATTGCTGGCGCAGAGTTCAGCCGTCTGCTGCCAGCGGGCCTGAAACCCGGGCCAGCGCGCCTGCAGCAGTGGCATCACCTGGTTGCGCAAAAAATTGCGGTCGTAATGGTCATCCCGATTGCTCTCATCCTCCACCCAGTGGAGCTGATGGGCCACCGCGTAAGCTTCCAGCTGGGCGCGGGTAAAATTCAACAGTGGCCGCCAGATTTGGCCCCTGCCCAGCGGGCGCTGCTGCGCCATAGCCGCCAGGCCGCGCGGGCCAGTGCCGCGCAACAGGCGCAGTAGCAGGGTTTCCGCCTGGTCATCGGCGTGGTGGGCGGTCAGCAGCCTGCCGCCCGCGTCCAGGCAGCCAGAGAAAACCTTATAGCGCTCGGCGCGCGCCGCATCCTCTATGCCGCGCCCCTGGTTAATCACCGTGACTCGCCGCGCCCTAAACTCCACCCCCAGGCTGGCGCACAGCTGCGCGCACTGCGCCTCCCACAACAGGGCGTTGGGCGAAATCTGGTGGTTGATATGTACCGCCTTTACCCGGCGCCCCAACTGCACCAGGGCCTGCAACAACACGGTAGAATCCAGGCCGCCACTTAAGCCCAGCCACATGGGCTGGCCGTCGTCCGGGGGGAGAAAATCATTGAGGGCTTGGGGCGAAAACATCATGCTGGCAGTTCCAATTGGGCTTGCGGCATTAAATCGGAAATGCCGCTAAATAAAAACCCTGTGGCATACTCCCAAACCCGGCGACAATTGCCAGGCATAATTCTAAAATTATCCAAAATTCAACGAGTTCCGCTCAGCAACCAAGGCAAACCCTATGACCTCCAGCGCCCCCCACAGCGATCCGCGCGCCTACGGCCACTGGCCTTCGCCCATCAGCCCCGAGCTGCTCACCGCCCAAGGCGTGCGCATCAGCGAGCCCCAGGCCTGCGGCGAGCGCATCCTCTGGCTGGAAACCCGCCCTGAGGAAAAGGGCCGCAACGCCCTGGTGTGCCTGCACAATGGCGAGCGCAAAGACCTGCTGGCGGCGCCCCACTCGGTGCGCACCCGCGCCCAGGAATATGGCGGCGCGCCCTATCTGGCGATTAAAACTGGAGTTTTCTGCGTGCTGGATATCAACCAGCGCATCTACTTTTACTCCTTTGCCAAGCAGACCCTCACGCCTATTACCATCGAGGGCCCCTACCGCTACGCCGATTTTTGCTATGACGCCAAACGCCGCCAGCTGCTGGCGGTGCGAGAGGATTACAGCCAGGACAGCCACAATCCCAACAGCGACATTATCGCCATAGACCTGAGCAATGGCGCCGTCAGCCTGCGCGCCTCGGGTGCGGATTTTTATTCCAACCCCAGGCTGTCGCCCGATGGCAGCAAGCTCAGCTACCTGCGCTGGAACCACCCGCAAATGCCCTGGGATGGCAGCGAGTGTTTTTGCGCAAGCCTTAACGAGGCGGGCGAAGTCATCGGCGAAGTGCGCGTCGCCGGCAGCCAGAGCGAATCCATCTTCCAGCCTCAGTGGTCGCCCAACGGTGAACTGTATTTAGTGTCGGATCGCAGCAACTGGTGGAACCTCTACCGCTGGGACGGGCGCGAGCTTAAGTCCATCTGCCCGCAGGAGGCGGAATTCGCCAGCCCGCAATGGGTATTTGGCATGAGCACCTACGGCTTCCTCAGCGATAGCATGATTTTTTGCAGCTACAGCCAGGGCGGCCAGTGGCACTTGGGTATAGTGGATGCCAGCAGCGGCGAACTCACCAGCATCCGCAGCCCCTTCCGCGATATCTCCGGCATCCACTGCCACAATGGCGAGGCGTTTTTCCTCGCCGCCGGCGCCAGCCAACCGCAGCAGCTATTCCGCTGCGGCCAGCATGGCTTTGCCGCCATCACCCGCGCCAGCCTGCCGGTAGCCGCTGCCTTTGTCGCCGAACCCCAGCCAATCAGCTTCCCCACCCCCGATGGCCAGCTGGCTCACGGCTTTTACTATGCGCCTACTAATCCACAGGCCAAACCCGACCCGTCAAGCAAACCGCCGCTGCTGGTGATGGCCCACGGCGGGCCAACCGGGGCGACCGAAAGCTCGTTTAATTTAAAAGCGCAGTTCTGGACCAGCCGCGGCTTTGCGGTGCTGGATGTGAACTACCGCGGCAGCACCGGCTATGGCCGCCAGTACCGCGACAAACTCAAGCGCCAGTGGGGGCTAATCGACCTGATCGACGTCTGCAGCGGCGTGGATTACCTGGTGGAAAAAGGCTGGGCGGACCCAGACAAAGTCGCCATTCGCGGCTCCAGCGCCGGCGGCTTTACGGTGCTCGCCGCGCTCACCTTTAGCGACAGATTTAAAGCCGGCGCCAGCCTTTACGGCATTGGCGACCTGGAGGCGCTGGCCAAGGACACCCACAAGTTTGAAGCCCATTACCTGGACAGCCTGGTGGGCGACTACCCGGCGGAGCGCCAGCGCTATCTCGACCGCTCGCCCATTCACCATATCGACCAGCTCAATTGCCCGGTGATTTTTTTACAGGGCTTGCAGGATAAGGTGGTGCCGCCAGCCCAGGCCGAGGCCATGGTCTGCGCGCTGCGCGACAAGGGCATCAAAACCCAATACGTCAGCTTCCCCGAGGAGGGCCACGGCTTTCGCCAGGCGCAGAATATCCAGCGCGCACTCGCCGCCGAGCTGGCGTTTTATCAAGATGTATTTACTGCCGTTAATAAGTAGTAGAGGTTTATATGGGGCGCTGGCGTCCACCCAGTCAAAAAGGTTCGGCTTATATCACCGCCGCCGGTTTTAAACGCATGAAGGATGAGGTGACTCAGCTGTGGAAGGTTGAGCGGCCGATTGTCACCCTGGCGGTACACGAGGCCGCCAAAAACGGCGACCGCAGTGAAAACGGCGATTACATCTACGGCAAAAAGCGCCTGCGCGAAATCGACTCGCGGGTGCGTTTTTTATCCAAGCGCATGGAAGTGCTCACAGTGGTGGATCGCTTGCCGGAGGACCAGAGCAAGGTTTTTTTTGGCGCCTGGGTCACCCTGGAAGATGAGGACGGCGAAGAACAAACCTACCAGATTGTCGGTCCCGACGAATTTAATGTCGCCGAGCAAAAACTGAGTATGGACTCGCCGCTAGCCAAGGCGATGATGGGCAAGCGCCTGGAAGATGAAATTGTGTTGCGCAAACCCGAGGGTGAAGAGCTCTATTACATCACCGCGATTGCCTACAAACCCTATGAGTGACCGCAACAAACACCAGCCATAAAAAACGCAACCGTGAAGCTGCGTTTTTTATTTTGCGAGCATTAAGGATCAACTCTAGCGACTGCAGAGCATCTTCATATCTTGCATCATGGTTGGTACCACTTCGTGAACTGCATAGTTTAACGAGGTAGCGTATTCATCCAGGCCGTTAGCCCAATTGGCTTTGGAACCCATACCACGGTATTTTTTCTCCGCCACTAACTTGCCATCCAGCCAGTACTCCACCGAAAGGGCAATCACACCGTGAATGTTCATGCTTTCATTGTAGGAATATAAGCGCAGCAATCGCGGCTTTACTTGCAACTGCTTTTCGCCCTGCCAGCTTTTGGTTTTATTGATAAGTTCCAGGGTGCGCACATCATCCAACCACTGAGTTAAACCATTGGGCAGCAAGGGCTGAGCCCAGGAGGCACCCAATGTCAGTTTGTTATTGCGTCCGTCAGCAAAGGGCGCAACGCTTACCTGACAGGCAGAGTTAAATGCAGGCTTGGCAGTGACGGCGCCCTTAGTGGCTTTTTTGCTTGTGCTCTGCACCTTTTTTGCTTTGTGGGCTGCTGCCTTATATTCCAGCGGCACCAATTTTTGCGATTCAGTGGCCTTGGCAAAGACTCCAGGTGCAACCAGCAGCGATCCCACCAGGGTCAATAAAGTAATTTTTTTCACGAGAATATCCCTCTAATTGTTATTAACCGCACTTGGCAGGTTTAGCTTTGGCTTTGGCTTTAGCATTAGCTGTTACAGTGCTGGCGGGCACTGAATATATGGCACCACTCGCATCTTGCACCCAATTAGCGCCGCCCTTTTCCGACACCAGGGTGGCATTGCCTTGAATTTTTTGACCGCCATAAATCAAACCCGCTTTCACAGGTTTGCCGCAATACATATTGGTATGGGACTTAATATCCATTGCAATCATCTCGCCAATGGCCGAGGTGCTTTTGGCCATTTCCTCGCGAAATGCCTTGGCATTGTTTTCACTCCACTGAGCTATAGAGGTGTCGCCACCTGTACCCTTGGTGCCGCTCACATAGACAAAACGGTTAAAGTAAATTGGCTTGGGATTTTTGCTCGGCTTAGCGGGTTTGGTATAGATGAACACCACAGATTCAGTGACAAATTCGCGCGATTGATCGACAAAGGAGTAAAACGTTGAGGTGTAGACCATAGCTTCACCCTCACCGAGAGCAGCGATGCGTTTATTTTGCTCGGTATTATTAAGCAGAATAAACTCGGCGGGAGCCTCTTTAACTTTTAACGGCAAGACGCTGGCAACGGCAGAGTTTAAATCTGCAGATTGCAACTGACGAAAGTCGAAATCATCGGTGGCTCCATAAAAGCCGGCCATCACTTCCTGAGCAGAGCGATTGCGCGATTTGTTAATGGAGGAGTCAATCACGGCGCCAATTAAGCCGCCACCCAAAGCACCACTCACATTGGAAATATCTACCGCAGGACGAATTTCATCCTGAATGACCAGATTATAGAGATTTGCCTGTTTGATGGAAGCCGCATTCTGCGGGTTTAGAGGGGTGTGAGTGACGCCACTCACACATCCTTGTAATGCCAAAATGGCAAATAGATAGGCTAACGTCTTGTACACGAAACACTCCTTAGCAAATAATTTTTGGATCACAGATACTATCCACTTCCATGAATATCGTCTATTGCCACAACAACATATCCCCTGGTTAATTTATGAACTAAAGCACCGAGGCAATTAAAAGGCAAAAATGCTATAGTGCGCCGCTTTTTTGCAGACACGCTTTGTTGTTTGTCGCTGATACTCGGCGGCTACCCCAGGTTACCGCCCACAAACAGGTTTAGGAGTTATGACCCAGTCACCCGCCCGCAAAATTCTTGTCACCAGCGCCCTGCCCTATGCCAATGGTTCGATTCACCTCGGCCACTTGGTGGAATACATCCAGACCGACATCTGGGTGCGCTTCCAAAAACTGCGCGGCCAGGACTGCACCTATGTGTGCGCCGACGATGCCCACGGCACCGCGATTATGCTTAAGGCGGAACAGCTGGGTCACAGCCCCGAGCAGCAGATCGCCAATGTGAAGGCCGAACACGAGGCCGACTTCGCCGCCTTTAATATCGGCTTTGACAACTATCATTCGACTCACTCAGAGGAGAACCTCGAGTTGGCGGGGATGATTTACGGCCGCCTTAAAGCCAATGGCCATATCGCCACCAAGAGCATCACCCAGGCCTATGACCCGGAAAAGCAGCTGTTTTTGGCCGATCGCTACATTAAGGGCAGCTGCCCCAAGTGCAAAACCGAAGACCAGTACGGCGACAACTGCGAGAAGTGCGGCGCCACCTATTCGCCCATGGATTTGATCAACCCCAAATCGGTAATCTCCGGCGCGACGCCAGTGGCCAAAGAGTCCGACCACTTCTTTTTCACCCTGCCGGAATTTGCCGACTTCCTCAAAGCCTGGACCCGCGCCGGCCATTTGCAGGATGAAGTGGCCAACAAAATGGCCGAGTGGCTGGATGCCGGCCTGCAATCCTGGGATATCTCCCGCGATGCGCCCTACTTTGGCTTTGAGATCCCCGGCGAGCCAGGCAAGTATTTTTATGTGTGGCTGGACGCGCCCATCGGCTATATCGCCAGCTTGAAGAACCTGCTCGATAAGAAAGGGGAAGACTGGTACGACTACTGGAAGCCGGACTCCACCGCCGAGGTCTACCACTTTATCGGCAAGGACATAGTCAACTTCCACGCCCTCTTCTGGCCAGCCATGCTCCACTCGGCCAATTTGCGCACCCCCACCAAGGTGTGCGTACACGGCTTTTTAACCGTCAATGGCACCAAGATGAGCAAGTCGCGCGGCACCTTTATCAATGCCCGCACCTACCTGGATCACCTCAACCCCGAGTATCTGCGCTACTACTTCGCCGCCAAGCTGACCGCGAACGTGGACGATATCGACCTCAACCTGGAAGACTTTATCCAACGGGTTAACTCCGACCTGGTGGGCAAGGTGGTGAATATCGCCAGCCGCACCGCCAAGTTTGTGAGCAAGGCCGGTGGCGAACTGACCAGTGAGATTGCCGACGCCGCCCTCTGGCAGCAGTTTGTCGACGCAGGTGACAGCATTGCCGCCCACTATGAAGCGCGCGACTACAGCAAAGCGATGCGCGAGATTATGGCCCTGGCCGATGCCGCCAACGAATATATCGCGACCCAGGAACCCTGGAAGCTGGCCAAGCAGGAGGGCGCCGAGGCGCAAACCCTGGCGGTGTGCAGCCTGGGTATTAACATGTTCCGCGCCCTGCTCACCTACCTTAAGCCAGTGCTGCCCGCATTAACTCTGGATGCGGAAGCCTTCCTCGGCGAAACCCTGAGCTGGACCGACCCGCTGAGTTTCCGCGCGGGCAAAATCAACGAATTCAAACCCCTGCTGACGCGGGTGGAAAAAGACAAGGTAGACGCCATGATCGACGCCAGCAAAGAAGCCCTGGCCACCGCCGCACCTAAAGCATCAGGCCCATTGGTCGATGAGCCCATAGCCGCCGAAATCGAATTTAACGATTTCGCCAAGGTGGACCTGCGCATCGCCCTGATCGCCAATGCCGAGCATGTGGAAGGTTCCGACAAGTTGCTGCGCCTGACCCTGGACCTGGGTGGCGAAACCCGCAATGTCTTCTCCGGCATTAAAAGCGCCTATGACCCCAAAGACCTGGTGGGCAAACTCACGGTGGTGGTGGCCAACCTCAAGCCGCGCAAAATGAAATTCGGCATGAGCGAGGGCATGGTGCTGGCCGCCGGCCCCGGCGACAAAGAGATCTACCTGCTGGAACCCCACAGCGGCGCCAAGCCTGGGCAGCGGGTGATGTGATCAGGTTTAGACGAGAGCCGTAGGTTGGGGTGAGCAACGCGAACCCCAACATATCCAATTCACCCAGCCAATCTAAGGCCAGATTGAATACACAAATGGTTTTTAGGTAGGAATGGATAGATGGTCGAGTTGGGGTTCGCGTT
>JBNLGJ010000084.1:0-108261 GCA_050305995.1 Cellvibrio sp.
GAGCACGCCAAGGCGCGCGGAGCCAAAATCTATGCCGAATTTATTGGCTTTGGTATGAGTGGCGACGCCTACCATATGACCTCGCCACCGGAAGATGGCTCGGGCGCCGCTGCCTCCATGCGCAACGCCATTTTGGATGCAGGTATCAGCCCGGAGCTGATTAATTACATCAATGCCCATGGCACCTCGACTTCTGCGGGTGATAAAGCCGAGTGCCAAGCTGTTAAAGCGGTCATGGGATCTGCTGTGAATCAAGTGGCGGTGAGTTCAACCAAGTCCATGATTGGTCACCTTTTGGGTGCAGCGGGTGCAGTTGAAGCGATTTTCAGTGTGTTGGCAATTCGCGATCAGGTGGCGCCGCCAACTATTAATCTGGACAACCCAGATGAAGGTTGCGATATCAACCTGGTGCCGCACACAGCGCAGGAGCGCAAAATCGAAGCGGTTCTATCCAACTCCTTTGGTTTTGGCGGAACCAATGGTTCGCTGATATTCCGCAAGGTTTAAGCGCTCTAAGCAGCCTCTCGCAAAACGCCGAACTCTTACCCGTTCGGCGTTTTGCTATGGGCAGAATTTGTATAGACTCGCGTCATGAATAATCAATTACCTCTGTGTATTGTCAATGGTGTCCTGGGTGGAGGTGTATCCCCCTGGGACCGCGGTTTCGCCTATGGCGATGGGTTATTCGAGACCTGCCGCATCTACAGGGGGAGGGTGCCGCTCTGGCCCTTGCATCGCCAGCGTTTACTGGGTGACTGTGAAAAACTGGGTATTCGTTGCGATACGCAGCAGTTGGACACCTACGTTCAGCAGGCATTGGCCGAGGTGCTGGCGCTTGAGCATGGCGTACTTAAAATTGTCGTTACGCGGGGTGCTGGCGGCCGAGGCTATCAAGTGGTAGCGGATTTGGCACCTAGCTATTGTGTTTATTTATTTCCCGGTGCCGAGTTGCAGTCCCGAGTTTACTCCCAGGGGTCGCGCGCGCGCATCTGCCATTATCGGCTGCCCGCAAATTCTGCCCTGGCGGGGATCAAGCATTTAAACCGGCTGGATCAAGTACTGGCGCGCGCCGAGTGGCAGCAGGAATTTGACGATGGCTTATTGCTTGATCAGCAGGGGAATCTGCTGGAGGCAATCTCCAGCAATCTCTTTTTGGTGATTAACAATCAGCTGGTGACGCCTTCACTTGCAACGGCCGGGGTGGCAGGGGTAATGCGTCGTTTGGTGATTGAAACCCTGGCGCCGAGCCTAGGTGTTAGTGTTGAGATCAGGCCGGTTTCCCTGGCGGATTTGTCAGTGGCAAGCGAGTTGATGTTGACCAATAGCCTGGCCGGTATTTGGCCGGTTGTTAGCCTCGACAGTGAAGATAATGCCTGGCGATATAGTAAGGGGCCGATTTGCACTGGCCTGCAAAAATTGCTGGAGCAGCATTTGTTTGCGGAGGGCCAGCAGTGAAGGCTGTATTGCTAAAGGCGCTGCGCCGCGTATGGTTAAAATTCTTGCTGCTTGTTGGCGCGCTCTGTTTGTTATCGCTATTGGCATGCCTGGCGTTTTGGCACTACTTTCAAGTGTGGCTGGATAAGCCCCTGCCTTTGCCTGAGCAGGGTTATAGCTATGAGCTGAAATCAGGTCAAACACTGGGCCATTTGGCCTATAAAATGGCGCAGGATGGCGCTCTGGATCATCCCCGCTGGTTGCGCCTTTACGCGCGCCTGCAGCCTAATCATAAATTTCATGCGGGCGAATATAACTTTGCCTCCGGCACAACGCCAAAAAGCCTGCTGCAAAAGTTGCTCAAAGGTGATGTGGTGCTCTATCAGCTAACCCTTCTTGAGGGGTGGACTTTTGCCCAGGCCCTGGCCGCGCTCAGTCAGGCGGAATCGCTTGAGCACCATTTGTCAGGCCTTAATAGCGAACAAATAAAAGCTAAATTGGATTTTAGCGAAGCGAATCTCGAGGGCTGGTTTTTTCCGGATACCTACAGTTTCAGTCGTCATGCCAGTGATATCGAGGTGCTGAAACAGGCCCATCAAAAAATGCGGACCCTGCTGGATAAAGAGTGGGCGGAGCGGGCCGACAAGCTGCCCTTTAAAAATGCTTATGAGGCGCTGATTCTGGCTTCAATCGTGGAGCGCGAAACGGGCAGTCTGAGTGAGCGCGATCAGATTGCCGGCGTTTTTGTGCGTCGCCTGCAGCGCGGCATGCGCCTGCAGACTGACCCCACGGTTATCTACGGTATGGGCGATAGCTACAAGGGCAATATTTCGCGCAAGGATTTGGCCGGTGTTAACCCCTATAACACCTATCAAATTGACGGTCTGCCGCCCACGCCTATCTCTCTGCCCAGTGCAGCGTCTATTCATGCTGTGTTGCATCCTGCTCAGGGCGATGCGCTCTATTTTGTGGCCAAGGGTGATGGCACCAGCGAGTTTTCTGCCACCCTGGAGCAGCATAACGCCGCCGTGCGCCGTTATCAGCTAAAACGGCGCAGCGACTACCGCTCGGCACCCCAGTCCCAGCCTGTAAAACACTAACCTCCCAAGCCCAGGGGCGCCCTGGGTTTAGCGGTATCAAAAGCCCTGGCGACTGGTTACAATAGCCCCATTTTTCCCGCTGGAAGCAGCGAACCTATTGATTCAATTGCGGATTTTTTGATCATATGAGCGAAAGCCAAAACCACCCAGCTTCAGTGTCGAGCGAAGATTCCTCTAAACCGGCCAAACCTATGCACTTTATCCAGCAAATTATCCGCAAGGATCTGGATAGCGGCCTGCACCAAAAAATCGTGACTCGCTTCCCGCCAGAACCCAATGGCTATTTGCACATAGGTCACGCTAAATCCATTTGCCTGAACTTTGGCGTAGCGCAAGAGTTTGGCGGCCTGTGCAACCTGCGCTTTGACGACACCAACCCGGAAAAAGAAAACGAAGAGTACGTCGACTCCATTATGGAAGACGTCAAATGGTTGGGCTTTAACTGGGCGGGCGAGGTGAAATACACCTCCGACTATTTTGATACCCTCTATGAGTGGGCCATCCATTTAATTAAAAATGGCTTGGCTTTTGTCTGCGATCTCAATGCCGAGCAGATGCGTGAATACCGCGGCAACCTGACCGAGCCGGGTAAAAACAGCCCCTTCCGCGAGCGCAGTGTCGAGGAAAACCTGGCGCTGTTTGAAAAAATGCGCGCGGGCGAATTTGCGGAAGGCGCCTGCTCACTGCGCGCCAAAATTGATATGTCATCGCCCAATATTAATTTGCGCGATCCAATCATTTATCGCATCAAAAAAGCCCATCACCACCAAACCGGTGACAAATGGTGCATTTATCCTTCCTACGATTTTGCCCACGGCCAGAGCGATGCGCTGGAAGGTATTACGCACTCCATTTGTACCCTGGAGTTTGAAGATCACAAGCCACTCTACGATTGGTTTATTCAACACTTGCCGGTGCCTGCTGTGCCGCGCCAGTACGAATTTGCGCGCTTGAATATCAACTATGCGGTGACCAGTAAACGCAAACTCAAGCAGCTGGTGGACGAAGGTTTTGTTGACGGTTGGAATGATCCGCGTATGCCTACCATCTCCGGTATGCGCCGCCGCGGTTATACCCCGGCATCGCTGCGCGAATTTTGTGAGCGCATTGGTGTGACTCGCTCCGATGGTGTGGTCGATGTGGGTATGCTCGAATTCTGTGTGCGCGACGACCTGGATAAAAATGCCCCGCGCGCCATGTGTGTACTGCGCCCGTTAAAATTAACGCTGAGCAATTATCCCGCGGACAAAGTTGAACTGTTAAAGGTTCACAATCACCCCAATCGCGATGACCTGGGTGGGCGCGAGTTACCCTTTACCCAAACCCTGTTTATTGAGCAGGAAGACTTTCGCGAAGAAGCCAACAAAAAATTCAAGCGCCTGGTACTCGGCAAGCGCGTGCGTTTGCGCGGTGCCTATGTGATTGAGGCTGAGTCTGTTGTAAAAGATGACCAGGGGCAGGTGATTGAAGTTGTCGCCCGCGTAATTGAAAACACCCTGGGTAAAGATCCGGAAGATGGCAACAAGCCTAAAGGTGTTATCCACTGGGTATCTGCGGCGCAAAATCTGGATTGTGAAGTGCGCCTTTACGAGCGCCTGTTTAACGACGAAGCGCCCGATGCCGGTGGCAAAAACTTCCTGGATTCCATCAACCCCGGCAACCTGGAAATCCTTCAGGGTTGTAAGGCGGAGTTGAGTTTGGCGCAGGCGCCGCTGGGCACCACTTTCCAGTTTGAACGCCAGGGTTATTTTTGCCTCGACAGTAAATATTCCAGCGCTGACAAAATCGTCTTTAACCGCACCATTGGTTTAAAAGACAGCTTCGCCAAAACGGAAGACAATTAATTCGGGTTATTTCATGTTACAGATTTACAACACGCTCACGCGTCAAAAAGAAATTTTCAAACCGATTCACCCGGGCAAAATTTCTATGTATGTCTGCGGTATCACTGTGTATGACTACTGCCACATTGGCCACGCGCGGGTTTTGGTTGCCTTTGATGTGATCACCCGTTTTTTGCGCAGCCAAGGTTGGGGCGTAACCTATGTGCGCAATATTACCGACATAGATGACAAAATTATTCGGCGCGCCAATGAAAAGGGTGTGGAGTTCAGTGAACTCACGCGCGATTTTATTGAAGCAATGCACGAGGATGAAAATCGCCTGGGCATTGCCCGCCCGGATATTGAGCCGCGCGCGACCGCCTTTATCGAGCAGATAGTCGACATGAGCCAGACGCTGATCAATAAAGGCCACGCCTATGCGGCGAGCAATGGCGATGTTTACTATCGCGTAGGCAGCTTTGCCAACTATGGCAAACTGACTAATAAAAATCCTGACGAATTGCTCGCCGGTGCGCGCATCGAAGTGGATGAAATTAAAGAAGACCCGCGCGATTTTGTGCTCTGGAAAGCGGCCAAAGCCGGCGAGCCTGCGTGGCAATCGCCATGGGGTAATGGTCGCCCCGGCTGGCATATTGAGTGCTCGGCGATGAGCAAGCAGTGCTGCGGCGAAACTTTTGATATTCACGGCGGCGGCCCGGATTTACCTTTTCCGCACCACGAAAACGAGATCGCCCAGAGCGAAGCGGCCAATGGTTGCAAATACGTCAACTACTGGATGCACGCCGGTGCTGTGCGCGTCGACGGCGAGAAAATGTCTAAATCCCTGGGCAACTTTTTTACCATTCGCGATGTGCTGGAAAAATACCACCCGGAAGTGGTGCGCTTTTTGTTGGTGAGCAGCCATTACCGCAGCCCGATCAATTACGCCGAAGACAATTTAATTGAAGCCCGCGCTGGCCTTGAGCGTTTTTATGGCGCGCTGCGAGAGTTTGCCGAGGTTCAACCCTTGCCCTTAAGCGAATTGCACAGCGGCTACTATCAGGCCTTTGTTGAAGCCATGAACGATGACTTCAATACCCGTGAGGCGCTGGCGTCTATGTACAACCTGGTGCGCGACCTGAATACCCTCGCTAAAGCTGGATCGCCTGATGCGCTTACGCTTGCCGGTGAATTGAAAGCCATGGGTTTGATATTGGGGATTTTGCAGGAAAACCCCGAGGTCTTTTTACAGTCTGGTGGCAGCGATCAAATTGCGGCTGAAAAAGTCGATGCCTTGGTGGCTGAACGCATTCAGGCTAAAAAAGACAAAAACTATGGCCGTGCCGATGAGATTCGCAAACTGCTCAGCGAGAATGGAATCCTTATTGAAGATGCCAAAGATGGCACCAGCAAGTGGCGCCGCGAATGAGCCCGGTAGAAAAGCTGTTTGCCGATTCACACACTTATGCCTGGGCCATTGGCTTTATTGCTGTTTATGTGGTGGCGCAATTGCTGGTGTCCTATCATCCGCGTTTTAAAACCATGGAGCCGATCAAGCGCAGTATCTCGGTGAAGGTGATTGCCCTGGCCACCTTTGTGTTGCTCTATGTGGTGGCTGCGTTATTCAGGTAGAGGGCAGATTGTGAAGTTGACACTCGCACAAGCAAGGGAAAAGGCCAGCCGCATAAAGCTGGCCTTTTTTGATATTGACGGCACTCTGCTCGATTCCCAGGGGCAGATTCTCGCGCCCTTAAAAACGCAACTTGCGCGCGTTCGCGCCTTGGGCATTAAAACGGCCATCGCCTCGGGTCGCCCTTATTTTGCCGCGCGTTTTTTAATGGATGAGCTGGGAATTTGCGATGCCGGTAGTTTTTATACCGGAGCGCATTTGTTTGACCCCATCCAGCAGCAGACGCTCGCGCAAAAAATGCTGGCCGCTGCCGATGTGCAAGCGGTGTTGCAGCGCGCTGCAGAGTTGAAGCTCTACCGCGAATTCTATTCACCCCAGGCCTATTTTTTAGAGGCTCAATGTGACATCAGCCGAGTGCACGCCAAACATTTGCGTGTACAGCCGCAGTTGGCTTGCCTGGAGGATTTGGCGCGGGAGATTCAGGCCAGCAAATTGCTGCTGGGGGTTAACCGCGCAGAGCAGGGCGAGCTGATTGATCGGCTGGAGTGCGAGTTTCCCCATTTAATTTTTGCGCGCGCCTACTTAACCGCTTACCCCGAGTGGCAATTTGCCAGTGTTATTTCGGCTGAGGCGAGCAAGGCCTGGGCGTTTGCCGAGTTGTGCCGCTATCATGGCGTGACTGCCGATGAAGTTATCGCCTTTGGTGATGCGGAATCGGATATGGACTTTTTGCAGATGGCGGGCCTGGGTGTGGCTATGGGCAATGCCCGCGCCAATGTAAAGGCCGTGGCCAATTGGGTGACGGCGTCTGCGGATGAGGCGGGTGTGGCGCAAGCGCTGGAATTATTTTTTTAAGAGTTTCGAGGTTGAGCGTGCGTTGGCGAAATTTGTTTAAAAACCGTGGTCTGGGCGTCAACTTGATTGCCAGCTTTTGCTTTTTGCTGCTGGCGGTTTACGGTTGGGGCCTGGAGTGGGATGAGTTGGGGCGCTACCTGTTGGTGTTTATACTGCTGCTGGGCTGCCTATTGGCACTGGCGGCGGGCATGGGGTTCCTGCTAAGTAAATTCAATAAATGGCGCGACAGGGACGAGGATATTTAAATCGCACAATCAACTGCACAGGTCAAACCCTGTGCAACACCATTTCCAGCACCATACGGCTGCCAAAATAGGCCAGCATCAAACAGATAAAACCGGCAATTGCCCAGCGAATTGCACGGTTGCCGCGCCAGCCCAACTGCCAGCGCCCCCATAGCAGGAGTGCATAGATCAACCAGGCGCACAGTGAAAACACGGTTTTGTGCACCAGATGTTGGGCGAACATATCCTCCAAAAACCAAAAACCAGAAGCTATGGCCAGGGTCAACATAATCTCGCCTACCCAGAGCACTTCGAACAATAGTGCCTCCATGGTTTGCAGCGGTGGCAGCAGGCGCGTGCCAGCGGTCAGGTGCTTGGCTTTTAACTGGTGGTTTTGATAGGCGAGTACTAAGGCCTGGAGGCTGGCGATAGTTAGCAGGCTGTAGGCCAAAATTGAGAGAATTACGTGGGTTGCCAATGAATAATCCAGCAAGTGATGATCGGCTGAGCCTTCAAGCGTGGAGGCGAGCACCGAGGCCGCTGAGAGCGGAAATAGTAAAAGGAAAAGATTGTGAAGGTCTTTTTTTAAGCTGCTAACTAATACCAATAGGTTTATCACTAAAAAAATAAGCGATGAAATCCCGAAGTAGCTCAGGTAGAAACCCTGGCTGCCAAAGCTTAACCCATGAACACCTATTGCATGCAGTACCAAGGCTAGGCTGGCGGTGCTGCGAAGGGCTTTGCGGCTCAACTGATGTTGGCGCCAGGCCTTGGTAATAAAATAGATACTGGCCACTGAGTAAATAGCCAGGGCCAGCAGATTGGCGGCGAGAACCAGATTGGGGTAAAGGCTGATCATGCGCAGTAAAAATCCTTAACAGCACTCGAGGTGATTAGGTTATTGGATTGCTGAGATTTTCAGAAATCTAGCGCTAAGTGTGTCACAAGGGCTGGTCTAATTGAAGGGAAATGAGAAACAACCTTAATAAGTCAGTTTTAGCTCGCAAAGCTTACCCTAACAAATCGCCAACTGGGGCCAAATTTGGGAGTATAATTGCCGCCACTTAAGAAGCAGGGCACCCAATAGCTGCCCGCCACCAATATCCATCTGTTTTTGCGATTAGCGAGACGCTTTATGTTTGAAAATCTAACGGATCGTTTGTCCCATACGCTGCGCAGCATTACTGGCAAGGCGCGTCTGAGCGAGGACAATATCAAAGACGCCCTGCGCGACGTGCGCAAGGCACTGCTGGAGGCGGACGTTGCTCTGCCGGTCGTCAAAGCCTTTATCGATCAGGTGCGCAGTCGTGCCCTGGGTCAGCAAATCAGCAAGGCGCTCAATCCTGGCCAGCAATTTATTAAAATTGTTGAGGCCGAGCTGATCGCCACCATGGGCCAGGCCAACGAAAAATTGAACCTGGCACAACAGCCGCCCGCCATAGTGCTTATGGCCGGTTTGCAGGGCGCTGGTAAAACTACCTCTGTTGCCAAGTTAGCGCGCTTCCTTAAAGAGCGTGAAAAGAAAAAAGTGCTGGTGGTTAGTGCCGACGTCTATCGTCCAGCGGCTATCCAGCAGTTGCAGACTTTGGCTGGTGAAGTCGGAGTCGACTTCTTTCCCTCAGCGGCGGAGCAGAATCCATTGGATATCGCCCGTGCCGCCCTGGATCAGGCCAAGCGCCAGTTTTTTGATGTATTGATTGTGGATACTGCGGGTCGCCTGCACATAGACCAGGAGTTGATGACCGAGATCCAGGACCTGCATAAGGTGCTTAACCCGGTTGAAACCCTGTTTGTGATAGATGCCATGATTGGCCAGGATGCGGTAAATACCGCCAAAGCCTTTAATGATGCGCTGCCGCTGACCGGTGTGATTCTGACCAAGGCCGACGGTGATGCGCGCGGCGGTGCGGCTCTGTCGGTGCGCCACATTACCGGCAAACCCATCAAGTTTTTGGGGATGGGCGAGAAGGTGGATGCACTTGAGCCTTTCCACCCGGATCGTATTGCCTCGCGCATTCTCGGTATGGGTGATGTGCTCTCGCTGATTGAGCAGGTTGAGCGCAATGTCGATAAAGACAAAGCCGAAAAACTGATCCAAAAGGTGACCAAAGGCCAGAAGTTTGACCTTAACGACCTGCGCGATCAGTTGCAACAAATGCAAAACATGGGCGGTTTGACCTCTATGCTCGACAAATTGCCAGGCCTTGGCAATGTGGCGCAGATGGCGCAGTCGGCCAATATGAATAAGCAGTTTAAAACCATGGAGGCGCTGATTAACTCCATGACCCCGGAAGAGCGTCGCAACCCGGACGATCTGAGCGGCTCGCGCAAACGTCGCATTACCCTGGGTTCTGGCACCCAAATTCAGGATTTGAACCGCTTGCTCAAGCAGCATAAGCAGATGGCGAAAATGATGGGCAAGATGAAAGGCGGTGGCATGCAGAAAATGATGCGCGGCCTGGGCGGTATGATGCCCGGCTTGCCTGGCAGTGTTCCGCCGGGTTTCCGCAAGTAATGTGCGAGTAGCGTAAAAAAACCGCCTAACGGCGGTTTTTTTACGGCTGTGACCAGGCAGTTAGCGAAATTCGCCCTGCAGGGTGAGGACCAGATTGCGGCTGCCGCCCTGATTGCGGTGTTCACACAAATAAATGCCCTGCCAAATACCCAGGTTCAAGCGACCATCGGTCACGGGAATATTCAGGCTGGCACCCAATAAGCTCGCCTTTACATGGGCTGGCATATCGTCACTGCCTTCATCCATATGCTCGTAATAGGGTTCGTTTTCAGGCACGGCGTGGTTAAAAAAACGCTCGAAGTCGCGCCTTACACTGGGGTCGGCATTTTCATTAATACTCAGCGAGGCCGAGGTGTGTTTAATCGTCACATTAAGCAAGCCCAGCCGGCAGTTTTTTAATTCAGGCAACTGGCGCAGGATTTCATCTGTCACCAAATGAAAGCCGCGTGCACGCGCCTGCAATTTGAGTTCTTTTTGTACCCACATGTTAATCGGCCTTGGTATCGGGGCATGCACCTGCTGTGTAGCTCGCCACTTTGGGATCGGCACAGGCGCTACAGGCATTGGCATAGCTAATTAATGTCGCGCTGGGGCAGGGCGCCCTGACGCAGCGAATACCTGTGTCGCGCGTTGCGCACACTGGGCGGTAATCTTGTGTACAGATTTGCGGGCGCTGCTCAGGGCATTGCAGGGCATTTGGTGTAGCGGCTGTTGATCCCTCTGGGGGCAGAGGGGCCTGGCTGCAGGCAGCTAGCCCCATTGCAAAGCTGGCCAGCAGTAGCAATTTGCTTATGGTTCCGTGCGATCTGCCCATTAACGCATTTCCTGATGAAAGTTATTTGGCGACCAGGGCCTGGGCTTGAAACTCAATGCCGTCCCAACCGAACTTGATAAAGTTGCGGATATTTTGATGATCTTTACCGGCTGGGTTTTTAAGTACATCTTCGCGATAAAAAGCGCCGAAGCAGGAGAGAGTCTCCGGCACACTGAGATTCTGCAATTGCGCAAAACTAAAGAGTTTACAAGAGCCATTATTTTGCCCAGCTTCATTAATGGTGTTGCCATTTCGGAAAGCGGTTGGGCTAAAACTGAAATTGGCCTCGACCACAGCCATAGTGTCCTCAAAAGTTACGCTCTCAGGTGTGCTTTTTAGTCGTGTCAAAAATTGCTCAATTTGCATTTTGAAATTCTCTGGTTGGAAAAATCGCCATTCTACCTTTTCGCTTTTCTTCTGTGAAAATTATCAGCCATATCGCTGGTTGAGACGCTCTATTTAGGCTATGGTTGGCTCACATTCCCGCATGAATATTCAGTGCTTGCCATGACAAAAAAACGCCCGATTTATATCCCCTTTGCCGGCCCAGCCCTATTGGAAGCCCCCCTATTAAATAAGGGCAGTGCTTTTTCGGAGCGCGAGCGGCAGCAGTTTAATTTGGAAGGCCTGCTTCCATACAACATTGAATCCATAGAAGAGCAGGAGGCAAGGGTTTATCAACAGCTTTGCTCGTTTCACGACCCTATGGATAAGCACATTTATTTGCGCAATATTCAGGATACCAACGAAACTGTGTACTTCCGGTTGGTGACTGATCATTTAACCGAAATCATGCCGTTGATCTATACGCCGACCGTTGGTCTCGCCTGTCAGCAGTTTTCAAAAATATACAGGCGCAAACGCGGGTTGTTTATTTCCTATCCGGATCGCGATCGCATAGATGACATGCTCCAAAATGCGACCAAACAAAACGTTAAAGTGATTGTGGTTACTGACGGTGAGCGGATACTGGGGCTTGGTGACCAAGGTATAGGCGGTATGGGTATCCCCATCGGCAAGTTGGCGCTATACACGGCTTGCGGGGGAATCAGCCCGGCTTATACCTTGCCGATTACTCTGGATGTGGGGACCAATAATGCCGCGCTGCTTGACGATCCAATGTATATGGGCTGGCGTCATCCGCGTATTACCGGAGAGGATTACTACAATTTTGTCGATGAATTTATCCAGGCCATTAAAATGCGCTGGCCCCATGCACTGCTGCAATTTGAAGACTTTGCCCAGGATCACGCCACCCCTTTGCTCAATCGCTACCGCGACCAGCTGTGCTGTTTTAACGATGACATTCAGGGTACTGCGGCGGTAACTGTTGGCACTTTGATTTCGGCCTGCTTGGCCAAGGGTGAAACCTTGTCGCAGCAGCGAGTGGTTTTTGCCGGTGCAGGTTCGGCAGGTTCTGGGATCGCTGAGCATATCATTCGCCAGATGGTAGCTGAAGGCCTCTCCGAGGCGGAAGCCCGATCGCGAGTATTTCTAATTTGTAAGGACGGCCTGCTTTTAGATACATCGACCAGTCTGTTTGACTTCCAGCGGCCTTTAGCCACTCCGGCGACTGCGGTGGCTAGCTGGGATTTGTCGGTGAGCCGCAGCGCTGAGCAGATTGAATTGCTTGATGTAATTGCCAACGCCAAGCCCACGGTGCTAATAGGTGTTTCGGGGCAGGCGGGGTTGTTTAGCAAAAGCATTATTGAAGCTCTCCAGGCCGGTTGTGATAGGCCTGTGATCCTGCCTCTCTCTAACCCTACGTCTCAGGTTGAGGCGCAGCCAGTTGATATTTTACGCTGGACCAGCGGCAAGGCGTTAGTTGCCACTGGTAGCCCCTTTCCTGCGGTAGACATGGGTAATCAGCATTTTGAAATCGCACAGTGCAACAATAGTTATATTTTCCCGGGTATAGGCCTTGGGGTTTTAGCGGCAGGCGCCAATCGAATCACCGATAATATGATGATGGCCGCGAGCCGCACCCTGGCGGACACATCGCCAATAGTCAGGGAGGGTAAGGGCGCGCTTTTACCGCCACTGGAATCGATACGCGAAGTCAGCAAATTTATTGCGCGGGCGGTGGTTGAGCAGGCAATCGCCGATGGCGTGGCTCTACCTATTCCACCTGAATTAATTAACGATAAGATTAACCAGAACTTTTGGCACCCGGAATATCGGGAATATCGCCGAACTTCGTTTTAGCCAAGGCTTTTTGATGAATCAGGTTTCAACCCGCGATACGGCTTTAACCCATTTATTAAACGATTTTTTAGAGTCGGGGCGGTGTCCAAAACACACCATGAATTTTTACCAACTTGATGGCTATTTGCGCGCCTTAGCGGTATCGCCCGGTCAACCGGATGTGGACTGGAAAGGGTTGGTGTTTAACGATGGACAACCCGATTACCAGCATCAACAAGAAGCGTTAATGGTTGCAGGGGCACTCGAGCAGCTTTTGGCGTTTCATTACACTGAAGTTGCTTTGAAATTGTGTAATTTACCCTGTAGTGCCGTATATGCTAGTCTTCCCGAAGAACGTGTTGATCTCGAGCAGTGGGCTCGGGGGTTTTTACAGGGATATATAGTCCGGGAAGAAGTATGGAGTAGGGCGATACCTAGCTTGACAAATGGCTCCTCTGATCATATCTTGGGCGAAAATGAATTCATTGATGAATTGGACGCCATTCTCTATATCGTTTCTACTGTGGCTGATGCAAAATACGCAATAGAAAAGGGCACTGATTTAAATGATCTGGATGCCATATTCGTATCCTTGCCTGATGCCATAGTAAGTGCTGGCAACTTAAAATTGTTGCTGGAACAGGCAACTCACTCTTCGGCACCACTGATTTCCAACTAATGACCTCGATGTGTCGTTGTTACTATCGTGTAGTGGTGATGCTTACCGAAGGCGGTATTAAGTGCTAAGAGTGTTGTTGCATTAACCCGATTTATTTGTCGCTAACATCGACCAGAGTTGTTCGATAAAGGACTAAAACATGGATTTTCTTTCTACCCAAAATTATATTCTTACGAAACACCAGGCCAAAGAGATGTTTCCTTCCGGACCTGATATGGCGGTATATAAGGTCTGCCACAAGATGTTTGCCACCCTTACTGCCGAGGGAGGTGTTCCTCGGGTTAGTCTTAAGTGTGACCCGGATTTAGCCTTACAGTTACGTGAGCAATATCCAGCTGTTCGCCCAGGTATCCAAATGAACAAAAAGCATTGGAATACGGTTATTCTTGACGGCTCAGTTCCCCAGGCCCAAATTCAACGCATGATTGATCACTCCTATCAGTTGATTGTTGATAACCTCCCAACCAGTGAGCGCGAGCGTTTACTCGCCTCCAAGCTAGGCTAGTTGCTCAAGCTAGAGTCATTGATTCCCGCATGGTAGCATCCGACCCCAACTCCAGCTCAGCAACCCTTCAATCGGTAGAATCAGGTTCAGATTTGGAATTTGGTCGCCGATTGAAGTTAATTCGCGAGCTTTTTGGCTATTCTCAGCGTGAGTTGGCCAAGCGAGCTGGGATTACCAATAGCAGTATCTCGATGGTGGAGCAGGGGCTGGTGAGCCCCAGCCTACATAGCTTATCGCTGATACTTGGTGCGCTCCCACTAAGTTTTGCCGATTTTTTCTACTGGGATCCTGCGCTGACTTACGTTCCAAATTCGAGTCCTAGTCCAGACAGATTGGCGGCCTTGGCCTTGCTTGAAGGGGAGGTGTCTCCGTTTGCTGTTGCGTCCACGCAAGGCATAGAGATCGTTGTCGTTTCAGGCAAAGTGAGCTGCCAAATAAATACTTTGCAGGTTCCCTTAATCACCGGAGAGCGTGTTAGGGTGCCCCCAAGAGCTATTTATCGGGTCTGCAATCTTTTCCAGGGACCTTCCAGTGTGGCTATTCGCCTGTAATTTGGGGCTTTTGGCCAATCATTTCACAATCTTTTGTCTTTGCGATAAGCCTTTCCTGTCTTACACGGGTTAAGGTCATTCAAGCCTGCTACACTCATCTGCACAATTCCTATCAATAACAAGAGAGAGTGACTATGTATAAAGGAAAAGCCATTACTCTTTCCCTGATGCCTGATGGCATCGCCGAACTAGTGTTCGACCTTCAGGGGGAGTCGGTCAATAAATTCAATCTTCTTACCGTCAATGAATTGGCAGAGGTGCTTGACCGGTTGGAAAAAGCCCAAAGCGTTAAAGGTTTATTGATTCGCAGTGCCAAGGATGTATTTGTCGTTGGTGCGGATGTTATGGAGTTCAGTGCGATTTTCTCCTCGGGGCCAGAGCAAATCAGCGGGCATCTGGGCAAAAATAACAACAATTTTTGTCGTCTTGAAGATTTACCCTTTCCCACAGTTGTAGCGATAAACGGATTCGCGTTGGGTGGCGGCCTGGAGTTTTGTCTGTCCTGCGATTATCGCATTGCCAGCACTTTGGCCAAGGTAGGCCTGCCTGAAACCAAACTGGGGATAATTCCCGGTTGGGGTGGCACTGTGCGCCTGCCGCGAGTTGCAGGGGTGGACACCGCCGTTGAGTGGATTGCTGCCGGCAAGGAAAATGACGCTGCCGAAGGCTTAAGGGTGCGCGTGTTGGATGCTGTAGTTGCGCCTGAAAAACTACTTGATGCCGCGCGCGATACGCTCAAGCAGGCGATTGCAGGCACGCTTAATTATCAAGCGCGCCGCGCGCAGAAAAAGGCGCCTCTACAGCTCAATTTTATTGAATCTATGATGGCCTTTGAAACTTCAAAGGCCTTTGTTGGTGCCCAGGCGGGGCGCAATTATCCCGCTCCAGTAACCGCTATCAAGGTGATGCAAAAAGCCGCCGATAAAGGCCGCGACGAAGCGCTGCAAATTGAAGCTGAAGGCTTTGCCAAAATGGCAGCAACACCTGTCGCTCAGTCGTTGGTTGGTATTTTTATTAATGAGCAATTATTAAGCAAAAAGGCCAAGTCCTGGGAGAAAAAAGCCGACAAAAAAATTGCTCGCGCCGCCGTATTAGGTGCGGGAATCATGGGTGGTGGCATAGCCTATCAGTCAGCGCTAAAGGGCGTGCCAATCAAAATGAAGGATATTGCCCAGAAAGGCATAGACCTGGGTTTGAGTGAAGCCAACAAATTACTGAGTAAACGTGTTGAGCGTAAAAAACTCAGCGCCGCTGAAATGGGCGATGTGTTAAATCGTATTGAGCCTGCGTTGACTTATGACGGCTTCGATCAAGTTGACATAGTGGTGGAAGCCGTTGTAGAGAATCCTAAGGTTAAACAGGCGGTGTTAGCTGAGGCAGAAACCAAAGTGGCAGCCGATACTATTCTTGCCACTAACACCTCAACCATTTCTGTAACCTATTTGGCCGAAGCGCTTACGCGGCCAGAAAATTTCTGTGGTATGCACTTTTTTAACCCCGTGCATATGATGCCTCTGGTTGAAGTTATTCGAGGTGCTAAATCTTCGGATGCTGCTGTTGCGCGAACCGTTGCTTATGCCAATGCCATGGGCAAGAAACCCATAGTAGTAAAAGATTGCCCGGGCTTTTTGGTTAATCGCGTGCTTTTCCCTTATCTTGCTGGGTTTGCCATGCTGGTCCGTGATGGTGTCGATTTTCAGCGAATCGATAAAGTTATGGCGACCTGGGGTTGGCCTATGGGGCCAGCTTATTTATTGGACGTAGTTGGTATAGATACTGCGGTTCACGCTGAGAAGGTAATGGCTGAGGGCTTTCCTGAGCGAATGAAGCGCGATTTTGTCTCTTGTACTGATGCGCTTTTTGCTGCCGGTCGACTCGGGCAAAAAAGCGAGAAAGGCTTTTACAATTACGAGCTAGATAAAAAAGGAAAACCGGTGAAGGTTTCTGCTGTTGAAGTTGCGGAGATTCTTGCACCTGGCATTAGTGCGTCCCTAGAGCTGAGTGACGAGGATATCATCGCGCGGATGATGATCCCTATGGCTACAGAGTTAATGCGCTGTGTTGAGGAGGGGATAGTTGAAACTGTCGCCGAAGCCGACATGGCGCTGGTCTATGGTACTGGGTTCCCGCCATTTCGTGGCGGTGTCTTCCGTTGGATAGATAGCCTTGGTGCGCAAGTGTTTAGTGATCTGGCTGCTAAATATGCTGATCTGGGCGCGCTCTACCAAGCCCCGGAAAGCCTTAAGGCTAAAGTCGCCAATAATCAAAAATTTTACGGCTAAGGGAGCAAAAATATGAGTCTACATCCACGTGATGCCGTCATTGTTGACTATGGTCGCAGCGCCATGGGTCGCTCCAAAAATGGTTGTTTCCGCAATGTCCGTGCCGACGATATCTCCGCTGCAATTATTAAGGGGCTGCTCGCGCGCAACCCTGAATTAGATCCGGCAACTATTGATGACATGCTCTGGGGTTGTGTAATGCAGCGGGAGGAACAGGCGTTTAACATCGCGCGCAACATTCTCTTGCTGGCAGGTTTGCCCCATACAGTTCCCGCCCAAACTATTAATCGCCTGTGTGGGTCCTCGATGGCTGCATTACACACGGCGACGGCGAATATTCGTGCTGGGATAGGCGATGTTTATTTGTTGGGCGGGGTAGAGCACATGGGGCATTTACCTATGTATGAATCTGTAAGTATCAACCCTCTACTTGGCTTATCGGTGGCCAAGGCTGCCGGTAATATGGGTATGACCGCCGAATATCTTGCTTTATTGCATGGTATAAATCGCCAGCAAATGGACGAGTTTGGCGCGCGTTCACATCAACTTGCAGCTAGGGCTCGGGAAGAAGGCAAATTCAGTCGCGAAATTTTCGCGGTTGAAGGCCACAATGCAGATGGCTTTTTAATCCTGGTGGATGCAGACGAAACCATTCGTCCTGAGACCAGTGTGGAGGCCTTGGCCAAGTTGCCTCCTGTTTTTGATCCTAAAAATGGCCAGGTAACTGCGGGCACTTCTTCGCAGCTGAGTGATGGCGCCTCGGTTATGTTGGTTATGTCTGCCGAACGGGCTCAGTCTTTGGGGCTTAAACCCATTGCTAAGGTGTTGTCTACGGGGTTGGCAGGGGTTGATCCCTCAATAATGGGTTATGGGCCTGTTCCCTCCACTGAAAAAGCGCTCAAAGCAGCGAATCTCACTATAGAAGACATAGAAGCTGTTGAGCTAAATGAGGCGTTCGCCGCCCAGGCGTTGCCGGTGCTAAAGGATCTTAAGCTTTTGGATGCCATGGAGGACAAAGTTAATTTACACGGTGGTGCTATTGCATTGGGCCATCCTTTCGGGTGTTCTGGAGCAAGAATTACTGGCTCCTTGCTTACCGTAATGCAAGATAGAGATCTTACACTTGGTGTATCCACAATGTGTATTGGTTTAGGCCAGGGGATCACCACTGTTCTTGAACGCGTAAATTAATCAACCTAAGAAAACAAAAGGCCAGCCTCGAGCTGGCCTTTTGTTTTAGGCTGAGGGAAAAGTTGTAGCAAGGCGAATTAGGGCTAAGTATATCCTCTGGGAACAGGGCGTTTTACCGGAAGGTCTGAGGTGTTAGAATACCCGCCGTTTTCTGCCTGCTCGCTAGCAATGAGGTTTTTATGTCGTCTTTTTATGAAATTGTGGAACTCACTAACGGTGATGTTACTTTGCAGCGTACTGACGACGAAAACGCCCAACCTCTGGTTACTATTCGCTTTTCGGAAGAATCTCTGGCGTTTTTGGGCGAGGCAAAATTCAATGTGGCAAAAGCCATGATAGAGGCTGGCATGGATGCAGCGGGTGAGGTTGCAGATCAACAAGCTGAAGGTTTTGCTGAGGATATATATGCAGAACATAAAATCCTGTTGCATTAATTTCCCGCTAAAAACATTTACTCATTGATGCAGATTGCTGGATATGCCTGAAGTGGGGCTTTAGAGTGTTAAGCAATGGCGGCCAACGTTGCAATTGATAGGTTGCGCAATACTTAGCGGGTGTCGATCTTTCCTCATGTAAATAATTTGCTCACCCAAACTGCAACTCAATTCATCGGTCGAGCTTCGCTGCATTACTGAGCGGCCTTGTAAAATTGAGTTGTTGCTTAGCGAAGGCGAAGTAATAGTCCTTGAGCCTTGCCTTCTTGTGCGGCTTGCTCCAATTGAGCCAATTCTCGGTCACTTAGCTTGCCTGGGCTGGCGATTACCGTGTGACTTGTACCTTTGGCGAGAGCCTCCCAGGCTATCCAACGAGCATTCTCTCCATCTTCGCAATGAATAAACCTGAGCCTTTGGGTGTGTACACCATAATTTTCGAGTAACTGTCGATTAATAGCTTGGGGGCTTATCCAGGTAATCCAGCGATCCGACTGACTCTGGCTTAAGTAGGCAACCATAGGCAGGATAAGTCGGAGTTGGTCTAACGAGTCATTCGCGAGAATAAGCTCAGTAACGCCAGAATTGGATGCTTGAGCCTTAGGGGTTAAGTGAGCGATTGCACTAGTCACGGCGAATTACTCCTACGCTAAGTCCTTCAATGCTAAATTCTTGGTCACGCACATCTACATGGATCACATCAAAGTCTGGATTCTCTGGCCAGAGTTCAATCTGAGGGCGATTGCCACTGCGCTTATAGCGCTTTACCGTAACTTCTTCCCCGATTCTGGCTACAACTATTTGGCCATTCCGCGCTTGATCTGTTTTGTGGACTGCCAATAAATCGCCATCCAGAATACCCACATCCTTCATGCTCATGCCATTTACGCGCAGTAAATAGTCTGCGGAGGGATGAAAGAAACTGCTGGGAATGTTGCAATAATCCTCTATGTGTTCCTGGGCGAGAATTGGATTGCCCGCAGCTACACGGCCGACAATTGGAATGCCAGTTTGCGTATCCACTAGACGAATACCGCGAGACGCACCAGGCATAATCTCTATGGCGCCTTTACGCGCTAAAGCCTTGATATGTTCTTCTGCAGCATTGGCAGATTTAAAACCCAAAATTCGGGCAATTTCTGCGCGAGTGGGTGGGTAGCCAGTCTCTTCTGTGTACTGCTTAATCAGCTGAAGTACTTGCTCTTGTCGAGAGGTAAGGTTGATCATGGCTGCTCCGGGTCTGTTTATTTATACAGTTATTGTGATTATATACAGTATTTTGGCTGGTGCAACCCCTGAGACTGCAGCTATTTACTGACGCCTTTCTCCTCGTTTAATTTCCAGGAGCTGCCCCTGAGCAAAGTAGAGATGGGCCGCGAAATGCCCTTGGCCTCGGTTGTACGTCCAGATATCAACATTTTCGCAATTGGTGTTGGTGAGAGTCGTAGTGGTGGATGTGTCTTGGCTGCCTTGTTGTTGTACTTGGAGGGCGCTAACCAGAGGTCTGCAATAGCTATCAATAAGTTGCGGATCGCCGCAGGTTGCCAGCACATCCGCTTTGGTCTCTCCTAACGTAATTACTTTATTCTCGCACCTGAGGCTATCGGCCCAAATGAATTGAGCCAGGAGTAAGAAAAGACATAAAGAGGCAGTGGATTTGCTTGAATGACTCATTGGGCTTCGCCGACCTTGTGATGGTTGATATTAGTTATGGTGTTTTAGTCCAGCTTGTAAATCACTGCCGCTGAATTTACGATGAGTCCAAGCAATTAGCGGCCCAGTGCTTTTTGGATGCTATCCATCAGGAAGGTAGGTAATAGACGCTGCAAAATTGCAACCAGATAAGTTGGTACAGTCACATAGTAGCGTCTTTGTGGCCGCCGCGATTCCAGTGCGTGAACTAGTCGCTTATAAACTGCATCTGGTTCTTGCGTGAAAGGTGTTTTACTTTCCTGGCTCTCCAGCCGAGCCAGGGCTCTTTGATAGAGTTTGCGGTGACGACTAGAGGTTATGTCTATCTGGCTCTTTAATGCCTTGAGGGCGTTGTGGCGAAAACTACTGCGAATAGGGCCTGGCTCAATAAGGCTGACATAAACCCCGGTTTTATCTAGCTCTAGGCGTAGAGTATCGGTGATTCCTTCAAGTGCGAATTTGCTGGCGATATAAGCGCCGCGCATCGGCATGGCGGCTAGGCCGAGGATGGAGCTATTTTGAATTATTCTGCCATAGCCCTGGCGCAACATATAAGGAAGAACGAGGTTGGTAAGTTCAACCCAGCCAAATAAATTGGTTTCGAATTGGGCTCGCAAAGCATCTCGGCTTAAATCCTCAACTGCCCCTGGTAGTCCATAGGCACCATTGTTAAATAGCGCGAATAATTTGCCGTCAGTTATCTCCATGCAGTTGGCGACTGCCTGTTTGATCGAGTCGGAGTCGTCTAAATCTAGCTTGATACAGCTAAGCCCCTCCTGGACCAATCTGTTTACATCCTCTTGCTTGCGGCAGCTGGCGATAACCTTATAGCCGGCCTGGTGAAGACGGTGAGCGCAGTAATAGCCTATTCCCGTAGAGGCTCCTGTAATCAAAATAGCCTTATTCATTTGCAATCAGTTTTTCCTTTTTAATCAATAATTTTGCTGTTAAAGAATTTCGATTTGTGGCCGTTAGCTTTAAAGGCTTGCTAGGCGCAAGTGAAGATAAAACCAATATTGGTGATATGGGTTGCTCTATGAATTCTTTCTCCGCTATCCAAAGTTATGCGAATGTTCGTGTTCAATCTGGTGTTGAGGATGCCTCACCTCATAGATTGATTCAAATGTTGTTTGAAGGCGCGCTGGAACGAATAGCCCAAGCTAAAGGCGCCATGCAGCAGAATCAAATTGCCCGAAAAGGCGAGCTGATCGGGAAAGCCATCAATATTGTTGGCGGGCTTCAGGGCAGCCTTAACGACCGCGAAGGCGGTGACTTGGCGGCTAATCTGGACTCATTGTACGACTATGTGATTCGTCGCTTAATGCAGGCTAATCGCGACAATCAATCGAGTTACCTCGATGAGTGCTCTCAGTTGTTGGGAGAGATTAAGTCGGCGTGGGATGCTATCGCGGAACAGGTGGCCTAGGGGGAGAGTGCTATGTCAATTATTGCAGTACCTAACCCTGAATACCGAGGAGAGGCGGGAATCTTGGCGATGCGCTCACTTCAAAGCGAATTAACTCAAGCGCTAGTCGAAGAGGATTGGGCCAGAGTCAGGCACCTGGATCGTATTTGCGTGCTGTTAATTGATCGAGTCATAGCGGCAAATGCCGAAGATAAAACTATATTGGTGCGGGCTCTCAGTGAATTGAAAGGTGTTTACGCCGGCATTATTGCTCAGTGCCAGCAAGAAGTTAGTCTTTTGGCCAACCGCTGATCCCAGTGCGGACAGCTAAATTGACCGAATAAACAAAAAAGTGCACAAATTTAGTTTTTAAAACCACTGGTTTATAACAAAACTCGCAAATCTCGGGCAGCCCTGCTAGCCTTAGCATTGGCTAAAAATCCCTAGGAGATGTTTTGTGTCCAATTACAACCCGCAAGAAGCACTCAAACAATACCAAAAGCTTGGTATTGAGTCGGAAGTGAGCAATGCCTCTCCACACCGTCTTATTCAGATGTTATTTGAGGGTGCTTTGGGGCGCTTGGCGGCAGCTCAAGGGGCGATCTCTCGTGGCGACATGGCAGCCAAAGGAGAGTTGCTGGGGCGGGCGATTAGTATAGTTGCCGGCCTGCGCAGTTCCTTGGACATGAGCGCAGGGGAGCTATCGGAAAACCTCGATAAACTTTATGAGTACATGAATTTTCGTCTGCTCGAAGCCTCTTCGCAAAACGATGGAGAAAAGGTCGCGGAAGTCATTCAGCTGTTAAAAACGCTCAAGTCAGGCTGGGACGAAATAGCTCCCAAATAATTGCATCTCTCCCACCGATATTTGCTTTTCTTTCATAAAAATAGGCACATTTTTGGCGGAAATTTGTGCTTGTTGTTGTTATTTTGTCAAAGTGACAATATATCCTCGTCATAAATTTGACTAAGTTCCTTGACTCGTCTATTACTTACCTGAATTTGTCGGGCTGCCATCAATAATTGATTGTTTTCTGCTCGCTTTGCTGTTTATTAATCTGGTTGTAAAAAGGGTTTTGGGGCATGTGGCGAAATAATAAAGTACTTGTCATTGATGACAATCCGGCTCGCCGGCACGACCTTAAAATTCTCCTCGACTTTCTTAGTGAAACAACTCTGGTTACCAGTAGCGATACTTGGCAAGCCGCTGTGGTGGAAGAAAACCAAGGCGAAGATTACGTAGCTATTTTTATTGGCGACATCAGCGATAGTCGCCAGTCTGTCGCTCAGCTCCTCAAAGAATTGCGCAGTTGGAATGATGAGTTGGCCGTAGTTCTGCTTGGCGATGAAAACCAGCATCTTGCTGAAGAGCTTGAAGACCTCTATCGATTTATGGTGATTGCCAGCCTTGCTGTGCCGCCAACTTACAACAAGTTGGTCGACACCCTTCACAGGGCACAGCTTTATCGTGAGGCTCAGTCCAGCTCCAAGCGTCAACCTCAGCATCGCGCTGTGCATTTGTTTCGCAGCCTGGTAGGCACTAGCCGCCAGATACAAAATGTACGCGAATTGATGAGCCAAGTGGCAGATAAAGACGTTTCAGTGTTAATTACCGGAGAGTCTGGGACAGGTAAGGAGGTGGTTGCGCGTAACCTTCATTACAATTCACCCAGGCGCGACAAGCCTTTTGTGCCCGTCAACTGTGGCGCCATTCCAGCAGAGCTCCTCGAAAGCGAATTATTCGGCCATGAAAAAGGCGCTTTTACCGGGGCGATTAGCTCCCGTGCTGGTCGTTTTGAGTTGGCCGAAGGTGGTACGTTGTTCCTCGATGAAATTGGCGATATGCCACTGAATATGCAGGTGAAGATCTTGCGGGTATTGCAAGAGCGCTGCTTCGAGCGAGTGGGAAGTAATAAAACCCAGTCTGTGGATGTCCGCATCATCGCTGCCACGCACCGTAATCTGGAACAGATGATCGCCGATAATACCTTCCGCGAAGATCTCTATTACCGCTTGAATGTTTTCCCCATAGAATTGCCATCGCTTAAAGAACGCGCCGAAGATATTCCATTGTTAATTAATGAATTAGTATCGCGGATGGAGAGTGAACAGCGCGGTTCCATTCGCTTTAACTCAGCGGCCATTTTGTCGCTCTGCCAACACGAGTGGAGTGGTAATGTTCGCGAGCTTGCGAATCTTGTAGAGCGCATGGCGATTATGCACCCCTATGGGGTGATAGGCGTGCAAGATCTGCCAGCCAAGTATCGCCACGTCGATGTAACTGACGAAGATTTTGTACATGCTTCAGCAGCTGGCGAGCAGGTTGCGAGCGCAGGTTATGTCAGCATGAATGATACGCCCTTGTTACCCGAGCAGGGCATAGACTTGCGTGAATATATCTCTAATTTGGAAATGAGTTTGATCCAGCAGGCGCTCAACGATTGCGGCGGTGTGGTCGCACGCGCAGCTGATAAGCTTTGCGTAAGGCGAACGACGCTGGTTGAAAAAATGCGCAAATACGATATGCAGCGCTAGTGACCAAAACAAAGATAAAAGAGGTGGCCTAGCCACCTTTTTTATGTGTACCTCCTAAAGTGCTAAAGTCCCCGCTGAATAGTTATTGGATAAAGGATACTGCTTATGTCTAAAGCCTGGGTCGTATGTATTGATGGTACCTGGAATGCTCCGGGGCAAATGGATAAAGACCCAATTGAAGACAAGGAAGCCGTAACTAAAACTAACGTGCAAATTACCTGGGAGTCCATTTGCCAACAAACTTTGGTGGATGACTCGCCCTATGGTTCGATTGCTAATCTCGCGGCTCAAGATGGTGAGGCGATTTACATCAATGGCGTAGGCAGTAGTGGCTCGCAGCGCTGGCGAAACTTTGAAGGTACTACAGGTACGGGAACCTGTGAGCGTATTATGGATGCCTACCGTTTTTTAGCGCAGCGCTGGCAGCCTGGTGATCGCATATTTGGTTTTGGTTTTAGTCGTGGCGCCTACGCTGTGCGCAGTTTGATGGGCTTTATTGACTTGGTAGGTATGCCCAGGCAGCGGCGTTTGCCCAGTGATTCGGAGATGGAAGAGCTGTTTTCCAGTTACCGGGATAGGCCCAAAAACTACCAGCGTTTACCTAGCATGCAGGCTGCAAGTATCTATTTTACCGGTGTATGGGATACCGTTGGAGCCTTGGCTTTTGGTGATAGCTTCAATGATTTTCACCTGGAAAGCCCGCGCGCCATTGTTAACTTTCGCCAGGCGCTGGCGCTTGATGAACAGCGGCGCCAGTTTATTCCCACTTATTTTGGCGATGCACACGCCAATCAATCCATCCTTGAAGTTTGGTTTGCTGGTGCCCACTCTAATGTGGGTGGCGGTTATGTAGATTCGAACCTGTCCAATATCACACTGTTTTGGATGCTTAATCAGGCTAAACAATTAGGGCTGCAGGTGGAATTAAGTCAAATTCCAGGATGGTCGGTGCAGTGTCCGGAGGGTGAGCGGCGGCCGAGCTATAGCGAGTTTTGGGGTAATTACCCGGATTTAGGCCCGCTGGTGGAAAGACTGGGATTACTCAAAGTCGCGCGCAGGATTGAGCCAGGGCAAAAGCTTCACGCCAGTGTGGTTGATGCAATGCAACATGGTTATAAACCCGCAGCCAAACCCGCCGCAGGCGACTTGGCGGCAATTTCAGTAGAAGATTGGGGGTTTAATCGATAAGTGCAGTTGTTGTATGTAAAAACTGAAATAAAGAAGGCGGCCTGAGGCCGCCTTCTTTATCACCAATGCCCTTGTCTCAGCCGAGTTTTTGGCTGTTGCCATTGCCTTGTGCGTGGGCAGGTTTAACTTTAGTCGGGTTGCGGCGACGCGGCTTTTTATAGCTGCCATTGGCGCCTTCGGCTTGACCGCTGCCATTACCCTTGCTGCTATTTTGGGGTTTGCTGCCCAGCTTGGGGCCATTGCCTGAGCCACCGTTGCGATTGCCTCCAGAGCCGTTGCGGCTGCCATTTTTGCTGGTGCCCACACCTATGGTCATGCGTTTGCCCAGTACTATGGGTTCGGCTTTGGCATTGGGGTCAGGTTCAAAACCAGGTACTACCATAGTCGGTATGTCGCGCTTTATCAGCTTTTCGATGGCATGTAAAAACTGCTGCTCATCAATACACACCAGTGACACAGCTTCACCTTCGGCCTGGGCGCGGCCAGTGCGGCCAATGCGGTGAACATAGTCCTCCGGCACATTGGGCAGTTCGTAGTTAACCACATGGGGCAGTTGGTCGATATCTATCCCGCGCGCGGCAATATCCGTTGCCACCAGTGCGCGAATGCTGCCCTTTTTAAAATCTTCCAGTGCTTTAGTGCGCGCTCCTTGGCTTTTGTTGCCGTGAATGGCGGCAGCGGATATGCCGTCGTCCTGCAGTTGCTCTGTCAGCTTGTTGGCGCCGTGCTTGGTGCGGGTAAAAATCAGCACCTGCTGCCAGTCGCCTTGATGAATGATATGCGTCAGCAGTTCGCGTTTGCGATTGCGATCCACCGGGTGAACGCGCTGGCTAACCCGCTCACTGGCGGTATTGCGACGTGCAACTTCAATCAGGGTTGGCTGGTTGAGCAGCTTGTCGGCCAGGGTTTTGATTTCATCAGAGAAAGTGGCCGAGAACAGCAGGTTCTGGCGGGTTTTGGGTAGCAGAGCCAAAACCTTTTTAATGTCGTGGATAAAGCCCATGTCCAGCATGCGGTCGGCTTCGTCCAGTACTAACACTTCGATATCGCGCAGCGAAACGGCATTTTGGTTGACCAAATCCAGCAGGCGACCGGGCGTGGCAACTAAAATGTCCACGCCGCCGCGCAGTGCCATCATTTGCGGATTGATGCTGACACCGCCAAACACCACACAGGCGCGCAGGGGCAAGTGCTTGCCGTAGGTGCGCACGCTTTCATACACCTGGGCGGCCAGTTCGCGAGTGGGGGTTAAAATTAGCGCGCGCAATGGGCGGCGCCCCTGGGCTGTTTTGCCGGGGATTTTCTGGCTGAGTTTTTCCAACAGCGGCAGGGTAAAACCGGCGGTTTTGCCGGTACCTGTTTGCGCGGCAGCGAGAATATCGCCACCGCCGATGACGGCTGGAATAGCTTGGGCTTGGATCGGGGTGGGGTTGCTATAACCCTCTTCGGCAATAGCGCGCAATATTTCGGCGCGCAGGCCGAGGCTTTCAAAAGACATAGAGTTTTCCTGTGGCTCGGCCTCCCCGCAATGGGGGTAAGGTCTGGCGAGCGGGAGAGTGGCCGGGCAGGCAGAGCTTGAACCGCGGCAAGGGAAAGGCGGCACTGACCTTAAGGGTGCCGAGGCGCGCATACTACGCAGGTGCGGACAAATACGCCAGCGGGATCGCGCCTTTGGGCGAATTATTTTTGTCAGCTGCTTGGTTTAATCCATTGCCAGGGCCTGGGGGGATTTACAGCGTCGGGCAAATAGCATTACGCCGTATGCCAGGCTGCATAACAGTAAAAAGCCCAGGGTTAAAGGTAACAGGGTGTTGTTATACGACTGGCCAATCCAGGTGCCTAGAGTCATGGATACAATTGATGAGACGGCACCTATAACCGCTGAGGCGATACCCGCGACATGGCCCATTGGCTCCATGGCCATGGCGTTGACATTGCCGAAAATTAAGCCAAAGCAAAAAAACAGCACAGCGGCATAGCTTAAAAATCCGGCCAGGTTAGGGCTCACAAACCATTGAATCACAACAAACACCAGGGAGCTGATAATTATCACTTTGGTCGCCAGGCTGGCAATAACGTCCATTCCCCATTTACCCACAAAGCGCGAGTTGACCAGTGAGGCCAAACCAAACAGCAGTGCCAGCAAGCCAAAGTACACGGTAAACAGCTTGCCGGTGCCGAATAGCCCTTGAAAAATTTGCTGGGAGGAATTGAGGTAGCCCATAAAGCTGCCAAAAAACAAGCCCATACACAGGGTGTAACTCATGGTCACGGGATTGCGGATAACCTCATTAAAACCGGCCGCAAAGCCCGCAAGCGTTAAGGGAATACGCCGCTCAGGTGGTAGGGTTTCCTCCAGCCGGATAAAAATCCACAAGCCAATAATCAGCGCGTAAAGAATATAAAGTACAAAAATATAGCGCCAGGAACTCACCAGTAAAACCGCCTGGCCAAGGCTGGGGGCTATGGCCGGCACCATAATAAAAATCAGCATCACCAGCGACATAATGCGCGCCATATCACGGCCAACGTACTTGTCGCGAACTATCGAAATGGCGGATACATAGGGCCCAGATACACCAAGGCCCTGAACTAAACGGCCAAGTAATAGGCCGCTGATGTCTGTCGCAAAAAAGCAAATTAGGCTGCCGAGTAAATAAAGGCCTATCCCCAGGTAGAGCACTTTTTTACGCCCGGTGGCGTCGGACACTGGGCCACAGATGAGTTGGCCAAAGGCCATGCCCAGGAAAATGGCGCTTATTAAATACTGCGCCTGATTGGGATGCTGTAGCGGGATATCGGCGCGGATAAAGCCTAGGGCTGGCAGCAATGCATCAATCGAGATAGCCACAATCGACATGAGTAACGCAGTAAGCAGGGTGAATTCACCTGTTGAGATTTTCCCCGGTTGCTGTGCTTCAGCGCTTGTCGACATAGGTTTTTCCAATATTGAGTTGATTAAAAGCCGCGTCATCATACCTCTTTGTTAGAGCGAAAACTGTCAGCTAGCGTGGAAACTAGCCTGGATTTCCGGCGCCATTTATCTTGCCTTAGCTAATCCTGAAATGTGGCTGGCGAAAAAGTTGCTGAAGCATTTGAGTCGATCAAATATGCCAAATGTTTGACTTTTCTGAAGTCTGATTTTTTATAACATGTTGAAATATAACAATAAAAATATTTGGCATTGCGATTGCAATTACCTCCTTAAGACGAGCTTTTGCTGGCAGAGCGTGTTGATTTGTTGACGCTTAGGGCAAAGGCCACACACACGAGGTAGATATGACGCAAGTTGTGACGCCGCTTCTGCAAGCGAAAAAACGTGAAGCCCAGGGGCGCCTTGGCCTGCTCCATGGCAACGCCGTAAAACCAGCCGAGTCGGAGGAGCAGTCGCTTGAGCTGTTTAGCCAAATGTCGCAGCAGCTGGCAGATTCCTACCATCTGTTAGAAAACCGCGTTGCTGAATTGAGTGATGAGCTGACTCACTTAACCGATCAACGCATCCAGGAGCTGGCCGAAAAAGAGCAGCTTGCCAGCCGTCTGGAATCGCTCCTCAATTTCCTCCCTGGTGGCGTAGTGGTGCTCGATTCCAGCGGTAGGGTCACCGAGTGCAATCCGGCCGCCAAAGCCCTGTTGGGTGAACCTCTGCAGGGCGAAGTGTGGCGACAGGTTATCGCTCGCAGTTTTTCTCCTCGCCAGGATGATGGCCATGAAGTCTCTTTAAAAGACGGTCGCCGTGTCAGTATCCAAACCCGCAACCTGGGTGACGATGGCCAAATCATTCTCCTCACTGATATGACTGAAACCCGTCGCCTGCAAAGTGAGCTGAGTCGTCACGAGCGCCTGTCGGCGCTGGGCAAAATGATGAGCGCTTTGGCTCACCAGATTCGCACGCCTTTGTCTTCCGCAATGCTCTATGCCGGCCATCTGGTGTCAGGCAAATTGGATGACGCGCGCCGTCAGCAGTTTTCCGAAAAAATACTCGGCCGCTTAAATAATATCGAGCGCCAGGTGCAGGACATGCTGTTTTACGTTAAGGGTGAAATGCCCTTAAACGATGTGATTAGTGTTGCCGAACTGCAAGCAGAATTGTCCGAAGCCATGGAGGTGCCGCTACTGACCAGTGACTCCAGTTGTGAATGGCATATTTACGCCCGCGAACAATATATCCAGTGCAATCGTGAAGCCTTGATTGGCGCACTGCTCAATTTGGTCAATAACAGCATTCAGGCCATAGGTCGCGAAGCCAAGTTGCGCATCGAATTTAACCTTTATCCCCACGCCTTAAATAACCCCAAGCTGGCTGGCGAAACACCCCAGTTGTGGATTCGTGTTTGCGACAAAGGCCCAGGCATGACGCCAGAGCAGTTGGCCAGCGTCGGCGAACTTTTTGTTACTACTAAAGCTCAGGGCACAGGCCTTGGCTTAAGCGTGGTACAGGCTGTTGCGCGTGCGCACCACGGAAAATTTGTACTTAATTCCAAGCCGGGGCAGGGCACCTGCGCCAGTTTACTTTTGCCCTTTGCGCAGTTTAATTCCTAGGAGAATGTCCATGGCACTCGCATTAAAAAATGAAGAATTCGCGGCAGGCGCCAAGGTATTGGTAGTAGAGGATGACAGCAATCTGCGCGAAGCCCTATGCGATACCCTGCAGCTTGCCGATTACACCGCCGTCGCCGTGGCCAGTGCCGAAGATGCATTGCGCCAGCTGGCCATTCAAAATGATATTCGCCTGATTGTATCCGATGTCAATATGGGCGGCATGAGCGGCCATGAGCTGCTTAAAATTGTTAAGCAGGAGTATCCGCAAATCCCGCTGTTGCTCATTACTGCCTACGCCAGTATTACTGAGTCCGTTGAAGCCATGAAGCAGGGCGCAGTGGATTATTTGGTTAAGCCCTTTGCCCCGCAAACCTTGGTGGAGACTTTGGCTCGCCATCTTGGCGTGGCCCAAGTAGCCGGCGATGAACCTGTTGCCGAGGCGCCATCGAGCCGTCAATTGTTGCAGCTGGCTACGCGCGTTGCGCAATCGGAATCCACGGTGCTAATCGTGGGTGAGTCGGGTACCGGTAAAGAGGTGCTGGCACGTTTTATTCACAACCACTCACCACGCCGCAACCAACCGTTTATCGCCATTAACTGTGCGGCGATTCCAGAGAATATGCTGGAAGCTATGCTCTTTGGTCACGAAAAAGGGGCCTATACCGGCGCCCATAGTTCTAGCCCTGGTAAATTTGAGCAGGCCAATGGCGGCACCCTATTGCTGGATGAAATTTCGGAAATGGATATTGGTCTGCAGGCAAAATTATTGCGCGTATTGCAAGAGCGCGAAGTGGAGCGCCTGGGGGGGCGCAAAACGATTAAATTGGATGTGCGCGTTATAGCTACGTCTAACCGCGATATGCGCAGTGAAGTGGTGGCGGGCAAATTCCGTGAGGATTTGTACTACCGTTTGAGCGTGCTGCCTTTGCAGTGGGCGCCACTGCGCGATCGCATCGAAGATATAGTTCCACTAGCCGAGCGTTTGTTAAATAAACACGCACTTAAACAAAACCGTCGTGGCGTTAACTTGTCAATCTCGGCGAAACAACTGCTGATGGCTTACCCCTGGCCGGGCAATGTGCGCGAGCTGGATAATATTATGCAGCGCGCGCTAATTTTACAGCCGGGGCGCAGCATAGAGGCGGACGATCTGGGCCTGGATGCAGGCGGCGTTTACGGCCAAGCACCAATCAGCTACAGCCAAAAGCCAAATTTATTGCAGGCTGCTCAGGCATTACAGGCTGGTAACACTAACACGCTTGCGGAATCCACGTTGGCAACTCAGGCGAGCGCAATGCCCGGAAACTTTGCAGTGAGTTCTTTTTATCAGGGTGACAATATTGCACTGGTCAGCAATCAGCGAGTGCAACCTCCTGTGCTCAACAACCCGGCGCTGGGCAATGACCTAAAACAGCGCGAGTACGAAATTATTATGAATACCCTGCGCATTGAGCGCGGCAGCCGCAAAAATACCGCCGAGCGTCTGGGTATAAGTGCGCGCACTTTGCGCTACAAAATTGCTCGCTTGCGTGAAGAGGGTTATGAAATTAGCGAGTAATTTTTGGCAATAAAATACCTGCCAAGAAGTGCTTGCTTAAATATCCACTTGCAGATTTTTGCCCTGGTGGCCGTCGATGAGTTGGATTATTGCTATTGTTCTGGTGTTGATTGCGCCAAAGCTTTCACGCCGCCACACCCGATTAAAACGCCTGGCGTCTATTCGTGAATGCGAGTATCAAAAGCTGCTGACGCCAAAATTGCGCTGGCAGCATTCCTATCTAAATGATGGCCAACTGCAACAGGCGCTGACTTCTTATTAATGTTGCAATATCAAATTGCCATTGCCGAGCAGTAATTCTGAATTAAATTCAAAATCATATTCCCTTGTCTCGCGCGCCAGACGTTGCTCTTCCAACAGCAGTTCCAGGCGGCGGCGATATTCCATATTGCGTTTCATTTTCTGATTTTTGCTTTTGGCAACGACTATGTCGGCAATAAAATCCGTCATAGCTTCATCTAACACATCTCGCTCGGGTGAAATACTCGCACTCATAACAACTCCTGGCTAGTGTGACTGATTGGAAAAAGGAACTGCGCTAAGAACACAGCCAAAAACCTACGCTCGCCAGGTGACAAAGGTGTGACGCTTTGACGGCTAATCGAATATTTTTTAATCCTTTTTTAAGGGGCGCGGGCAAGGTTTTGCCGTGTGGCAAACATTGGCCTGCTTTGTGCTCTAAGGCTAATAACAGGGCATTTTTCGTTTGAATGCCAAAAAATTGTCATCAGCTTATGGGCCAGCCCTATGACCGACAGAGTAGATATCAGTCGCTTACTAAGCGATATGCGCTCACTCAAATCCCAGACCCAGGCGTTCCAGCGCCCCCAGGGGTTAACCGACACTAATCCTACTAACGGCCTGCGCAGTCTGGGTGAGCTTAAGGTTAATGAGCCAAGCAAGGTGCCTAGCTTTGGCGAGCTTATGACCAAGGCCATCAGCCAAGTTAATGACACTCAGCAAAAGTCTGCCGCTATGGCCAACGCCTATGAGCGAGGTGTTGCCGGGGTGGACATCACCGATGTGATGATCGCTTCGCAAAAAGCCTCTGTTGCCTTTCAGGCGACGGTACAGGTGCGCAACAAACTGATCGAAGCTTATAAAGATGTTATGAATATGCCTATTTAATGGCGCGGCAAACTCACTTAAAAATTATTAATCGTTGACGCAATCGCTAAACCCAGGGTGGACAAGTCATGGCCGTAGCCGAACATGCCGAAGAACAGCTTCCAGCAAAAGCCAAACCAGTGGGGGATTTCCTTGAAGGCTTAAGCAGCCTGAACTTTTTGCGCCAGGTGGGTTTGATGATTACCCTGGCGGCCAGTGTTGCCGCCGGTGTCGCTGTGGTTATGTGGCTTTGGTCCGACGACTATCGCCCCCTTTATGGCCGTATGGATAATTTGGATGCTGCCAATGTGGTCGATGTGTTGGAGCAGAACAATATCAAATACAAAATGGACCCCAACTCAGGGGCGATTTTGGTCTCCTCCGATGATATTCACATGGCGCGCTTAAAACTCGCCGAATTTGGCTTGCCCAACAGCCCCATTCAGGGCTTTGAATTAATGGATAAGGAGCAGCCCTTAGGTACCAGCCAGTTTATTGAAAACACCCGCTATCAGCGCAGTATTGAAGGCGAGCTGGCGCGTACCATTACCAGTATCACTACCATTCGCAGCGCCCGCGTGCATTTGGCGCTGCCTAAAAAAACGGTATTCGTGCGCGATGCCGCCAAGCCTACAGCCTCGGTGTTTGTGGAAGTGTTTGCTGGCCGTAGCGTCGAGCCGGCTCAGGTTAAAGCCATTATGAATTTGGTGGCTTCCTCGGTGCCGGATATGAAAATGGATGATGTGACAGTGGTTGACCAGCACGGCAACCTTTTGTCGGTTACCGGCGAAGATGGTGCTGATGTGCTCCTGGCAGCTAAGCAGCACAAGTACACCAAGGAGGTGGAAGACAGTGTCATCAAACGCATCAACGGTATATTGGAGCCAGTGGTTGGCGGTGGTAATTTCCGCGCCCAGGTGAGTGCTGATGTCGATTTTACGGCGGTAGAGCAGGCTGCAGAAACCTTTAACCCGGATCTGCCCGCGATCCGTTCCGAGCAAACCCTCAACGAGCGGCGCACCGGTAATAGTACCGCCGAGGGTATTCCTGGCGCGCTGACTAATCAGCCACCGGGCACCGCTCAAGCGCCTGAACAGGCCACTGCACAAAATGGCCAGGCGGCCGCAGCCTCGCCGTCCAATAACCGCGAGCAGACTACCCGCAACTATGAGCTGGATCGCACGGTCAGTTATACCAAGCATCAGCAGGGCACGGTAAAACGTTTAACCGTGGCGGTAGTGGTGGATGATAAACTGGTACGTGATGCCGAGGGTAAAGAGACTTATGTGCCCTGGAGCGACACAGAGCTGGAGCGCTTGTCTATACTCGTGCGTGACGCCGTAGGCTACAGTGCCGTGCGTGGCGACAGTGTTAATGTGCTCAATTCACCTTTTTCCAGCCGTGCTGATACGGCTTTGGACACAGAGGTAAAGGTGCCCTGGTGGCAGGAGTGGATAATTCCCAACATTAAATACATCGCTGGTGTACTGGTGTTCCTGCTATTGATTTTTGGTGTTTTCCGCCCCATGTTCAAAGGGCTGTCGCGCGCCGGTGGCAGTATCGCCGAAGAGGAGGAAGCGCGTCAGCTGGCGGCACTTGAGGCGGCGGGTGGCATTGGCGGCGAGGGAATCTCCGATGAAACTGTAACCCTGACTGGCGGTGGCAATGCCTTTATGTTGCCTGGGCCGGAGGAGGGTTATGAAGAGCAAGTCAACGCGATTAGAGGCCTAATTGCCGATGATCCAGGTCGCGTTGCCCAGGTGGTGAAGAAGTGGGTAAACCGCGATGACTGATAACGACAAAGCTGTCGATAAATCCAAACAAAGACAACTGAGCCATGTTGACCAAGCGGCAATTCTGCTGATGTCACTGGGCGAGCAGGATGCGGCGGAAATTCTCAAGCATATGGGGCCTAAAGAGGTTCAACGCATAGGCGCGGCCATGACTCAGCTGCAAAACGTGCAGCAGTCGGATGTGCAATTTGTGATGGGCAACTTCCTTGACGAAGTGCGCACGCTTACTGGCTTGGGTGTAGGTGCAGATACTTATATTCGTAAAATGCTGGTTACCGCCCTGGGCGAGGATAAAGCCAACGGCCTTATCGACCGGATTTTACTTGGTGGCAATACCACTGGCCTGGATACCCTTAAGTGGATGGATTCGCGCTCCGTAGCCGACATCATCCGCAACGAACACCCGCAGATTCAAGCCATTGTGATCGCTTATCTGGACGCCGATCAGTCTGCCGAGATATTGACCTACTTCCCCGAGAAGGTGCGCCTGGACATTATGATGCGCGTTGCCTCGCTGGATACCGTTCAGCCGAGCGCACTGCAGGAACTCAACGATATACTCGAAAAGCAATTCTCCGGCAATGCTGCGTCACAGACCAAAATGATGGGCGGTTACAAGGTGGCAGCGGAAATCATGAACAACCTGGATGGCTCTATAGAGGCAGAGCTGATGGACTCGATCAAAGAGATAGACGAGGACATGGGCAACCAGATCCAGGACCTGATGTTTGTATTCGACAACCTCAAAGAGGTGGACGATCGCGGCATACAATCGCTGCTGCGCGAAGTCTCCTCCGATGTGCTGGTGGTGGCACTCAAGGGTGCGGACGATGCACTGAAAGAGAAGATCTTCAAAAATATGTCCAAGCGCGCTGCCGAACTCCTGCGCGACGACCTGGAGACCAAACCGCCGATGCGCCTTGCCGATGTGGAGGCTGCGCAAAAAGAAATCCTTATTACTGCGCGGCGTATGGCCGATGCCGGCGAAATTGTATTGGGTGGCAGCGGCGACCAAATGGTCTAATGCTTTGGCTTGAGTGAGTGGTATGAGCGACAAACCGACTTTGGCAAACCGTATTCCAGCCGAGGAAGCGCAAAATGTGCGCACCTGGGTTATTCCGCCGGTAGCTGACAATGGCCGGGTGCTCTCATCGGCAGAGAAAGAGGCTCGCGAGCGGCGCGAAGCCTTGCTGCGCGGAAAAAAAGAATCCATTGAAACCATCGAAATCCCTGAGGTTCCTTCGGCGCCCGTGGTTACTGCCGAAGAGCTGCAGGTGATGTTTGATGAGGCGGAAAAAGATGGTTTTGCCCAGGGCCACAAAGAGGGCCTGGCCAAAGGCACTGCCGAAGGCTACGAGGCAGGCAAGCAGCAGGCATTGATGGAGTTGCGCCCGCAATTAATCGCCGAGCAACAGCGTTTTCACCAGTTGGCGCAGTCGCTATTGGCGCCCATCGCCGAGCAGCAGGATGATATAGAGCAGATGCTATTGGATATTGTCTGCTCACTTACCCAAAGTGTGGTGCAGCGAGAGTTGCTCACCGACTCATCGCAAATATTGGATTTGGTGCGCCTGGCTGTTGCCGCACTGCCAGTAGGCGCTAAAAATATTCGCGTGACTCTCAACCCGGACGACCTCGCCGAAGTAGAAAGCTATGCCGAGGAGCAGCAACTGGATTGGAAATTTCGCGGCGATGCTAACCTGCAGGCCGGTGGTTGCCGTATAGAAACGCCAGAAAGCCGCGTGGACTACTCGGTGTCTACGCGCCTACAGGCAGTGTTGGAGCAGTTTGTTACTCGTCAATTGGTTGGCGCCGAGGATGAATCAGAGCTTGATATAGCGTCTACAACTGCAGCTGATGATGCTTCTGCAATTGACTAGTTGGGAGTAGATAAATGGCTGACGCAGATTCGCTCTTATCCCGCCTAAAAAGCTATGCTCCCAGTCGCCAGGCACAAGTGGAGCCTCAGGCCGAGGGGCGCATCACCCGCGCCGTTGGCCTAACCCTGGAAGCCGTGGGGCTCAATGTCTCTGTGGGTCGTCAGTGTCAAATTATCAATAGTGATAATCGCCGCATAGAGGCGGAAGTGGTCGGCTTTTCTGGCGAGCGGGTTTTCCTTATGCCGATCAAGCGCGTTGAGGGGTTGCAGCCAGGTGCGCGGGTTATACCCGTCAGCAGTCAGATGGGGATGCGTATTGGCCCACAGCTATTGGGCCGGGTAATTAACGGAATTGGCCAGCCACTGGATTCCAAGGGTCCTTTGGTCGGCGATGAGTACCTGGATTTTCACCCGCGTGAAATTAACCCTCTCAGTCGTCACCCCATTAGCGAAACCCTGGACGTAGGCATACGCGCAATTAACGCGCTCATTACCGTTGGTCGCGGCCAGCGTTTGGGCCTGTTTGCTGGCTCCGGCGTGGGTAAAAGTGTGCTTATGGGGATGATGACCAAGTTCACTACGGCGGATGTAGTCGTAGTGGGGTTGATCGGCGAGCGGGGCCGCGAAGTTAAAGAGTTTATCGACCATATTTTGGGTGAGGAGGGGCTGAGGCGCGCAGTCGTTGTGGCTTCGCCTGCCGACGATGCCCCGCTGATGCGCTTGCGCGCCTCGCAACTCGCCAGCCGCGTAGCCGAGTACTACCGCGATCAGGGCCAAAATGTACTGCTGCTAATGGATTCCTTGACCCGCTACGCTCAGGCGCAGCGCGAAATCGCCCTGGCCATTGGCGAGCCGCCGGCAACGAAAGGTTATCCGCCTTCAGTATTTGCCAAAATCCCCCAGCTGGTGGAACGCGCCGGTAACGCTGCTGCTGGTGAAGGGTCAATCACCGCGTTTTATACTGTGTTAACTGAAGGCGATGATCTGCAAGACCCTATCGCCGATTCTGCCCGCGCTATCCTCGATGGCCATGTGGTTTTATCGCGGCGGCTGGCGGAAGAGGGCGTTTACCCCGCGATAGATGTCGAGGCCTCTATTAGCCGCGCTATGCAAAATATCGTCGATGATGAGCGTATTAAGCTGATGCAACGCTTTAAGCAACTGCTGGCGCGCTACCAGCAAAACCGCGATTTGATTGCCATTGGCGCCTATGTGCCGGGTACAGATCCGGAGACAGACCTAGCCATTGAGCGCTTCCCGCATCTGCGCGCTTTTATCCAGCAGGGTATAAGCCAGCCAGTGCATATGGCCGAGGCTGTCGGCAACCTCAAAATTTTACTGAAGCCGCCCCCGGCCAATGCCAAGGGCAACAGCCCGCTGGCGGCCCAGCACCGAGGCTAAGTTATGGCTGCGGCTAGATCCAAGCGCATGACGGTAGTGCTCACTTTGGCGCAGCGGCAGGAGGATACCGCCGCCCAGCGGCTGAGAGAGTACCGGGAGCAGATACAACAAGAAGAGCAGCAATTGATCCAGCTCAGAGAATATTGTGCCCAGTACCAGCAGGATTACACAGCTAAGCGCAGCAGCGTATTGGCTCACCAGTTAATCAACTACAGCGCCTTTATTGGGCGATTGGGCGACTTGGTGCAGGAGCAGCAGCTAAAACTGACACGAATGCAGGCTAGCCTAGAGCGCCTGCAAGGCCAATGGCAGGCCTGTTATCAAAAGCGAAAGTCTATTGAGGAGATGATTGAGCGCTTTGTGCAGGAGGAGTCGGTGCAGTTGGAGCGGCGCTTGCAAAAAGAGTTGGATGAATTGAGTGCACACAATCTGCCCCGCGAGGAAAATTAATGCGAAAAAGGCTTTCCAGTCTGGAAATATTATCAGTGGTCAAAAAGTTCATCTAAAGTAACTATAAGCTATAAAAGTAACTACAATTGTGCACCAAGACGGGTGGTGTAAATTCGTCGTGACGTCGCCGGCCAGGCGTTGGCAGGTAAACTACAAAAAAACATATATGGGCTATTCTTAGGTGGTGCAGCAGGGTCGACTCTCCTGAACTGGGTGGAGGGAACTTGCGAAGGCAACCAGTCAACACCTACAGTCTCCACTAATTGCAGAACAATGAGGTACCTCATGGCGATATCGTCAACAGTTTCACCCGATGGTAATCAGGTAACCATCCATATCCAAGGTCGTTTCGATTTCAGCTCCCACCAGGACTTTCGCAATGCCTACGAGAAACTGTCCAAAGCGCCTTCTCAGTATCGAGTAGATCTTCAGGGAACCACTTATTTGGATAGCTCCGCGCTTGGTATGTTGCTGTTGTTGCGCGACTATGCCGGTGGCGAAAACTCTGAGATTCACATAGTGAATTGCTCCTCTGATGTGAAGAAAATTTTATTAATCTCCAACTTTGAGCAGCTGTTTGATATTGCATAGGATACAGCTGCTGGCCGTTAACTTTGGCTACTGGCAAACGCTAACGGCGCCACAGGAGATTATATGGTTACGCAAAGGAAGGCCGGTGAGCCCGCCCAGCCTTCAGGCTTGCCCGGGTTAAGCACAGGAAGTAAAGGCATGAGTACTGAGGTTAACCAAACCCGCCACTTAAAAATTCTGGTTGCCGATGATACCGACACAGATCGTCTGATTTTGGCAAGTATTTTACGGCGCGAAGGGCATCAGGTGGTACTTGCCTGCAACGGTCTGGAGGCGGTGGCTGCCTTTGAGGCCGAGCAGCCGGATATAGTGCTGCTCGATGCACTTATGCCTGAACTTGACGGTTTTGGTGCGGCGCTACGTATTAAACAATTGGCTGGCGATGACCTGGTCCCTATTATTTTTCTCACCTCCCTTTCTGATACCGAGTCCCTAGTCCACTGCCTGGATGCGGGCGGCGATGACTTTTTGTCCAAACCCTATAATCGGGTCATTCTCCAGGCTAAAATCAAATCCTTCTACCGTATGCGTGAGTTGCATGCGACCATGCTCGCGCAGCGCAATCAAATTGCCCAATACAATAATCGTTTACTGCAAGAGCAAACAGTAGCAAAGCATGTGTTTGACAATGTCGCCCACAGCGGTTGCCTGGATGCAAACAATGTTCGCTATTTCCTCTCGTCGCTAGCAGTTTTTAATGGCGATGTCTTGGTTGCCGCCATGCGCCCAAACGGCAATATGATGGTTTTGCTCGGTGATTTCACTGGCCACGGCTTGCCTGCTGCTATAGGCGCTATGCCTTTGGCATCCACCTTTTACGGAATGGTGCCCAAGGGCTTTGGCATGGGTGACATACTGCGCGAGATAAACGGCAAATTGAAAAATATTTTGCCGGTTGGGATATTTTGCTGCGCCACCATGCTGGATATAAATTTTAATCGTCGCCGGGCAAAGGTTTGGAACGGCGGCTTGCCTGATTGCTTTATCTATCGTGTAGCTTCCCATGAAGTAATTCCTGTTAAGTCAACTCACTTACCTTTAGGGGTATTGTCTAACCGGGTCTTTAAAGATGACTGTCAGTCTTTTGATTTGGCATTGAACGACCGAATATTTCTTTGGTCCGATGGCATTCACGAGGCGCGCAATAGTCAAGGCTCTATGTTTGGTGAAGAGCGATTGCTAAAGGTCTTTGAGGACAATCGCGAGCCGGCAAATTTGTTTCAGGATATTCTTGATGCGGTTCAGGGGTTTGTCGCCGACCGGGAGAGGGATGATGACCTGTCGCTGTTTGAAATCTGTATGACCGAGCCTGCTGGTGTTGGCTCGGCATTCGAAGAGGCGGCAGCCCGCCATGCCGAAGCTAGAGTCGAGTGGCATATGAGTTTTGAGGTGCTGCCGGCTAGCTTCCGCTTATTTGATCCCTTGCCATTGCTGGTTAACGTCCTTGTGGAGGTGCCCAGCCTCAGATCTTATAGCAGCACCATCTATACAATTTTAGCTGAGCTTTACACCAATGCCCTTGAGCATGGGGTGCTGGAGTTGGACTCTGGGCTGAAAAAGTCGCCCGAGGGGTTCGCTGAGTATTACCGCTTACGCGAAGAGCGTATCGTCAAGGTTAGCAAGGGTAGCGTCAAAATTTTTATTCAGCACAAAACCAGTGAAGATGGCGGCCATTTGCTAGTGAGGGTGGAGGATTCGGGACAGGGCTTTGATTATTCTGCGCGCTCAGGCGACGCCTTGCAGAGCCTGGCCTATAGTGGAAGAGGTATAGCCTTGCTGGAGAAACTCTGTACCCAAGTGCGCTATTTGGGCAAAGGCAATATCGCCGAAGTAGAATTTACCTGGATTCGAGACGACTAATAACGGAAGCAAGCCAATGAGCCACCTCGATTACGATGCCTTAAATACCCTCAAAGATGTCATGGAGGACGATTTCGGCTTACTGCTGGAAACCTTTATTCAGGATTCCAACGAGCGCCTACAAAAATTGCATGCCATTATCAATAGCGCCAATCCAGATCTAATTCGTCGCTCAGTACACAGTTTTAAAGGCAGCAGCAGCAATGTTGGGGCTATGACGCTTTCACAGCTTTGCGCGGATATGGAAAAAAAGGTTCTAGCTGGCGATATGGCGGCTATAGACGCCGATTTGCTTGCGATTGAATCCGAATTTGTTCAAGTCGAAGCGCTGCTGCGGGAAATGCTTTAATTCAAACCAAAGCTCTGCTAAACCATCTCTTCAATTGCCATCAATTTGGCATCTGCCTTGCAAACTAGCTTCTAAAGCACAGAAATTTACGCCACAAGCGGCAATAGATTGCCGGTTATTAACGCTTTTGGCCGTTTTTTCTGCTGCGGCACAGCCCCTTGCCGTCGGAGTGAATTATGCAAAATGGCAGTATTCTAAATAGCCTGCTCAATCTAAATACCGCCCCCGCCACCCCGGCGAGGGGTAATACTGTGGACGCTGGGGCCCAGGTGGATTTCCAGCGTCTGGTGGAGGAATCCCGGGCGGAGCTGAATAGAGCGAAAGAATCGGCCCGCGACGCCGCAGCAAAAGCAGGTCGAGCAGCCCTTCGCAATAATGACAACACCCGTACGCAGAATTCTTCTCAAGCTAATAGCGGCGCGGCGGGTGGGCAAACGAGTGAAAAAACTCAAACCCCAGCAAACGCTGATTCTCAGCGGGCGGATTCGACGGCGGCAGAATCCCAGCCGCTAAGACATGAAGGCAATCAAGAGGCCGTCAAAACCGCGCAAAAAACGACTGGCGAGGAAAAACCTGGTGATGAGTCTAAGCCGTATTCTCAGTCACCACTCGAGGAGGAGCAGCCAGCTGTCGTTGTTAGCCCAGGTGCGCTGGTGATTGATTCACCAATTAATACTGATGACGCTGGGGCGTTAGCGTCGGGTGATAAAAAGGTTAACGATGATCAACCGCAAGTGGCTGAGAGCTCAGCAGCGCTTCCTGGCCTTGTTGATGGCAGCGGTTTGGTGCAGCCTGCAATTATCAATACAGAGGCTGCCGATGAGCTTAATAGTTCACCGCTAGCAGCGCACTTGCCTGGCCTTACACCTAATCCCCTTGCTAAGGCAGTTGCTGGCGCCAATCAGAGCGCGCTAGCCGACGATCAGGGTGAGTCGTTAATTGATGTATCTGTGGCAGCAGCAGACACCGATTCTCCCAGCGCTGTCAAAATGCAGGGTTTTACTGAGCTGAAGGCGCAACTTGGGGCTGCAAAAAACCTTGGTGATCAGCTTGCAAGCGCCAGCCAGGGCAATATTCAGGCAGGTGCAGATGACAAGGCAAATCAAAATAGCCTTTTGCAGACGGACTCCAGTCAATCACAGCAATTGGATGCTGATGCCCTAGCTGATTTTAAAGGGCTGCTAAATGCCAGCCGACATAATGTGCAAACTTTAGCGAAGGCTGGAGAAGTCGCGGACGCGGTAAAGCCTTCATCACCTACCACGACGGCTGCGGCTGTTGTGGATTCTCTGGCTCGTCCTCTCGACGCTATGTCGCCCGCAGCACGGAGCTTTGCTGTACAAACCTCAGTGCCGCAAAGCGTTGGTCACGCAGGGTGGAGCCAGGCAGTAGGTGATAGAGTCTTGTGGATGGCGGCGCAAAATCTGTCGGCGGCGGATATTCGTCTTGATCCGCCCGACCTGGGAACCATGCACGTAAAGGTGGTGGTACATGATAATCAGGCGAGCGTCAGCTTTGTTAGCCCCCACCCTATTGTGCGCGAGGCGTTGGATCAACAGTCGGCTCGACTGCGGGAGATGTTCTCCGAACAGGGGCTCAATCTAGTGAATGTCGACGTCTCCGATCGCCATCAAAATGCTAACGATCAAGAGCAGCGGCAGGGGAAATCGCAGGGCGGCTCAGTCGCCGAAGACGAGGTGCCAGTGGCCGTTGTCGCAACTAGCCTTGCGAACCTGCGCTTGGTTGATCACTACGCTTAACCTGAGCTTGCCTTTGGTCGCTCGGATGAGCGCTGAATGGCTGGTTATTTTTTCACCCAGACAGCTGCGGATTGGGTGAATTTTGCGATTTTTCCTTTCTAATACTCACTTTGTCAGCTGTCACTGCTAAGCTAGTGCCTGGAGTTTCCTTGAGGATACTGGCATAAGTATTGCTCAAACACTTTTAGCGCAGATATGACGGAGTTTTGACATGGCAGCAGCCCCCCAAAAAGCAGCGGACAATGCAGGCGAAGAAAAAAAAGGCGGCAAGAAAAAGCTGTTGTTAATTGTAGGCTTGGCAGTTTTGCTGGTGGCTATATCAATTGGCGGCACAGTTGCCGTATTAAAGTTTTTGGCTCCCCATCCAGACTCAGTGTCTACGCCGGAGGAAAAAGCTCCTGAGCCTTTGGCTCCAGCTATCTATTACCAGTTAGATCCAAATTTCACCATCACTTTTAATGTCAATGGCCGTCAGCGGTTTTTGCAGGCGCAAATAACCTTACTCTATCGCGATGAGGCGCTAGAGCCATTGCTAAAATTGCACATGCCTGTCATCCGCAATGGTTTGGTGATGCTGCTCAGCAGCAAACAGTTTGACAGCCTGCAAACCAGCGAAGGCAAAGAGGCGCTGAGGGCTGAGGCCCTGGCCGAGATTCAGGGGGTTTTGCGCAAAGAACAAGCGGCGGCCCACCCGGACGACGACAAAGAGCATCCGGCGGAATATCCCAATATCGAGCAAGTATTGTTTACCAACTTTGTAATGCAATAGGGTTTGCCAAGTGCAAGACTTACTTTCACAAGACGAAATTGATGCGCTCTTACACGGTGTTGATGACGGCGATATAGATACCGAATCCAATGAGGATCCGGGTGCGGTTAAAAATTACGATTTAACCAGCCAGGATCGTATTGTGCGTGGGCGTATGCCCACCTTGGAGATGATCAACGAGCGCTTTGCCCGCTACACTCGCATCAGTATGTTCAACCTGCTGCGACGCACTGCAGATGTATCTGTAGGCGGCATCCAAATTCAAAAGTTTGGTGAATATGTTCACACCCTGTATGTGCCTACCAGTTTGAATATGATCAAGTTCCGCCCGCTGCGCGGAACAGCGTTGATTATCCTCGACGCGCGACTGGTATTTAAATTGGTGGATAATTTTTTTGGCGGCGATGGTCGCCATGCCAAAATTGAAGGCCGTGAATTTACCCCTACGGAGTTGCGTGTCGTGCAAATGGTGCTCAATCAGGCTTTTGTCGACTTAAGCGAGGCTTGGAAGGCGGTATTTCCCATCACCTTTGAATATGTGCATTCAGAAGTTAACCCATCCATGGCCAATATCGTCAGCCCGAGCGAAGTGGTAGTGGTAAGTACGTTTCATATCGAATTGGATGGTGGCGGTGGCGAAATGCATATCACCGTTCCCTACTCAATGATTGAGCCCATCCGCGAAGTTCTGGATGCGGGCTTGCAAAGTGATAGTGATGAACAGGATGAGCGCTGGGTCCACGCACTGCGCGAGGATGTGCTCTCAGCAAAAGTGGATTTGGAGTGTGACATGGTTAAGCGGGATATTACGCTGCGCGATATAGTAGCCTTAAAAGCGGGTGACATTATTCCGATAGAGTTGCCTGATTACCAGGTTATCACGGCTAATGGTGTACCTATGTTTCGCACTCAAATCGGCCAGCACAATGGTCATCTCGCATTAAAAATAAATGAATTTATAGATCGCAGCAGTGCCTACAATGTTACTGCGGCGCGACCCGGTCAGAAAGGTGAAGCAAATGGCAAACGATGATGATGTAGATCAGGACGCAATGGCGGATGATTGGGCTGCAGCTATGGCGGAGCAGGCTCAGGTAGATGAGGAAATAGCTAATCCTGTGTCATTTGAAGAGCTAACAGCGGAGCCAGTTAAAAACACCGGCAACCCCGATCTGGATGTTATTTTAGATATCCCTGTGTCTATCTCTATGGAAGTAGGGCGCACGTCAATCACAATCCGCAACCTACTGCAATTAAACCAGGGTTCGGTTATCGAGTTGGATCGCCTCGCCGGTGAACCCTTGGATGTGCTGGTAAACGGTACTCTTATCGCCCATGGTGAGGTTGTGGTTGTAAACGAAAAATTTGGCATACGTATGACTGATGTAATCAGTCCTGCAGAGCGCATTAAAAAACTGCGTTAAATGTTTTGTGGCGGCAGCGCAACGTCTGCCGCTATTTTCTACTAGCGCTAGGCTAACCATGATAATGTCAATCACGCCTCGTATTTGTTTCAAAGCGGCCAACTTAATTTTTACGCCTGCCGCTTGCAGAGTTTTAGCTGTTGCTTTGCTGTTTAGTTTATTGTCTTCTTTTGTGCAAGCCGAGGCTCAAGCTGGTGCCCAAACTGAGCCGCAAAGTGCACTCGAGGTTGCCGCAAGTGCAACCGCTAACTCTTCCACAGGTACAGCTAAACCGGACAAAACACCGTCAGTGCTGCCCAGTACCTCGCCCGCATATGCTTCCGGCCAGCCAGGTACAGCTTCCCATTTGCTCAATGTAACCCTGGCGTTAATTTTTGTTGTAGCGGTGATTTTTGTGGCTTCATGGTTTGTTCGCCGCCTTGGTGCGGGCGGTTTTAATCACAATAGCCAAATGAAGATCGTCTCTGCATTGTCATTGGGTACTCGCGAGAAGTTGATTTTGCTTGATGTGGCTGGCAAGCAGTTGCTTCTCGGGGTAACGGCAAGTCAAATCTCCTGCCTGCATGAATTTTCCGAACCCGTAATTACGGCGCCTGAAGCTCAAGGCGTAAACTCGGAGTTTAGTCGCAAGCTTATGGCGATACTGCAGCAGAAGCCTTTAGCGGCAAAAGGTGGGCCTGGCGAAGATTCGGTAAAAGGGTTGTAAAGATGAGCGTAACTACCATTGTTAATTCTCGCTCGCTCCGGGTTGCGGCACTGCTACTAACCTTGTTTTGCAGTTGTTTTACATCCTTTAGTTGGGGGCAAACTACAGGGCCACAAGTTGGCGCCCCCAGTACGTTGCCTTTGGCGCAAACTTCCCCCAGCCAACTGGGGGCCTTACCTGCCATCCCGGGGTTGCCCGCGCTAACAGTAAAAACAAATAAGGACGGCACCCAGGAGTATACGGTTACCTTACAAATACTGGCGATAATGACAGCGCTGACATTTTTGCCAGCGCTGTTGATGATGATGACATCCTTTACTCGCATTATTATCGTTTTTTCTATTCTGCGTCAGGCGCTGGGGTTGCAGCAGTCACCCTCCAACCAGATACTTATTGGCCTGGCCCTGTTTTTAACTTTTTTTATTATGCAGCCTGTGTTTGATAAGGTAAATCGCGATGCCTTGCAGCCCTATATTAATGAGCAAATCGGTGCCCAGGAGGCGCTGGCAAAAACCGCAGCACCTTTCCACGCGTTTATGCTGGCGCAAACCCGCGATGCCGATATTCAACTTTTTGCCGGAATCGCCAAGCAGCCTCCTATAGCTACACCTGAGGACACGCCGTTTAGTATTCTGGTGCCAGCCTTTATTATCAGTGAATTAAAAACGGCATTTCAGATCGGTTTTATTATTTTTATCCCCTTTCTTATTATCGATATAGTTGTATCAAGCGTGCTTATGGCGATGGGTATGATGATGCTCTCGCCATTAATTATTTCCCTGCCGTTTAAAATTATGCTGTTTGTTTTGGTGGACGGCTGGGCCATGATCGTTGGCACCCTGGCTGCCAGTTACGGCGTGTAGAGGTAAGCTTATGACTCCAGAAGTTGTGATGGATATTTTTGCCGACGCATTTTATCTCACCATCTTAATGTTGATAGTGATAGTGGGGCCGGGGTTGGTAGTGGGTTTGATTGTCAGTATGTTCCAGGCGGCAACGCAAATTAACGAGCAGACACTGAGCTTTTTGCCGCGCCTGCTGGTGACCATAATTACCCTGATGATTGCTGGTCCCTGGCTATTGGCCAAATTTATGGATTTATTTAACCGCTTGTACTCCAGTGTCCCCAATTTAATTGGCTGACGATAAATGCGCGAACTGGTAATTAGCGAAGATCAGTTAATGCAGTTTATCGGCCAGTATATTTGGCCGATGCTGCGTATCGGCGCTTTCTATTTTGCTGTTCCGGTGATAGGGGCGCGTACCGTACCCGCGCGAATACGTTTGGTGTTAATGCTATTTACCACTATGTTGTTAGTGCCGGTATTGCCACCCGCTCCTGTTGTTTCCCTGCTCTCAGTTCAGGGCTTTTTGCTAGTTGCAAAAGAGGTGCTGATTGGTCTGGCACTGGGCTTTAGTATGCAGATGGTGCTGCAGGTTTTTATGATTGCAGGCCAGTTTATCGCACTCAAAATGGGTTTGGGCTTTGCCTCCATGAATGATCCTTCAAGTGGGGTCAGTGTTACCATGTTGTCGCAGTTTTATCTCCTGTTATCCACCTTGCTGTTTTTATCGGTCAATGGCCATTTAGTGGTACTGCAATTATTGGTAGATAGTTTTACCAGTTTTCCTATTGCAGGGCAGGGAATCTCCAGCGACAAATTGATGTCGGTAGTGCTGCTTGGCTCCTGGCTATTTAGTGCGGCGCTGTTGATCGCCTTGCCCTTATTTACCTCGCTGATGATCGTCAATATGTCTTTTGGGGTGATGAGTCGTTCGGCACCGCAAATGAACGTCTTCTCGGTCGGCTTTCCCATTACGCTTATATTTGGCTTGGCACTTATGTGGTTTAGCCTGGGTAATTTTTTACCCGCCTTTTTCCAGATTTTAGATGAGGGAATTGGCGCGGTGCGCAACCTGGTAGAGGTGCCCTGATGGCAGAAGAGGACGATAGCGGTCAGGAAAAAACGGAAGAGGCCAGTGCGCGGCGCATTGAAAAAGCCCGCGAAGAAGGACAAATACCGCGCTCGCGCGATTTAACCACTACTGCAGTATTGCTGCTGGCGGCCGTTGGCCTTTATATGTTCTCCGGCTTTATGGGCAAGAAACTTATAGGCATTACGCGTGAGAGTTTTACCATTAGTCGCGCCGATATATTTAATCCAAGCAGTATGATCGCGCATCTGGTGCGGGCGATTTACCACGGCTTGTTGAGTATTACGCCACTCATGGGATTGTTGTTGTTGGCTTCAATTGTTGGGCCAGTCGCCCTGGGCGGTTGGATTATGAGTGCTAAAGCTATGCAGCCCAATTTTAGCCGTATGGACCCCTGGGCGGGCTTAAAGCGGATTTTCTCGGCGAAATCTTTAATTGAATTGGGTAAGGCGCTGGGGAAGGTTTTTATAATCTTACTGGCCACTTTTTGGCTGCTGGAATTTTACGCTCAGGATATGTTTCGCTTGAGTGATGAAGATCCTAGTAATGCCATTTTGCACTCCTTGGAAATATCCGTATTTGCCACTATGGCTCTGGCCGCAGCGACTATTTTAATTGCGGCTGTAGATGTTCCCCTGCAAATCTATGAGTACAACAAAAAGCTCAAAATGTCTCGTCAGGACTTAAAAGACGAGTCCAAGGACACAGATGGTAAGCCTGAAGTAAAAGGACGAATTCGCCAATTGCAACGCGAGATTGCCCAGCGGCGGATGATGTCCAAGGTTCCTGAGGCCGATGTGGTAATTACCAACCCTACGCACTTTGCGGTGGCTTTGAAATATGACCCGGAAACTATGGACACCCCTATTTTGGTTGCCAAAGGCGGGGATAATATTGCATTAAAAATTCGGGAGATTGCCAATGCGCACAAGGTGGAAATACTGGAGTCACCCGCACTTGCGCGGGCAATTTTTTACACAACTGAGCTAGAGGATACGATTCCATCCGGGCTTTATCTGGCGGTTGCCCAGGTGTTGGCCTATGTTTTTCAGTTGCGCAATTATCGCAAGGGTAGGGGGCAAAAGCCCAAGCAGCCGGGTAATTTCAATTTGCCTCCAGATATGCGTTTTGATTAACCGAATATATTATTGTTAATAACTACTGCGCTTAGCGCGTACTTTAACTTTTGCCAAAATATCTTCGGCCTCCTGGTCATCCAGCTCCAGGGGCAGGTTATAAATAGCTTGCGGCACCAGGTTTTGGGTTAATTTTAAATGGCGAACAAAACGGCGGCAGTTGGCGCACACTAGCAGATGCAAGCGCATCTGCCATTTAAGGCTGGCGTTGGCGTCCTGCTCCAGGATATGGTCTGCCAGCTGGGCGACCTGCTTACAACTCAGCATGTACCTGTCTCCTGATATTTATCGATCATTTGCATTAGGGTAAGCCGCGCGCGGTGAACCAATACCCTCACATTAGATGCGCTCACCTGCAAAATATTACAAATTTCCTCGAAGGGTAGCTGCTCAAGGTCGCGCAACATAAACGCCGCTTTTTGTGTGGCGGGTAAGAGTTGGAGAGTTTTGTTGATGCATTTGTGCAACTGGCGCTCCTCTAGGAGAGCATCAGGAGATGTTATGCCCCAGTGCGGAATGGGATTTTGCCAGTGGCCATCGGATTTGAAACGTTGGTTATCCAGATAGCTGCCTGGTGCTTCTCCATCCAACTGCTCCAAAGAGACCTGGCGCGATTCTCGGCGCAGACGCGATTTGGCTTCGTTGCTGACAATTGATATCAACCAGGTTCGCAGTGACGCCCTACGTTCGAAGCCAGCAATATGTTGATGCACTTTGCACCAGGCTTCTTGCACAACATCATCAGCAAAGGTATCGCCAATAATGGCGCGGGCGATACTTGTTAACAGTATTTGATGTTGTTTGATCAAGGTACAAAACGCTTGATCGTCGCCAGCAATCAAGCGGTCAATGAATGTATCTTCATCAGGGTAAGGTGGTTGAGCTGTCCGTCGTAGCATGGCTTGGGTCTGACAAAAAATTTGCCCAAGCTTAGCATCTGCTTTGGCCGCTGTTAATGATTTACTTGCTGGGGATTTCTGTTTGGCTGCCAAATCCGCGCCAGCCAATGGTCGAGGCTGATATAGCGGCCACTACCAATACCCATTAAGGCGACCAGCATTAATAGATAAGTTGCGGCAAACTCAATGCCATTGTTGAGAATGACAAACTTGCCACTCTCGGTAAGCCAGTCGTAGTTGCCATATTCCTGCAGAATATCGCGTGCTCGCGCGAGTTTGGTGGCAGATTCAAGCACCTGGCGGTTGGCGAAGGGGGCGTGCGGATCGGCTATAGCCTGCCAGCCATTGGGCCAGTGGACGGCAAATATGGCAACCAGCATAGTTACCGCAAGGGGGATAGCTATTATTCGTGTAAACAGTCCCAGTAACAGCAGCAGCGCACCGGCCAGCTCCGCGCCTGTGGCCAAGGCGGCCATTAGCGTTGGTAAAGGTAGGCCAAGCCCCCAGTCGCTATTGCCAAACCATTCTACGGTGGCGGAAAAATTATTGAATTTACTCATGCCGGCCATCCAAAAAATTGGCGCTAAATACAAGCGAAGCCCAAGTGCAGCGAGTTGTTGGCTAAATTGGGCAAAAAGGGTTTGCTGGCGGTTATAGAAGCTGAGCATTTGAGCGCATCCAATCGGGGTTAAGTAGAAATAGCGAATTAACTATTGGATGCACTCTTGGTGAAGTTGTTACAACCTAGGGAGAATATTATGGGCGGGTTTGCTCAATTATTTTTTGTTGAACTGTCTCTTCTGCCGCTGCTTTGGATTTAAGTGTGTCAAGTTGTTGCCCATCAATACCCAGTTGCTTGTCCACAGCTTCGGTAATTTTGTTGATGAGATTTTGCCGGGCATTAGTGGCGGCATCCTGAACAGCCTTGGCTTGGTCGTAAGCGTTTTGGAGTTCATTGGGCAGGCTGGGAACCAGCTTTTCTTTGGCTCCGGCGATTTGTTCGGGGAAAATTTCTGGGGCGCCATCTTTGATAAGTAGTACCGCCATCTGGTTGGTGTCGGAGTTCCAGACCATGGCTGCTTTGTCGGTAATTTGCTGTACCTGCGCTGGCGCATAGCGGGAGGCGATATAAAAAAGCGCACCTTCGCGCTGGATCTCTTGGGCGGTGTTAAGTAACTGCATGGTGGGCGCGTATTTATCGCCCAAGAGATTTTGCATACGGCCTTTAATCATTGGGTTTTCGAGCAGTTTCACTTGGGTTGGATCAAACCCAATCAGGGGTTTAAACAGGGCTTTCATCATTAAGGACTGGGTTTTACTGCCAATTAATACAGAGGCACATGCCGAAAGTGCCAGGCACACGCAAACCACCGACACAAATTTGCCGATACGCATTGGTAAATACCTTTAAGAAAAAATCAGGACTTGGAGTAGTGTGGGCCGCCACCGGCTTCCGGTGGTACCCAGCGGATGTTTTGTTGGGGGTCTTTGATGTCGCAGGTTTTACAGTGTATGCAATTTTGAGCGTTGATCTGGAGCCGAGGGGTGCCCAATTCTGCATTCAGGATTTCATAAACTCCGGCAGGGCAATAGCGCTGCGCTGGTTCATCATAGACGTGCAGATTGTGCTGGATTGGCAGCTCGGCGTCTACCAGTTGCAGGTGGCAGGGCTGGTTTTCGCTGTGATGGGTATTGGATAGTTGCAGCGAGCTGGACATATCAAAGCTAATCTGGCCGTCTGGCTTGGGGTAGTTAATAGCGGCAAAATTTTGTGCTGGCTGCAAACACTGGTGATCAGCTTGGCGATTGCGCAGCGTCCAAGGTAATTTTCCCCTGCACAGCTGGTCCACCAGGCCATAGAGACCGCCGCCAAAATAACCCCATCTATCCATCGCTGGCGCTAAATTGCGCTGCTGCCATAGCTCCTTGTACAGCCAGGAGTTTTTATAGGCGTGGGCGTATTCCTTAAGCTCGTCGTGGCTGCGCCCCTGGTTGATGGCGGCGGCTACTAGGTCGGCGCCAATCATGCCGCTTTTCATTGCCGTGTGGGTGCCTTTAATAGCGCAAAAATTGAGCGTGCCAGCATCGTCGCCCAGGAGTAGCCCCCCAGGGAACGACATGCGCGGCTGAGATTGAGGGCCGCCTTTAGCGATGGCGCGGGCGCCGTATTCCAGGCGCTCACCACCTGCTAAAAATTGGCGAAAGAGAGGGTGCTGTTTGCACCTTTGCAATTCGCTATACAGATTCAGGTAGGGGTTGCGGTAATTTAAATGGCCAATTAATCCGAGGCTGACCAGGTTGTCGCCCCAGTGGTAGAAGAAAAATCCGCCATGGCTTTGGGTGTCATTCAAGGGCCAGCCGAGCGAATGCATGACCAACCCTGGCCGGTGTTGCTGCTGTGGTAGTCGCCAAACTTCCTTAATGCCCAGGGCAAAATGTTGCGGGTCCGCGTCTTTATCCAGATGGTAGCGAGCGATAACCGCCTTGCCCAAGTGGCCGCGGGCACCTTCACACAGCAGGGTGTATTTAGCCTCTATGGCTATGCCTGGGGTGTAGTTGCTTTTGGGTTTGCCCTCTGCGCTAACGCCCATGTCGCCTGTAATAACGCCGCCGAGACTACCGTCCTCGCGAAATAGCGGGTGTGCGGCGCTAAAGCCGGGGTAAATTTCTACCCCAAGAGCAGTCGCCTGTAGTGCCATCCAGCGGCATAGCTGGCTTAGGCTGCCAATGTATAAGCCGACATTGGTGCAGGGCGCAAGCCAGCTGGGCAGTTTTACCGCTTTGGCTGCAGAAGGAAGAAAATACCAGTCGGATTGATTTACCTGGGTGTTGAGTGGGGTGCCCTGGTGTGGCCATTGCGGAAAGAGTTCATTGAGTGCCCGGGGGTCAAATATGGCACCAGAGAGATTGTGGCCGCCGATTTCTCCGGCCTTTTCCAATACACAAATTTTTAAACTGCTGTCTAATTGCGCAAGTCGGCAAGCAGCGGCCAAGCCAGCTGGTCCGGCACCAATAATAAGAACATCAAACTGGAGAGAATCCTGAGACATGGTCGATCCGTGAAGTTTTGGTATTTTCCCTGGGCTTTAGCGCGATTGGCTTGTCACCTCAGTCGGTCTAATTGGGGTACTCAGAATATTTTAATGATTTAATCTGGAGCGGTCTGTTTATTTTTGCTTGAATTACTACTTAAACTCATGAGTCGCACACCGCATAAGAAATCATGGATAAGCTAAAGTGCTTTAATTAACGCTGACTTTAAGACAGCATTATACATTTGACGAATTTACACGACTAAACTTGATAAAAATTTAATCAGTTTTACAAAAATCAGCCATCAATCAATAACAGTTAATTAGTCAGTGAACAATTGACAAACTTAACTGGAGCAGGGAAAGACAGTGAAAATTTTAGTGGCAATTAAGCGTGTGCTCGATCCTGGCGTGCGCGTCCATCTCAACGCCCAAGCCAATGCGATAGATCTGGCTGGCGCCAAAATGATAATTAATCCCTTTTGTGAAATCGCGTTGGAAGAAGCTATTCGCCTCAAAGAGCAGGGCTTTGCCCGCGAGGTCGTGGTAGTTAGCCTCGGCGACCTGGAGGTGCAAGAGCAGCTTAGAGCCGCTCTTGCCCTGGGGGCAGATCGGGCTATTCACTTGATCAGTGATCACGCAAACCTGGAGCCGCTGATGTTGGCTAAATGCTTGCGTAAACTGGTGCAAATCGAACAGCCGCAGCTGGTATTGTTGGGTAAGCAGGCGATCGACAGCGACCACAATCAAACTGGCCAAATGTTAGCCGGATTGTGTGGCTGGCCCCAAGCTTGTTTCGCGTCGCAAATACAACTGCGCGGCGATCGAATTATAGTGACCCGCGAGTTGGATGAAGGCCTGGAGCAATTGGATGTTCCTTTACCTGCAGTGGTAACTGCCGATTTGCGCTTAAACCAGCCGCGTTACACAACTATGCCCAATATTATTAAGGCTCGGCAAAAGCCTTTGCAGCAGATGCCTCTGGCCGAACTGGGGCTAGAGTTGCTGCCGCAATTGGAAGTGCTCAGTCTGGGCTTGCCGCCAGAGCGAGCATCTGGGGTGAAATTAGAGAGTGTAGAGGCCCTCGCGGCCAGATTGCGGCAGGAGGCCAGATTAGCATGACAGGCAAACTATTGGTGGTACTTGAACCTAATCAGCCAAGGCTTTCGCGCCAGGATCTGCGCCTGCTTGGCGGTGCTCTGCAACTTGCTCAATTCACAGCCTCAAGTATTGAGTTGCTTGTCTTGTCGGACAATCCGGAATCGGTTGCCACTGAGGCGCAGCGATTGCCAAATATAAGCAATATTGGGCTGGTTAAACTTTCCAGTCGGGAGCAGGTGCAGGCAGAAAACCTTGCGCCCTGGCTTGCTCAAATAGCTGCTGGCTATAGTGCGGTACTGGTGGCGGCCAGCGCTTGGGGCAAGGATCTGTTGCCGCGCTTGGGCGCGCTTATGGATATTCAGCCCATCACCGATATTGTGGAGATTCTTGCCGACGACTGTTTTAAACGGCCGATCTATGCCGGCAGAGCGCAGCAGACTCTGCGTTCGGCTCAGCCCCGTAAGTTGTTAAGTTTACGCGTCAACCGTTTTCCTGAGTTAGCCACTTTAGGCGGTAAGGCTGAGTGTAATACCTTGGCGCCGCCGCCGCTGATAGGTTCCTCCCGGGTTCTCGCCTGCGCGCAAAAAAACACCGATACACCCGATTTGGGCACCGCATTGGTAGTGGTTTCCGGTGGGCGGGGCCTGCAGACCAGCGAAAATTTTGCGTTAATTTATCAGTTGGCGGAAAAGTTCCAGGGGGCGGTCGGCGCATCGCGGGCGGCGGTGGATGCGGGTTTTGCGTCCAATGATCAGCAAGTGGGGCAAACGGGCAAAATAGTCGCGCCAGACCTCTATATTGCTGTGGGCCTGTCGGGCGCGGTACAGCATCAGGCTGGCATGCTGGATTCACGGGTCATTGTGGCGATCAACAAGGACCCGGATGCACCCATCTTTAAGGTTGCAGATTACGGCCTGGTTGGCGACCTGTTTGAGGTATTGCCCAAGCTATTGGAGACGCTTTAGTTATTGGCGCTAAACTTGGCGGAAAGTTTTGGGTAGAATGGCCCCCCCTTAACCAGCCTTGGTCTTAGCTATGACTACAGAGCAGTTTGAAACCTGGTCGATGTATATTTGTGTTACAGGCCTAGTTGTATTTATGTTTTTCATTATTTGGGATCTCGCCAAAAAATCTAATGCTGGCAAATTGGGCACCATAGTGCTTTTTGGCGTTTTGGGTCTGGCGGTTATGGTGTTCGTATTTAAGGAAATTGCGGTTCACCTGCTTGAGCAATAAGCCCAACCTCTAATCCACTTGTTACTGGGTTACTTATGTACCAGTTTTTTGTCCCCATCTCAAAAGTCCAAAAAGACCGCGCCATTATGCGCGAAACAGATGCGCGCGTGGCCAAATATAGCCGTCGTGGTCTGGTGCTTAACTTTTTGGTCTTTGTACTCTGCCTCGCCTTTGGCGACTTTCAAGTGCAACAACACAATACCGCCATAGTGCTGGTGACAGGCCTGCTGTTGGTGACCCTGTGGCGCAGCTACTATCTCTTTCGCTTTGACACACTTTATGCGCGGGCTCCCGCGCGCTGGCGCAATCAATACTTTCTCGCCTCTTGCATAGGTGCGGCTTGGTGGAGCGTGATCCTGGTAACGCTTACCTGGATGACAGGAATGCGCGATGAAACCTTGATTATGTGGCTTTACTCAGTGGTGTTTTATTCGAGCGTTGCCAATGTATTTGCCCCATATCGCAACTTTTTAACCCTGTACTTGGCCATTGGCCAGGTGCCGGCTGCGCTCACTGCGCTGTTTTTAGGTGATGCTGAGGGAATCCTCTATGGCTTCATCATGCTCACCTTTTTTACCATGTTGAGTTATCAGGGGAAGGCGACTTCTATTGCTTACTGGGAACGCCTGGAAGCTAACTATGCGCTGCGCGAACGCGCGCTGGGGCTGGAAAATGAAAAGCGTTCATCCCAGGCACAGCTGGAGTTAAAAAACGAATTTTTGGTCAATCTGGGCCAGGAGTTCCGCTCTTCCATTAGCGATGTGCTAAGTACCTTGTCGCTAATAGATGAGGAGCAACTGTCCGAGCATCACCGCGAGTTGCTCACTATGTCCACCAAGGCTGCCGGGCGGCAAATCGACCTGGTCAACAACGTGGTGGATTTCTCTAAAATCACTACCCATAGCCTGGTGCTCGAGCCGGTAGAGTTTGATTTGCGCCGGGTGTTGGAGAAGTTTATTCAGGATTTCTCGCTGGATGCTCATCAACAGGGCATTGAACTCTATTACCTGTTCGATCCGAGTATGCCTTTGCGCGTAAAAGCCGATGTGCAGCGGATGAACCAGATACTCAACACGCTGATGATTCACGCGCTCAAATCCACCCGTATTGACCATATTTATGTCGAGGCAAGGTTTGAGCAGGAGCAGGATGATTTCGGTCAGCTCAACCTGGTCATCAGCGACAGTGAAAAGCCTTCCGATAATCGCCTGGCAGCCGCTAAAAGCGAGAGCTCGCGCGAATCTAACCAGCGCGGCATTGGCCTGGCTATCTCCAAAGGCCTGGCTGAGTGTATGGGCGGCAGTATTAATCTGCGCGAAGATAAAAATCGCGGCAATCGCATTTTTATTAGCCTGAATATGCAGGTGGTGTCCCACGAAGAGCGCCGCTTTGGCGCCGAGCATAAGCTTGAAGGCAAGCGTATGTTGCTGGTGGATTTGCCGGAGAGCAATGCTCACGGGTTGGCTGAGGAAATTAACGCCTGGGGGATGACTACCCAAATTGTCTATGGTCGCGAGGACATGCTGCGCAAGCTTAAAGATTTCAAAGCTGACCTCATCTTGATCTACACCCGTCTGGGCAATATGCACGGCCTGGTGCTTTCCAGTGAGCTGGCCTCAGATCCGGCTTACAGCCACATCCGTCAGGTGTTGGTGATGAGCACCCTGCAAAGTGAAACGCCCGAAGTCAAAAGTCATTTGCGCCTGTTTAACCAGGTGGCGGTTATTGAAAAGCCAATTATGCGCAAGCGCTTGTACGATGTGGCCATTAATCGCCTGCTGGCGCCAACTGTCACTGAGGAGGAGCGCAATCGAGATACCGCAATAAACGCTATTGCTTATAGAGTGTTGCTGGTGGAGGATCATCGCGTCGACCAGATGGTGATCAGCGCTATGCTGAAAAAAATGGGCTGTGTGGTACAGCTGGCCAAAGATGGCCAGGAGGCGGTGGAAATCCTGGAGAGAGAGAAGTTTGATATTGTCTTGATGGACTATGACATGAAGGAGCAGGATTCTATATTGGCCACGCAAAAAATTAGAGAGCAGGAGCGGGAGAGTCTCGCGAGCCGCCGCTTACCTATATTGGCGGTTACCGCTGCACCTTCAGATGCGGAGGGCGCAGCCTATCTGGATGCAGGTATGGACGATCATATTTCCAAACCAATCCGCTACGAGGATTTGGAAACACGATTGCAGCGCTGGTTAATTCGCGAAGCCTGAGTTTTTATTGCTAGCAACGCGTTAATTGCCGGGGGCATCTTGGCGACGGAAGTTGCGCACCGCATGAATAACATGGTCGTATTCAAAGTAAACGGTGTAGTCGCTGTATTTCCACTTGGAAATCGGTGGTGTGCCAACCGGCGCAGATTTTTCGATAGGCTCGCCAAATTTCTGCTCAACCTGCGCTTTGCTCATTCCAGTGCTGGGCAAAACCATGGCGCTGCTCTGACCTTGTTCACCTACAGGGACTTTAATTTCCTCGGCAAAACTGGTGCTGCAAAAACCTAGTGTGCAAAGGATTAGCAGTGATGATATTAGTGACTTGTGCATTGGGTCTCCTGGGCTTTAGAGGCTGATCAGCTGGATGATGCTAGCCTTGACTGCTGCGCCGCCTTTCTGCCATTTGCGCACGCATTATTTGTTGGCCGATGAGTTGTTGTTGGGTGTCATTGATCCGATGGAATTTTGCCGCAATTTGGAACTCGCCTGTGGTACTTGGTTCACAGCGGATAATTTTGGCAAATACTACTAATCCGGCATTGCTGGGCAAAAAGATCAGCCGCAGTGAAACAAAGCTATTGGTTTCAAGCGGGCGGCTGCTGCCAAAGGCAATGCCACCTTCACTTAAATTAACCTGTTTGATAGTTTTGGCTGGGGGCAGGGGTTTGCTTTCTGCCATTAACTGTTGGCTAACCAGGTCAATTTTACGGCTGAGGTTTTGCAGGTACTCGGCAATACTGCGATTGCTATCGCGAATCTGGTGGAACAGCTGGGCGTTGTCCGCATCCAATTTACGCAGCTCGGCGTAGAGTTTTAGTGAGGTGGTATTGGGGAACTGCAGCTCAGGCGCCGCAGTGTTGGCGGTAATTTCGTTAACCTCGCGAAATTCCAGGGCAATACTCTCGTCTATGCGGAAATAACTGCGTCTTTCGGTCATTTTTTGGCTCTTGAGTTAAACGAATTCTGCACTGCCATTTTTATATGGGGCTGCGGGCCCTCGGCTGGCGCTGTCGATAACTAACGATAGCACAGAGCAGAAGCAGGCAGCGCGTTTAGTGGATACTCAAGTTTCACTTGAGTGGCCTTAGGCAAACAGGTTTAATGCGCCCATGTTAAAAAATATCCCTTTATATATCGGCCTGCGCTATACCCGCGCCAAGCGTCGCAACCAGTTTATCTCCTTTATCAGTGGCTTTTCCCTGGTGGGCATGGGCCTGGGTGTTATGGCGCTAATCATTGTGCTCTCGGTGATGAACGGTTTTGACCGAGAGATGAAACAGCGAATTTTGAGTGTCATCCCCCATGGCTTTGTCGATGCCCGAGAGGGTTTGAATGATTGGCAACAGCTTGCTGCCGATATCGAGCGACAGCCAGGTGTACTTGCCGCCGCCCCCTATGTATCCAGTACGGTAATGGTTAGCTACGCCGGCGGCGTAGAGGCCGTGGAACTGCAAGCCATAGATCCCCACGCGGAAGCCAGAGTTTCGGTGGTTGATGAACATATGATCGTCGGCGCCATGGATCAGTTGCAGCCAGGTGAATACGGCATAGTTATGGGCCGCCTGCTGGCTAGCCGGCTGGCACTGGCTCCCGGCGATAAAATTCGCCTGACTTCACCAGAAATTAATATTACGCCTCTGGGGGCATTTACTCGCTCGCGCAATTTTACTCTGGTGGGGGTATTTGAAGTAGGAGCCCAGGTGGACAGTAATATGGTTTTTGTTCACCTCGCTGATGGCGAAAAGTTTTTGCGCCAGGCGAAGCCGCAGGGGCTGCACATTAAAACCGCCAATATGTTTACGGCGGCTAAGACTATGGCCGCTGTAAAGCAGCTGCTGGGCGAAGGCTATAGCGTTAAGGATTGGAGCCAAACCCAGGGCAGCCTGTTCCAGGCGGTAAAAATGGAGAAAATGGTCGTGGCCGCGCTGCTGATGATCATTATTGCTGTAGCGGCTTTTAATATAGTGTCCAGCCTGGTGCTGATGGTGGCTGACAAGCGCTCAGACATAGCTGTACTGCGTACGCTGGGCCTTAACGCGCGCCAGGTGATGGCGATATTTGTAGTGCAGGGTTCGGCGGTAGGGGTCTTTGGTACTTTCGTTGGTGCCTGTTTGGGGTGCTTGGTGGCAGTAAGCCTCTCCTCCATTATGAATCTGGTGGAAAAGCTGTTTGGTTTTCAGGTATTCGATCCGGATGTCTACTTTATTAGTCAGCTGCCTTCGGTACTTATGTGGCAGGACGTACTGGTGATCTGCGCGGTAGCCTTGCTGCTCAGTTTTTTAGCGACCCTTTATCCCGCTTATCGCGCCGCGCAAATTGAACCCGCCGAGGCTCTGCGCTATGAATAACCCCCAATTTGCTATGGCTGGCTCTATGAATTCCTCCCCGGTTTTACTTTGTTCCTCTGTGTGTAAATCCTATCGCCAGGGTAACCTGGCGGTGCCTGTGTTACAGGATGTCAAATTTCAGGTATATCCCGGTGAGCGAGTGGCAATTGTCGGCGCTTCCGGCTCGGGTAAATCGACGCTGCTCAATATTTTGGGTGGTTTGGATCTGCCCGATAGCGGTGAGGTCGAGGTGGCTGGGCAGTCGTTGTCTGCCTTGAGTGCCGATGAGCGCGGTCGACTGCGCAATCGCTCACTGGGTTTTGTTTACCAATTCCATCACTTGCTGCCGGAGTTTACCGCGCTGGAAAACGTGACTATGCCGCTGCTGATTGCACGCGAACCTATAGCCAAGGCGCGTCAGCAGGCTGGCGAGTTGCTGCAGCGGGTGGGCCTCGGCCATCGCCTGGAGCACAAGCCCTCCGAACTCTCCGGCGGTGAGCGCCAGCGTGTTGCCATTGCTCGCGCGCTAGTGGCCAGGCCAGCCTGTGTGTTAATGGATGAACCCACTGGCAATCTGGATCGTCAGGCGGCTGATTCAATTCAGGCGCTGATGTTGGAGTTAAATCGCTCCATAGGCACCAGCTTTATTGTAGTAACCCATGATCCTCAGCTGGCCGCGCGCATGGATCGCACCCTTAGCCTGGTGGATGGCCGCCTCCACGAACAGCTGCCAGGCTAAGGGTGGGGGTAACCGTGTTTAAGAGTTATATCTTTTTATTGGGAACTCGCTACGGCATGTCGCGCCGCCACAGTCAGTTGGTGTCGTTTATTTCACGCCTGTCAACGGCTGGCTTGGTGATAGGGGTAGCGCTACTGATTCTGGTCATGTCGATCATGAACGGCTTTGATCGCGACCTGCGTGAAAATATCCTCGGTATCATGCCCCAGGCCAGCCTTTACCATCGCCAGGGCATTGCCAACCCGGATGAGCTGATAGCGCAGATTAAGCAGGACAAGCGCGTTGTCGCCGCCTCACCCTTTGTGCAGATTCACGGCTTGCTCAGCTTGGGTAAAAAGGTGGCACCTGTGGCGCTCTTTGGTGTCGACCCAACCCAAGAGCACAGTACCTCCAAGCTGGAAAACTACTTGCCCGAGGGCACCTTCGCACGCTTAGCGGCAGCGGAAAACGGGGTAATTATTGGTAGGGGGCTGGCAGATAAACTGGGCGCTGGGCTTGGCGATATGATCAGCTTAATTGTGCCCACCGCCAACAGTGAATCCCAGCAGGCGCCACGGATAAAAGCCCTTGAGGTGGTGGCGATCATAAACAGCCACACCGAAATTGATAACTCCCTGGCGCTTATGCTATTGGATCAAGCCTCGGCGCTCTCTGCGACACCAGGTAAAGTAACTGGCATAAGGCTAAAGGTAATCGATCTGTTTGCGGCCCCGGAAATTGTCTATCAATTGGTTGGCCAGCTTCCCTCTGGCTACTACGGTGCCAGTTGGATGCGCACCCACGGCAATATCTACCAGGCAATTAAAATGTCTAAAAATATGGTGGGCATGCTGTTGTTTTTAATTATTGCTATTGCTGCTTTCAACCTGGTATCCACACTTATTATGGTGGTGGTCGATAAGCAGGGTGATATTGCCATACTGCGCACCATGGGCGCCTCCACTGCAGAGATTATGGGCGTGTTTATGATTCAGGGAGGCTTGATCGGCGTGGTTGGCGCAGGGTTGGGCTTGCTGCTTGGTGCGGGCCTGTCGGCAGTGGTAACACCTGCGGTGCAGTTGGTGGAAAAACTGTTTGGTATTCAGTTTTTACATTCTGATGTGTACCCCATTTCCTACTTGCCGTCGGATTTTCACTGGGGCGATGCGCTCTATGTGGTGGTTACGGCGCTTGTCATCAGTTTTTTCGCCACCCTTTATCCCGCTTGGCGAGCCAGCCGCGTTCAGCCAGCCGACGCCCTGCGTTACGAATAAGGGGTTTAAGTAGGGGCCTAGGGGGCGTCAGTTTTGCGTTGGCGCTCTTTGCGTTTTTCCCAGTTTCGGCTCACATTCCAGCGCCAGTACAGCTGCATTAACACATAGCCTAAGGCGCCAATGACCAGCCCCATAAGTACCGAACCCAGCATAAAGGGTGGCAATAGGTGGCCAAGCTCGCGACTCATCCACACCCAGGAGAATTCAAACTGGAACTTACCGGGTTGTACTTGAAGTACCAGGCAACCGAGTGCGTAAGCCAAATAAAAAAAGAAGGGGATAGTCAGCGGGTTGGTAACCCACACCAGGGCCACTGAAATAGGCAGGTTGCAGCGAAAGTAGAGCGCCGCGACAGCCGCTATGGCCATTTGCCCAGGGATGGGTAGGGCAAAAGCCACAAACAGCCCGATAAAGAAGGCCACAGATACCGAGTGTCGGTTCAAGTGGAAGAGGTTGGGGTCGTGCAGCAGGTCGCCCAAAAATTGCAGCGCAGGATTGCTTTTAATCGCTGCGGGGGTAGGAAATAACCGTTTTAAAAACTTGCGCGCCATGCTGGTATCAAACGACTGCGAGAAAATTGGTCGGCATTATGCACTTAATCCCCGCTAAAGACTATGTAATGAGGTTTACTGGCCCGAAATTTCGGGTTAATTTGCGTTAAATTATTGCCTGGCCAAGGTTGGTCGCTAATTAATTCAAGGATGGGCATTATGTTTCCCTCGCTCGCAATGCTGTTGAGCTTTTCCCTGGGGTTGATAGCTGTGGCTAACTTGCCCAGCTTGCCTTCGCCGTTCCAGCTAGTGCTGGTATTTTTGGCGGGATTGCTACTCTTGACTCTCCGGTTATTTAGGTTCCCCGCTGTTGTTGTTCGCCCCTTTGTTGTACTTGGCTGTTTTTTACTCGGCGCAGCCTGGGCTATTGCCTGGGGCCAAAAGGCGTTAGAAAACGAGCTCCCGTTAGCGCTAGAGCAGCAATTAATTACCATGGAAGGCGAGGTTGTCGGTTTGCCCCAGGCTGATGAGCAAAAAACGCGTTTCGAATTGGTGCCTCGCCTCTTCATCGATCTGCCGTTGGGGTTAGAAAAGTCGCCAGCGCTGCCGGAGCGTTTGCAGTTGAGTTGGTATTGGCGCGAGGCGCAAGCCCAAGTTATCAGGCCTGGGGATCGCTGGGAGTTAAAGGTGAAGCTCAAGCGGCCCAGAGGTTTTGTTAATTTTGACGGTTTTGACTATCAGGCCTGGCTGCTCAGGCGCGGGATAGGCGCGAGTGGTTATGTGGTTGAGGGCAAGCTTTTGCCGGAATCGGCTTCGCTCAGCTGGGCTACAGGGATTTCCCGCTGGCGCTACCAACTGCGCGAATGGTTGGAGGCGAGTAGCCGCTCATCTCAAAAAGCCATCTTGATCGCGCTGCTCATTGGCGATAGCTCCCAAGTGGAGCCTAAAGACTGGCAGCGAATGTTGAGTACCGGCACCAACCACCTTATAGCCATCTCGGGTTTGCATGTTGGCTTTGTGGCCCTAATGGGGCACTTGATGGGCTTATGGCTGGGGCGGGCTATTCACTTGCTGTGGCGGCGTTTGCCGGCACAGATCTATGCCTATGTTGCGGCGCTTGGCTGTGCGGCTGTTTACAGCGCTTTGGCTGGGTTCAGCATTCCCACCCAGCGCAGCCTGATTATGATTGGGGTTTATTACCTCGCCTGTTTGATGCGAGTGCATCTGGCGGCCAGCTACCTCTGGGCCTTAGCGCTGGCGCTGGTACTGATGGGCGACCCACTGGCCAGTTTTGATTTGGGCTTTTGGTTATCTTTTACCGCGGTGGGTTTGTTGCTAATGGCATTCAGTGGCCGACAGGCTCCCGCGACTGTCAGCACCAGCCGGGTTAGCCGCTATTTGACAGATTTTGCTCGCTCCCAATGGGTGATGTTTATTGGCCTTCTGCTACCGCTATTGCTAAGCGTGCACAGCCTGCCACTCCTCGCCCCCTTGGCAAATTTTGTGGCCATCCCCCTGGTAACCTTTTGTGTTGTGCCGGTGCTACTAGTTTCGGCGTTAATGTCCCCTTGGCTCGGCGATCTTGCCAATACTGGTTTGGCTCTGGCCGGTTTAACGCTGGAGTTTTTGGCTCGCATTCTCGATGGGTTGCGACAGCTGGCCCAGGGGTGGGCTAACCCGGTGATTGGTCTGAGTTGGGCGCAGGCGTTGGTGATGGGATTGGGGCTGGGCGCACTGTTGCTCCCGCGCGGTTTGATACCGCGAATTTGGGCCTGGCTTGGGTTGGGCGCGGGCTTGATTCTGACCCAATTGCCCCAGCTGAGGCCACCGCTGGCGCTTGAGGTGCTGGATGTCGGCCAGGGAACCTCGGTAATAGTGACCACGGCACAGCATCAGCTGGTCTATGACACTGGTCCGGCCTATTCCGAGAGCTTCGATGCTGGTAGTGGGATATTGGTGCCGCGCCTGCAAACACAAGGAATTCGCCAGTTGGATGCGCTGGTGCTCAGTCATTGGGATATGGACCACGCCGGCGGTTTAGCCAGCCTGGCTAGGGCCATAAACACCCGGCACTTTTATTGGGGGGAGCGCAGTCGCACTGGCCGCTACCCGCCAGCGCTGCCTGCACCAGAGCTGTGCCATGGGGCCGCTGACTGGCAGTGGGATGGGGTGAATTTCCGCTTTTTAACCTGGCCCATACCCGTCTCTGCTCCCGCCAACAATCACTCCTGCGTACTTTTGATCAGCTTTCAGGGGCAGCAGATTCTCCTGGCCGGGGATATAGAAGCTCCGGTAGAACAGGCTCTGCTCCGGGGGAATCGGCTACCGGATCACCTTGATTGGCTGCTGGCCCCTCATCACGGCAGTACAACCTCGTCCAGCCCCGCATTTGTTGCCTATACCCAGCCCAAGTGGGTAGTTTATTCCTCGGGTTATAAAAACCGCTTCGGCCACCCTAAAGCCCAGGTGCGGGCGCGTTATCAGCGGCAGGGTAGTCAGGAGTTAAATACGGCGCTTTCCGGTGCAGTCAGATTTGTCTGGGATGCTCAGGGGGTGCTGCAGGCGCGCGCCGCGCGTGCGGACAAGCTCCGCTACTGGTTTGATCAAGTTGTTGATTATTAAGGCGCTTAGTTGCCTGCAACGGCTAGCAAAAATGCTTCACAATATTTTTGTTTTCACCCGCCTCACTCATGGTATGGGGTGTTTCTTGTGGTAAGGTACGCCGCTGTGAAATACCCAGCTAGCTAGTCAATTGACCAAAGCCCAGGTTTGATAAACAAAGAATTAAGGGGATGTTTTTGTGAAAGAGATTTTTTTCGCCGGCGGATTTTTGATGTGGCCGATCCTGTTTTGTTCGGTCATTGTGATTGCTGTCAGTCTGGAGCGCGTGTGGACCCTCAATCCCACCAAAATTGCCCCTAAAACTCTTCTGGCCCAGGTGTGGAGCTGGATTAAAAACAACCAGATGGATGCCGCCAAGTTGCGCGAGTTGAAACAGTCGTCGCCATTGGGCTTAATTCTCGCTGCGGGTTTGAGCAACTCCAAGCACGGCCGCGAAATCATGAAGGACTCCATCCAAGAGGCAGCCAGCCAGGTAATCCACGAGCTGGAGCGCTACATCAATATCCTTGGCACTATTGCCAATATCGCGCCGCTGCTGGGCTTGTTGGGCACCGTTTTCGGCATGATCCAGGTATTTAATTCCATCATGATTCAGGGCACCGGCAACACGGGTGTGCTCGCAGGTGGTATATCTGTCGCTCTCTACACCACTGCCTTTGGTTTGATAGTGGCGATCCCGGCAACTATTTGTCACCGCTATTTCCAGCGTCGCATTGATTCAATTGTGGTGACCATGGAAGAAGAGGCGATCAAATTGGTGGACGCGCTGCACTCGGATCGCCGAGTTGACGTAAAAGTTGTGTAAGGGGCGATTATGAAGTTTCGCCGTCAAAAACTTGATCACGAAGGGGTTAACCTTACGCCGCTTATCGATGTGGTGTTTCTGCTGTTAATCTTTTTTATGGTGTCTACCACGTTTACCAAAGAGACGCATCTAAGCGTTGATTTGCCCGAGGCCACAGGTGCCCCAAGCGATGACAATCCAAAGCAGATAGAAATACTTATCGCGGAGGATGGCAGCTATGCGGTTAATGGCCGCGCCCTGGTCAACACCCAGATTGACACCCTAAAATCTGCTTTGCTCAAGGTGTCAGACGGCGATAATAAATTGCCTCTGGTCATCACTGCTGATGCAAAAACCCAGCATCACGCGGTGGTAGAGGCAATGGATGCCGCCGGTCAGTTGGGCTTTGTGCAACTCAGTATTACTACCCGCCAACCTGAAAAAGACAGCAAGTAGACCTGCTAACCTTGCCCGGGTCAGGTTAACAGGCTCCGGGCAGCAGGTTAGAATGCCTGCTGTCTTTAACTTCCTGCTGCAGTGAGCCTAGCGTTTGAGCCAAGCCTCCCCCACCAATAAACACCAAGCCTGGCTAGATGCCTGGTACGGCAAGCGCCGCTGGACATTTTGGCTGCTGCCGCTGATGTGGCTGTTTTGTGCAATCGCCTGGCTGCGCCGTATCTGGCTAATAAAGTTTACGCAAAAGTCGCTGGCTACTCCGGTGGTTGTGGTGGGCAATATTTCCCTGGGTGGTACTGGCAAAACGCCGCTGCTCATTGCGCTGGTTAAATTTCTTCAGGCGCAGGGCTTCGTTCCTGGGGTAATCAGTCGCGGCTATGGTGGCCAAGCACCTGGTTATCCCTATTTGCTTAGTGCCAGTTCCCGCGCTGCCGAAGCGGGTGATGAACCCTTGAGTATTTTTTGCCAAACCGGTTGCCAAGTTTGTGTTGGCCCAAACCGCTTGGCGAGCGCGCGTCTGCTGGAAGACCAGGGCTGCGATATTTTGCTTAGCGATGATGGCCTGCAGCAGTATGCGCTAGGGCGGGATATTGAAATCGCCGTGGTCGATGGCCAGCGCGCCCTGGGCAATGGCTACTGCCTGCCGGTGGGACCATTGCGCGAGGCGGGCAAGCGGTTAAAGTCGGTAGACTGGGTGGTAGTAAATTCTGCAAATGCAGAGTTTACTTTGCCTGGGCTTGGTGAATTGTTTTATGTGCCTATGGCCATAGCTGCGCGTGAATTGGTAAACCTTAAAACCAATGAGCGAATTTCGCCGGAGAGCTTCGCCGGCCAGCAATTAGAGGCCGTGGCGGGAATCGGCAATCCCCAGCGTTTTTACCTGAGTTTGCAAGCCTTGGGTATTACGCCTGTGCCTCATGACTTCCCCGATCATTACGCCTATCGAGCGGAGGATTTTTCCTTTGCCGCTGATGCGCTGTTGGTAATGACTGAGAAGGATGCCGTCAAATGCCTGTCGTTTGCCCGCGATAATTGGTATTACCTGGCGATAGAGGCGCAGCTGCCCGACCACTTCTATCAGGCTCTGTTGGCAAAAATTAAAAAAATTCAGCAGCAAAAACACCAGGCCTATTTTTCTGTTAAGTAATTGAACGAGAAAACCGCAATGAAATTTTATGTTGTGATCCCCGCGCGCTACGCCTCCACCCGCTTGCCCGCCAAGCCATTAAAGATGATTGCGGGTAAACCCATGATCCAGCATGTCTATGAGCGCGCCTGTGCCAGCGCTGCTGCTGAAGTGATTGTCGCCACCGACGATAGTCGTGTTGAAGAGACAGTGCGCAGCTTTGGCGCCAAGGTGGTAATGACCTCTGCCGCGCACAACTCGGGTACTGACCGGCTACAGGAGGTTGTCACCCTGCTGGGCCTGGCGGCGGATGACATAGTGGTTAATGTGCAGGGGGATGAGCCGCTGATTCCCGCGGAAGTTATTAATCAGGTCGCGGAAAATTTGGCGGTGAATAATTACGCCAGTGTCGCCACCCTGAGTGAGCCTATTCACAGTTTGGAGGATTTTCGCAATCCAAATATCGTCAAAGTGGTGGCTGATCAAGGGGGCAGGGCGCTCTATTTCAGCCGCGCGCCTATCCCCTGGGCGAGGGATCATTTCGCCCAGGCGGATGTTGCTAGCCTGCCCGAGAATTTTCCCGCGCAGCGCCATATAGGTATCTACGCCTATCGTGTCGCGCTGCTCAATCGTTTTGTGACCTGGCCTCAGGCACAGCTGGAAAAAATTGAATCCCTGGAGCAGCTGCGCGTACTCGCTCAGGGCGAAGCGATTCATATTGCCGAGGCCTGCGCCCAGGTGCCAGGTGGCGTGGATACAGAGGCGGACTTGCTGCGCGTCAAAGCCATCCTGGAAGCTAACTAATGGTTAAGGTTTTATTTGTTTGTCTTGGTAACATTTGCCGCTCACCCACCGCCGACGGCATTTTTCGCCGCTTGGTAGCTGATGCCGGTTTGCAGGAGCATATTCTGGTGGATTCAGCGGGAACCGGCGACTGCCACATTGGCAAAGCGCCAGACTCGCGCGCAGTCGCTGCCGCCAAAAAGCGTGGCTACGACCTGAGCCAGTTGCGCGCTAGGCAAGTGAGCAGCACCGACTTTGGTGAGTTTGATTATGTGCTGGCGATGGATAAATCCAACCTGATGGATTTACAACGTTTGAAGCCCTCGACTTATCGCGGCCATCTCGGTTTGTTTTTGGGCTTTGGTGAGCGCGGCGATTATCGCGAAGTGCCAGATCCCTATTATGGTGAAGGCGATGCCTTTGAGTTGGTATTGGATCTGGTGGAGGATGCTGCGCAAGGGCTGCTTCAACATATTCGTCAGCGCGATCTTTAAGTGGAACTCCCTGTGCCCCTTTATCTACCTCATTTCAATTTGCAAAAACTCAATACCTTGGCGGTTCCCGCTATAACTGACTGGTTCGTTACAGTTAGCACTGAGCAGGAATTGCGCGAGGCGCTAGCCTATGCGCGCGAGCGAGCTATTCCCTATTTGATTCTGGGCGGCGGCAGCAACCTAATCTTGCGCGATAACTTTCCCGGTTTGGTAATACAGCTACAAACCAAAGGCAAAACCCTGGTGCAGGAGACTGACGCGCATCTATGGCTCAGGGTCGCCGCGGGTGAAAACTGGCAAGAGCTGGTCGAGTACAGTTTGGCACAGGGCTTTTATGGTCTGGAAAATCTGTCCCTTATCCCAGGCTGTGTGGGGGCTGCACCTATTCAGAATATTGGCGCTTATGGCGTTGAACTCAAAGATGTTTTTGCTGAGTTGACGGCGTTGGAAGTTGCCTCTGGAATAGCGGTAACCTTTACCCCGGAGAGCTGCCAATTTGGTTATCGCGAGAGCGTTTTTAAGCAGTCGCTGAAAGATAAATATGTGATTACCAGTGTCACCTTTAAACTGCATAAAACACCTAAGCTGATGTTGGAGTATCCCGCGTTACGCCAGGCTTTCGGCTCCCTGGACGAAAGCGAAATCAGTCCCCAGCAGGTAAGTGATGCGGTTATCGCCATACGCCAGGCCAAGCTGCCCGATCCATTAGTAACGCCCAATGTTGGCAGCTTTTTTAAAAACCCGGTGGTTAGCCAAGAGCGGTTGGAACAATTGCGCCAAAGCTATCCCGACATCGTCAGTTTTCCTTTCGCGCAGGGGCAGGTGAAATTAGCCGCGGGCTGGCTAATAGATAAAGCGGGCTGGCGCGGAGCGGAGTTGGCTGGGGCAAGGGTTCATGAGCAGCAAGCGCTGGTGCTGACCAATCCTAATCGCCTTGTGGGTGGCGCGGTACTCAAACTTGCGCAGGCAATTAAGGCGGACATCGTAGAAAAATTTAATGTTGAACTAGAGGTGGAACCACGAGTTTACCCCTAGGTGTCAGCCAGGAGGAGGTTTTGCACTGTTATTAGCCTGGTGGTTTTTAACGCGCTGGCTTTTAAAAAGCTGGCTAAACGGTGGGTTTTTGTATGGAAGAGCTATAAAAAACACCAAGCAGCGACTTTTGGTATATATCCATTGCCGAATGGCCATTTAAGTGGTGGTAGTTTTTACCGACTCTCTCTACAATCGCCTAAATGGGGATGTAAGTGGATGCTGTTTCCCATAAATTGCCAGTACAACAAAAACTACAACGAACAACAAAGAACATCAAAGTATCCGGGTTCGGATTGGGGGCTAGTTTGACAAAGATTCTCGTAGTCGATGATCACGATCTAGTTCGCATGGGGATAGTGCGTATGTTAGCCGATATCGACGGCTATCAGGTGGTTGGGGACGCCAAGAGTGGTGAAGAGGCTGTAACTAAAGCGCGCATTCTAAAACCGGATGTAGTGCTGATGGACGTAAAAATGCCCGGTATGGGCGGCCTTGAAGCCACCAAAAAACTGTTGACCGTGAACCCTGCAATAAAAATTATTGCAGTTACCGCCTGTGATGATGACCTTTACCCAACGCGGCTGATGCAGGCCGGTGCGGTAGGCTACGTCACCAAGGGTGCAGACTTTACCGAGATAACCGATGCCATCAATAAGGTGACGCGCGGTGATCTGTATATGAGTAACAGTATTGCGCAACAGCTTGCACTTAAGACCTTTTCCGGGGCGGGCAATCAGGAGTCGCCCTTTGAAAAACTTTCTCAGCGCGAGCTGCAAACGGCGATGCTGATTGCCAATGGGCAAAAAGTGAACGATATTGCCAACACTTTCTGTGTAAGCCCAAAAACCGTTAACTCCTATCGCTATCGTATCTTCGAAAAACTGGATATTAATAGTGATGTCGAATTGACGCTGCTAGCAGTAAAACATAATCTGCTGGATCCAGAAGCCGTCGTTTGACGGCTTCTGCGTTTTAAGGGCAGACAACACAAGATTCATGAACCAAGATCCTTTTTCCGAAAGCACTTCCACAGAAGCGCAGGAGTTTGATTCTGCGCGCTTTTTAGCCAGCGTGACCCAGCAGCCTGGTGTGTATCAGATGTTTGATGCACGCGGCAATATCCTCTACGTGGGCAAGGCTAAAAATCTTAAAGCGCGTTTATCCAGTTACTTTCGCAAGGCGGGGTTAACGCTAAAAACCCAGGCCTTGGTCGCCCGTATTGCCAATGTCCAGGTCACCATTACCCCGAGTGAAACTGAGGCGCTCATTCTTGAGCAAAATTTAATCAAATCAAATCGCCCGCCCTACAATATTTTGCTCAGGGACGATAAATCCTACCCCTATATTTTTATTTCCAGCAGCGAAACCTATCCCCGTATCGCTTTTCATCGCGGCGCCAAAAAAAAGAAGGGCGATTATTACGGCCCCTTTCCCAATGTGGGTGCGGTGAAAGACAGCATGAATTTTTTGCAGAAGACTTTTCGCATTCGTCCCTGTGAAGATTCGGTGTTTAACAATCGTACGCGCCCCTGTTTGCAGTACCAGATAAAGCGTTGCAGCGGCCCTTGTGTCGAGCTTGTTTCGCCAGAGGATTACGCCCTGGATTTACGCCATGCGCGTATGTTTCTCTCAGGTCAAAGTGACAGTTTGGTGTCTGAATTGGCCGATCAAATGGAGCAGTCTGCACAGTCGCTTGAGTTTGAAAAAGCGGCGGCTTATCGCGACCAAATCAGCGCCCTCCGTATCGTTCAGTCACAGCAGGTGATTGAAGAAGGTAGGGGGGATATTGATGTAATAGCTGCAGATATGCGCGCTGGCACCAGCTGTGTGCATATGCTGTTTATTCGTCAAGGGCGGATTCTGGGCAGCCGCAGTTTTTACCCCCCGGCGACTCTGGCCGAAACTCAGGCGGAGTTACTGGCGGAGTTTATCCCGCAGTTTTATCTGGGGGCGGCCGGTCGAGATTTCCCCCGCGAGATAATTATTGGTGAGCATCTGGAAGACGAAGCTACTCTGGCTGCGGCTCTTAACCAGGCGGCTGGTCGCCAAGTCGTAATCGGTCATCAGGTGCGCAGTTACCGCGCCCAGTGGCTGGTGATGGCCACTACCGCCGCACAGCAAAACCTAATTGCGCACATCAATAGCAAAAAAAGCTCGCTGGATCGTTTTGTTGCTTTGCAGGATATTTTAGGGCTGGAGGATACTCCGAGACGGCTTGAATGCTTTGACATAAGCCATAGTAGCGGCGAGCTAACAGTCGCCTCCTGTGTCGTCTTTGACACCAATGGCCCGCTAAAATCGGATTACCGCCGTTTCAATATTGAGGGTATTACCCCTGGTGATGATTATGCCGCTATGGAGCAGGCGCTAACTCGACGCTACACGCGCTTGCAGGCGGGGGAGGGCAAGTTGCCCGATATTCTGCTCATAGACGGCGGTAAAGGTCAGCTCGGTAAGGCTATTGATGTCTTGTCCCAACTGGGCGTGCAGGGTGTGCAGCTTATTGGTGTGGCCAAGGGCACTACGCGCAAAGCGGGATTTGAGACCCTTTTTGATGGAGACACTGGGGCCGAGATAGTTTTACCAGGAGACTCTCCGGCGCTGCACCTTATCCAGCATATACGCGATGAATCCCACCGATTTGCCATTACTGGCCATAAGCAGCGGCGCGACAAAAAACGACGGACATCCAGCTTAGAGGGGATTCCCGGTGTGGGCGCGGCGCGGCGGCGGGAGCTGCTAAGGCAGTTCGGTGGGCTGCAAGAGATCCAGCGGGCCAGTGCCAGTGAGCTTGCTAAGGTAAATGGTATCAGCCAAAAATTGGCCGACGAAATTTACGCCTACTTCCACAGCGATTAATGTTTAGGGGTTGCGGCACTGGGTTAATTTCCAATAGGGCATGGCTATAGTGTATTATCGCGCCGGATCGATATGCCATTAGAGACCATCTATGACCCTCGCCAACCAGCTTACCCTGATGCGGATCCTGTTGATCCCCCTGTTTGTGGTGGCTTTTTACCTCCCGTTTAAATGGGCACACTTTTCTTCTATGCTGATTTTCAGCATTGCCGCCATCACCGATTGGGCCGATGGCTATGTTGCGCGTAAATACAATCAAAGCACGCCCTTTGGCGCTTTCCTGGACCCAGTTGCCGATAAGTTGATGGTAGCTATAGCGCTGTTGCTACTGGTCACTATTCACCATGATTCAGCCTGGTTCGCGGTTGCTGCCTCTGTCATTGTTGGGCGGGAGATAATTATTTCCGCGCTGCGCGAATGGATGGCCAGCTTGGGTAAGCGCGCCAGTGTGGCCGTGTCTTATATTGGCAAAATTAAAACGACCTTGCAGATGACGGCGATTATTGTATTGCTGGCCGATCTTCCCCTGTTTTATCCCCTTGGCTATTTGGCCCTAGCGGGTGCGGCGGTGCTTACCCTTTGGTCTATGGTTATCTACCTTAAGGCGGCCTGGCCCCATATGCTGTTTACCGGCAAGCAGCAATAATCAGCTTTTGAGCGCTCTGTTCAGGTTTTGATCGAGGCTTAAAAAAGCCTTCTATCTTGTTGATAAAACACTAGGATTTTTAAAACGACTCCGTTAGAATTGCGGCCTCTTGAAAAGGCGCGATAGCAAAGCGGTTATGCTCTGGATTGCAAATCCAGCTAGTCCGGTTCGACTCCGGATCGCGCCTCCAGTATCCCTTCTTAGTAGTTGCGAGTTTTTTTCGCACAGCACTCAGCCCGAGTGGTGAAATCGGTAGACACAACAGATTTAAAATCTGTCGACCTTTGGGTCGTGCCGGTTCAAGTCCGGCCTCGGGCACCATGATCTATTGTTCCGGTCAAGCAAAACCGAACACATTCATTTGAGACTTTTCAAAGTTTATGGGCGACACGCTTACATTTCTTTGAGTTCATTCAAGTATTGTTTGTAGCTGCGATTCTGACTCATACGCACACCTAAATGGTTGACGTTTATTGTTTCCTATTAATGTGTCCGGCGGTATTAGGCCTCTACACTTTATGGTGGCCTCGGTGCTTTCGGCGGTAGTGTTGGGCTTGGTGGAGCGATTGCACTTGGAAGTAACCCATTAGGCCGGGGAGTAGCCCTTGTGTCGGTGATTGTAGGCGATGACGGTGGTGGTGCTTGGCTTGGAGTATGGGGTGCAAATGACTGTAAAGATGCTGCAGCTGCAGCAAATCAGTATAATTTGCAAACAGCGTGCCCGGCCTTTGTAAAAAAGGTTGAAGACGTTCAGTGCCCTATATTGTAAAAACATAGTAGATCATAATATGAATCAATTATCGTTAAGTCGAAAGCGTGCAGCCTGGATTTTTGTTGGTGTTGCAATAGTCGCTCTGCTAATTAGCTTTGTGGGTTTGTTAATTACTTACATTAAAGGCTTTAATGCGCCTACTTTTGAGCGTCTGCAGGAAGATGAGAAGCCGCAGCTCCTGGCTCGATTGCGAGAAGAAGGAATTGGTGTGTCGGCACCAACAGCTTCGAATGAGGTTAAGCCGGTTGACGTAAAGGTTAAAGAACCTGAGCGATCTGCGGCAGAGGTTGCGATTATAAATGACTGGTTTAAACAGGCAGGTTATTCACCTGAGACTGAAAAGGCATATAGCAGCTATTCGGATCAAGTTCTTGAGGACTTGATAGCGCGGGGCGATATCATTGCTATGGCTGTTATGAGTAGCCGTAAACTAGAGTCGGAAGGTCCTGCTGCCGCTAGGCCCTATTCTGAAAAGGGAATTATCTATGGTTCTTTGGCCTCTATTAAGTCAGTGTCAATTTATACGGCACCATCGATAGTTGGGGGAGGAGCTTATGATGACGCTAAAGCTCAGCTTAAAGAAAGTCTTGCTTATCTGTCTCTATTGGCAATCCGGGGTGATAGCTACAATGCATCGCTCAGCAAAGATATTGAATTAGGGTTGTTTAAAAAAAATTACAATGTGGAAAATCCATTAACGGCAGCAGATGAAGCCTGGATTCAGAACTGTGCAAATGCGTTGTACTCTTATTACCAAACAGAGCGCACAAAATTAGGCTTAGGTGATTTTAATAATGAAACTCCAAAAGAAGTTAAGGCGTTTTTTGGGACGAAATAGATAGTTACAATTAAGATTGCTGATTTTTAAAACCCCAACCATTCTGCCAACCTTTAGATAGCACCCTAAAAATCGTGCCAGCCTATGAACACTCTGCAGTTTTCATAAAGAAATTGCAGGGTGTTTTTTTGGCGTGAAAATTCCACGACTGCGGCCCTATCTTCCAGCAGGCTGCGGGGCGTATTCCACCAATCTTTTCTGGTTGCGGTACTGAGGCTTGAAGTCTGTGTCGCCACTTACAGAAACTGGTATAGGCAAGGTTGTGCTGTTTGCAAAATGTGGCGCCGGATAATGTTGATCGGTGAGATTTCGTTATTGTTATTCCCAGAGCTATTCGCCGTGGCACTTACAGGGTGGATTGGGCAGATTGGAATCAAGCCAGGCTTGAGCCTGGCTGATTTTTACAATCCATCTAACTCGTTGTCAAAACCAAGCGCGCAGGCCAATTACCCATTGGTTGTCGCTAGTTGCCTCGCCCGAGGCCTGGGCATAGTTCGCGCTTTGGGCGTATTTTTTAGTCCAGTTAACACCCACATAAGGCGCGAATTCTCGCCAGATTTCATAGCGTAAACGCAAGCCAAATTCGGTATCGGCAAGGCCGGCTCCCTGGCCTTGCGCTGGGTTATTTTGCCCATAGGCATTGAGGCTAATCTCGGGTGACAAAATGAGTTTTTGGGTGAATAACAATTCGTATTCTAGTGATATTCGCGCGGCGCTCGCGCCCGACTCGCCGACAAAAAGCGCTGCATTCACATCAAAAAAGTAGGGCGCCAGGCCTTTTACACCGAGCACGCCCCAGGTTTGTTGTGGGCTGGGTTTTATATCTTGACGCAAGCCGAGTTGCAGATCCCAAAATGGGCTTATGGCGTGGCTGTAAAGCGCCTGAAGTTCTGCATCCTGGGTTTCGCCCTGTGCGAATTCTCCGTCAAACTTTAGCCAGAGTTTGTTCAAATCCTTGCCAACCCAGGTTTCACCTTCCAGCACCGCGTAGTGCTGCTCTTTGGTTTGCCGCCATTCGAGTTTGTTGAGCATGACTTTAGTCAGTATAGGGTCGGAGCTTCCGTGAGCTTGGCTTGCCATGGAAAAACAAATTGCGCAAATAGCTATTGCGCTGCTACCAATAATTTTCACATTGTTCATCGTTATTCTCCTAAACCACGCGCACTTCGCGCATCATGCCCAGCATGTGATACATCAGATGGCAGTGATAAGCCCAGCGCCCTTGGGCATCGGCGGTTACTAAATAACTGATGCGCTTGCCCGGTTGCACCAGGATGGTGTGCTTGCGCGGGATGTAATCTGCATCGCCGGTTTCCAGTTCACTCCAGATGCCATGCAGGTGAATAGGGTGGGTCATCATGGTGTCGTTTACCAGGGTGATGCGCAGGCGTTCGCCGTAAGTTAATTGCAGAGGATTTGCATCGGCAAAACTCTGGCCGTTAATCGACCAGATGTAGCGCTCCATATTGCCGGTGAGATGCAATTCGATTTCACGCGAAGGTTGGCGCTTGTCCCGGGTTGGGTGCAGGCCGCGCAAATCGGCATAGGTAAGCACGCGACGACCAAAACTCGCCTGGTGATCGCGCAAGCCTATGCCGGGGTCGGATAAACCATTGGCTGGCATTTGTGCGCGGCTGTCTACTTGAGGGCCAAATTCAGCCGCGGCGTGAGTGACGTTTGGTAAGGGCTGCTGATGATTGCCAAAGCCGGCTTTGGCGAGCATTGGCATATGGCCTTGGCTTGTGCCGGACATATCCATCTTTGAATGATCCATGCCGCCCATGTCCATTTTTGAATGGTCCATACCGGACATATCCATGTGTGAGTGATCCATTTCGTCCATGTCCATTTGGGCGTGATCCATAGCTCCCATATTCATACTGCTCATATCCATTCCCATATCGCCGTGATTCAGCACGGGAGCTGGGTCCATAGCGGGAACCATTGCCGCTAGGGTGGCGTTAGTGGTCAAGGTGCCGCGGGCGAAGCCGGTGCGGTCAATACTTTGGGCAAAAATGGTGTAAGCACTGTTTGCTTGGGGTTCAACAATAACGTCATAGGTTTCTGCTGTACCCATGCGGAATTCGTCGACAACAACGGGTTGAATATTTTGCCCGTCGGCAGCAACTACAGTCATTTTTAAACCGGGGATACGCACATCAAAAATGGTCATTGCACCGGCATTAATAAAACGCAGGCGAACTTTTTCGCCAGCCTTGCAAGGCGCTAACCAGCCTTTATCGGGGGTAACGCCATTCATTAAAAAGGTGTAGGTGTGGCCACTAACATCGGAAATATCTCTGTCACTCATGCGCATCTGGTTCCACATGGCGCGCTGGTTCCAGGTGGCCATTAGCCCTTGCTTTTTTATGTCGTGGGCAAGGTCGCCAAGGGTTCGCTCGCGGTAATTGTAGTAGTGGCCCATTTTTTTGAGCTTGGCGTAGACTTTTTCTGGTGGCGTATCTGACCAGTCAGAAAGCACTACGACCAAGTCGCGATCACAGTTAACGGGATCTGGATCTTTAGGTTCTATCACTATGGCGCCAAGTAGCCCGGTTTGCTCTTGAAACCCCGAGTGGCTGTGATACCAGTAGGTGCCGCTCTGTTGCACATCAAATTCATACACAAAGGTTTCACCGGGTTTTATGCCGTCATAACTTAACCCGGGAACGCCATCCATTTGTGTGGGCAAAATAATACCGTGCCAGTGAATGGAGCTTTCGTGATGCAAATTATTAGTTACTTTTAGCTTGACCCTGTCGCCTTCGCGCCAGCGCAATACAGGTGCTGGTAAGCTTTGGTTTACTGTAGTCGCCATTGCCGGCGACCCGGTAAAATTGACGCGCTGGTGATCTATGCTGAGTTCAAATTCTTTGCCGCTAAGTTCCCTAAGGCCTGTAAATGATGAGGTGCTATTAGATAAAGCGCCATTAAACGGCGCTGGCTCAAATGCCAGCAAGCGCTGGCTAAAGGGCAAACTTGCCACCACCGCCATGCCAGTGGCACCTAGTACAAAATGACGTTTACGGTGATCTATGGTCTCTTGGGTGCTGCTGTTTTTTGCATTGGGATTCTTCATCTCCCCACTCCTGAAAAATGTTGAATAATTGCGCGGCATGAAGGGTGATACCGCAAAAAAAATTCTTAACAGGCCGCGCTCACGCGGGCCGAGGGCAAATTTAAGGCGTAGCTTGCCTGTCTCAGGCAACAATGGGTGGGCGATACAAACTTTGGGAGATGAAGGCGGGAAGGCGTTGCGCGACTTCTGTGAATACAGCTCGCGCAAGTGGCGCAGAGATAACAAAAACACCTGTATTTGCTTGAATAAAAGCGCAGCCACCAACACTGCAATGATTGGGGCTTTTACAGCAATCTTTGTCGTGGTGCAAAACTTTTTCGTGAGCGGGGAGCTGAGCCTTTTCTTCAGCGGTGCGCTGAACTTTTTCTTCAGCAGCGCACTGAACTTTCTCCGCTACCATGTTCATGTCATGCTGCTGCTCGCGAGTTGCGATCTGCTGATTATGGGCCATGTGCATTGGCGCTGGCAGTGCGGCCTGGCAGAGTGCGGATAAAACCTGCATAGGCATAGTGGAATTAAATGCGACGCAGGGGCTAGCCTGGGCAAACAGCGATTGGCAAAAAATTGCCAGCAGCAGCCACACGCTCAGCCTAAAAGATGTTTTTTGCGTCTTAAACATTCTTCAATAGAGTTCCGCAGATTGATTTTGCCAATTGAATACTAGCTGCTGTGACAATTACTCGCCTGGCGTTGTTCGCAGCATCCAGTTTCCAAGCCCTTAAGGATGGGGCAGTCCGGGCGATTATCGCCCTGGCAGCGCTCGGCCAGTTCGCTCAGTTGGCTGCGCATTTGTTGTAGCGCCGCAATGCGTTCATCCATCTCGGCTATATGCTCCAGTGCCAGTTTTTTTACATCGATACTCGCTCGCGCTTGATCCTGCCATAAGCCCACTAACTGGCTAATCTGTTTCATGGAGAAGCCCAGGTCACGCGCGCTTTTTATAAAGCGCAGCAGGTGTAGATCGCGCTGGTTGTACATCCGGTAATTGGCCTGGGTGCGCAGCCCAGGAACCAACAGCCCTTGCTGCTCATAGTAGCGAATCATTTTGGCACTAACTCCCGAGGCCTGGGACGCCTCGCCTATGGTAAACATCCCTTTGGCTTGCGCCTGAGCGAGTTCTATAGGCAGTAGTTGCGCTTTCATAGGGTTACTCCGTTACTTTTCCAGCGATACCGTTTTTAAGCGCAGCGCATTGGTCACCACAAATACGCTGGAAAAAGCCATGGCCGCTGCGGCAAACACCGGCGACAGCAGTAGCCCAAAACCCGGGTAGGCGAGGCCGGCCGCCAGAGGAATAAGCGCTGCATTGTAGGCAAAGGCCCAAAACAGGTTCTGGCGGATATTGCTCATAGTGGCGCGGGCCAGCGCAAGGCTTGCGGGCAAGCCTTGCAGGTTGCCACTTACAATAACCAGCTCCGCACTTTCTATGGCTATATCGGTGCCATTACCCACGGCTATGCCCACATCGGCGGCGGCCAAGGCGGGGGCGTCGTTAATGCCATCACCCACGTAAGCGAGGCTGCCATACTTGCTTTGCAGTTGTTTTACGCAGGTGACCTTCTGCTCAGGTAGAACTTCCGCCACCACCTCGTCGATCCCCAGCTGTTCACCTATGTAGTTGGCGGTACGCTGATTGTCGCCACTAATCATCGCCAGCTTATAGCCCTGGTGGTGAAGCGCACTTATCGCGGCCCGGCTGGTCTCCTTAAGCTGATCGGCGAGCGCCATGACGGCAACCGCCTGTTGCTCCAGGCTTAAAAAAATGGGCGTTTTGCCCTTGCTGGCCAGGTCAACTGCCGATGGCGCCAGGGCCGAGTAGTCTATGCCCAGATGCTGCAATAAGCGGTCTGCACCCAAATGCACTTGCTGGCCATCGATTTTGGCGGCCACGCCCATGCCGGTTAGCGAGGTAAAATTCTCCAGGCTATGCAATTGCAGCCCTTCGGCTTCAGCAGCAGCAACCAACGCCCGCGCAATAGGGTGTTCGGAGCGCACCTCCAGGCTGGCGGCGAGGGCCAGCAACTTCTGCCGCTCTTGACCGGGCGCCGCAATAAAATCAGTGAGTTCCGGATGCCCTTTGGTGAGGGTGCCAGTTTTATCGAAGGCAATGGCTTTTACTTCCGCCAGAGTTTGCAGGGCGCTGCCTTTGCGGAACAGCAAGCCGAGGCTCGCCGCACGGCCAGTAGCCACCAGGATAGACGTAGGTGTGGCCAGCCCCATGGCACAGGGGCAGGCAATAATCAGTACGGCTACCGCATTAATCACTGCCAATTGAACATTGCCCGCCAGCAGCCACCAACCGAGGAAGGTGAGCAGGGCGGCGCTCATAACCGCCGGGACAAATCTCAGGGTGATTTTGTCGACCAGCGCCTGAATTGGCAGTTTGCTCGCCTGGGCAGATTCAACCAGCTGGATAATCTGCGCAAGCAGGGTATTTTTGCCAGTGCGAGTCACTTTGAAGCTAAAGGCGCCTGTTTGGTTGAGGGTGCCGCCTATCACCAAACTCCCCGGTGCTTTAGCCAGGGGGATGGGTTCCCCGGTCATCATCGACTCATCGACATAGGATTCGCCTTCCAAGAGTTCGCCATCAGCGGGAATTTTTTCACCTGGGCGAACCAAGAGCCTATCGCCAGGTTGGATTTCGGTTAAGGCTATTGCCTCCTGTTTGCCCTCGGCATTTACTCGCGTAGCCTGCTGTGGCTGTAGCTGTACCAGCTTGGCAATGGCCGCTGAGGTGCGGCCTTTGGCCCTGGCTTCCAAGAGCCGCCCCAGCAATATCAGCACTATGATGGTGGCTGCGGCCTCATAGTAAATATGCCGCGCCGCCTCCGGCAGCCACTGTGGCATTAGCGTAGTCACCAGTGAGTAGCCATAGGCAGAGGCGGTGCCCAGGAAAACCAGCGAGTTCATATCTGGTGCTACGCGCAGCAAAGCGGCCACACCCTTGCGGTAAAAATCCAGTCCCGGGCCAAATATCACCGCACTGGCGAGGATGAGTTGCAACCATTCAAGGTTTTTAGTGTCGATGGTTTGCATCTGCCAATGGTGAAACCCTGGCAAAAGATGTCCGCCCATTTCCAGGATAAACAGCGGCAGCGCTGTCGCCAGCGCCCAGTAAAAGCGGCGCCGCAACTCATGGTATTCGCGCTCCTGCCTAGCCAATACCGGGTTGTCGGCGGGGCTATTCGGCTGCGCCTGGGATGCTTCACTAAACCTTGGCTTGGCGGTATAACCTGCTTGCGCTACCGCGCTTATCAAAATTTGTGGCTCTATTGGGGCAAGGGATTGCACCTGAGCAAACCCGGTGGCCAGGTTAACACTGACTGAAGCTACGCCTGGCACCCTGGCCAGTGCGCGCTCGACATGGCCAACGCAGGAGGCGCAGGTCATACCTTCTACATCCAATTGCAGGCTTGTTTGGGCGTTATTGGCCAGTGAACCTTTAGCCATGGCGGCGCAGCTCCAAACCATCGCCGTAACCGGCTGCTTCCAAAAGCCCTTGAAGCGCTTGGTCGCTAAGCCGAGACACCAGATTTAGCTGTTTTGCGGGTAAATCTACGTCCACCTGAATATCCGCATCCTGCGCTTTAAGTGCGCGCGTAATGGCAGCGGCGCAGCCAGCGCAAGTCATTGCCGGAACATAAAACTCTGCCATAGCTATTGCCTCGGTTGGATACTGAGAAACACTGTAAACCCTGACACGGTGGCAAGGTCAACCAGTGGGTAAAATTTTTTAGCCAATAGGCATTGTTTTGATATGGATCAGTTGATTTGCAATCGAGGAGGTAGAGCATAGAGCTAATCGGTAATTTCCCGTCAAAGGAGTAGTGAGTTATGCGCTCTTTAATCAACGTGATTTTCCTTTCTTTGCTTGTTGTCAGTACCTCTAGTTTTGCCGCTGACGAGCCCCCCGCAACGGCCAGCGACAAAACAATGCCCATGATGGGCGGCCAGATGATGGCCGGTAATATGGCGGAAATGCACGCCAATATGAGCAAGATGCAGGCACTTATGGTGCAAATCCAAGGGGAAAAAAACCGAAAAAAACGCGACAAACTACTCGCTGAGCATATGAAAATGATGCGGGACAATATGCAGATGATGCAGTCTGGTCGTATGGGTATGGGGAAACAGATGATGCAGGGACAGTGTGGCGCTCAGGGAATGATGCAGGGCAAAGGCCAGATGATGGCTGACGAGAAGGGCATGATGGCCAAGGAGAAAATGAAGAACAAAGCGCAGATGATGCAATCTGGCAATTGCCCGCGCAACTGCCAGGATGGTCAGATGATGCAGGATCGCCTGGGAATGATGCAGCAGATGATGGAGCAGATGGAGGCACACCAAAAAGCCAGTCATTAGCCTATTTGTATGATTGACCTCACAGAGGTGAGTACCATGTCTACACAGGAGCATCGCCCGGGTGTTCAGCAAGCTAGCCTGGTGAAGCGTCAGCTACAACTAAAAGCTGCGCCAGAGTCAGAGCAGGCCCTGGCGGATTTTATTAGCGAAGCCGATCAATTGCAGGGTATGGACTCACTCAGCTACGCCCCCGAAACGAATCAGCTGGAATTGCAGTACGACGCCAGTCATCTCAATCTGGCACAAATAGAGCAGTTACTAAGCCGCTTTCATATCAACTTGCAGGACAACTGGTGGCAGCACCTCAAACAGGGCTATTACCAGTTTGTCGACGACAACATTCGCGATAATGCCCTGCATCAACCCAGCTGTTGTCACCCTCCTACTGGAGAAAACCGCAAGCACTAGCCCCTGGGCATTGCAGCAATGTCTTATCGCCCTGGGGTGCGCCGCCAAATGGTGCTTATCTTCGGGGGGGATTGATGGCAACTTGGCTTACCCAGCTGCGGCTGTTATTGGCTATTGGGCGAAATACCACCCACCATCAAGAAAAGCTCTTATCGGCGTTGGGTGCCTTTTGGGATGTTCCTGCCAAAACACTAGGCGAGCCACTGGAGCTGGCGCGCGTTCATGCACAGCAGGCCTCGCCCCATCCTGGCGACATCCGAGAGGGCAGCTATTACTCTAATGGCCGATTGGGGAACCAATGGCGTTTTCGCCAAGTCATAGACGCGGCAGATACTTAAGCGCCCGATAACGATAAGTTGATTTATAAAACGGTTGCCGGAACCTATGACACAGGGCTTTGTTTGCGCAGCGAATTCCGTCAAGGGGCGAGGTTCGAAGTCGCCCCCGATCAAACTGGCCACTGGCTTAAAGTGAGTAGCCAATAGTTACTAAATTACAAATTCCAACTCAGTCATGGGTGTTGCTAACTAGCGAGACCCGTTAAGATGGCGCCTGATTTCAATAACCTTGCTCACCACAGGAATTACCCAAGATGTCTCTTTGCGTTAAAAACCTAAGTCCACTTAAGAAGACGCTCTCCGCTCTAGCCTTTGCCACCAGCCTATTTGGCAGCTCTATGGCTAGCGCGACTACGGTACAAATTCAAACCGTCCTTGGCGATATAGTGGTAAACCTCTATGACAAGGCGACACCTATCACTGTGGCCAATTTTCTTAGCTATGTGGAGAACGGGACCTATAACAACACCTTGATTCACCGAACAGTTGCCGATTTTATCGTTCAGGGCGGCGGTTACACCTATACCGGTAGCCTTCCGCCAAGAGCTATTGAGCGCGGCAAAGCCATTGTAAACGAACCGGTTTACTCCAATGTTCGCGGCACTATCGCCATGGCCAAGGTGTCTGGCTACCCAGATAGCGCCACCAGTGAGTGGTTTATTAATACGGCCGACAATAGCAATTCATTGGACCCATACAAAAATGGCGCTTTTACCGTGTTTGGCCAGGTAATAAGTGGCATGGATGTGGTTGATCAGATACAAACCATTAACCGTTTTAATATGGGTTCAGTATTTGCGAGCATTCCACTGCAGAATTACAGCTATGAGGACTACCAAAACAATGTCACAGTCACAGGCGATAATCTTGTAATGGTTACTGGCGTGGTTGTGCTTGATGCCAGCCCAGATACCGCCGATGGCCTTAGCCCTGTAGTGAATGGCAAGGGCAAGAAAGCCGACACAGGGAGCGGCAGCGCCAATATTTGGATACTGGGCCTTTTAGGCCTCTTGGCTGGCCGCCGCTGGCTTGGCCGCAAACATTGATTGACCGTAAAGGGCTCTTCGGAGTCCTTTTTTACTATGCCCTTTCGGTTTTAACCTAACCTTGGGCTATGTTAAATTCCTGACAAGTAAATATTGTTGCACTTAATTGATTAACAAGGGCATTTACAATGATCACCTATATCTACTGGTTTTGCGTACTGGCGGTTTGTGCATTTGTCGCCTGGGGTATAAGCCGCTACTTTAAAGTTAAGTATGGCCTTATGGGCGCACTGATTGTGCTGTTGATCGGCTGGAGCATGTACGTTTTTCACTACCAGCAATATTTTGTGAAAAATCTTGGCGGGATTATGACCATTAATATCGATAAAAGTCTCATACATATTCAGGCCACTTGGAAGGATGACAATCTTTGGGTGGAAAATTACGATCCGATAAAAAAGGAGTGTTATTTTTCTGAATACTCTAAAGGTAATATGCTGCAAGGCAAGGTAACCCTTAAAAATTGCAACCCACTATTGCCAGCATCATCAGCGGCAATGCCTGCACCTGCTAGCGGCCCTGTTAGCGAGTAGATCGCCACTTGGTTAGTTTTTTATTTTAGCCATATCACTATCTCCCCCAAGATAAGACCGGGCTCTAACAGCCTGGAATTTTCAAGGGGGGATGCAAGCCATAACGAAATTCATCCACTTCGCACTGGTTTTGCTTAATTCATACCTTGGCAATCCTTTTTGGCTCTCTCGACTACGTCTTTCATGAAAAATAAAACGACCAAATATCCAAGTTTTTTTATGGTGGCTGGCCTTAGTGTTCACACAGTTTTGCGGCGACTGCTTGTGTTAAGGCTGCTCGTTCTGTCTTCTTTTGTTTTTTATTTGGTTGTATTCAGTTTTCCGCTTACCACCACATTCTACGTTGGAATGCTAGTTCTCGCATCGGCGGTGTTTTCGTTCGGTAGCTGGTGGTTAATTAATAGATTGAAACAACCTGCCAATAGTTTTGTAATTATTCAATTGCTCTGGGATAGCCTTGTCATTCTGCTCTTTGTCTGGATGGCAGGAAGGTCGACAAATCCGTTTATCTATTACCAATTGCTAATAATTGCCGTTAGCGCAAGTGTACTGCCAGAAAAATTTGCGTGGTTTTTTTCTTTCCTTGGAATTTGTGCATATACAGTTTTTATGTATGTTGATTTGGGGCACCATATCGCTCATATGGATTCTTCATTTAAGTTACATTTAATGGGGATGTGGGTAAATTTTTCTGGCAGTGCGTTACTTGTCGCTTTCTTTATATCGCGATTGTCTTCCGCATTAAGGCAGCAGGAAGATGCTCTCCGTTTGGCGCGTGAAGAAAACCTCAAGAATGAACAGTTAATCGGTATTGGCACATTGGCGGCTTCTACCGTTCACTCATTTGGTACGCCCTTGTCAACTATTTTAATGGCAACCAGTGAGCTCGACTTGCTCCATGGTGACGAGGATAGCAAGGCATGCACCGCAGTCATTAAAGCTCAAATAGAGCGCTGTAAAACGACCATGAAAAAACTTACATTGTTGACTACAAGAACGGCGCTCGACGAACAAAAAATATCCATTGCTGATTTGTCTTATGAGATCAAAGAATATCTCCAACTTGTCAACGCGCAGCCGAGCCCTTCAATCGATGTGCAAGCTGATATACGGCATCATAACCTGCCAGGTGGCATATTGCTTTTACATGCGATAATTAATTTGGTTGATAACGCTGTTGATGCTGCCAAATCATATGTCTCGATTTCAATTGAGGCTATCAACTCGGATAGAATTATTCGAATTCTGATAGAAGATGATGGCGATGGGATTCCGCCTGAGTTGTTAAGCGCAAAGAAAAATGAATTAAAAAGTAGTGAGAAGGGTCTTGGAATCGGTCTGCTATTGGTAAATTCAACAATTGAACGTCTCGGTGGAGCCGTGACATATCGAAATTCGTTTAATTTAAGGCACATAACTCAAGTCATCATTGAGTTGCCTTGTACAAGATAGATAGCTGGTTTATGAAAATATGAAAAAGAGCTTGCTGTATTTGGAAGATGATGAGTCCCTTGCGCAAATGACTTCAAAAGCATTTGTACGTAGGGGGTTTAATGTGTGTCACTTCAAATCTATAGAGGAATTCAAGAAAAACCAAAATCACAGCGGATCCCCCTTTACTCACGCACTTTTGGATATGAGGCTTGAGGACGGGAATTCGCTCGCATTAATCTCGGAGCTTTCACAAAAAGACCAGAATTTAAAGATCATTCTGCTGACTGGGTATGCCAGTATCGCAACAGCTGTACAAGCGATTAAACTGGGCGCATACAACTACCTCCCCAAACCTGCGACCATTGATGAAATTCTCTCTGCGTTCAATGAGCAGGCCGAGATTAAAGATACTGCAATTCAGACAATGTCTTTAAAAAGAATTGAATGGGAAAAAATACAGCAGGCACTTGCTGATAATAATGGAAACATAACCTTAACGGCAAAACAGCTCAATATGCATCGCCGAACGTTGCAGCGAAAACTCAGTAAGCGGCCTGTACTCAACTAATCTGGCGCGACAATTTGTCACACTGACGTGCTAGCGCTTATCACCTAAAATGCCGCCTCCAAAAATTTCGTTGTGGAGGCGTTGTTGTGCTGCCAAGTATAGAAAAATCAACACTTTATGGTTTTTTGCTCTTTTTTTCTGTTTTTGCTAAACCAATTTTGGCTGACGAAGATAGCACAAGTAACTTCACAGAAAATAACTTCACAGAAAATAACTTCACAGAAAGTAACTTCACAGAAAGTAACTTCACAGAAAGTAACTTCACAGAAAGTAACACATCACACATAGAACAAGTTGTGGTGACCGGCCATGCATATGAGATGCTTAATGGTACGGGCGATACAGCTGATGTTCTGTCTAACCAGGGCGTGGATTTTTCAAGCGCAGGGGGTATTTCGAGTTTGCCCGTTTTGCGAGGCCTTAACGATGACCGAATCAAGTTAATTGTTGATGGCGCAGAAACTACTTCAGCTTGCGCTAACCATATGAATCCTGCTTTGTCTTACATCGACTCAAGTCGTGTTAACTCGGTGGATGTAATGGCTGGAATTACCCCTGTGAGTATGGGCGGGGATAGCATTGGCGGCACGATTAAAATCCTTTCCGAAACACCTGTCTACGCTGATAGCGAAGGGAAAGTTCTTAAAACTGGCTCGGCGGGCTTCTTCTATCGCTCTAACAACAATAATCACGGGGTTGTCTTAAAGCTTGGGGTTGCCAGTGAAACGAAGAGCCTGCTCTACACTGGCAGTATGGATAAAGCGGATAGCTATGAAGATGGGGGCGGAAATACTGTTCTTGATACCTTGTATAAAAGCGAAAGTCATAGCCTTACTTTAGGCCTGCGTGGTGAAAAGCAAGCGATGACTCTGAAGTTAAACCATCAAAAAGTACCGTATCAAGGTTTTCCAAACCAATATATGGATATGGTGGGCAATAGCAGTACAGGCCTCAATTTTAATTATCTACGGCAGTTCGATTGGGGGCAGTTGGATACTCTGCTCACTTGGCAAAACGTTGACCACGAAATGGGTTTTTTTACGAAAGAAAAACCAGGCACTATGCCAATGATCACCGAAGGGCGCGATCTTGCCTATAAAATAGCTGCTGAAATACCCTATGGAAAGGATTCAACTCTGCGACTCGGAAACGAATTACATCAATTTACATTGAATGATTGGTGGCCTGCCGTTGAAGGCTCCATGATGATGGGACCAAACGACTACATTAATATCAATAATGGTGAGCGAACACGTCACGTTTTGTATGCAGAAGCAGAGCAAAGCCTAGCTAAAAATTGGCGGGCTATCTTGGGTGTGAGGTACGAACATGTCGTTATGAATGCGGAAAATGTTCAAGCCTACAATGCTATGCCCGGCATGATGAATATGGATGCATCTGCGGCTAATGCATTTAATTCTCGTGACCACAAACGCAACGATGATAATGTCGATATCACTGCAGTAGGGCGTTACACGCCGGCCGGTGCATACTCAATCGAATTTGGTTATGCACAAAAAACACGGTCGCCAAACCTTTATGAGCGCTACAGCTGGGGTAGGGGGACTATGGCCATGACCATGATCGGCTGGTTTGGTGACGGCAACGGCTATGTGGGCGATGTTGATCTTGCCCCTGAAATTGCACACACCTTAAGTGCCACTTTTAATTGGGGCGAGAATGAAAGCTCTCAACTATCTTTTACGCCTTACTATACCTATGTCGATAATTATATCGACGCAAGGCAGATAGGTAGTTTTCATCCACGCATGGCGATGGCTGTTACACGGCCGCTATTGCAGTTTGTCAATATTGATGCGAAGTTGTACGGTGCCGAGTTGCATGGCCGTAAATCCTTGTTTGAAAGCCGAAACGCGCCGACGATTTTAGATTTACGTATTGCGTACACAAAAGGCGAGCGCGCCGACAATGGTGGCGATTTGTATCACATCATGCCTTTAAATGTGAAGTTGGCGCTAGAGCAAAATCTACAACAATGGAGAAACCGCATTGAGGTTGAATGGATCAAGGGCAAAGATAATGTTGATGACTTGCGTCTGGAGCCTGCAACGAAAAGCTACACCTTGGTCAATATCAGTACCGCATACCAATGGAAAAAAGTTTTGTTGAGCGCAGGTGTGCGTAATTTATTTGACGAGCAGTACGACTTGCCACTGGGCGGCGTTTATTACTCTGGTTGGTTGGCTGGTGACAAAAGCGGCCAATTTGAAAGCTTGCCGGGACAAGGTCGCTCCTTGGATATTGGAATGAAATATGAATTTTAAAAAAATCGCATGGCAAAATTTATATTCATAATGCCCACTAAACGTGAACTCTGGTTAGCTGAAGTTGGCGTTGTCGCTTGATCGATCTGGGCTGTGACTGCATTCAAGGCAGATTAGGCTATGTGCCAATCCAGGTTGCGCCATCGCTTCGGTATCTGTGGTGACATAGCTGGCGGTCTTAGTCTGGCAATCGTGAGTCTGCTTTTAACCAGGCTTACGATTGCCGTAGTTTACAATTGGGCCAGTTACTAAATACCCTATGATTGGGGCCAGCATGGTCGTGCTGGGGCGTTAGAGTTTAATCGTTGGTTGGCAAAAACCTGTAGCCGACACCTGGCTCTGTCTCTATATAGCGAGGGTTTGATGGGTCATCACCAAGCTTGGTGCGTAAACGAGCAATAAATATACGCAAGTAGTGGGTGTCCTCGACATGAGTTCCACCCCATATTTCCCTCAGGAGTTGCTGCTGGGTAACCAGGCGCCCCGCGTTGTTTATCAGTCGTTTTAACAACTCAAATTCTTTGCGTGATAGCTTTACCGTTTCTCCATCGACCATCAGCTTGCGTTCTTGCAGATCTATGTGAATTCGCTCATCGCGGAATTCACGTACGGTTTCTACCGTAGGGCCAAAGGCTTTAATTAAGCCGCGAATACGCGCCATCAATTCCTGGATGCCAAACGGTTTAACGACATAATCGTTTGCGCCTGCATCTAGTGCTTGCACAATTTCAGTTTCCCTATTGCGAACGGACAGGATGATAATAGGGGCGTGGTAGAAATCTCTTAACTTTTTGAGTACAACCATGCCTTCCAGATCAGGCAAGCCCAGGTCAAGAATGATGAGGTCCGGCGTGTCGTCAGCTGCAAAGGCTAAGCCTTGACGTCCCGTTTCTGCCTCTACTATCGAATAGCCTTGAGCAATTAAACCTATATGCAAAAAGCGGCGAATTTGTGGTTCGTCGTCGATAATCAGTATTTTGTGCATAAGCTCATCCTAAAAATATGCTGGAGAGTTTAACAACTCTAATTGGCGATCTACGGCAAATATCGCGTTAAAAGTTTAACCGGCAACAGTGGGCAGCGGTTTTTCTATAGGTTGTTCCAGTGGCAAAACTATACGAACACAACAGCCTGGCAGCTTACTCTGTGGGCCACTAAATGGGTTGTCCTCGATAGATACACTGCCGCCATGAGCGGCAATCATGCCGCGGCAAATGGTAAGGCCAAGCCCACTGCCAGATTTTCGTCTATCACCCTTTTCGGCGGTATGGAACCGCTCAAATACTTTCTCGCGCTCATCAACAGGGATGCCTGGCCCCTGATCACAAATATCTACGCGAATTTTGTGCTTGGATTTGTAACAGTTAATCCGAATGGGTGTGTTTAGCGGTGCAAATTTGATGGCATTATCCACAACATTAAAGATGGCTTGCTCCAAAAGTGCCGAGTGGACGTAGAGCAAAGGTAAGCCGGCGGAAATATCCAGTTGTAATTCGTGCTTGGTTAACAGTGGCTTCAAACGCTTTTTAGTGGCACTTATGACTTCTTCCATGCTTACCCAGGTTCGCTCCAGGCGCAACTGCCCAAACCCCAAACGAGTCATATCTAGAAGATTTTGCGTGTAGCGGTTTAGCCGCTGAGCCTCGTCCAGAACCGTTTGCAATAGCTCTCTAACCTGAACCTGCGATAGCTGCTCGCCCAGCTCAAGTACAGTGGAGGTGGCGCCAATCATAGAGGTAAGCGGTGTGCGAAAATCGTGGGAGACTGAGGATAAAAGCGCAGAGCGAAGCAGCTCGTTTTCTTTGGCGATTTTTTCTTTTTCAAGCTCAGCGGCAAGACGGGTGCGCTCCAAAGAAATATTTACCTGACGTAAAAGCAGTACAAAAATATCCTTGGGTAAATATTGGATATCTTCCATGGCAATTTTTAGCAAGCCAACTATCTGGCGGGAATTGTGCAAAAAATACAACTTTTTTTCCCGCTCATACTTTGCAATCAGCTCAAGATTGGCGGGGTTTAAATTGATGTTAAATAGCTGGGCCAGATTATGCTTTTGAGCATCGTCCATGGTTTCAAGAATAGGATGTTTCGGCCAGGGGTGGCCCTGGGTAATAAGCACGCAATGCTCTCGCCAAGGTTTAAGGGCGAATTCAAAGGAGCTAATAACTTCCTCTGTATTTAACGCTTTAGGTAGTTTTTCGTGCAGTTCCAACTCTACATCTGTCATCAGGTCGCGCACGCGAATTTTTTGCTGGTTGTGCTTATGTTGGGTGGCCATATAACCCACCAATACCGAGGTCACCAAAAACATGAGGATGGTATATAAGTCCTCATCGTGATGGACCATGATAGAGCCGTAGGGTTCTGCGAAGAAAAAGCTAAAGGCAAAAAAGCTGGAAAGCGCATTAATGATGGCTAATTCCACTGTGCCATTAATGGCGATAAACACCACCATGGTGATATATAACAGTGAAATATTAGCCTTGGGTACGAAGTTGGCGATAAACAATGCCAGGGGTGTTAACAGCCAAGGAAATAGGATACCCACCGGATAGGCAAATTTACGCACCAGTGCTGGTTTGTTTTTCATCAGGAGTGCCAAAAGGTCCGGGAAAACAACACGAGTATGGTTAAAAACTCTAAGCGCCCCAGCAACATTCCCCAGGCCAGCGTTAGCTTGGCGGTGTCAGTGAGCGAGGCAAAATTGCCTGCTGGGCCAATCACATCTCCAAGCCCTGGGCCAACGTTCATGATGGCCGTGGCGGCGCCGGTAATACTACTCACCAGATCGAGACCAGTAATCGATAAGATGGTGGTAATCGCCACTAGAGATATTGTCATTAGCGCCATAAATGACACTGATGAGGCGATGATCTCTGAATTGATTAAGCGGTTGTTATAGCGCCGGGTAATAATTGCCCTTGGGTGAATGGCGGTAATTACTTGTTCGCGAATCAAACCGGCAAATATTTGAAAGCGAAATATCTTAACTCCACCACTGGTAGAACCAGAGCAACCGCCCACAAACGTGCAGAAAAAGAACAGAATAATGGCGAAGTGGCCCCAAAGCTGGTAATCACTTGTGGCAAAACCGGTGGTGGTAATAACCGAGACAAGATTAAAGCAAGCGTAGGTTAGGGCCGTAAATGGGTCCATTCCCTGGGTGTAAACCAGATATAGGGCCAGCGCCATAGAGACGATTAGGACAAACTTTAGCAGCCCTTTAACTTGACTGTCCCGCAGCAGGACAAATTGCCGATTGACCAACAGACGCACAAAAAGTACGAAGGGTACGGCCCCGGCCAGCATAAATACTATGGCAACCCAGTGTAAAAGCAGATTATCAAACTGCCCAAAAGAGGCGTCGGAGGTGGAAAACCCGCCAGTGGATACAGTGGTCATTGTATGGTTAAGGGCATTGAACCAGTCCATACCGCAGGCCCAATAGAGCAAGAAACAAAGTAGTGAAAGGCCAAGATAGCTGTAGATAATCATCGCCATCAAGCTGCGCGCACGTGGCATGGCCTTATCTGACCATTCTGAAGACTCAGTTTTAAACAGGCGCATACCACCGACACGCAAAAAAGGTAGCACAGCGATCGCCACACCAATAATACCTACACCGCCTATCCAGTTAAGAATGGAGCGCCACAGCAGAATATCCTTGGGCAAGCTATCCAAGTGGGACATTACCGAAGAGCCAGTGGTGGTAACCCCGGAAATTGATTCAAACAAGGCATCGACCAGAGAAAGCGGTTGCTCCACCAGCACAAAGGGCAGGGCGCCAAACAGAGAGATTCCCAGCCAGCAGCAGCTGGTAATTAAGAAAACCTGGCGCGGCTGCATATACTCCAGGTTAGATTTTTTCCCGATCAGTAAACAGCCTATGCCGGCAATACTGGTTATGGTTGCGGAGAGAAAAAAAGCAAGTTGGTTATCGCTGTTGTAGGCCACAGAAAAGGCCAGAGGAACCAACATAAAAAGCGCGAGAATATTCAGGATTGCGCCCAATATCAGCAGCGTAGGCCCCAAAAGCTTCATATTGTTCAACTTATATCCAGTGAAGGTCCGGGCATTTTAAACCTAGATCTGCTGTGAGCCTATGGGGCGGGGGGATATATTTCGTAAAAACCCTGTGGCATAACCCTAAATCGCAATAACCTCCTGCTTTTGATTGGCCATTTCAGCATAGATAAGTGTGACGTACAGGTTAAGTATATGCGGCGACTGCTGCATAAACAGAGTCAGGTCACTCTCTATACTAAAACTAAACAACTGCGCGCGGCGCTCTTCCGCATAGCGTTTGGCGGCCAACTCAAGCACCTCGCGGAAAATCAGAGGTTGCTGGAAGCGAATCTCCGGCCTGACCACACAAAACTGGGTAAAGGCATAAAGGGCTTCGACTACGGCGCTTTTATAGTAAGCCGGGTGCAGTTGGTGGGTCATTTGATCAATGAGGTGAGCAAAGCTGTCTTCGCCTGGGGTCATGGAGCTGCGAGTGATTTGGCAATCGAGCGCACAACTGCTGCCATCAATACCAAACACCAGAACCCGCGCGCACATCAAGCTGTACCAAATATCTTTAAGGAAATTGGAGTCAAAGTGAGTGATAAGGCCTCGCGCTGTGCGCCATTCCAACCAATCGGTCTCCATGGCATCTGAGAGCATCGGACTTTCATCTTCCGAAAGTGTTTGGTGATGAATTTTATAGGGCGTAACGTGATTAATACCCTGGGCAAATACTTTTTTGCGTGAGGTAAGAATATTGCGAATTTTTTTGTGCAGGCGAGCCGGGGACTGCAATCCGATCCACTCCAGCAGTGACACCTCTTCTGCATCACCTTTATCCATGGCGCAGAGCAGCATAAAATTGCGCAACTGCACTGAGTGCAATCCTTCAAAAAGCTGCGGTTCAGAGCGGATAATTGCTCCTATGGCGGACAAGAGTTCCTGCACCAAGGTGCGCTCCAATAAATCTGGAAAAAGCTGGCGAACGCTCTCGTAATAGTTGATGTTAGAAAAAGACTGGTCAATCTTAATTTCGGTAAAATTATTGTCGCCAACACTGATTACCAGATTTCGCGCTGCTAACAGAGTAAGGCTATCCGCTAAATCTATTTGCGAGTAATTGAGCTTGGCAAAACAATAGCGAGCCAAAAGCCAATAGTTGGCTTTTTGTGAGCGCTGGAAAATATCGTCAACAAATTCTTCAAGGGGAATTTGTGCTCCGTCAATGCCTATATTGTCGTCTAGCTGTCGATCTTTTACATACTTGACCAGTTTTCGATAAATAAATATATCGCTCTCAGTATAAAACTTCTCCAGAATATCTCTGGCGAGAGGCTCGAGATTTTCACTCCTCCAGGTGTATTTAGACTCCTCTTGAGTAGCCATCTGAGTGGCGAGTGAAATCGTTGGTATGTGGCTATAAGGAATTGTGAGCGAGTTTACCCGCGATGCGCGATAGGCGAGGTTGGCCGAGGCGTAACCGACATAATCTATCTCGGTACGCAGCTGTAAATTACGCACAGCCTCAAATAGCAGCTCTACATTGGGTATTTTGTTTAGGCGTTTATTCATCATCAGCGTGAATACTGCCACTTCATGGCTCAACCAATGCTTGTGAATAAATTGAATTTCCCGGGTTATTGCCTCAACCGCCCAGTGGGCATCAAATAGCCGATAATCTTCACGTTCAGTCTGCAACCAGTTCAAGCTTAAATACACTTTGTTGTTCAGCTCGTATGTTTGCGAAGTGGCAAGACTTTGCGCGCGGCGACGAGGGCGACCGGTTAGGCCTAGAGATTTATTTTCGCCAACATGGGAATAAACTTCCATTAGCCCAGAGGCGGAAACAACGCCCATAGGTTTTATATCTTGCAGGCTTTCGGCTATTACTCCGTAGCGCGCTAGCTGTTGTTTAATTGCGTCATTTTCTGCCAGCACCACCAATGCTACATTGGCCTTAATAAAGCGAGTAGAGCGCCTGCGCATTTTAAGCGGGTCAAGGTCATCGGTGCTAACCAAGCCCTCATCGAGCATTAACCCGGTTAAATATAAACTTTGCGCCCAAACCAAAGGAATATTTTCATTGGGAACACGGGTCTGACTGCGAGGATTTTTTTTCTCTGCCTCTATCTTATCCAAGGGTAAATAGTAAAGCTCGGGGAGCAGGCCAAAACCATCTTTTTGCACCATTAAAGATTCAAGTTTTTTTCGATAGTGCTTAGCGGTAGCTTCGCTGCCATCGAAGAGTGCGGAAATATATAGGTAAGTAAAAAACAACGGCCATTCAGATTCAATATTGGCAAAATTTACCAGTTCAGAATGCTCGTAATAGATACGTGAACTTTCTTCGAGTACTGTTTGGTGCCCATCCCATAAAAAGCGCTTGCAACCATAGTTGCCACCAAGTTTTGTGAGTACGGAATCGCGAGTTTGGGTTGCCAGCGTTTCTTTGCCAACAGCAAACGCGGGAAACCCAATAATGCTCAGCAAGGCACTATCGGTTTCTTTGGAAAGCGATTCCCGTGGCAAAAGTGAGGCGAGGGTGGTTCTCGCGAGTGAAATACCATCGGCAATAACATGGACAACACCGCGCTTGTCGGCGTGTTTGCCAAACAGATTAAAACCATCGAGAGCCTGCAGGGCCGCTTTGGCCATGCCGACGGAGCTGGCATTTATTTCGGTTTTACCATTGTTGACTTTGTTGCCTCTCTCCCATATTCCGTAATCAGGGGTTCGATAGGCGCTGGAAATGTAATACACAAGGTTTTGTACAAAGTCGACTTCATCGGGTGTGCAAACGATCCTCAAGCCAGACGCACTCATCTGTGCAAGCATCAGCAAATACAGCGAGGTGGCATCTACCTGCAAGTGGCCCCAGGCATCGTCGGCGACTACTGGCAAGCCGGTGTTGGTATCGTACTTGGCATGGAGGGCGTCGCGATTATCCAGTGAATATTTAAAGGCTTCGACTTTTTGCGATTGACGCATCATCGATTGGAGCAACCCGCGCATTAGCTTAATGGTGCTCTGCAATAAATGATCAGACCGGTGGCTTTCGCCTATACGCCGATAAGACAAGCCTAATGACCATACACAGACAATAGAGTAGACATTGTCGCGAACCCAGGCGTCGGTGTAGTCACCGTGATTGTTTACTGCAGTGCTCGCGGGGAGCAGGCCGGTAATAGGGTTCTGACGACTTAATATTACAGCTTCGACTTCGGTGTAAAGACGCTCTAACAGCTGGTGGTGTTTCATGTTTCTCTTGCCTCGGAATCACCGCGAACAACTCGCGGCCCAAGTAGGGTTTACTTGATCATAATAGTCAAAAATACCCAAGCTGACCCGGGTGCTATTAAATTAGCTATTTAACATAATATACATTATGCGCAGTTATTGATTTCTCTAGGAATGATGGTGGAATCAGGATCGACTGGGTTTGGGACATAATCAATTCCATCGGGAGCTCCCTATTTGTACTGGTTTCAATTTTTGCAGATCCGATGATTTGTCGATATAGGATTAATTAAACCTAGGCAAAATACACGCCATTGCCATACAAAAAGGTTTTAAGGCTAATGGATGTACCAACTGCATAAAAAATAGTTGGGATTTAACAGTTTTGGGAAGTAACCCCGTAAAAATCGCTCCATATTGGGGCATCTTAACTGTACAGAGCCAATAAGCATTAAAGAAATTAACCCTGACAATGAGCTTATTACTTAGGGCAACCTACTCCCAACTTGGCAATCAAATTCAAGATTATGTTAAATTGAGCTAGGCCAAGCCTACCCCAAAACCGCCTCAAGTTAATCTACATGAGGTTCAACTTTGTCATAGCCCAGGCTGGAAACATGACCTTTTAACCTGGTTTCACCTGCCAGAATCGCCCCCCAGGCACGAAGCTTTTCGAAAATAAGTAACATTAACCCCACAGCTATAATGGCTAACACCAAGCCTGGAACTCCGAGAGAATCAAACTCGTTGGTGCAAGTCCAGATGAACTGGCCGACACAGAGAACAGCAACAAAAATCAGTGTAGGTTTTCGCCCTATTAGGTTGACAATAAATACCCCCAGGGGGGCCCCCAAGGCGACTATAGGCGCGGCAGCTAACCAGTTTTCGAAAACCCCTGGCTGCATTCCAGTCGTTAGGCTTTTAATCAGTACGCCGTAAACTGAAGCCACAGCCATAATGACAACTGATGTGGGTATCGCGATCTTTAAATCTGCCCGGCAGAGCAAAACCAGGGCGGCGTATATAACCATGTCTATACCTACCCCGGTTACTGCGACTACACTGGCCGCTGAGAGCAGCCCCAAAATTATCCCCAGGCGGAAATCCCATCCCTCGTTAAATTCAATCATGCCACTGTGGCTGGCAATTTCGTTGACTCTATACAAATGAAGGACGCCAAAACTGGCCCACACAACTGCAAAGATAATTTTTATCCATAGCTCCGGCATCAAGGGAGCAATAAAAAAAATCCCTAAGGGCGCGCCTATAAGGGTGCCAATGACGGCGCCATTTAGCATTGCCCAAGCCAAGGGTTGACGCCGCGCGAGAATAAAAATACTGGCGCTGGTCATGCCAATGGATTGCACGGCAAAGCTAAAATCCCTTCCGAGCGTTGCGGGCATATCAAATAACAGTACCAAAACAGGGAAACCTACCGTCCCTCCCCCCATGGGCGTGGAGCCTGCAACATAGCTACCGAGTGCCATAGCCAAGGCTATTGGCCAGTGCTCTTTTGCTTGAGGCCAATAATCCAAGCCAATTACCAACCACAGCCATACGGCATAAAACCCGAATAGCCATAGCAGCCAAATCCATAAATGGGTTTTTAACGGTTTTAATATGCTCATTTATTATTCACTTATATTGATGGCGTTGATGTTTGGGTTGGCAATTGCAGTCTGATGATCTAGCGGTTTATTTGAAATTAACGCTGGCCTTTATATAGCCTTAATAAGCCAATCTCAATGGGGGGGGGCTTTATTTGCCAAAAAAAACATGTGCAAAGGGCGGGGAGGAAATGCGAAGCAGCAATTTATGCTGCTTCGAGAAAAATAAATCACTGAGGCCGGTTAAGCCCTTTAGGCATTCGCAACCAGAGGGGCAGAAGCGAGAGGTTGATGGAAGTCCGGTTTTTTGTTGATGAGCATGGTCATCAACTCCATAACTTCTTTCTTGCTTAACGCATCAAGCTCAACACCAAACCCCTGCTTGGTGCTGTGTATGACAATTGAATCAAGTTTTAGCCGCTGTGAGTTTGAGGTACTGGGTACTGGCATAATCTCAATACCATACTGCTGCAACGGCCTTACATCAGTTAAGTCCGACTCAATAAACAGGCCATGGCTGTTGCCGTTTTTTATACGGCCTAGTGCAACTGGCATGTCCAGCTTATAAATAAGCACTTTGATGTCGGCTGAGTAACGTTCGCTGCATCTATGTTCCATAGTCTTTCCCTTAAAGTTGAGTGATTGGTAAACCTTCCACGTAAAATCAGAGACGATGGTAGCCCGCTAGATACTGCCGAATATACGCCGGCAGGCTTGGATCAACTTGATCCCAATCAAACTTCCATACCCAATTTTTATCAATAGTTCCCGGCATATTCATCCTGTGCCGTCCATCCAGCTCCAAAAAATCCTGCATGGGAATAATCACCATGCGCGCCACCGAGGCGAAAGCTAATTCAATCAGCAACCATGGCATGGGTTCTTCTGCGTTAAAACAATAACGCTTTAACTGCTGCCTCTGGTTATCACCTAGCCCTTGATACCACCCCAGAGTAGTATCATTGTCGTGAGTGCCGGTATAAACCACATCTAAATGTGTGTGGTTGTGGGGCAAGTGTGGATTTTGCGTGTTGCCATCAAAGGCAAATTGCAAAACCAACATGCCAGGTAATTCAAATTTATGGCGAAGGGCTTCAACTTCCGGGGTGATTACACCAAGATTCTCAGCAACTAAGGGTAGATCTGGATAGGCCTTGCGGCAAGCTTGGAGAAACTCTTCGCCAGGCGCTTTCACCCAGGTTCCGCTGCGCGCATCTTCACTGCCACCGGGTATAGACCAATAGGCTTCAAAACCACGAAAGTGATCGATGCGAATAAAATCAAAAAGCGCTAACTGTGTTTTTAACCGTAATATCCACCAGTTAAAGCCATCTGTTTGCATCGCTTGCCAATTGTAATGGGGGTTGCCCCAATGCTGGCCAGTCTCAGAGAAGTAGTCAGGTGGCACACCGGCTACACTCAGTGGGTTGCCCTGCCCATCCAACAAAAAGAAATCTCTGCAAGACCAGACATCGGCACTATCGTGTCCGACAAAGATTGGTATATCACCAAAAAGCTTTATACCTTTTTCATTTGCGTATTGTTTAAGAGCAAGCCATTGAGAAAAAAAAGCGAACTGCTCAAACTCTACCAAATTTATTTCGGCAGCTAATTCAATTCGCGCATTTTTCACTGCTTTAGCTTCGCGAATCCGCAGTGCCTCTGGCCAGGTCACCCAGCTTTGATGGTGATAGAGCGACCTAATCGCCACAAAAAGCGCATAGTCCTCAAGCCAATAGCTTTGCGCATTGCAAAACTCGTAAAAATCTTTCGCGGTAGAGGCGCCCTGCTCTGTCTGTAAAAAATCAAAAAATTGGACAGCTAGCGCTTTGCGAAGTTCTGCAGTACTGCCTCGGTCTGTTTTACAAGTGATATTGGTCGGCAGATTGACCCAGCCTTTTTCACATAGCCAATCAAAACTGATGAGGTCCGGATTACCGGCGTGCGCTGAAATGGATTGATATGGCGACATGTCATCCTGGGTTGGCCCAGTAGGTAGCATCTGCCAAACACTCAATCCAGCTTCCTGCAAAAAGTCGACAAAACGGTATGCCTCTTTGCCGAGGGTGCCAAACGAATGCTTGGCATTTTCACCAAAACAAGTTTCACTGCTGGGTAGCGATGTTGGATGAAGCAATACACCAGCACTACGTTGGCCAAACAAGGAACCGGATGCCGGTATAAATTGCATTTAATACTCCTTAATTGGCATGCCCTTGGCGCATAACTCCTCCAGTAGCGGGTGCGCCACCACCAACGCTCATAACCTGCTTTAAGTATTCAGGGGGCGGAACTTCTATCAAGTGATAGAGGTTGCTTAAGTGGCGGCGATAAAGGTATTCAAAGTCGCTAACACTTTGTGCCGGGTTGTAGTCACCAAACCACCAAAACCAATCCGACCCCTCACATAGGCCAAGCTGCTTTTCAATTTGGGCTAATTGCTCCGCTGTAAAGCGCTTTTTCTTCAGCGCCAAATCAACCTGAACCTTAGCTTCACAGAGCATATCCCAGCCGCGGTTTTTGTCCTTATCTCCTATCCAGGTAGAGAAGGTTCCATAAACCCAGCTACCTGCTACCAAGTGCGACAGTTTTATTGGGTGAGGCTTTTGACTATCGAGGAACTCACTGTAAGTTGAAAGCTCTAGCTCGGGGTGTTCAGCTAAGCGCGTATATAGAGTATTTAAGAAATGGTAGGCGTTTTCCGGGAAATATTCCCATGCATTTTCGCCATCCATAATAACTGAGATAACAGTATTTTTAGTGTCCTTGCTAGCTTGCGCGATATTCGACATATGGTGGAGCAAATCGCCCACTGCATCATCCGAATGCCAGGTTGCATATTTAAATCCGATGAGATCGGAAAGGCCATCATCGCGAAAAAAGGTATTAATTTTTATGCCAGCAAATTCAAAGGGCTTGTGCAGTGAGGTGTGTGTATCTTGCAGTTGGTGGGCAATGGATTGATTCGAATCGTGGCGCAAACTGTTATGCAGTACCGAATCTCCGGTGGCTGCCCAATCAAATTTGGCATCTTTTAGCAATTGAAGTGTTGCATCACTCAATGCCCCTTCAGAGGCCCAGCAGCCTCTTGGTTTTTTGCCAAAGTAGTGCTCAAATGTTTTAAAACCTTCGTTTAAATGCCATTTGGAGCGGTTAAGCCCATCAGGGTAGTTGGGCGACTCAGGAAGACTGACCTCGGGCCAAGCCTCTTTGGCAGAGTTGAGATCTATTAGCAGGGGAACTATGGGATGGGCATAGGGACTCATACAAAGTTCAACCTGCCCCGCTTCACTAAGTTTGCGATACCTTGGGGCGATAGAGGTGACCAGCTCACCAATTAGCGCCAGCAGCATACGGCGGTCATCCATAGTAAATCCGCGTGCTTTATCTTGAAGCATAGTTACGCGCTTGTCGTTGCGACGCACCACTTCGGACATCCAGCTCAGGTGATACCAAACGCAGAGATCTATCAGGAATTGATCGGTGAGGTAGAAGTACAAATGGGGTTGGCTGGGTAAGTTGGTGAGCATATCAGCCAGCTCGCGATAAGCGGGGAAACGCTCAATAAGCCGCTCGCGATTGGCCCTCAATAATTTATGAGCCAGGTCATTAAATTCGGCTGAGCCTGGAGCGGGTAATTCCTGCGCAACCAGGGATGCCAAAATGGCATCCTTGATTTTACTTCCATTTTTTAAAAATGCGTTTATTTGCAGGGCGTAATCATCAAGCTGCTCTAGCAAAATGGGGGCAAAATTTACCACCGCCTTGGCTTTTGGCTGCATTTCCAAGTGTGCAGCCATATCAACATAGTCTTTAATGGCGTGAAGGTAAGTCCAGGGAAAATAATATTCGCCGGTGATAATGTCGCGATAATCCGGCTGATGCATATGCCACAAAAACACTACCTTGGTTTTGCCATGTTTAGCCATAAATCTCGTCCTGTCCTAACATGTCGGGAGTAACCAATACTACGCCTTTGGGGGATACAAAAAATCTTTTGCGATCCTCTTCCAAATCGTATCCAATAACTGTGCCATCCGGGATGCGACAGCGTCGATCGATGAGTGCTCGACGAATTTTGCAGTGACGGCCAACATCGACACTGGGGAAAAGTACCGAATCGATAATTTCGCTGTAGGAATGGATCCTCACTCTTGGGAACAATAGCGAGTGACGCACAGTGGAACCGGAAACTATACAGCCACCGGCAATCATTGAGTCAACTGCAAGGCCGCGACGCCCGTCATCATCAAAAACAAATTTAGCTGGGGCCACTTGCTCTTGATAAGTCCATATAGGCCAGGCCTCGTCATACAAATCTAATTCAGGCGTGATCCCAGTCAACTCCAGGTTTGCCTCCCAAAGCGAATCAACCGTACCCACATCGCGCCAGTAGGCTTCACCACCAGATACGGGGTCGCGGAAAGGAAAGGCCATAACACGATGAGATTTAATCATGTTCGGGATTATGTCTTTGCCGAAATCGTGCGAGGAGTTTTCGTTGTCACGATCTTTAAGTAATTGCTCAAACAAAACCTTGGTGCTGAAGACGTAAATCCCCATAGATGCCAGAGCCTTGTCCGGTTGACCTGGCATGGGGTCGGGGTTTGCGGGTTTTTCAGTGAACTTAACAATGCGGTGATCAGTATCCATATCCATCACACCAAAAGCATGGGCAATCTCTAAGGGCACCTCAATACAGCCAACAGTAATATCTGCGCCGCGCTCTACGTGAGCCGCAATCATGGTACCGTAGTCCATTTTATAAACATGGTCTCCGGCAAGAATCAAAACGTATTCTGGATTGTGGCGACGAATAATATCCAAATTTTGCATCACCGCGTCGGCGGTGCCTGCATACCAGGTTTCGTTCAGGCGCTGTTGCGCTGGCAAAAGCTCAACAAATTCGCCGAGTTCACCACCAAGGAAACCCCAGCCGCGCTGAATGTGTCTGTCCAGCGAGTGTGATTTATATTGCGTGAGCACACTTATACGACGAATTCCGGAATTCACACAGTTGGATAAGGGGAAGTCGATGATTCTGAACTTGCCGCCAAAATGCACCGCCGGCTTGGCCCGCCAGTTAGTGAGCTGATGCAACCTTGAACCCCGCCCACCGGCTAAAACTAACGCTAAAGTTTCACGTGTTAAACGACTTACAAAACGACCGGAACTGTGCTGTGTACTCATTAAGTGCGATTCCTTAAATCCTTATGTGACTGAGATGGGATGCCCTGGCCCCATGCCTGATAGTGTAAGAGCAATATCAATGCCAAAAACTTGATAGAACTCAAATGTCATTGGAGTTAGATTTGTTTTTATTTGCCCGCCCTGGAAGGCGAATAACTTTGATTGCGGAACTAGGTGGTCAAAGTCAAAGTTAGTGTAGACACAAGTTTGGCATTGAACCTGCAAATCTCTTTATGAGGCATGAATTTTATTTAAAAATATTCATGCAACAATCTGTGGCGATAATAGCTAAGCTAGTAGAGCTTAATCCTGTTACGTTTTAATGTAGGTTGCTGTTTGCCCATTATTGGATAGGGTAAATTTGACCAGATGTCGCTATGCTCGGAAATTGGCCTTAGCCTGAACTTTTTTAGGAAGAAATGCATGTTAAAACCCAAAGTAGAAAGCCCGCTCCCCAATGATTTAATGCGCATCATCACGGCCACCCATCACGATCCTTTTGAGGTTTTAGGCAAGCATTCTTCTCCTCAGCCCGCCGTATCAGCATCTGACTGTCTTGTTCGAGTATTTATTCCTGGCGCCAAACTCGCCAATATCATGATTAAAAATCAACCAGTCGCCATGACCAGAATTGAAGGGACTGACTTTCTCGAATGGTGCGGCGATTCAAAAGAGGTCAAAACCCCCTACCAAGTTCAGTGGGTCGACCGCCACAATATCGAGCACTGCGAATATGACCCCTATGCCTTTGCACCACAATTGGGCGAGCTGGATATGCACCTCTTTGGTGAAGGTCAGCATTGGAATGTCTACCAGCTACTCGGCGCCAATGTTCGGACTATTGATGGTGTTGAGGGGGTATTTTTTGCCACCTGGGCGCCCAATGCAGAGCGAATTAGCGTAGTTGGCGATTTTAATGACTGGGACGGACGCCGTTACCCTATGAGGGTAAGGGGCAGTAGCGGTTTGTGGGAGCTGTTTATCCCCGGTGTCAAACCAGGCGCCATCTATAAGTTCGAGATCCGCAATCGCTTTAGTGGCAGTGTATTCCTTAAAACGGATCCCTATGGCCAAGCGTTTGAGATGCGCCCCAAAACGGGTTCCATTGTCACGTCCAACTCCAGCTATGGTTGGAGTGACGCAAGTTGGATGGATCGTCGCGCCAACTGGGATTGGCAGTCATCTCCCCTCTCTATATATGAGGTGCATCTTGGTTCCTGGCGTCGCGGTGCCAATGGCGAATTTTTAAGCTACAGGGAGCTCGCCCATCAGCTCGCCGAGTACGTTAGTGAGTTGGGGTTTACTCATATAGAAATATTGCCCATCACTGAGCACCCTTTTGACGACTCTTGGGGTTATCAAACTACCGGTTACTACGCACCCACCGCACGCTTTGGGGCGCCCGACGATTTCCGCTACTTTGTCGATCACCTCCACAGTAAGGGTATAGGCATTATTCTCGATTGGGTGCCAGCTCACTTCCCCAAAGATGGGCACGCCCTCGCCCGCTTTGACGGTTCCGCACTCTACGAACATGAAGACCCGCGTCTGGGCGAACACAAAGATTGGGGCACGCTGATTTACAACTACGGTCGCAATGAGGTGCGCAACTTCCTGATTGCCAATGCGTTGTTTTGGCTCAAGGAATATCACATAGATGGCTTGCGGGTTGATGCTGTAGCCTCCATGTTGCACTTGGATTACTCACGTGAACCAGGGGAGTGGGTGCCCAATATTCACGGTGGCAATGAAAACCTTGAGGCCATGTCCTTTTTGCAGCGCTTAAACGAAGTTTGTCATGGCCAGCACCCGGGGGCCTTGGTGATCGCCGAGGAATCAACCGCCTGGCCGCAAGTTACTCGGCCCACCTGGGTTGGTGGCTTAGGCTTCTCAATGAAGTGGAATATGGGTTGGATGCACGACACCCTGGAATACATCACCAAAGAACCTGTTCACCGCCAATATCACCATAATCAACTCACTTTCGGCATGATGTATGCCTTTACCGAGAACTTTATGCTGCCTTTCTCGCATGATGAGGTAGTTCACGGCAAAGGCAGCATGATCAATAAAATGCCAGGGGACGACTGGCAAAAATTTGCCAACCTGCGCCTGCTTTACACCTACCTTTACACCTACCCGGGGAGCAAATTGCTGTTTATGGGTAGCGAATTTGCGCAGTGGAGTGAATGGGCTGCGGGGCGGTCACTGGATTGGCACCTAACCGAATACGACCGCCATCAGGGTATGCAGGCCGTGGTGCGCGATCTCAATCGCCTTTATACCAGTGTCCCATCTCTGCATCAGCGCAACTTCCGGGGCGATGGCTTCGAGTGGATCGATTGCCATGACAGTACCCAATCAATTGTTAGCTACATAAGGTCCAGCGATTCCGAATTCAGCGTGGTGTTACTTAACTTTACTCCGGTGCCACGTAAAAACTATCGTATTGGGGTGCCAGCTGAGGGCTGTTATAAAGAGGTGTTTAACTCTGACTCTGCCTACTACAGTGGCAGCAATCTAGGTAATGGCGATCCGCTGCAAACTCAGCCAGTGCCCTGGATGAACCATAACCAATCACTTGAAGTCACTCTGCCACCTTTGGCAGGCCTCATCCTTAAACTGTGTTGAGCCAAACCCGGTCAATTGCTGCGATAATTTAGCGCGATTGACCGGGATATTTTTCGCATTAGTAGATGTTCGGCTCCTACTCAACAAGGACAAGCAATGTTTAAAATTCTGTTTGCTACCAGCGAAGCCTATCCATTAATCAAAACTGGAGGCTTGGCGGATGTTGCTGCAAGCCTGCCGCGAGCGCTGCTTAAATCTGGCCAGGACGTAAAAATCCTACTGCCAGCCTACAAATCAGTATTAACCAAGGCCCAGGATGTCGGCTTAAAAGCACTAGCGCCCGTCACCATAGACGGCCGTGAAATTGGTCTTTGGCAGTCGCGCTTGCCGGGAACAAGGGTTTGCGTATGGCTGGTCGATATCAATGAGTTTTCCGAGCGCGATGGCAATCCCTATTGTGGCCCGGATGGCAATGACTGGTGGGATAATCACCAGCGGTTTTATTGGTTTGCCAAGGTCGCCGAAGCTATTGCACTGGATCAAGCGGGCCTCGATTGGGCACCGCAAATTGTGCACTGTAATGATTGGCAAACGGGGTTAATTCCCGCCCTGCTCTCACTTAGCCCTGAGCGCCCCGCCACAGTCTTTACTATTCACAACCTCGCCTACCGAGGCCTGTTCTCCCATCAGGCCTTTGCTGAATTGAATTTACCTCCAGCGTTTTGGCACCATGAGCGCTTGGAATTTTATGGTCAGCTTTCGTTTATAAAAGGCGGGCTGGCTTTTGCCGATTACATCACCACAGTAAGCCCAAGCTATGCACTAGAAATCCAGAAACCGGAAAATGGTTATGGGCTTGACGGATTGCTGCGCTACAGAGCCGACAGCCTTAGCGGGATTCTCAATGGCATAGATACTGATGAGTGGAATCCGGGCAAAGATAAATTAATTAACACCAACTTCAATCGCCGCAATCTAGCGGGTAAAACAGCCAATAAGCTGGCGCTGCAAGCGCAATTAGGGCTTGAGCAAAATGAAACTATTCCTCTACTTGGTTTTATCGGTCGCTTGGTAGATCAAAAAGGCGTTGATTTAATTCTTGCGCAACTTGGCTGGCTTTTGGGGCACAATGTGCAACTCGCCGTGCTCGGTAGTGGTTTTGTCCACTACGAAGAGACCCTGCGTAAAGTTGCTGCTGAAAACCCCAGTAAAATTGCAGTTACTATCGGCTACAATGAGGCTCTCGCTCACCAGATAGAGGCAGGCTGCGACATATTCCTTATGCCCTCAGTGTTTGAACCCTGCGGCCTAAACCAAATGTACAGCCTTCGCTACGGCACTCTGCCAATTGTCCACACTGTGGGTGGTTTAAAAGACACAGTTAATGAGAGCCCTGGCGATGCTTTAGTCCCCCAAGCCAATGGCTTTGTTTTTCATGCGCCCCTGGCGGAAGAGTTGCGTGCTGCGCTTACGCGAGCCTTGGCTGCCTATCAACAGCCAGAAGTGTGGCGTCGACTAATGCAAAATGCCATGGCTCAGGATTTTTCCTGGGAGCACAGTGCAAAAGCTTATATAGACATTTACGCAAAGCTACTCAGTAACTAGCTCAATAATTAAAAACGCGAAGTCAAGTTAATCGGCCTCGGGTCGCAATTTTTTAACATAATGATATTAATCGTCGAAACGCTAAATCTATAACACAACAGCGAAGATTCAGGAGCAACTATGTCTACCAGCCCTTGGGCCGGCAAACTCTTACCCGCAGAGATGCTTGTCGACTTACCTCAATTAATCGATGCCTATTACGCCAATAAGCCTGATGTTAGCGTGCCTGAACAGCGCGTTGCATTCGGCACTTCCGGTCACCGCGGGAGTTCGTTTAATTACAGCTTTAATGAAAATCATGTTCTGGCAATAAGCCAGGCGATTTGTGACTACCGCAAACAGGCAGGAATAACTGGCCCGCTTTTTATGGGTATAGATACTCATGCACTCTCTGAGCCTGCGCAAATAAGTGCGGTAGAAGTGCTGGCAGCTAACGGTGTTGAAATCATGTTGGCCAAAGGCGGTGAATACACCCCGACACCCGCAATCTCTCACGCGATTCTCACCTATAACCGTAGTCGCAGCAGTGGCCTGGCGGATGGCATTGTGATCACTCCATCGCACAACCCGCCCGATAACGGCGGCTTTAAATACAACCCCACCAATGGTGGCCCGGCGGATAGTGATATCACCAATTGGATGCAGGCGCGCGCCAACGAGTTATTGGAGAATGGGTTGCGCGATGTTAAGCGCATGGATTATCACCAAGCGCTCAAAGCCGCAACAACCCACCACCACGATTATATCCACCACTATGTCAGTGACCTGATTAACGTCATCGATATGGAGTCCATACGCGATGCGGGAATTAGCATGGGCGCCAACCCTTTAAGCGGCGCAGGGGTAAATTATTGGAAGGCGATTGCCGATCACTACGACCTGAATCTGCATTTGATCAACGATAGTGTCGATAAAACTTTTTCGTTTATGACCGCAGACTGGGATGGCAAAATCCGCATGGACCCCTCCTCGTCTTACACCATGCAATCCATGGTGGCCAATCGTAATCTCTACGACATCGCCTTTGCCTGCGACGCCGACCACGATCGCCACGGCATAGTGGCACCCAGCTGCGGCCTGTTGCCACCCAACCATTACCTGGCGGTGGCCATTGAGTACTTATTCTCAAATCGCCCTCAATGGAAAGCTAATACTGCTGTTGGTAAGACTGTGGTCAGCTCAGCAATGATCGACAAGGTGGCGCACAAGTTAGGTCGCCAGCTGTACGAAGTGCCGGTAGGTTTTAAATGGTTTGCGCCCGGCCTGTTTGACGGCTCATTAGGTTTTGGCGGTGAAGAGAGTGCGGGCGCGTCTTTCTTGCGTTTAGATGGCAGCGTCTGGACCACCGATAAAGACGGCATAATTCCCTCGCTACTTTCAGCGGAAATTAAAGCCAAAACCGGTCGCGATCCCGGTGAGTGCTATAAGCTGCTCGCCGATGAATTTGGCCATGCCACCGAAAGCCGCGTAGAGGCACCCGCGAATACGGCACAGAAAAAAGCGCTGTCCAAATTATCGCCCGAGCAAATTACCTCCACGGAATTGGCGGGCGACAAAATTGAAAAAATTCTTACCAAAGCACCGGGTAACGATGCTGCCTTTGGCGGTATCAAGGTGATAAGCAAAAATGGCTGGTTTGCGGCGCGCCCCTCCGGCACCGAAGAAATTTACAAAATTTATGCGGAGAGCTTTAAGGGCAAGGAGCATTTACAGCAATTGATTAGCGAAGCGCAAGCGATTGTAGACAAGGCCATCTCCTAAACTTGTCTGCAATAATATTTTAAAGCTACCAAAAGGCCGCAATTTTTTGCGGCCTTTTATTAATCCGGCGATGAATATTGTCGGATTAATAGTGCGGCACAGGGATATGCCGCCGTCAGCTGAAGGCTGGCGCTAGCCCTGGAAAATCAAGCAGATTTACGCATCTGCGCCGGATTTTCCAGGGCGCCGATCAAATATGTCAGGACGATATATTTGATCGCC
>JBNLGJ010000085.1:0-21602 GCA_050305995.1 Cellvibrio sp.
TTGATCGGCGCCCTGGAAAATCCGGCGCAGATGCGTAAATCTGCTTGATTTTCCAGGGCTAGCGCCAGCCTTCAGCTGACGGCGGCACATCCCTGTGCCGCACTATTAATCCGACAATATTCATCGCCGGATTAATAATAACCTGCCCCAATAGATGCTTTAGCCCTGCCATGTGCAGTTAAAGGCAAGAATTCAGCCCCGACGGTTCAAGCAAACCCTTATAATGCAGACCACCCACTTCTGCCTCTCCGCTATGACGACCAACGCTCTCTATACCGACTTGTCCGGCTATTACGATTTAATGTGCGCCGATATTGATTATGCAGCCCAAAGCCGTCAGGTGCAGCGGCTGCATCAATTATTTGGCAATGGTGGGAAAAATTATCTGGATATCGCCTGTGGTACTGGCCCACACCTGCGCCAGTTTGTGGATGCCGGCTTTAGCGCAACCGGTGTGGATATCAATCAGCCCATGTTGGATCTGGCTCGCCAGCGCTGCCCGGAGGCGATGTTTTATCAGCAGGATATGGCCGCGCTCTCGCTCAGCCATAAATTGGATTTGATCAGTTGCTTTTTGTATTCCATTCACTACAACCAGAGCCTGGCAAGCTTGCAAAGCTGTTTCGCTGCGGTGCATCAGGCGCTAAACCCCGGCGGCCTTTTTTGTTTTAACGCGGTGGACAAAACCACCATAGACAATCGCCCCGGCATAAAACGCCAGCTACACCAAGGTGACAGCGATTTTAGCTTTCAATCTAATTGGTTTTACCCTGGCCAAGGCAATGAACAGTTATTACAGCTGCAAATTGAAAAAACCACGGGCGCCAAAACCCAAACCTGGCGAGATCAACACCCCATGGTCGCCACTAGTTTTAGTCAGCTGCAAGCAATGCTTGCCCCCTATTTTGATATCCACCTGTTCACTCACGATTACCACTGTCTGTCACCCTGGCAGGCACCAGCGGGCAACGCCATTGTTGTGGGGATAGCTAAACCCTTGCATATCAATTACCCCTACAAAAGCTAAGTGAATCTTGAGCCTGGAAGTTATGGATTTGTATTTAATGTCCATTTGGTTAGCAAAGCCTTATGCAACCCCCAGGAGTCCAAAAAGCCAAAAGTTAAATCCTTTATCCCCTATACGAGAATAATGCACCCGCTCAAGATGACAGCGGCTAACTATAGCTTTAATATCCCCAGTTTCCGCCCCAACTCTAGCCTTTTGCCGCTGCCGAATAAATGCGCAGCAGCAACAAAAACCAAAGGACTCACCATGGATGCTGCGGCTCTCGCCTCGCTGTTAACCGCGTTTAAACTTGCCCCCTCGGCCGACCTGGGCCGCATTATTGTGCACGCGCAATTAGAGCAACAAGACCTAAGCGCGGCCACTGCAACCCTGGAGGCAATAGCCCTGCAACTGCCCAGCACAGAGCTGGCCGAATTGCTGCAACCCTTCGCCAAGGCTGGGCAACTGGAGCTACTTAACGCGCTCTTAACTCAGCTGAGTAGCCACCCTTTGCTTGAGGCGATGAGCAACCTGGATATCAAGCTGGCTCAGCAGGTTTATCGGCACTGGATAGCCATCCAAGCCGATGTTAGCAGCAGTTTTTGGCACAACCGGCTGGGCATGGAAGTAGAACTATCGCGCGCAGGCGCCGAGGGCAAACCGCGCTTGCGCGTGGTAGAGAAAACCCCCATGACCGAGGTGACCCACATCAGCGATTATCAGGAGCCGACAGTAAACTTTGCCGATGTGGTGGGGCTGGAGGATGTTAAAGAGCAAATTCACAAAAAAATTATTTTGCCCTTTCAAAAGCCCGGATTTTTTCAGCGCTTTAAAAAGAAAATTGGCGGCGGCGTACTGCTTTACGGCCCGCCAGGCTGCGGTAAAACCCTGATTGCGCGAGCGACCGCAGGCCAGTGCAATGCGCACTTTTACAATATTCAGGCCGCCGATGTATTGGATATGTACATTGGTGAATCCGAGCAAAAGCTGCGCGCGATTTTTGCAAAAGCCCGCGCAGAAAAGCCCTGCATTTTATTTTTTGATGAGCTGGAAGCCCTGGCCGGAAAGCGCGAGCACAGCCGCAACTCCAGCACAGCCAATGTGGTCAGCCAATTTTTAACCGAGCTGGACGGTTTTGCCCAGGCCAACGAAGGCATTTTAATTTTGGCCTCCACCAATGTGCCCTGGGCAATAGACTCTGCGTTTTTGCGCCCCGGCCGCTTTGACCGCATGTTTTTTGTGCCGCCGCCAGATAAGGTCGCGCGCGCTGCAATATTGCGCCATCAGATGAAAGATCGCCCCCAGGACGGCGACATCGCCTATGAGGCTATAGCGGCAAAACTCTCCGGCCACTCGGGCGCCGACTTGACCAACCTGGTGGAGATGGCTGCCGACGAAGCTATAGATGAGTCCATTGCCAAGGGTGAAGACGTTAATATTGCCAACCGTCATTTTCTTCAGGCGCAAAAACTCAGCCGCAATACCACCAGCGATTGGCTGACCACCGCGCGCAACTACGCCCGCTACGCCAACGAGGGCGGCCGCTATAACGAAGTGCTGGAATTTTTACAGCGCCACGGCAAATAACCCAGGGGCTCCCATGAGTAATTACACCATCGTTGACGAACCGGCCAAATCGCGCCTGGATTACTTAATTATCAACCCCAACGCCATTTTGTTTGCCAGTGTGATTATTCCCATACTGGTACAGATTCCCGCCTATGGCCGCATCTGGCTGCCAGCGCTGGTGTTTATTCTCAACGGCTTTTTACTCAGCAGCCCCAGTCGCTGGCGCGAAACCTTTTTTGCACTGCTCAGTATTGGTTGCTGGTTTGGCCTGGTGTTTGGCGGCCTTTACTGCGTGGCTTTGTATTTAGGCCGAAATGCTGTCGATACAGCGCTGCCCTATTTACGCATAGTGTCGCAAGCCGGTTTTTATTTTTGCTTGATCTATGTCGCCAGCCTACAACTCAACGCCTTTGCGATTTATCAATATATCAACCGGGGAGATAAGGCGTGAACGAGTATTATTTAAACCGAGCCTGGACACTTTATCACGCGGATAATTACGGCGACGCCATAGATCAACTGAAACAGCTGTTGGGCCAGGAGCCAAACCACGCGGAGGCGCACGGCTTACTGGCCATGTGTCTGCTGGCGCAAAAGCGTGTGGGCGCCGCCGAATTCGAAATAAAATTGGCACTGCAGGGCGACCCAATGCAACCCTTTTTACACCTGGTGCAAGCGGAAATTCTGCTGTGCAAAAACCAGCGCAAGCAAGCACTGCAAGCCTGCGATCGCGCCCAGGAGCTAGCCCCGGAGTCGGCCGAGCCGCTGCTGAAAAAAGTGCGTATCCTGGTGTTTTACGACAATTTCCGCGAAGCCAAAGCCATCCTGGATACAGCTGCTTCACTCGCGCCCAATGCCTACACAGTGCCACTGCTCTACAGCCAAATTGCGCTGGGTTTGGGCGAAATAAAATTGGCGGAAACCTTTGCCCGCGAAGCCCTGGGGCGCAACCCCCAAGCGGAGGAGGCCAATGTGCTTATGGGTAAAATTTTACTCGCCCAGGGGGATGCAAAAGCTGCTGCCGAGCACGCCAGATTTATTATTTTAAATAATCCCGACAGCCAGGCTGGCTTAACACTGCTGGCCAATATAAAAGCGCGCGGCAATTTATTTTTAGGCTTCTGGTGGCGGTTTAACAACTACCTGACCAACATGAGCCAGCTCAGACAAGTGAGCTGGTTGATTGGCGGATTCCTGCTGTTTAATTTACTCGCACAAATTCTTAAGGATATGGGCTATAGCACCCTATCCAGCCTGCTGAGCACTGCCTGGTTAGGGCTGGTGATTTACTCCTGGGTGGCTATCCCTATGTACACTCGCATGGTGAAAAAAGAGTTAGCCAAGTTTCAATTTAATCGCAATTTTTAGTGAGGCTTTTTCACGGAAGCAACTAAGTAGTTAGTGTGCAATCGGCGGTAAATAAATTGTGCCGCCGATAAAAGGCCGCAATTATCACTGCCCCTAAGCCCGGTTTAATCGCCATCTAGCCCATAGCAGCAACAGGATCATCACTAAGGCAAACCAGGGAACTTGCCATAAAAGCGCGGCAACAAAACCCTTATTAGCGCCCTGTTGCTGACTAGTTTCCGCCAAGAGCGCAGAGAAGCCCAGGCTGAACAGGCCATAGCCCAAATTAAAAATCATCCCCTTAACTGATAGTACAGTTGCGCGCTGCACCGAGTTGGTTTCGCGGTGCAGAACCCGACTGACGGTGAAACCCAAAAACCACATAAGGCTCATCACCCACATAGCAGGCACCAGGCCCCAGTAGGGCCAGGCAGGCACCAGCGCAATTAACCCCAGCAGACAGGCTGCGGCAATTATTGTCAGGTTAGTCAGCATGCTAAAGCGAGTATTCAGCTTTAGCGCTATGCTCGGCACAAACCAACCTGCCAAGCCGAGCAGTGCACCTAGGAAGCCGTAAGTCCAGGCCGGCAACTCAATCAAGCGAAAGTAACTGCTGCTGATGGTAGCGAAATTGCGCACTATGGAATCTATGGCGACACCCACAACAATTAACACCAGCGTGACCCTGTGGCTAATCACCCAGCGTGCCGCCTGCAGGGTTATGGCAAAGGCCTGGCTGAGGCTTCCACCTATATATAGCCCTTGGGAATGTCGACTGGGCTCCTGCATTTTCAAGCTCGCCCAGAGGCACACCAACGCCTGCACAAATACCAATAGCACCGGCAGCCTGTGGGCCAGCGCCGTCGGGATCTGCCAGGATGCAGGCAGCAGCTGGTTTAACCAGGCCGGGTTATACATTAGCCCGCCGAGGATCATCGCAATCACCATGCCTGCGGAGCGCCAGCGCATGGCAGCGGCCATTACCTGATCCCAGGCGGCCTCCCTGCCCTCATCCGGCAATGAGTCGTAAGCCAGGGCCTCATCGGCGCCACTGGCGCAGGCCTCCGACAGCCCCGAACAGACGCGATTGACCAGACACAGGCCCAGCAGCCACCAACCGCCGTTTTGCGGCGCCACCAGTAAACAGAGCATTTCCACCGCCATTAGGCTGGCTGAAGCAATCAACAAAGTGCGCCGCCCCAGGGTATCTGCCAAGGCGCCGGACGGCACTTCAAATAAAAAAATCGATGTCGCCCAAATTAAATTGAGGAAGACAAACTGCTCCAGACTCAAACCCAGATCGGTAAATAAAATCGCCAACACCGGGTAGTAGGCGCGGGCGTTAAAAAACACCGTGAATAGGATGTAGAGCCGGGCATTAAGCGGAAAAGACTGAAACATACTCGGCTCCAGCGAGGAAAAATTGACAAGCGTGGGGTTAACTCGAGCGAGTTTACAGCTCTGTGTGCGACAAATGCGATCTAGATAGTTAAGAGTCTTTGTAAAACTTGGTATCCGCCCAACTTACACTCCAGGAGGTTCCCAGCCATATGTGCAGGCGTCGCCACAGGCTATTGGCTTTTTGCCCAGACTCCCGCAATACCACGGGTGGGGGCTCGACACCTGAGGTTACCACCGGAGGCTTGTCTGTTAATTGAGGCGTATCTGTCTCAACCGCAGGCGGAGGGGTTTCGCTGACGTCGGGCCCTGCGGTAGATGAAGGAAATCCTTCGGGTAGCAGGTCGTACTCCATGTTTTCTATCAGTTCCGGCAGTTGTGCCAGCACACCATGTTCCTCCAGCAGTACCAAGGCCAGCTCCAGCTTGCCCAGATTTAACCTAAGCGCCTGTCCCACCGCCGAGTTGCCTTGGGCGATTCCCAGCAGCAGCTTGGTGTCGGCAATCATTTCACGGATTTCCTGCTGTAGCTTTTGTCGGTGCAAATGCTCGCGGGTGCGCAGCTGCTGAATTTCGTCTGCTAGCAGCTCCTGGCTGAGGGGTTTATCGCCAATAGTTAAGCGATAGCGCTCCAGCTGCACGCCGCGCCCCTGCAAAACCAAGCGCAGCGCCAAACACTCATTAGCCTGCTGCTGAAATAAATTTAATTGATGTTGCAGCGCGCGAAATTTTTTACGCTGTTCGGCACCGCCCTGGAAGCGCTGGATAAAGGCCTGATCGTCCAGTTTGGCAATGTGAAAAAAGACCACGCAGGCTTTGGCCAGGTTTTGACCGTAGGTGGTCAGGCGCGCCTGCAGTGCCTCAGTAGGCAGCGCGTGGAACTGACTTATCTCCGCAACGAGATTTTGCTGCAAAGCCAAAGGGAAGGTTTGTGAGGGCAGAATGATGCTCTGTACCGCACTCATACCCTCGCCAGCCAACTGCAATTGACACAACAACTGTGCCAGCCCCTCCATAAGCGTGCGCCGGCTGCGGATAGATTCGCATTTCTGGACAACCACGGGGTTCATAAATGGGCTACCTGGCTGAAGTGAACTTCCCAAGTCTAGCCTATGGCCAACCTATCTCCGTAGCCAGGAGCCAGGCGCTTAAGCTTGACACTGGGGTTAGCCTTTATCAGTATGCAGAAAATCTGAAATTTCCCTGCAGACTGCCCTGGGTCTCAGCTATTGGCGCTCTCCGCATTGCGCGACCCCGGCAAAATAATTCTCACTACAAGCAGCCATACCCATGAATGACCTAACAAACGCAAGCGAAAAGCCCGAGCCCATCATCACCGCCACCGAGGCTCGAATTTTGGGCGCGCTGATGGAAAAACAGCTAACTACACCCGATAGCTATCCACTCACACTCAACAGCCTGCAGCTCGCCTGCAATCAAAAAACCAGCCGCGAGCCAGTAACCAACTTTGAGCAGGGTGAAATTCAAAACTGCCTGAATGGCCTGCAGGAGCGCAAGCTGGTGGAGGTAGACTGGGGTGCGCGCGCCGCGCGCTACGATCAGCGCCTGACGCGGGTATACAGCATGGATAAGGCGGCGCAGTCACTGCTGTGCATTATGCTGCTACGCGGCCCGCAAACCCTCAACGAACTGCTCACCCGCACCCAGCGTATGTATGAATTCTCATCCACCGGGGAGATTGGCGAAAAACTGGAGCAACTCTGCGCCAAGTCCAACCCGCTGTTTATGCTTCTGCCGCGCCAAGCAGGCCAGCGGGAAGACAGGTATACCCACCTATTTTGCGGTGCGCCCGACCTAAGCCAGATCAGCCAGCACGCCGAGGCGCCTGCCACTGCATCGGCGCAGGAGCTGGAACCGCTGATCAGACGCATAGAATTTTTAGAGCAGGAAGTAGCGCGCTTAACCCAGGAGTTACAGCAACTAAGCGCAAACCCGTAACTTTTCAGGTTTTAAACATACACCCTATAACTATCAACGCCGGATGCGAGCAGTACCATGAACTCATCGGAAGCACAGGCGCCAACAGCGGCGCAGAAGGATATTGCATTAACGCTGGACGCAGATCTTGACTTGTCCCCAGCTAGCGCTGACCGCTTGGATCAAAACAATCAACCAACAACCGCTGAGGTGACAGCACTGGAATTGCGCCCTGTGTGGCTGGAGGTGCTATTTAATATTTGCACCCTTGGCCTATACACCTGCGTGTGGTTTTACAAGCGCACTAAAGAGTTTAACCAAACGGAAAACACGCAATTTAAGCCCGTCCTCTGGCTTTTTATGCCATTGATTGTACTGGCAGAGCTGTTTGCACTGCCCAAATTTATCGGCGCCATCAAGCAAATGGAGGCGCGCGCTGGCCTGCCCCAATGGCACAGCAGGAGTGGCTGGTGGATGTTTGCCATTGTCCTGCTTACCTTGTTGAGCAACCTTGCCAATAAAGTTGAATTTCCCTCTGGCTGCCTAACCCTGTTAATTTTGCTCTGGGCGATTGCCATGAGCGCACCCAGCGAGCGCATTTATCGGGCTCGCGCAGCGCTTGCCCCCCCAGGGGCAAAAATTTTCTATAAATTAAAATGGCAGGATTGGCTGGTATTGGTTCTGGGCAGTTTGGTATTTATTTTCATTGCAGCAATCGATTTAAAAAATCTTTATACCAACCCTGGGAAGAAGCTAACCAATAACAGCCGCTATATCGATAAGGAGCGAGGCTTTTCACTGCCCATATTGGGCGAAGGCTGGCATCAGGTTGAAGTGGGCACCAATTCAGATGGCACTGCATTGCTGGAGTTTCAAGGGCCGCTGGACAGCATGTATTTTTTGGTTTTTGAAGATGGCAACAGTGAAACACCCGCTTCGGTGAGCGAATCGCGCCTGGATCTTATTCTTGACAGCGATGAAGACGCCAACTGTGAACTCAGCCACCACCTGGATCACAGCGGCACTCAGCCAGTTGCGCGCATCCATTGTAACAGCCGTTATTTTGGCGACCCAGCCACTTATGAGTCCACCAGTATTCACACCAAAACTGGCGTCTACGAGTTATACGGATTCCTCAGCAGCTCCCGGCTCAGCTATCAGCAGGAAGTAAATAATTTTAGCAATATGGCCAAGGAGTTTCGCGCGGAATGAAATCCATAAATTATTTATTGGCCAGCCTTGTACTTAGCCTGGCTCAAGCCGCTCAGGTTTGTCACGCCGGTGTTAACTGGCCAACCCAGGGCGCTCGCCCACTGGCGGAAGTAAAACAGTTTATTGCCAGCCTGGACAAACATAAGTACCAGCAGTATACCCAGGTTAGCTATAAGGCAGAGGTCAGTGTTAACCTGCAAAAATCAGTTACCCACATTGAAGATATTTATTATTTTCCCGACGATGAAGCTATTCAAAACTACGGCTCGGACTATTTGAGTTTTAATGAAGCTTTGGAGCAATTGGACATATTTCGCCTGATAACTATTTCACCCAAGGGTGAAGTACACGCCTTCTCCCCGGAAGATTTGAAATACAAAGATGACAATAGCTACAGCATTTTCTCCAGCTACAAACATGCCGTTTATGCCTTCCCCCATTTAGAGGCGGGCAGTTTTGCGGTATTGGAATTTGCCATTAGCCGCGATTTGCAAAAAGATGAATCCGACTGGTATCGGGAGTTTTACCCACAAAACACCTACGATCGCGAAAACTTTCAGGTAGATATCCACTGGAGCAAAGATTTTCCCGTTCACTGGCAAAATACCAACCCGCTCACCCACTGCGAGGCTGATGAACAGGCCCGGCATTTAACCTGCAGCGCCAAGCAACTACCCAAGGTAGAAACAGACGCGCGGGTATTTTGGGCGGATCAACTTGGCCATATCAGCCTTGGTCAATTCTCTAGTTGGCACCAAGCGGCTGCTCGCGCCGAAACCCACTTTGCCAAGTCCCAAACTGGAGACCTCTCTGCGGTCCGGCGCCAGGTAAAAAACCTCACCGCCGAGAAGCATGCCCTGGAAGATAAGATCACCAGCATTACCCAATTTGTTGCGCAAAAAATTCAATATATCTCTCTGTCGGAGTATGGCAATGCAGTAACGCCCCACAGTGTATTGCGCACACTTAACAAACGCATGGGTGATTGCAAGGACAAATCGGCACTGTTAGTGGAAATGCTGCAGGAAATCGGGGTGCAAGCCCACCCGGTACTGGTAGCCACCGAACGACTAAAACTTCCGTCCAGTCCAATTCCCTCCCTCGGGGTGTTTGACCATATGGTGGTATGTTTCAAGCAAGCGAAGCAAACCTACTGTGTAGACCCCACTGACAAGGATGTAGACTGGCGTTACGTATCGCCCTACATACAGGGGCGCAGCGCGCTCTGGCTATTTGCCAATGCAGATTTAGAGACTATCCCTGCCAAGGATTATCGCTGGCGCGCACGTTTTCACTCACAGGTTACCTTTGACGCTAAAGGCGGACAGCGCGAAGAGCAAAAGCGCGAGTATCGCGATGAATACGCCAGCGTTATGCGTGGCCGCTATTTGGGCATGAGCGATAAGGAGTTGGATAAAGATCTACTGGAGACTTATCAAAATACAATTTCTGATGAGGTGAAGCCAAGGTTCTCTGTAACGGGGTTGGAGGATCGCGAAATGTCGGTAGTGATAACCAGCAGCGCCAACTACAAGCCCTTTTTAAAACCCAAGCAAGATCTGAATTACACGGAAGCCGATGCCTGGCTGAAGAAAGTTCTCGATGACTCCACCATAGATAACAAGCGCTACGAATACCAAACATCGGGAGTCTGGATTAACTCTCAGGTAGTTTGGGATATTTCCGCCAACTGGAAAACCAAAGCCCTGCCAGCTTCACTGAATTTATCCAACAAATATGGCGAACTCACACGCGCAGTAAAACGATTGGGCGCAGGTAAAATTCAAATTGATACCGAGTTGAAAATACCGCGTCGCCTAGTAGCCAGTGATGAACTGGAAGCCTACAACAAATTCATCAACCTGTTGCGCAGTGAAAGCGAGCTAACCGGTACCGGCTGGGCACTCAACAAAAACTGATATTTGAACACGAATGCCCTGGCGCCCTAGCGAGCCTGCTTATTGCCAGGGTATTTTTTGCGATCACTTTTTAATCACCCAGGTAGTCACAAAAATGTCATATTACAGGTAGATACTCGCGCGGTTCCTCGTGTTTAAAGGCGCATCCCATGAGTATAAGGCAGAGACTGACCCTGCTTATTTTATTATCGGCTCTCGCCATCATTGCCCTTGGCGCTATAGTTTTCCTACAGTTTCAACGCAACTCCCAAAGTTTGGCCGATTTTATCAACCGCACCCTCCCCGCAATCCAAGGTATGTCGGAAGTTGAATCGGACATTAAAAGCATTCAGCTTTTTGCCACCACCTTTGTCTACGACTCTGATACCAGCCTTTATCAGCAGCAGCTGCAAGCCCTGCCCACGCACATGCAATCGGCAGAAGCCAAACTGCAAAACCAATTACCCCTGGCCAGCAGTGAAACCCAGCAAAAACTTATCGCCCAGTTGCAAGCAAAGCTACAAGCCTATTTTGAAGCGGTAAACCAAGCTATCGGTTTTCGCCAAGCCGATAAACGCAGCCTAGCCATGGCCGACTTTGGCGCTAACGCCAGTATTTTGCTCGAAGAGTTCCAACAGGCAGTAACCACGTTAAATATTGAACACGAGCGCTCGCGCAAGGCTTATGTAGACAGTTTGCAATTATCCAGCAAACAGAATACCCGCACGTTAATTGCTGCCCTGGCACTAGTGGTAGCATTTTTACTGGCACTTGGCATTTGGCTGTATCGCTCCATTGTTCGCCCACTTCAAGCAATGGAAGCCACTATGAATAGCGTGGCCAGCTCCTTGGATTTTACTCAACGGGCGCCAGTTTTGCGCCCTGATGAAATTGGCAATTCCGTGTTGGCGTTTAACAGCCTGATAGAGCATATTCACTCAGCACTCACCAATATTCGGACCATTATCAAACGCAACCACTTGGCCTCTAAGGAGATGCACCAATCGGCCATTATGCTCGGCCACACGGCGCAACAGGGCCATAGCGCCTCGGGCGCCATACACACAGCGGTAACCGATATTGGCAAGCTGATTAGTGAGATAGCTGCCGGTACCAACCAGGCGGTTGATCTCACGGTAAAATCCGGTGCAGAAGCTACCGCCAACAGCCAAACCATTCAGTCCACAGTTGAGCGCGCCTCCGCCTTGAGTGACAGCGTTGGCCAGGCGGCAGACAGAGTTTATGCACTGGCCGAAGCTGGCAACAACATTTCCATTGTGGTGGATGAAATACGCAAGATCGCAGAGCAAACCAATTTGCTAGCGTTAAATGCAGCGATTGAAGCTGCCCGCGCCGGTGAGTCTGGGCGCGGTTTTTCAGTGGTGGCTGATGAAGTTCGCAAATTGGCCGAAGGTGTTTCCAATTCAACAAAATCTATCTCCGAGCGAATCAAGGAAATCCAAAATACTTCTGTGGCATCTACCAACTTGATGCGCGGCGTAGTTCAGGATATGCAGGAGAATATGGCCATGACCCAGAACGCAGGCCAAGCCATGAATCATGTAGAGGGCTATGCCCGTTCAGTGGTGGGGACAGTGGAGCAAATTCGTCAGCTAGTGGTGGCAACGCAAAATGCCAGTGGCGAGATATCCAACCAAGTATTTAACATTAGCGAGCTCATCGATAACGCCAACAAAGCTGCAACCCACACTAAAAATTCTGCCGAATCTATTCGTGATATATCTCAGGAAATGTCTGATATAGTCGGCCGCTTTCGCCTAGAGGCCTAAAACTAACATCTACAAAAAAACCAAGCTCCACAAAAAAGCCCGGTTAAGCCGGACTTTTTTGTGGGTAAACTTTAACGCTAGTGCGAAATTAACCCGCCATGCTGGCCTTTGATATTTCTGCCTCTTGTTGCGAGGAAGGAGATAAAACCCAAGCACGCGCTTTAATTCGTGCATAGTCCTCGGCAACAGCAATAGCGGCACAGTTGATGATATCCAGATTACCGGCATATCTGGGCAGGTAATCTCCCAAGCCTTCCACCTGAATTTCTACCTGCAACTGATTGCCACTAATGTGAGGCCCTGAAATGAGCTGATAGCCAGGGACATAAGCCTGCACCCGACTCACCATCAAGTCCAACTGGGAGGCCAGACTGCTTGAGGGCAACTGCTCAAACTCAGCAGTAATAGTCGTGCGCATAGGCGTTTCCAAATTTACCGAGTCGACTATCAGATCGACATCAAAGTCTATATCGCCGGTATATTTGCGCAGCCCAGCTTTGGTGTTGCGGTAATACTCGTTGATATTGGCAAGAGTACCTGGGCCAATAGAGTTAGCGGAAACCAGTGATTTAACCTGCATGCGCTTAACCCCGGACAGCTCGTTATAAAGTACCTGAGCCACAGGAATTGAGGACTGGCCACCGCAGGAAATCATACTGATATTGCGATGGCCACCCACCTCCTCCATACTCAAAGCCGGCACACAGCACTCGCCAATTTGCGAAGGCGTCATATCGATAGCGAAGATTCCCAGCTTATCGAACACTTGCGCGTGCTCCAGGTGACAAGCCGCACTGGTGGCGTCAAAGACCAAATCACAGGCAAATTGCTGCTCGTAAAATGCAGCAATGCCCTTGTCTGAAAGTGGAACGCCCAAGCGTGCGGCAAAGCGCATTCCATCTGAATCGAGATTGCGCCCGGCAAAGAGGACACAATCCAACCAATCGGAGCGAACCACCTTAACTAGAAGATCCGCACCAATTTTTCCGGTACCTAGAATGGCTACTCGCAAGCGCGGCTGTTGTCTCACTCCCTGTGATTTATTATTAGAGACGCGCTGATTAATACCTAACAACTGCTTAATGAACTGCATAATTCGATCCTTAAAAATTAATGCATTAAGGGAAGAAACTCTAACAAACCTAAGTTTCAATTTAAGATTTCACATAGATCATCCGCTTAATATCATTAAACTCAAAAAATGAGAACTATTTCTCATAAAAAAATGAACTTATATTATGTTTTTAGCAAAAAAATAATATTTGCTAAAATCAAAATTTTCCTGAATATTTTCTGGCGCAAAAAATCAAACAAATGGCGCCAAAATAATCCTATAGCTCATTAAATAATCACAAAACATTGAATACTGAAGATTTATCCGCCATACATTTTTTACAAAACCGGAAAACCCAACAAAATTTAGATAATTTTTTAATCACAAAATCATTAATACGCCATTTATGGTATAAAAAAATATAAAAAAAATATTTTTTATAGAAAAAATTTGAGTATTCTTCCGCCAAAACGACATAATCCCAACCTCCGCAGCGTCTGCCAATCAGCCAACGGCCGGGCACTTACTGCTAGAGTAAGCCAATAGTGAAAAGGTACTTTGCCCTGTTATAGCGATTGACAGGGCAAACACCTTGCGGCCACCGGCCAAAAACAACTCAACCGCTGAGCATCTATAAAGGAGTGAAAAGTGGTTAACCAAGTCAAAGAATATTTTGAAGCCATATACGGCATTAGCTCGCCTTGGACGATCCAGGACGTTGCCATTGATGAAAAAAATAAAATCATTCAATTGGAACTTAACTACCAATCCGAAAAATCACGTTTTTCCTTTTTATCTAAAAGCAGCGAAACGGCTACTGACAACTTGACCGAAGATGGCACTCCCCGTCGCTGGGTGCACGGCACCCTCGGGCAATATAACTGCTACATCTCGTCGCGCCATTTTGACAAGCACCAGGGCGGCGCGGGCATTAGTCGCAATGCGCTTTTACAGCCTAACTTTTTGGGTGATGCCAGCCGCAACTACACCCATCAAATGCGCCAGCAAGTTGCTCTCGCCAATACTCGCGGACTATCGGCCGAAGCCATCGCCAATCTGTTTCACCTAGAGCAAGGCTTGGTTGATGAGATTTTGAACGACATTGAAAAAACACCCGATGCCTATCGCATTGCCTGTTGCCTGCCCACAGAAGCAGACCCAATGTGGGGGAAGATCATCAGCGACAAAGTGCATTTGAAAACCCAGCTGTTCTCGCTCAAGCTACTTTTATCAAAGCTCAAGCTGCTTGCCCTGGAAAAAGATGGTGAATCCAAATTACCGGATGCGATTACCGAACTGCGCAAATTTTTTATCGCACACAGTAGCGCGCTTGAAACAGAGATCAATCAAATTTGCGCACTAGGCCAGCGCAAGAAAGCTGCCGAAGAAACCCGCGCCACTGCCAAATTGGTGCTGCCAGCACTTAAAAACAGTATTTGGCTCAAGCTGATTACAGGAAAGGTAGACTTGGGCTCCAAGAACATGCCTCTTAATTTGTTTTTGGTTCGTCTACGCCATGCATTCAAAAGCACCAGCGACAATACCCAACGCTTGCAGAGCCTCAACTCGCTGCGCGAGTTTTTCCGTAAGAATGCGCGACAACTTAAAGCCGAGTTAATTCTTATCAATAAACTCATGAATGCACCTGAGGAATCCCAGTTCACACTGCCCAATGAGGCGCATGAAATTTGGAGGCGAATTTTGAAGGACGACAATTTTATCCCCAGCGCCCATATGCCCTACAAGCTTTTGCTATCCAACTTGCGCTCGCAGATGTTAATGAACCCGGATCCAGTGGTAGAGCTTAATGCCGCACGGAAAATTCGCGAGTTTATCAACCATAACCAAAGGCTCATGCAACAAGAGCTGCGCCTGGTATTGCGCAGCGCCTATGCCAATTAACGATCGGCATTTCACTTAATCATTTTACGAATTAGCCCAAAGGTAAGGAGATTTTTTTCATGGCACTCGACGCCGATATCAGCATCAGCAGCACGCTGATCACCAAAGACGAACTGATCGCCAAAATTAATAAAGGTGAATACCTGATTATTGCCGCCGATGAGGAGGTGCTCACCGACTTGCCCTCAGGCAACTGGATTGCGGGAACCATCCCCTATTTTATGACTGCCGCTGGCGGCAAAGTGGATCGCCAGAACATATTTGTAAATACCATTGAAGGCGTATCACCCAGCCGCGCGCCACGCATTACGCTTTACGATGCAAATTCCATTTCACGTATTGCGCAGGAAGCGCCAGAGCACGGCTTTAGCATTGTTATATTGCCAGCGATGTCAGAAGTGCATTCCACTTACGCACAAAAGGCACCCGAGTTTCCCAACATGTATTTCTCCCCCATTATTGGCTGGATCTCGGGTGTACACCTGGACGATTTGGGCAAGCGCACTGCCAAAGTGGGTTTTGGCCCAGCGCGCGGCATGCTCGACGACCAGCAAGCTGTCGCCATGCATATACCTATACCCGAACATCAATTGGCCAACATCAACATAGTAAATTTGTTTGCCCAAGGTGACGGCCCGGAGATTAAATTTAACCAGACAGGTTTTAGTGTCAATGACTGCACTATTGACGGCCAACCAGCCAACCTGGCGGATTACATCAAAGCCAATAACATAGATACACGCTTGCCATTAGTTGCCAACTACTCAGGTGTAATGATTAACGTCAGTATCCAGCAAGTAGATAACAGTCATCACAAGGTAGATCTCTACGCACCAGTCTTTGCCGATGTAGGCTACAAATTTGCCAAGCCAGTTGCTAACTACCTGGATAGCTTCAACCAGGTGCTGCCAACCTCTGTCAGCGATAATATTGCCTTTTCCTGCAACTGTATTTTGAACTTCCTCTACTCAGAGCTGGAAGGCAAAAAAACCCGCGACCTTACCGGCCCCATCACCTTTGGTGAAGTCGCCTATCAGTTGCTTAATCAGACACTGGTGTATTTAACGCTGACCGGCAATCGCTAATTGCGCCGACAAAAAAGGGGCAGATTTTTTGCCCCTTTTTATCTTATGAAGTTTTTCCCTCAGTTACTACTTACCTGCTCCATAGGCTTGAATATAAGCGCGCAACAAAGGCTCATTGGCTTTGATAAAAGCAATGTCACTCCTGGGCACAGCCAGTATCGCCGGGTCAACTTTTTCGCGAATGGATTTCAACTCATCTTCCGTAGGGTTTTGCAATTGCCCAAACGTGAAATAAGCCGCAATGGCATTGCCTAGGCGCGTACTCAAGCGCATATATTCACCCAGATTTTTCCAGCCGTGTTGCCTCGCCAAATGCTCAGCCATAGGCAGAATATTTTTGCTGTTTAGATAAGTATCTATTTGTGCGTCCTGCTGCTCGTCAGGCAGCGCATCAAATCGCGCCATGGCCTCGGCATCAGTGTTCATACCATCGAGTACCTGCATCACCGGAGCCAGATCACGATTGGATTGCATCCAGCGGGTTACAGATTGAACATTGAGCGTTTTATTGTTAGGCAACAGCTGCGCCTGAACAGAAGTTGCCATCCAGCACATCAGCGCTGCAATCAATAAATGCACAGGATTAATTCGCTTCATATCTACTCCGTCACTGTGGCGCGGCTGATTATTTAGCCAAACGCAGCATTAAAATACTCACCAGCGCCCAAACCCAAAAATAGAAATACACCAGGAATGGCGTAAGCAGGCCCAGCGACAAGCCGGCAACACCCTTGTGCTCATAAAATGGATAAATAATAAACAGCGTAACCAGCGAGGGTATCAGGGCAATAACCAGAGAGCGGGCGAAGATACTGCTCGTGAGAAGGGGCAATAACAATAACAGCCCCCAAAGCCCACCCCAGACCAGGCGTGGATACATCCACTGAGGTGCGATTGAGCCACTTATAGCAACGCCGAGATCATGGGTAATGCCATGGCTGGCGAAAAACCACATAACCACACACATTGCCAGTGCGCCAACCGTACCTGCGCCATAAACCACTAGCGAATTTTTCATATATCCTCGATATGTCTACTGCTGAAATTATTTAATAATCGGAATTTATTACCTACGGACAACTATGGTCAAGGCGCTGGCTTAGGGTTGTATCGCCACACAGCACCCGAGCTTTGGTCGCACAGCTTAACATTCACCAACCGGCTTGTGGTCGCCAAAACTGCTAGAATGCCTGTCTGAAATTTATCCAGTGGTACCCCCTATGTTTCGTTTTTTTGAAAGCCTGATTAAACCCTTTCCACCACAACCCCCAAACGCACCGCCCAAAACCCTGGTGGCATTTTGCTGGCACTACTGCCGTGGCGCTGAATTTTATTTACTGAGCATGGCGCTTTTTACGGGCTTGATTGCGCTACTGGAAGTTTCACTGTTCGGCTATCTGGGCAAGCTAGTGGATATACTCAACCAGCACACGCCACAAAGTTTTTGGCAATCGGCCAGTGGTCAGTTAAAACTCATGGGCTTTATCGTGCTTGTCGCCCTGCCGCTATCCGTATTGTTCCACTCTTTGTTGATGCACCAAACCCTGCTCGGTAACTTCCCCATGCGTATCCGTTGGCAGGCACACCGTTATTTATTGGGTCAGAGCTACCAGTTTTATCAAAATGAATTTGCCGGCCGTATCGCCACCAAAGTGATGCAAACCGCCCTGGCGGTACGCGAAACCATTATGAAACTTTTGGATGTACTGCTTTATGTCATGGTGTACTTCTCCGGCATCCTCATACTTGCCGCCGCCCTTGATTGGCGCCTGGCAGTCCCCTTGGTTGTTTGGCTGCTGGCCTACAGCGCCCTGCTCTATTATTTTTTACCGCGCCTGGCCAAGGTATCTGCCGCTCAGGCAGATGCCCGCTCCGATATGACCGGCCGTTTAGTCGATACCTACACCAATATCTCTACAGTCAAACTATTCTCCCACTCCAACCGCGAAGCCATCTATGCCAAGCAAGGGATGGAACATTTTTTATCTACTGTGTACCCGCAAATGCGCCTGGCCACCTGGCTGAGCAGCGGTGTCTGGGTGATAAATGCGCTGATGATTTTTGCCGTTGCCGCCACCGCCATCTGGCTCTGGTCTAACGCGGCAGTGACTACCGGAGCCATAGCCACTGCCATAGGCCTGGTGTTGCGCCTAAACGGCATGGCGCAGTGGATTATGTGGGAGGTTTCGGCGCTGTTTGAAAACATTGGCACAGCGCGCGACGGCTTGAACACCCTGTCAATTCCGCGCGAAGTACAAGACATAGCTGACGCAAAACCCTTACAAATTCACCAGGCGCAAATCGATTTTACCGAGGTAGCTTTCAATTACGGCAAAGCGGAAGGGCAACTGCTCAAGCAATTTAATTTGCATATTAAGCCCGGGGAAAAAATTGGCTTGGTGGGTCGCTCAGGGGCAGGTAAATCCACCCTGGTTAACCTGTTATTGCGCTTTTACGATGTGCAATCCGGCCAGGTACTGATTGATGGTCAAGACGTAAAAAACATCAGCCAGGAGAGCCTGCGCGCACAAATCGGTATGGTGACCCAGGATACTTCTTTGCTGCACCGCTCCATTCGCGACAACCTGCTCTACGGCAAACCGGATGCCAGTGAAGCGGACATGATTCGCGCCGCCAAACAGGCAGAAGCTCACGAGTTTATTCTGTCACTTAGCGACAACCAGGGGCGCACCGGCTATGACGCCCATGTGGGTGAACGCGGGGTCAAACTTTCCGGTGGCCAGCGCCAGCGCATCGCCATTGCCAGGGTGCTGATCAAAAATGCACCGATTTTAATTTTGGACGAAGCCACCTCGGCACTCGACTCCGAAGTTGAAGCTGCCATCCAACATAATTTGAATCACCTGATGCAGGGTAAAACCGTAATTGCCATTGCCCACCGCCTATCCACCATCGCCGCGCTGGATCGCCTTATCGTTCTGGATAAAGGCCAAATCATTGAGCAGGGTTCCCACCAGCAACTGCTGGCCCTGGGTGGTGTCTATGCGCAGCTGTGGGCACACCAGTCGGGCGGCTTCCTTGGCGAATTTTAAACATTGAAAAACTTCCCACGTAAATTACCCAAGGGCGCTTTTGCGCCCTTTTTTATTGACCTGCTTGGTGCTATGCACTAACAATTAGGCCTTTCCGATCGCACTCACTCTTGGAGATGTAGCCCATGTACCAGCGCTTTAGCTTTAAGCACCTAGCCTTCGCCTGTGCCCTCGCCGCCATTCAATTGCCCCTAAGCAGCCAACTAAGCGCCGCCGAAGCGTCTAAACAGGTAAAGACACTTGAGCAGGTGCAGGCCGTTGAGCAGAAATATATTTGGGATTTAACTGCACTTTACCCAAGCGCCCAAGCCTGGAGCCAAGCAAAAGTTAAAGTAGATACTGAGCTTGCGGCATTAAAAAAATATCAGGGCACCCTGGGCAAAAATGCCAAAAGCCTGCTGATAGCGTCTGATGCTATATCCCACGCGGCCAAAGAGGCGACCCGGCTGATGGCATATGCCACCTTAAAAGCCGACGAGGACAATCGCATCGCGGAAAACGAAGAGCGTCGCCAGCTCGCCAAAGGCTTGATGAACGACCTGCAAGCGGCGATCAGCTGGTACAACCCGGAAGTGCTGGCAGTAGGCGAAAAGAAAATCCGCCGCTTTATTGCCCAGGAGCCTGGCCTTAAAAAACATCAGCATCAACTCGAAGATGTATTGCGTCAGGCGCCTCACACACTCTCTAAAAACGAAGAAAATCTGCTGGCGCAAAGCGGTCAGTTAAGCGATGCCCCCGGCTCCATCTACCAGATGCTGGCCAACGCCAACCTGCCCTGGAAAACCATTAAACTCAGCGATGGCCAAAGCCTGCTGCTCAATCAGGCCGGCTATACCAGCGCGCGCGCAGCAGCCAATCGCGCCGACCGCAAAATGGTCTTCAATACCTTCTGGCAAACCTGGAAAGATTACGAAGCCACCCTCGGCAGCATTATGAATGCCCATATCGAAGGCCTGATATTTCAAACCCACGCGCGTCATTTTAATAACTCGCTGGAGCGCTCACTGTTTAAGGACAATATGCCCGAAGCGGTTTACCGCACCCTGGTCAGCGAAGTAAACAAAGGCCTGCCCACGCTGCACCGCTACTTCCAATTGCGCAAACGCATGCTGGGGATAAAAGGCGCTATGGGTTACTACGATATTTATCCACCGCTGGTGCAGCTGGATAAACAATTCAGCATTCAGGACTCCATCGCCCTCACCCGCAATGCGCTTTCACCCTTGGGCAGTGATTATCTGGCGGCCTTCGACCAGGGCGTAGCTGGCCGCTGGATGCATGTGTTCCCGCAACCGGGTAAAACCTCCGGCGCCTATATGTTTGGCGAAGCCTATGATGTTCACCCCTATGTGCTGCTCAATCACAACAACGATTACGAGAGCGCTTCCACCTTTGCCCACGAATACGGCCACGCGGTTCACTCGGTGTTAGCCAATAAAGCGCAGACCTTTGAGAACGCCAACTACTCGACGTTTATTGCCGAGACCGCCTCCATCATGAACGAGATGCTGCTGCAGGATTCGGTACTCAAGCAGGCGCAAACACCCGAGGAAAAGCTCTTTTATCTGGGCAACGGCCTGGAGACACTGCGCGGCACTTTCTTCCGCCAAACCATGTTTGCCGAATTCGAGTTAAAAATGAATGAAGCTGTGGAAGCTGGTGAAGTGCTAACGGGCGAGAAGCTCACCAAAATGTATTTGGAGCTGTTAAAACGCTATCACGGCGATGCCCAGGGCGTGGTAAAAATTGACGACCTCTATGGCATTGAATGGGCTTATATTCCCCACTTCTATTACGATTTTTACGTTTACCAATATGCGACATCAATCGCCGCTGCTGCAGAGCTTTCGCAAAAAATTGGCTCGGGCGATACAGGTGCGCGCGATAGGTTTATTACGATGCTTAAAGCTGGCGGTTCAGACTACCCCTATGTGCTGATGAAAACAGCCGGGGTGGATTTGGCTTCACCAGAGCCCTACCGCGCATTAATTGCACGCATGAACGCCACCATGGACCAGATGGAAAAAATTCTGAGTTCCATCAACAAATAGCAGGCTCGCTATTGCACCAGGGACGGTATTCGCAAACGCTAAAAATCCAGATAGCCGGAAAAAGCCCGGTAATTGATAACGACCGGGGATTGATAAAGGTCGGCGATTAATACAGGAGGCGATTGATAAAGTAGGCGATGCAGTCAACGCAAGACAAACACAGGTCGATTAGATTAACAACTTAATCGCTGCTGCCAAAAAATCGCCCCCTGTGCGGGCATACAAAAAATATCACTGCTAAATTATTAATCCGGCGATAAATATTGTCGGATTAATAGTGCGGCACAGGGATGTGCCGCC
>JBNLGJ010000086.1:0-91074 GCA_050305995.1 Cellvibrio sp.
TCCGGCGCAGATGCGTAAATCTGCTTGATTTTCCAGGGCTAGCGCCAGCCTTCAGCTGACGGCGGCACATCCCTGTGCCGCACTATTAATCCGACAATATTCATCGCCGGATTAATAGTAATCTGTAAAACCCCAACTATAGGATCAGCAGCTTCCACACCCATACGCTAACCAGCGAAAACATCAGGGTGTAGCCCACCAGGGCTGACGCCAAGCGCGGGGCCAAATTGTGGGACATGGCCAACACACCGGCTGAAATCATCGCGGGCATTGCGGCCTCTAACACGACCACCTGACCAACCACGCCCCCAATTCCAAACCCCTTAACCAACACCCAGGCAAATGCGGGTGCAGCTATCAGGATATACAACATGCCCAATGAAAGAGGTAATAAATAGTAACGATCCAGGCGCAAGCGCCACTGCAAACCCACCGCCACCATAACCACCGGAACAAGTGTAGATGATAGCCTTGGCAACACCTCCGCCAACCACTGGGGGTAGCCCCATGCGCGCAGCGCAAAAGCAAGCAAAAGTGCAATAAATGGCGGAAACGGCAGTATGTTTCGCACCACGGAAACATCTGACGACCTTGTTTCAGCCAACATACTGGCAAAGGCCACACCCAGGGTATTTAAAGCCAAAAAGGTCCCAAACTGATCATAGAGAATGGCATAGGGAATAGCTCCCGCCCCCAGGTGCGCCTCTATTAAAGGAATACCCACAAAACCAGTATTGCCCAGGGTGACCGTAAGCAGGAGCGCGCCCCTAACCTCGCGCGACCAGCCCAAAGCGCGCCCGGTTACCCAGGTAATAAGCGCGCTGAACGCCATTACGCCCCAAGCACAGGCGACGGGGATCAATGCGCGTCGATCCAGCGTCAGCTTGGGAATCTCGTTTAACACCAAAGCCGGCAGAGCAACATAAATGACATAGGCATTTAAAGAGGCTGCCGCATTTTCCGGAATACGCTTTACCCGCTGGAACAACAAGCCCAATAACAGACAAACAAACACCAAAACCAGATTGGACACCCTGTGACCTCTTGGGAGCGAGCAAAAAATTAGTCCTGATTTAGCGGAAAGAGCTTTTCAATCACATCCGGTAAAAACGGCCGGCCGCGCTCGTTTACCGAAGTCCCGGTTATACGGGCCGCCAGACACAGCTTATCATCCGCCTTGCGATAGATATTTTGCAAAAAATCAAATCTTACCCGCGACGCCCGCTCAACACCTAAGGTTACATAAAAGTGATCGCCACTTTTTAGCGGCCACTTATAATCCAGCTCCGCACGCAGCACCATAAGGTTCACCCCCTGAGCAGCCAAGGCGGCAAAATCTATCCCTTTTGCCAGCAAAAACTCATGGCGCGTGTGCTCCAGGTAGTTTTGGTAAACACTGTTGTTCACCACCCCCTGAATGTCACATTCGTAATCACGAACCTTAAAATCAAGAATAAATTGAGTCATGATTCCACTCCTGGAGGACATAAAGTTTGCAACAACTCTCGGTAATTAAATCACCGCAATTGGAGGAATTGTTGAGTATTACAACATGGGGACGTATGAAGCGATAAACGTAAATAAAACGAAATCGAGGGAGCAGACAGAGTGAAGATCATCATAACGGATTTTATTTTGATCTCCCGCAAACACCAGTTCAACCACTCAAATACCCAAAAGCCAGCCATTTATTTAAAAGGCGGCAATTATAGCCATCCTGTCCTATAGGCCGATAGCCCCCAGGGAGATCCTCAAAAATCAGCGAATGGGCAGATATATTTTGATCAAGATGACTTACAAGAAATCAACCAGGTTCAGGCCTGGCTTGATTCCAAACCGTGCACCTTTGCTGTAATTTCAATTTCAGCATGGGACATAAGCTTATGGATTGGACACTTGGGAATAATCGCCGCAAGATGCTCGCGATCATCAAGGCTTAGATCGCCGATAAATTCCAGGCTCAGAGTCAAACCATAATGGCCATTTTTTTCCTGGCTAGCGTCTCGCTCCAATTCAACATTAATTGACTCCAATGCCATGCCGCGACGTTTGGCATACATGGTTAAGGTAATCGCCGTACAGGCCGCTAGCGAGGAATCAAACAGGTCGTGAGGATCAGGCGCCGAATCTTCGCCGCCCAATGAAACCTCTACATCACTAAATAATGCTTTGCTGTTAATTTGCAGGTGCTGACGCAGCTTGCCCTGAGGATCCTTTTGTAACTTGATCATAAGTCTTTAAATCCAGTTTTAATAATTTTTTGAGTTTTTCAGGATTGTACCCACGCACCAATTCACCCTAAATCATAACCAAGGGTACACCGTTACCCTGCAACTACTGGTATTGGCTACTGCCTTCGGTGGATTGCTCAATATCCTAATCCACGTAAACAATGCCATACTGCTTAAAAAATTCTCGAGCCTGCTTGCGATAGCCACACCAGCTGGTGCCATAAAGTAATACACCCATAGCATGCTCCGCAGAACAATCTGGTGGAGGGCTTAGCTCATCACGTATATCGCACCATTTAAAAATAACCCATGCGAGGATTACAACAATCAACAAATCACGCATTGCCCCACATTTTCTAGATACGGCATTCCAGCGGCAGATTACTAATTTCTATATCGGTTTTATTTTCACCAACTGCGGCCATCCCATTTGGCACCTTGGCCATACCGCAAATCCAGGACATGGGCGAATCTGGCGATCCAGCAACCACAATTGGCCTGATACTTAAATATTTACCGCGAAGTTTTTCTACCGCTTTATTGCCGAAATGCAGTTGGAATGCGCCATTAGCCAGTTCAATAGAGTCAACATAATTGCCCAGCAATTTGTCGGGCGCAGGAATATTGGCCTGGGTGTTATTTTGTAAAAATTCATGGCTCGATGCGTAATAAAAAGCCACAAGTTTTTTGTAGTCGTCAACCAAACCGAGAGACTCAGTTACCTGTTGTCTGGCTAATAGAGGCTGCGGCGAAGGCATAGCCATAAGTGCGAGGACGGCGATAATAGCAACTACCACCATCATCTCTATTAAGGTAAATCCCTGTTGTTTCATGGCAACTCCTAACGAATAAACTTGGCTACATACCAGCAGCTGGCATGCAACTCATAGCCCTGCGCCCTAGCCCACTGCAACCCTGTTCGGACTAGCTTTTCCGCCAACCCCTGCCCGCGCAGTGATGGCGGCACATAGGTACTACTAAAATCTATTGCAGGCTTACCTGCCTGCTCAAACAAGCGATACATCAATACAGATTCAACTCCCAAAGAGTCTATAAGAAACCTGTTCAATTCGGGTTGATGAATAACGTCAGTCATACAAGCTCCCGCCTAATTTACCGAGTGTATATGGCTAAGATAAAAAAATCCCCCGCGAGTTGCACTGGCGAGGGATTTTAACTGACAAATGGTAGAACCTAGACTCGCGAACCCCAGAGGTCGTACTCATCTGAGTGTTCGATTTTTACACTCACCAAATCACCAGGATTGAGATCCGTATCGCCATTTAGATAAACCGCACCATCAATCTCTGGGGCGTCTGCGAAACTGCGGCCAATCGCACCCTCTTCGTCCACTTCGTCAATCAGCACTTGTAGCGTTTGACCTACCTTTTGTTTCAACCGCTCAGTAGAGATCTTTTGCTGTAGCTGCATAAAGCGATCGAAGCGATCCTGCTTGATGTCATCTGGCACATGGTCAGGCAAATCATTTGCTTTGGCGCCTTCTACCGGAGAGTACTGGAAACAGCCAACGCGATCCAGTTGAGCCTCCTGCAGGAAGTTTAACAACTCCTGGAAATCCTCTTCAGTTTCGCCGGGGAAGCCAACAATAAACGTCGAGCGCAAGGTCAGGTTGGGCACCTGCTCGCGCCAGGATTTGATTCGTTCAAGGGTCTTTTCCACTTGGCCCGGGCGACGCATTTTTCGCAGTAAGGTTGGGCTGGCATGCTGAAAGGGAATATCCAGGTACGGAAGGACTTTACCCTGCGCCATCAACGGCATGATATTGTCGACATGAAGATAGGGGTAAACATAGTGCAGGCGCACCCAAACACCCAGCTCGCCCAGAGCGGCGGCCAGCTGGTACATATCGGTTTTCAGCGGGCGGCCATCCCAAAAATCAGTGCGGTGTTTAATATCAACACCATAGGCCGAGGTGTCCTGGGAAATCACCAGCAGTTCTTTTACCCCCGCTTTTACCAACCGCTCCGCCTCGCCCATTACCTGGCCGATAGGACGACTAACCAGCTTGCCGCGCATATCCGGAATGATGCAGAAACTGCAGGAGTGGTTACAACCCTCAGATATTTTTAAATAAGCATAATGACGGGGCGTAAGTTTAACGCCCTGGGGCGGGATCAAATCGGTAAAGGGATTGTGCTCTGCGGGCTTTGGCAGATGCTGGTGCACCTGATTAAGTACCTCCTCATAGGCGTGAGCACCGGTAACCCCCAATACATTTGGGTGAATTTGTACTATTTCATCCTTCTTTGCGCCCAAACAGCCGGTTACCAATACCTTGCCGTTTTCTTTTAGAGCCTCGCCAATTGTCTCCAGAGACTCCTGAACAGCACTATCGATAAACCCGCAGGTGTTCACAATCACCATATCAGCGTCATTATAGGTAGGTACTATGTCGTAACCTTCCATGCGCAACTGGGTAAGAATTCGCTCGGAATCTACCAGGTTTTTGGGGCAGCCCAGGCTAACAAAGCCGATGCGCTGACCAGCTGCAGACTGACCAGGTTTATTACTGGCAATTATCTTAGAGGGAGTATCTAGCGTTGTGGTCTGGGTAGCGTCGTGATGCTGAACAGTCATTTAGGCTCTCGGCGGGAGGCTGGTTAAAAAATGGGCGCGAATTGTAACCCAAAGCAGGTCAGATATCACCTTGACTAGTACGCCAATAACGGAAAATTTATCGCCAGCTAGTCGGGTTACCAACCTTGACAGGAAATGTACAAAGCCCCGCAATTTGCGAGGCTTTGTATAGGTCTTTACTTACAAAATTGCATCAAGATGGGTGAATACTGACGAAATTACTATAAAGCCCCTGAATATCGTAGGTTGCTATCTCAAACTCATATTCACCGCTTAAGTTGTCAATATAGTAGGAATCAGCATAGGGATCACTAATGTTTATGGTTGTAAAACTGCTCGCTCCTTTTGGCTTATAGCGGAGCTCATAGCCTCCGATTTCAGTAATATCTAGATAGGAGCCGTTTTCTCTAGAGCTGGGCGCAACCCAAAATATTTGAACAGGACCATTAACTGCCGCTTGGCTCGAGGATTTTGATGAACTAGATGAGCTTAAAGAGCTTAAAGAGCTAGAAGAGCTAGAAGAGCTAGAAGAACTAGAAGAACTAGAAGAACTAGATGAGCTTAAAGAGCTAGAGGAAGGAGAATAGCTAACGGAGCTATTTATGGCCTCGCTTGGGCCAGGGGAGGTAACGATCAGAACCGAACTCACAGAACTTACGCCTGTCGATTCAGGCGCCGACACGGAGGAATTTGAGCTGCTTGACTGAGTAATAGCCGATGACGAAGTGGGCGAACTTGAGGCCCCCATGCTGCTGGATGAATTTTGATCAGGCTTTACAGTGCCCGCTGATGACGAAACACTTGACGCATTTGATAGGCTTTGCGTAGGTGATGTTTGTTGCTGGTTATTTAACTTACCAGCACCACCTGGAGGACCTCCACCGCAAGCCGCAGTCATCAAGGGGGCAACGAACACCATGATCGCAGTTGTTTTTCGCAGCTTTCTCTGCCAACTTAAACCAAGCTTTAAATCTTTACGGGTTATACAGCCCATTTCTATTAGTACCTCACCCAGTTCTACCGGTTCTTTTTTTGTATTAGCGAGGTTTTTGGTGCGTCTCAGATGTTGAATCTCTATAGCCTGATGGAGCTGAGTACTATTGATCAAACCTTGCTCTATGAGAAGATCGCCGAGTCGTGTAGATTTACTTATTTCAGCCATAACATCCACCTCCGCTATAAACTGAACCCACTCAAAACCTTATGCCGATTGTAGCTCTTGAATTTTGAGAATATTGAGTACTTTAAAACGACAATGCAAGAAATGTGAACTGGTAGCAGGTTTTTAATTATAAATTGTATACAAATGAAACAAGAATCGTTCAAGAATGCACCTTTCAACCTCAGGAGGCCAACTCTTCAACTGCTCGCTTGAGCTTTAATAACGCATCAATAACATTTCGCCTTGAGGTTGCTATGTTCATGCGCATAAACCCCTGGCCTTCATTTCCAAATATACTTCCTGGGCTTAATCCAAGGTGACAGTCCTTAATAAAAAAATCTCTTAACCCTTTATCGGTTAAACCTAAAGCTCGGCAATCCAACCATAACAAGTAAGTAGCCTCAGGGCGCGTCACGCGAATTAACGGCACCTCCCTCTTGATAAAATCACAGGCATATTGGCAGGTGTCATTGAGATAGCCTAGCAGCGAGCTTAACCACTCCGCACCATATCTATACCCAGCCTCAAAAGCGACTATGCTAAAAGGATTGGTATTACCTAAATGCAAGCTTTCAAATACAGACAAAATCTTTTTTCTATGCTCGGCATCCTGAACGATTAGCGCCGAAAGACCTAAGCCAGGAATATTAAATGTTTTACTGGGTGCTACGGCAGTTATGACCTGGTTGTTAGCATCGGCCAGCCCTGCCAGCATCAAATGTTTAGCCCCCGGATAAACCAAATCGCAATGTATATCATCAGAGACAACCAACACTTGGTAACGTTTACATATATCCAATAACCGGAGAAGCTCTTCCTGCCGCCAAACTCTGCCGACGGGATTGTGAGGGCTACACAGTAACAACATACGGGCTCCAGATTTTGCACATAACTCTAGGTGCTCAAAATCCATTTCATAACGCCCGTTAGAAAATTTTAAGGGGTTATCGATCAATTTACGCCTGTTGGTAGTTACGGCAGAGAAAAATGGGAAATACACAGGGGACTGAACAATAACCCCTTCCCCTTCACCAACAAATGCTTGCACCAATGCGAATAATGACGGCACAACACCTGGCGCCATGAGTATCCACTCTCGTTGAATTTTCCATTGGTGATGATCGTCAAACCATTCGATTAATGCTTGGTAAAGGCTATCAGGGTACAAACTGTAACCAAATATGGGGTGCCGAGCGCGCTCCTGCAATGCATTAGTAACTTCATCTGGCACCGCAAAATCCATGTCAGCAACCCACATGGGGAATACATCCTCCGTGCCAAACACCTGTTTACGCGCATCAAACTTAACGGATGATGTTGCTTCTCGATCTATGTACTTATCAAAATCAATGCTCATATGGTGATATCACCTAGTTTCCCCGGAGGAAATGTTCAATTAGCCTAGGCCACTTGATTTGTTGTGGTTAAAAAATAGCTCATTCACTTGCCATTAAACCCAGGCATATGAAATTTTTTATTCTGTGCTTAATTATCACCCAGTTAGCACCCTTCGATGCTGAGGTGCTAACAGTAGGCGGCCAGGCTCTCCTAACTACTGAGGCTTGCAACATCAATCGTATTTAGAAGCATGGTGGCGAATACCGACAAAATGTTTAGGGGCCACAAGTTATCCGTTTTAAATAAAAAACTTTATTTAACTCTTTCCCAAAGAGTTACCTCGGAGCAACTATGCTGGAACTTCCTTTTGGTTTCGCGAATAACAAAAGGGATTTCAACTGGCTCACTAATAAGACGAAAGTGCTGGCTTAAGTGAGCTTTTAGGCCATCCAAAGTTGTAAAGTTTTCACCATCCTTTTTGAAGCCACCAATCCATTCACTCTTCGGCGTATGCTCAGTCAGCCAGGTGTAAGGCGATGCCAACATCAATACGCCGCCAATATTCAGGCGCTCATGTATTGCGCTGAGAAACTTACTTGGGCTGTATAGGCGATCAATTAGATTGGCCGCGAGAATAAAGTCGTAGCCAGAAAAGACTGATTTAAGATTACAGGCGTCGCCTTGATAAAACTCTACTTTGCCGTTAACGTCGAGCAAGTCCAAATCAGCTAGTAAGCGGGATTTATAGGCGACCAAATCGCCCTCTTCACAAAGCGTGTATCTAAGCGCATCTCCGCCAGCCAATTGAACACCCTGGGCGATAAAACGAGCGGAAAAATCAACGCCAGTTACCTGTTCAAAATATCTGGCCAGCTCAAAAGTAGCTCGTCCAGAGGCACAGCCTAGGTCCAATGCTTTGTGCTTGGGTTTGTCGTTCATAAAGGGTAAGGCAAAACTCACCAGCGCTTTAGAAAAATTCGCGACGCCAAAGTATTCATCGCCATAATGAAATTCAGCATATTCCGACATAAGCTTGTCAGTTTCGTAATTGGAACTGGGCACAGGTTTTAGGTCCTCAGAGACTACATAGCGAAAACCCGCATGTTGAAAGAAATGCCGGCGAAAAGCATAGCGGGAACTCTTTAATGATTCGTTGCCGCAGGATATCCAGGAGCCGCCCTTGATGAGGTTGTGACGAGTATCGAAGGTAGGCGTAGTAAAGTCATCATAAATAGGGTGAACATCAAAACCCTCAAAGGGATATATGGGCGTCTCTGTCCACTGCCACACGTTACCCACAACATCGTAAAAATCACCTTGAGCAAAATGGTTAACCGGACAGGACGAAGCCCAGTAATCAAGGTGAATATTCCCCTTTGCCGGAAAATCATCCACATCGCTTAAGCCCGCCGTTTCATAGAGGAGATACCACTCATCTTCGCTCGGTAGGCGCACAGGCAGGCCGGTTTCCGATTTCTTCCAATTGCAAAAGGCTTTAGCCTCATGGTAATTGACTTCGACCGGCCAATCCCATGGCATATGCACTTCTTCGGTCATTAGGCGGAGGTACCAGCCTTGCGGTTTTTTAACCCAAAAACTGGGGTGCTGAGCCTTACTGAAGCCTAGCCAGCTTTTGCCCTCCTCCTCCCACAAGTGCAAGTTTCGGTAGCCTCCGGCCTCGACAAAACCAAGATATTCCTGGTTACTGACAAGGTATTTACTCGCTTCAAATTCACCCACATCAGCTTGATGTAGGCCATATTCATTGTCCCAGCCATAAAAAGGATCGGTCTTGCTCTTATTAAGATAAACTTTTCCTGGGGCAATTCGTACGGTTGAGTTCTCAGGGGCTTCCCGCGCCAGGCTGCGCAAAGGTTGCCAGGCTTGGTGGGATTTTACGTATTGCAATTTATGCTGACGGATAAGCACAGAAGAGGTTTCCAAATGAATCCGTTCGTGCTCTATACCCATAATTATCGACCACCAGGGGTTATTCCAATCCACCGGCAGTTGTAGCGGAGCATTTTCGATTACATCTATCACTAAGGCCCTAACCTGATCGCGATAAAGTTTTACCTCAGCAGGTTTGGGCCAGGAATAGTTGCCCTCATCCAGGTCGTCCCAGCTCATCTCATCTACGCCAACGGCGAATAATGATTCAAACCTCTGATTGACACGCTCAGGAATAAGCCGAGCCAAGGTTAATTTATTGATAAAAAAGGTTGCCGTGTGGCCATAGTAAAATATTAGCGGGTGACGCAAATTAATAGGTTTAACAAAAAAAGCCTGCTCATTGGCCAAGCATTCAAAAAGCGATTCATAGGCATCAAAGGTATTAATGAAATAACTGCGCAACTCCGCCCGCAAACTAGCCTCATCCATTTGCGCTAGATTAGGGGTGCGAGCCAGGCGCTGGTGTTTTAATTCTGACCGGATATTACTCCTGTCTTCAGACTCACCCCTTGCTATTGATCTATTCACTTGTCCTGAATGCATAACAAATACCTTTTTAAATCATTTCTAAACAATCGGCTCTTGGGTAGCCAATTGCTAGCAAATTAAAGCTCGTTAATACTGCCCACATAGTCACAGGCAAATTGCCAAGCCACCCTGCCACTACGTGCGCCTCTGGTTCTGTACCACAACAACGCGCGATCCTGGGCTGCGGCATTCCAGTCCCCGCCCAGTTGTTTGACCCAATAGCTGGCTGCCGCCAAATATTCATCCTGAGTGAATGGATAGAAGCTCAGCCACAATCCAAATCGTTCAGAAAGTGACACCTTTTCCTCAATACTATCCCCCGGCCTCAACTCACCATCTTCGTAGCTGACATCAAGGTTCTCGCGCATATTCTGAGGAATAAGGTGTCTGCGATTACTGGTAGCATAAAACAGCATATTCGCACTAGGTGCGGAAATAGATCCGTCCAAAGCCGATTTCAATGCTTTATAACTGATTTCGCCTTCCTCAAAGGATAAATCATCGCAAAATACGATGAACTTTTCTGGTCGGCGAGCTATAAGATCGGTTATGTCACCTAGATGCAGCAAGTCGGTTTTATCTACTTCAATAATCCTAAGTCCCTGCTCGCGAAAATAGTTCCAGCACGCCTTAATAACCGTGGACTTACCGGTTCCCCGAGCACCGGTAAGCAACAGATTATTAGCCGGACGTCCAGCAAGAAATTGCTTCGTATTGCGAATTATGGCCTGTTTTTGCTGCTCTATATTTTTCAGCGAATCCAATTCAACCAGATGGGGCGAGTCCACTGCCTGCAGATAGCCTCTGCCCTGGCTGCCTGAGCGCCAGCGAAAAGCCGATGCGGTCCAATCTGGCTCCGCTGTTTGGCTGGGTAACAGTAGCTCAACTCTAGTTACCAGCGTATCCAAGCGCGAAATTAGGCTATCTAACTCAACCACACGATCTCCTCATAAATAACATTAAACTTCCTAAACCCCTGAGGTTTTTTAGGCTATATTTTTTAGCAAACAAATTTCAAATCGCACTTTACGATAGGTAATTCATGTTTACCAAGCAGGATTTATTACTTATTGGCCAAACGCTTACGCAAAGGCGCAACTGGCTCGCCAAACAACCGTCAGAGGCTGATTCCAGCGTCATTCAAACGCTTAAGCATCTAGATACGCTGATCGGGCGAATTTCTGCGGAATTAAAGCAATCATCTGCAAAGGCAGGCGACCCCCTCAATCACTACATTTCACCAAAGGCAACCTCTATTAAGGAGACTGCCATACAGCGACGCCGAAATCTGTCAGCAGAGCAGATTCGGGTGCTCATTGTTGATGATGATCAACTGATTTGCGAACTGCTAAATGTGTATTTACGGGATATGGGAATTACCCTTATAGAAACAGCCACCGATGGTTTGATGGCCATCAGCCTTATCTATGACGCCAATCCAGTATTTGATCTAGTCCTGTGTGATTGGAATATGCCCGTCAAATCGGGAATTGATGTACATAAAGCTATGCATGCTGCAGAGCGTTATAATGCCAGCGTGTTCATGCTAGTTACCGCAATTGCCGAGGCCAAACAAATCAGGGCCGCAATAGAGTCCGGCATTGACGATTATGTAATAAAGCCTATAGAACAAGACAAGCTGCGGGCAAAAATGGCCAATTACTTCCCCAAACTTGCCACCCCCCAGGAATAGTTTTGATGAGTTACTCAAACAACTTTTACCAGGGGCAAGGTCACCCAAAATTCAGTCCCCTTGCCCTCCTCTGAGGTAAAATCAATAGCCCCGCCCAAGCGCTCAACAATTACCTTGGTAATGCTTAAACCTAAACCAGTACCGTCTCGGCGACGCTTATCAGTAGAGTCTGCCTGGGCGAATTTTTGAAATATTCGCGCACGAAATTCTTGTGGCATTCCCGCGCCCCAATCACGTACCGAAATTTTTAGCTGACCGGCATGTTCACTGAGCACAACCTCTACATGGCCACCGGCGAATGAATATTTGACCGCATTGGAGAGCAAATTAAACATTACCTGCAAAAACCTGTCTGGATCAACCTCAGCTTGAAGTGCCTTTGCAGCCTCTTCCGAAGCACAAAGCACCAACTTCACCTGATATTTTTCTCCAAAAGCCTTGCATTGCTCTAATGATTGCTCAAGTAAATCCCAGATACAATATATTGAAGATTTAAACTCTAGCTGCCCGAACTCTAGTTTATCAATATCGAGAATATCGTTAATCAAGCGAATCAGCCGGTCGGCATTGCTCGACGCTATAGCCAACATTTTTTTTGCTGATTCAGGCATCTCGCCGCTCGCCCCACTCAAACAAATACCCAGTGAACCTTTAATCGAGGTTAGCGGCGTACGCAACTCATGGCTAACTGTAGAAATAAACTCACGTTTAATTTTGTCTATTTTTGCCCGCTCGCTAATATCGTGAATAATCAGCGTAAAAACATTCTCACCACCCAGAAGTAAATGACTAATGCTCAATTCAAGTTCGAGTGTTTCGCCATTAACTTTTCTGCCCTGAATATCCAGCACGGGAACAGATTCTAAACTATTTAATACCGGCGCAAAGCGCTCCTCCAGTGAGGGAATGAATCTATACACGGGGGAGCCCAAAAGGTATTCGACGGAATCGCTGAATAACCGGCCTGCTGCCGGGTTGGCACGAATAATTATCCCTTTCGCGTTTACCACTAATATAGCTTCGAACGCATTGCTAAGGATTGCACTTATCTCACTAGTTCGCTCGCCCACCTCATTGCGAATACTTTCGGTCTTGCCACTAATAAGCAGCAAAAAAGCACCCAGCAAGCTACTGAATACCAACCCGGCAGCCAACACATACCAGGATTGCTGACTGGCTTGAGTAGTTAAAAAGTGTTGGCTTGGCGTAAAGGTAATATTCAACTTACGCCCGGCGAACTCCCAATCTTCCGACCAACTCAAGGCCTCTTGTTGAGCGTTTATTTGTGTGGGCTTATTGGAAAAGAATTCTCTTGCCTGCGCCTTATCAGTGCGATCGGTAAGCGTCAAAAAATAATTATTTGAATCGTAATTAGTTAACGCATTAGCAACAAAATCCTCAGCGCGAATTACTGCGGTGAGAAATCCGCTAGTCTCCGCAGTACCACTCCCGGCTAAATGAATAGGCAAAAACATCAACACGGCTTGTGCTTTTTTGGCGTCCTGGATCAGATTAATTGGAGCTGTAATTTGCGCCCGGTTAAGGGCGGCCGCCATCTCAATTGCCGCTCGTCTAATACCCTCAGCAGCGACGTTAAAACCCAGCGCTCCCTTATTGGCCTCCCAGGGCTCAATAAAGTCGACTACAACATAATAGTCCCGCGGAGGTGAGATGCGCACACCACCAGCGCCGTCGGCTTCAAACACACGAAATTCGTCAAAGCCCTCTTGTTTGAATTGTCGCTCAAATTGGGGGCGATCCTCACGGGAAACCCAAGGATTCCAGGAAATAGCGGAAATACCTAATTTTTGAATATTTATATTGCTGACATATTGCTCGAAATCCGCTCGGGTAACTTCCGAGGATGATAAGAACAAGGCACGCAGCCCCTGCAGGGTTTCAAGGTTATTATCAAATGTATTTTTTAGGCCCGCAGACATTAGCCTTGCCTGTTGATGAAAATTATTGATGAATCCCGATTGTTCCTGGTTGCTGGAGCGAACGAATAGCAGTACCACTAGCAGACAGGACACGGAAACTGGCAAGCCAACAGATTTCACTCTGGAAGACCAAATTGCCCTGGGCTTGGCAAAAAAAACAAACATTAAGGGTGCAGCCAAGAGAATGCCAATACAATCCCCAACCCACCAGGTCCAGGCGCTATAGGCGAGATAGTCGCGGCTGATAATGCCGTTTAAAAAAAGCACCAAAGGCCCTACTGAGGCGCTCACCAAGGTGGCTATGGGGCCGCTACAAAGCATAAAAACAAATATTTCTTTTTCATCGGCCAAGGCGGTAGGGAATTTTATTAGCGACCTAACCAGGTAGGCGCCAAGCGCAATAGCGAGGGTGCTGCCAAAGGCGATGCCAGAGGCTACGAATAAGCCCTGAACTGAAATACCCTGAGCAGTGGCGAGGCTAAGGTTTAGCAGCGTGGAGCCGAGAAAGACGCCGACGAGCATCCAGCGCCCCCAGATAATAGCGGCGCCCATAGCAATGCCCATGGGTAAAAATATAGCTGTGGTAAAACCCGGGGGAATGGCAAGCAACAACGACAGGCGGCCAGATATCACATAAGCGATAATGAGCAGCAATATGCGCACTAGTGTTATCCGAGTCATAGGTAGGTAGAATCCTTAGGGGTACCCAAACAGCTCCCCTAAATACTAGCCAAGAACCAAAAAATTGCCGCTAAATCAGCAAATTAACTGGCTTCTACCTCTGCCATAAAGTCCAGTGCAGCCTGCTGACGAATGGTTCGGCGGTGGTTGGCCATAAGCTTGATGATTTTCTCTTGATCGCACACCTGACGATCCAGCAGCACCCGGGTTTTAAGCTCGCCAGTTGTATCGGCGGTTGGGCATTTGCTGAACACAAACTGGTTGGAGATCAAATCCATAAAAGGGCCAGATTTACTGCTCGGCATAATAAATAGCAGCTGCAAGCCTAGGCTCTCGGTCAGATAGCTGATGACTTCCCGCGAGCGATGCTCATCCATTTTAGAGAAGGCCTCATCCACCAATACCATGCGCAAGTGGCTATTACCCTCATTAAAGCGGAATGCCGAGGTGATAGCGGCGCTGCGGATAATATAGGCTGGCGTCTCCAGCTGACCACCGGAACCTGTGCCATATTGGCTAAGGGCGATGGGCGCTTTCCCTTCCGGCTCCTTGTAAATTTCATAGCGGCGATAGTTGCGGTAGTCAGCGATACGGGTTAATTCACGCAGCGCCTTTTGCTCATCCTCATCCAGCAACATAGCCATTAAGCGCTCGCGCACTTTGTTCTGCTTATCATCCAGCTTGATCGCAAACAGGTTTTCGCCCTGCTCCAGGCTTGGGCTGTCGATCACCGCTTTAAAAAACTGCCAATACTCTTTGTACTCCGGCACCCATTCCCAGTCAAAGCGAAAGCGCTCGCGATCAGCGCCAAAGCGGTGATGCTCCAATTCTTTGTTGAGATCTTCGAGAATGCGCTTGCCGTCGTTGATCGCTTGATAAATTGAGTGACAAAGGTTGGTGACAAAGGCGTTGTTAAAGCTCTCTTTCAGTGACTCAATTTCCTGATGGCGCTGAGCCAAAATATGGTTTTTGTCGCGGTTATAAAGCGCATCGAATTGACGGCGCATATCGCACACCGCACGGAAATTTTTACTGCCCAAATCATCCTGATAATCCACATCAAACATAATTGAATCGGCTGATGCGCAGAATTGGTTATGAACCAGGATGGCCTGCTGCAGCTTATGCAACACAGACTTAAGCTCTGCATTCAAGCCGATTAACTGATTATCAAAGTACTGGGCACTATGCTGTAACGCTTCCTGGTCAGCAGCCTCCAGGCGTTTCTCGGCATCAAAATCTGGCCAGAGGCTAGACAGATTTTGTAAATTAGCCTCGCACTCGTCGACCAAGGCTAGGGTTTTATCTTGTTCTGCATCCAGTTTATGGCAGAGACCATCAGCCAATTTTAACTCGGCGCGGCAGTCGATCTGTGTGTTATTAAGCTGCGCATAGGTTTCGTTCTGCGCTTGCAGGCGTAGCTGTAATTCAGCCAGCTCTTTTTCCAACGCCTGGGTATCGCTCAAATCCAATTGTTGCAATTTGGCATCCAGCGTATGGATTTTATGTTGCGCGGCCAGCATCGCTTGAAGGCAATCGCCATAACTCAAGGTTTTAAGTTTGTCGGCGGCCAGCAATAACGACTGAATTTCATCGGCATAACCATTGGCAGCTTGCCATTCGCTGACGAGGTTGTGGAATTCGTCGCGCTTAGCCTCCAGCGCCCTTTCACGGGCCCCCTGGCCAAATACCAAATCGCCACTGCTCATATCGCAGCGGAACATGGCGTAGTTGCCGGAACCCATGCCATCCTGAGTGATGCCACGACGAGTATTTTTTAATTCCTGGGCATCTGCCACCCGCTGCACATTGCCATAGCTGGATTTAATATAGGCTTCCGCTGTGGCGTGACTAAAGCGCATAACTTCCAGAATTGAATCGCGCGGCGCGTCACTGGTGCGCTCCAAATCTTTGCGCGCTTTCTCGCCTTGAATCACGCGGGCACGGTTCTGCCCACCCAAGGCGCGCACTACAGCTATAGCCTCAGCTTCATAAGCTGGCTCAACGATAATGCCGAAGCGCGCCGCACCTATATAACCCTCAATGGCCGCCTGCCAATCGCGATCGCTCACCTCGACATAGTCGCAGAGTACCCGTGCATCTGCCTTGGGGCACTGCTCAGCTATTGCATCCAGCGCTGCCCGTACAAACCCTGGGTAACTCACCTGCCTGGCTTCCAGGGTTTGAATTTCACGGCGTTTGTTATCCATTTGCTTTTGCAAACGCTCGGCGTTTTGTTTGCGTTTGTCGCGCTCCTGCGCCAATTGATCGCGAAGATTTAAGCTGAGCCCAGCCTTAGTGGACTCCTGGGCAAATAAACCCGCCACAAAGGTATTGTGATTTTTTTGCAGCGACAGCACCACATCAAGATATTGATTGAGCGAGCTAGTCTGGTTGGCATCGCGAATCCAGTCGCGATTGAGCAGTTGGTGAATATCAGGCAACTGCTCAACCTCAAGAATCTGTTTGGCAAGTTTTTCGAGGCCGGCGTCTTTAAGAGCGGGAACTTCCAAAGCTATCGAGGTGAGCTTCAACGCTTGAGCGAATTGGCCCACGGCGGCAATATTTTGTTCCGCCTGCTGATGCTGCGCGCGCAACTGCGGCACCAGATTTTGCAGCTCCTGCTCCTGGCGCTCTTTCTCTTGCTCAAGTTGGTCCTTATCTCTAAGTGCGGGTACCCCCAAGCGCTTAGCGGTCGCAGCAAGGATCAATTGATTGGTTTCACCACGCTCTGACTCACAGGCCGCCAGCGACTGTTGATGAGACGCTGAGGATTCACGCAGCAACAGCTGCTTGTTCTTTGCCTCTAAATAAAGCGCTTGCGAATCACTGTAGCGGCGTTTTGCCAAGGAATAGTTGAGCACCTGCTGCTCCAGCCAACTGGCAATAAAGCTATCTGCCATCTGCCGGCCATTCGCCATGCGCTCTATACCCTGACGCAAATTGCGCGCGTCGCTCTCCATGGTATGAATGCGTTTAAGCATGGTGGATACACTGCGGATGGCTTCGCCCAAATCGCGGTATTCCAAAATTTCATTGGCGACGAACTCGTCAATACCCTTAATGGGTTTGTAAGCCATAAAGCGCGAAAATGCGCGGGCGGCACCCATAGCTTCGCGTTCGGAAACGGCATCTTTCTTGCCGCGCAAAATACCGTACAAGCGGCAGAGGTAGGATTTTTTCTTATCGTACTTTTCTACCTGGGCTTGCCCGAATTGCCGGCGAAGGCTGGCGTAAAGCTTATCCAAGGGCAAAACATACTTGTGGCTTTTTTCTTCTTTTAACAAATCCTTTAGGCTCAACGCGACGTCAGTTAATACAAAAAACTGGGTGTCATCCAAGCGGGCCACACGCTGTTGCCCGGCTCCCTGGCCAGTGGTTTCCAAAAATGCGCGCATGCCGATAAGAGCTGTAAAGGGTTCCGCGCTTTCGCCCTGGGTAGGGTGAAACACTGCAGCCAGATATCCATCGCAACCCAGCGGGCGCGAGTAGGCACCGTCATCGCAACCCAACACATAGGAAGCGAGCGTGCGCACCAGTTTACCGCCGCGACCACGCTGACTGGATTCATCCTGCCCCGGGTTAAAATGAAACAGGTTATCGTGAGCGGCCGTCATGATGGTTTGGATCGCATCAGCTGCGGTTGTTTTACCCGAGCCATTACCACCGGAAAATAGGTTAATGGGGCCGAAGTCGCACTCTGTATTGGGCACATTGCCCCAATTAACGTAGATGAATTTTTTTAAATACATAATCAGTCTTTTTCGGCAAACAGTGAGCGAGACACCTGAGGCGAATTCTTTTTAGCGGGCGCAGGAGTTTCCAGCGATTCAACTTCGGGCTGTTCCGCAACTAATAACTGGCCATCGACAAGATGCTGGCGAATATTCTCTAGCCACTCGTTACTCACCAAATTAATAATCAGCGGTCGAATTTTTATCCAGCTTTCATTGGAGTCCACATCCGCCTCACCAAAATAACTGACCAAGCGCATTTGCCTCAAACGCTTAAAGGCTTGACGGCGCTCACCCAGATTCTCGGGCAGGCTGCGTTTAAGCAGGCTTTTCATCGCCAGGGCAATGGCCTCCAGCGACAGGGTTGCACAACCCTGCTCGTCTATACCGCCCTCGCGCAGCGACTTGTCGTACTCGGCGCGCAGCACCAAAATTAAAGCCACTTCATGCTGGTTTAAGCGATTGCGCAAACCGGCATTGAGCGGCTCATCAGTTTCATCATCCATACCCGGCATGCGCGCGCCCGGCGGCAATATACGCACAAAGCGAAAATGTGGATCGTGCTGAAAACGCAAACCAATTAAGCTCAGATATTCATTCACGAGTTCATGAATACGCAGGAAGCGATCATACAACTCCGCCTCTACCTGGCTGTCATCGCGGCAGAGCACGCCGTAATCGAGCAAGCGCTGAATCAGCTCGCGCCAGTTGTCGAGTGACAAGTTGTGTTTATCCAGCTGCTCTTGCAGCAGGCTGGTCAGGCTAAGACTCATGTTGTTCTCGATTAATCAAGCGGATGACAAATTCATCGCGCGCGTGAAAATATGTATCGTCTGCAACCAGTGGCGAAGCATGTAGCCATGCGGACTCCTGGCTGACCTCAAAACAAAATTGGCTGGAGAGGTTTTCCGCCGCTCCTATCTCTATCGCGTGGGATAGGTTGAGCAGTTGCTGCATATTGTCAGCGCGCAGTTCACGGCTGGAAATTTCACCGCGCTCAGCCAAGGCCTGATGGACGTAGTCGCGCACACTGGACGATTGCAAAATAAACGCCCTATCCAAAGCTTGCTGAATAAACAGTTCTTTTTGCGCCTCTTGATCCAGTGCTTTATCCTCATCCAAGGTTGAGCGAATAAATTGCAATCCGCGCGGCGCGCGCAACTGAATTTGCCCGGGATCGATAAAGCCCATATGCAGTGCCGAGACCTGGTCGGAAAACTGGTTGAACAGCTGATCTTGCTGCTCCACCGCCAGGTTTCCAATGGATTTGTAAATATCCAGTAGGTCATCCTGGCCGCGACTATTTATGTAACTCAATTGGCGAATAATGATATCGGCGCGCTGGGTAAAGGTATTTAACGCGCGACGCAGTGCCGGCAACATAATGTCACAGGCATTTTTTAGGCGCGAATCTATGCCCTGGAGTAAAGTTTCCAACAGCGAAACGCCCTTTACGACTTTTTGTGGCAAGGCCTTGCGCAAGCGCAATTCCATTACCGCGCGCCAATCTTTAGCGGCGGTCTCTTCATCGCCCTGACCATAACGTCGTTTGCGGCGAATTTTGGTGATTATCTCGCTGATCTGATCGCGATATTTTTCTACGCTGTCGGCAGAGAGACGAACTTCCAGGTCGGGCTTAAACACCTTTTCCATAAAATCGAAAAATTCATCGCTCGCCTGCTGTATTAGTTGGCGCGACTCCACCTCGCGCACCAACTGGCGCTTGCGCGCTTCCAGCTCGGCAATCACATCGGTAAAGTCGCTGATAATACGCTCGGAATATTCGTAGGCGTCGAGCAGGTCATGGATTTCGCCTTGCTCGTAAAATGCTTGCAAGCTATTGCGCGTATTGCGCGTGTTGCGGTTGCGGGTGCGAAACTCGCTGGAGTGATGGTCGGCAAATGGCTGGGTAAATATGCGCCCCATGCGACTGAAACCATAGGAGCTTTGCAAACTGGTCTCGTCCACTTGCTTTTCCAGCCAGCCGTTATCAATCAGGCGGTTGATAATAAAACTAGCGAGATCGCGCTGGTTGCGGAAGCGCCCCTCGCCCGCCTCATCTAACTCATCCGAATCTGAGTCAGCATCGAGAATTGGCGCGCGGGCACTGGCCTCTTTAAAAATTTCCACCAACTGCACGCGATTTAACGCATGGCCGTAATCGCGCAGATCTGTATAGAGGCGCTGGTAAAGCAGGCGCAAGCATTCAGCCACCAGCTCGCGGTATTTACCGGTTAGGGGGCTGAAAAAATGCTCGCGGGAATCGTCAAAAAACATCGAATTTACAACAGCGAAAAGGCACTAGATACAGTGTTGGGCAAACTGGCTGCGCTCTTCTTCAGTCCAGTCATCAGAGTTTTTGGCCATCATCATTTCACACCAGTCATCACTGCCAACCGCCAGCACCTGCCCATCCAGGGTTTTAGCCTTGGCAACTGAAGCCTCTGGCTTAACATCAACTATGGGTACATCGCTATCTACCGCTGTAGCCATTAATTGCGATTGTGCCTGTTCTGCGATTTTAGTCAGTTTGTGTACCTGGGCCTGCTCCTGAGCGGCACGATTGGACTTAGCAATCATCCAAACACCAGCAACAATTACCAAAAGGCTGGCAATAACTAAGGCCAGTAGCAATTTATGTTCGCGGATAACACTCATAACAAACTCGGAGTCCATAAAAAGGGCCTAAGCCAGCCAGCTGGCCAGGTCCTCGGCGTAGTAGGTAATAATCAAATCGGCTCCGGCGCGTTTAAAGGCGGTCATGGTTTCCAGCACTATGGCTTTTTCATCAATCACGCCAGCGGCCGCGCCAGCTTTTATCATCGCGTATTCACCACTCACATGATAAACCGCGAGTGGCCGCGCGGAGTTAGCACGAATATGGGCGATAACATCTAAATAGGCTATACCAGGTTTTACCATCAATATGTCCGCACCCTCAGCTTCATCCTGCAGCGACTCGGCCAGGGCTTCGCGACCATTGGCCGGATCCATTTGATAGGTGTTGCGCGTACCTTTAAAAGTACTGTCCACGGCATCCCTAAATGGGCCATAAAATGCCGAGGCGAATTTGGTTGAGTAGGACATAATGGGAATATGCTTGAAACCAGCATCATCCAGCCCTTGGCGAATGGCGCTGATCATGCCGTCCATCATACCCGAGGGTGCGATCATATCTGCCCCCGCCTCTGCCGCCACTACCGCTTGCTGCTGCAGGTTGATGAGGGTCAGATCATTGTCCACATCATTTTCGCAAACTACACCGCAGTGGCCGTGACTGGTGTATTCGCAAAAACAGTTGTCGCTGATAATTAACATCTCCGGTTCAGCCGTGCGGGCGATGCGAATCATGCGCGCCATTAGGCCATCTTTATTCCAAGTGTCCGAGCCCACCTCATCTTTGTGGGTAGAAACACCGAATAAAATGATTGCTTTTATGCCCTTGGCCCAAGCCGCTTTTACGCGCTCCGCGAGCATGGCTTCTGGGTAACGAAAAACACCTGGCATACTCTTGATAGCAACTGGAGCACTAATCCCCTCTTCGACAAATATGGGCAGAATAAAATCCGCCATAGTGACGCGGGTTTCACGCACCAGCTCACGCAGTGAACTGGTGCGGCGCAAACGACGAAAACGGAAATCAGGCGTTAACAGGGGCATTACAATTCTCACAAGCTGGAAACAACCCGCAGGTTGTTGCAAATTAAATACTTAGACTACCTTCGTGGCTCCACTCGCAGCGCACTTGCATGTCGCCGGATCCTGGGCGGTGATAACTGCCTTTTGTTTCCCAGGTAAAGGTATGGGTACCCGAAAGTTCGGTTTCCAGGTGCACAGTGGCCGACACCCAGTACATACGGCTGAGCAGGTTTTCAAACTGCTGGATCCATTGATCCCACTCATATTCCACCGCGCGATAGGAGGCGCCAAAGTGCATAACTTCCGTTTGGTAGCTGTTATTGGGCAGCTCCACCCGCGGAATAGCAAACATTTCCTGGCTGATAAACGGCCACTCGTCAGCGTGAGGCAGGGACAACATGGCATCGCGGTTGGCGCGCATCCGTTCTGACAATTGCATTGTGCCCGCCATATCTTTTATACAGCCGTAAACTATCGATTCTTGATCCATAGAATTTCACCTGAATTAAAAAGGCCACCACCAACTGGATTTAAACCTGTCTTCACACTGAGTTAACTGCGCTTGGTAACGGCTAGCGCGACCGGAAACAGTTTTAGCCGTATTCACCAACCAGGATTGCTTGCGATAGCTGCCGCGATTAAAACCGCCGTGACCCTCGTGATAGGCCAAATACAAGCTGTAACCATCGCTCAATTTTATACCGCTGCGTTTTTGGCTTTGGCGGTTGTACCAACCGATAAAGTCCACCGCATCTTTAAAGCTATCCCGCCTGGCCCAGTTATTCCCCGTCGCGTCCTGATACTCATCCCAAACGTCGTCTTTCGCCTGGGCATAGCCATAGGCATCGCTTAACCGGGGCCCGGGAATTATCCATAATATTTTGCTGCGTTTAGGCCTGGCATTATGCTTGAACTGAGATTCCTGATACATGATGGACATCATGATCGGAACGGAAGAGCCCCAGCGCTGTTGCGCTTTATGCGCATGTTTATACCAGGAGGATTTTTCGTCAAAGATTGCGCAAATATCATCGGGCTTAGTCGGGGACACATTGGCGCAGCCAACTAACCATACCCCACAAAAAATCACCAGATACCTACCCCAATTCAACACCCTCGCCTCCTGGTTTTATATTATTTGGCCATGATCGCGCAAAAGCGCGAGAAGGTCTGACTCTTCGAGAACCTTCACGCCTAACTCCTGCGCTTTTTGCAACTTGGAACCAGCACCTGGGCCGGCGACCAGATAATGAGTTTTGGCTGACACACTGCCAGAAACCTTGGCCCCCAAGGCCAGAAGGTGGGCCTTGGCCTGATCGCGATCCATTGTCTCCAGGGTTCCGGTCAATACATAGGTCAGGCCGTTAAGCGGCAAGGCACTTCGATCAATTTGGATGTTATCCCAATGGATTCCGGCTGCGCGCAAGGCAGCCACTGCCTCCCGGTTATTTTGCTGGGAAAAGAACTCCGCCACAAAATGAGCAACGACCGGGCCTACATCTGGCACCTGCTGCAAACGCTCAAAATCCGCTGTGGCCAGCTCTTCAAAACTGCCAAAAAACTGGGCAAGATTGCGTGCAGTTGCTTCACCGACCTCGCGAATACCCAAGGCAAAAATAAATTTAGCCAGGGTCGTCTTTTTGGATTTTTCTAGCGACGCCAGAATATTATCCGCCGACTTTTCCGCCATACGGTCCAAGCCCGCCAGCTGCTCCCGGCTAAGCAAGTAGAGATCCGCAATACTATGCACAAAACCCTGGTCCACTAACTGATCCACCAACTTATCACCAAGGCCGTCCACATCCATGGCTTTACGCGAGGCGAAATGCTTAATCGCCTCTTTGCGCTGGGCAGTACAAATTAAACCACCCGAGCAGCGCGCCACAGCTTCGTCAGCCACTGTCTCTACGGGTGAGCCACAAACGGGACATTGTTCAGGAAATAGCACATCGCGAGCTGTCTCTGGGCGGCGAGCTTCCACCACGCCAACAATTTGTGGAATCACATCCCCGGCGCGGCGAACAATCACTGTATCGCCAATTTTGATGCCGAGGCGCTGAATTTCATCGCGGTTGTGCAAGGTCGCATTAGAGACTGTTACGCCACCAACAAATACTGGCTGCAAGCGCGCCACTGGCGTTACTGCGCCAGTGCGTCCAACCTGGAATTCAACATCCAGCAGCTGAGTCATCTCTTCCTGTGCGGGAAATTTAAACGCGATTGCCCAGCGCGGCGCGCGGGAAATAAAACCGAGAGCCTCCTGCTGCTTGCGCGAGTTTACCTTGATCACTACGCCGTCTATGTCGTAGCCAAGGCTTGCGCGCTTATCTTGGATCTGACGATAAAACGCCAGGCATTCATTAACATTCTTGGCCAGTTGCGTTTCTCGGTTTACCAGAAAACCCCATCCTTTTAACTGCCGCAAAAGCCCAGTGTGCGTATCGGCCAGCTCGACACCTTCAGTTTGGCCAACACTATAGGCGCACATTTCCAGCGGACGAGTGGCAGTAATGCGCGAATCCAACTGGCGCAGCGCACCGGCAGCAGCATTGCGCGGATTAACAAATAATTTTTCACCCGCAGCGCGCGCCTTTTCGTTAAGTGCGTCAAAGCCGGCTTTGGGCATGTAAACCTCACCGCGCACCTCAAGCACTTTGGGAATATCGCTCCCCATCAACTTAAGCGGTATAGAGGCTATAGTGCGCACATTTTGGGTAATATCCTCGCCATTAGCACCGTCCCCGCGGGTGGCACCGCGCACTAAAACGCCATCGCGATACAACAGGCTAACGGCGAGGCCATCCAGTTTTACCTCGCAGGCAAATTCGAGGTTTTCAGTGGTTTTAAGGCGATCGAGAATCCGCTGGTTGAATGCGCGAAAATCGGCTTCATCGAAGGCATTGTCGAGCGACAGCATGGGTACTTGATGGACAACCGTTTGGAATTCTGCCAGAGGTGCGGCGCCTACACGCTGGGTAGGCGAATCCGGAGTAACTGAATCTGGGTATTTACTTTCCAGCTCGCGCAGCCGCTGCATTAGACGATCATATTCCGCATCGGGGATTTGCGGATCGTCCAGCGCGTAATAGCGATAATTGTGATGGCGAATTTGCTCGCGCAACTCATCAATTTCAGCAGGAAAGTCATTGAAAAGTGACAGGTTGGCCATGGACAAAAACCGCAGAGTGAAATCAGAAAAAAAGTAATTGCGCGGAACGTCCCTGTAGCCGCCAGATTAACGCTTACGCTGAAATAAGCGGCGGCGCTCAAAATCTAAAATGCGCTGGCGGCAGTGCTCCAGTGTTTGACGAGTCATAACGCTGCGCTGTTCATCTTTAAGTTCGCCATCCAAGGCATCGGCGATGCGATTAGCTGATTCCAGCATCAGTTCGAAGGACTGCATGGAGTCTGCCTTTAAAGGCAGGGTCATAAACAGGCTTACACCTGGGGTTTCAAAATCATCCATGGCATCCAGGTCGAAAGTACCCGGCTTTACCATATTGGCCATACTAAATAGCAGTGCACCCTCGCCTTTGGCATCGGCGTGACGATGAAAAATATCCATGTCGCCAAAGCGCATACCGCACTTGAGCACTACATCCAGCAGCTCGCCGCCATTAAACATTTCACCCTTATGGGCCATTACGTTAATAATAAGAACTTCATCTGGCGCCTGTAGGCTCTGTGCGGCCACTTGCTGTTGACCTAATGTCTCTTCATCATCATGGTCGTCTACAGGTTCGTCGTCGTAATCCTGGTTATCGTAATCTTCGCTGTCGTAGTCCTCATCATATTCGTCGTCATCGGTGAGATGATCGCGCCCATGATCTTCCATATCGCGCCCTTGGTCGCGGCCGTACTCCAACTCTTCTTCATAGGCGTGATCCTGCTCTTCAAAATCCTCGCCTTCGTATTCATCGTCAATCGCAGAAAAAGTTGGCTCAATACGATCTTGTTGCGCTAAGGGTTTGCCAATGAGGCGCGGGTCCTGGATTTCCTCCATTAACAGCGGAACCGAATCGCCCAGATTCAAGCTGGCTTGTTCCGGTTGGCGCGCCGACCGCTTAGCCTTCCCGCTCATGTTGGCGTCCGTGTCTTCGCCGCCCTCGCGACGACCAACTACGCGGGCGCCACCGTTGGGCAGCTCGCTAGTGTAAGTTGAAGTATCCCGGGTTTCAGCCTGTTCCTCTTCCAGGCGTTTTTGTCGCTTTTTCATTGAGGGCGACATGCGAATATTACCGTAGCGGGCGTTTCGGGTACGTCTGATACCATCAAACAAAACAATCAGGATCAGCAAGGTGCTAAAAATGATTATCGCGTCTCTCATAATCAATTCCGATTCAATTAAACGGCAGCCAGTTCCGCCGCTTCGTCGACGTCCACCGTCACCAAGCGCGAAACCCCAGGTTCATGCATTGTAACCCCCAACAGCTGATGGGCCATCTCCATCGCATTTTTGTTGTGGGTAATATAGATAAATTGTACGTGCTCAGACATCTCTTCCACCATACGCGCATAGCGGCCCACGTTGGCGTCGTCCAGCGGCGCATCCACCTCATCCAGCATGCAGAAAGGCGCTGGATTAAGACGGAAAATAGAAAACACCAAAGCAATCGCGGTGAGCGCTTTTTCTCCACCGGACAGCAGGTGAATGGTGCTGTTCCGCTTGCCGGGCGGGCGCGCCATAATCGCTATCCCTGTATCTAACAAGTCTTCACCGGTTAGTTCGAGATAAGCGTGGCCACCACCAAATACTTTAGGGAAGAGTTCCTGCAAGCTCTTGTTGACCTGATCGAAAGTCTCTTTGAAACGTGTACGAGTCTCACGATCGATACGGCGAATCGCATTTTCTAAAGTTTCCAGCGCCTCAATCAAGTCGGCGTTCTGAGCGTCGAGATAATTTTTTCGCTCAGATTCAGTTTTATACTCGTCAATCGCGGCAAGGTTGATTGGCCCCAGGCGACTCACTCGGCCTGCGATTGCCTCCAGCTCTTGCTCGAGCGGACTTAGCTCTGTGCCTTCAGGCATTTCGGCGAGAATAATCTCCAAGTTGAGACCATCCTCCTGCAACTGCTCAACGATGCCTGCACGCTGCACCTCAAACATCTGCGCCGCTAAGCGCTCTTGCTCCAAATGAGCGCGAACCGCCTGGACTTCCTGCTCCGCTTTTTGCCGCGCTTGCTCGGATTGGCGCAACTCTTGCTCGACGGTTTCCAGTGCGCGACGGGCCTCGGTTAAAGAGCCTTCAACCGACAACCGCTTGGCGAGGCTTGCCTCCAGCTCCAACTTGTAATCTTCAACCGGCTCGCGATTTTCCATCAAGCTTTGCTGTAACTGCTCACGACGTTCCTGCAAACGCGAAGTCTGCTCGCGCAGGCGACCGATACCCAAACGTATAGCGTCTAGCTGGGTTTTTACTGCCTGAAAACGCATGGCGATCTCGTGGGCTTTGTCTTTATCGTGACGGGCGCGCTGACGAGCGCCATCCAGACTTGCACGAATATCATCGCGCTGCTGCAACAGGTCTTCGCGCTGATCGGTATCCTGCTCCATCATTTCGATGGCTTCGGACAAAATCATTCGAGCTTCAGATAGCTGCTCTGCCTCTTGCTCCATTTGCTCGCGGGCGTCGCGAATTTCCGTATCCAGGCGCTCCCGGCGCATGTTCAGCTGTTCGACGCGAACCTGCTTGCCGCTTAATTGTGAACGCAGTTCGCCGTGGCGGCGATTGTGTTCATCGGCTTCGCGGCGCAAATTTTCGCGCTGCTGCTCCAGCTCTTTTACTGCCGCACGCGAAGCCTCCAGAGACTCATTGAGGTTGGCTACGGCGTCTTCACTGGTAGCTATAGCTTCACTTAACTCTTCAAGCTCCTGGCGACGAGCGATTACCCCCGAACTTGCATCTGTATCCCGCGCCACTCGAACCCAGTGGGCACTCAGCCAAATACCATCTTTGGTGACGACAGACTCATTGGCAGCCAACTGCTCGCGCAGCGCCAGCGCTGTTGATAAATCCTCGGCGATATAAACACCGGCCAGCAAGCCCTGCGCATCCCAACTGACATCGACCTTGGTGCTGAGCAACTCCGCTTTATTGGCGGCTGAAACCTGCGCGCGCTTTTGCGTATCAAATAAGATCAGCTCGCCCTGGGTCAAGCCGGCAATTAACTTGGCCGAATCAGCAAAACCATCGACACAGACTGCCTGGAGCGCATTGCCCAACACGGTTTCCAGCGCTTTATCCCAGCCCTCTTTAACCGTAACAGTTTCCGCCAGGCGCAAGGCCTTATCCAATTGCTGATTAACCAGCCACTCTTTAACGGCTTTATTTTTTTCGCCCAAGGCCGCCTGCTGCAAAGCTTCAAGCGAAGCGTGACGACCGCGCATGGTTTGCAATTTACTGCGCTCAGCGTCCAGGTCATTTTGCAGCTGCTGAATCTGGCCGCGCTTGTCATCCAGCTGATCAGCAATGGTTTCAACCTGGGCGCGTTTTTCTTCGATAATTAAGTCCAGCTCGGCGATCTGCTCGGTCAACTGAGCAATAGCGTCGTCGTCGCCATCACCCTGTAAGCCGCCCTTTTCTTCGCGCAGTTTTTCTATGCGCTGTAATAAACGGGTTTGCACCTGCTCCAGATGTTGAATGCGCGATTGCTGAACTTCAGCGCGCTGACGCGGCTCGGCGGCGCGCTGGTTAAAACTGTCCCAGTCGTTTTGCCAGCGCTGCATGGATTCTTCAGCTTCAATCAGGGTTTCGCTGGAGGTTTCTTCGGCGGCCTGCACCAACTCCAGTTCCGGCTCCAGCTCCAGCATTTCGCTTTCGAGCTCTTCCGCTTTTTGCGTGTCTATCAACAGGCTCTCTTCAGCCTCTTTGGCATCGCGATTGGTTTGATCCAAATCGGTTTGCAATTGGCGCGAGCGCTCATTGGCGTGCTGGATGCTTTGCTCTAAACGAGAGATATCCGCGCCAATGGAGTAATAGCGACCCTGGACCTCGTTAAACTTATCTCCCAGCTCGGTGTATTGGGCTCGGTATTTCTCGATCTGGGTGTCTTTATTTACCTGCTCGGTAACAAAAGATTCCATGCGCAATTCGAGATCGCGAATGGCACTGTGCTTGGTTTTGGCTTGCTCATCCAGTAGCTGATACTTGAGCGCCTGAAGCTGGGCTTTGAGCAACCGCTCTTCGGCTTTGTATTCGGTGTATTTTTCGGCGGCCTGAGCCTGACGTTGCAGGCGCGACAGCTGACGCTCCAGCTCATCGCGAATATCGGTTAGGCGTTCCAGGTTTTCCTGGGTGCGGCGCATACGGCTTTCGGTATCGCGGCGGCGCTCTTTGTATTTGGAGATGCCAGCAGCCTCTTCGATATAAACCCGCAGGTCTTCCGGTTTGGCCTCAATCAAGCGGGAAATCATTCCCTGCTCAATAATGGCGTAGCTGCGCGGGCCAAGGCCAGTGCCCAGGAAGATATCGGTAATATCGCGGCGGCGGCACTTAGTGCCGTTGAGGTAATAGAGGTTTTGCCCATCACGGGTAACCTTGCGCTTGATCGAGATTTCGCTAAAGCTGGCGTACTCCCCCAGCAAAGTGCCATCACTGTTATCAAACACCAGCTCGATAGACGCTTGGCCAACAGGTTTGCGACCGCTGGAACCGTTAAAAATAACATCGGTCATGCTTTCGCCGCGCAAATTTTTAGCCGATGACTCACCCATCACCCAGCGCACGGCGTCGATGATATTGGACTTACCACAGCCATTAGGGCCAACCACAGCACAGAGATTGCTGGGGAAGTTAACCGTGGTGGGGTCAACAAAGGATTTAAAGCCTGCCAGCTTGATGCACTTTAGCCGCATAGATCCATTTCACTCTTATCTCGTGTGGCCCCTTCCAGCGGGCGCCAGCTCTATTTCAACTTAACCAATCAAATATCGCGCCCCGGACAGCGAGCTGCTTAAGACGTGCCATTTGCTCTAATCTAGGTAAGTTGACTTAGCTATTTGATTTAATTGAGTTTTATTTCTAGTAGGTGGGCGCCAAAAAAGCGCCAAAGACGGGATTCTACACACTTGTGACGGGCTTTACACCCGCTCGCTGCGGAAAAGCCCAGGCCAAGGGCTTTCCGCCTATTTTTCAGACAAGCAGATTGATTTAACCACTAATCTGAGAGCTGATGATCAATGGTAAGCTTGATGTCGCCGGGCAGCTTAGCCATATCCAGGGGGCCAGAATTGCCCTGCCAATCACCGGGCTTCGCATTGGCGCTACCATCCTCAGAGACCCTGGCGACAAGCTCTATAGTGACCGCATTGGCAAGACTGGCCATGGGCGACATAGCCATAGCCTCGGTCAGGGTAACCTTGGCTGGCAAGCTGGACACCTTGATGCGAGTTATCGCTAAAGGTATTTTAGCCCCCTGCCAGGCTCGGGCATACACATAAACCAGCTGATCGGGTGAAACCTTTACCCCCCCAGCCAACTCGACCATGAGGGAAATTTGGCGCCCGGCCAAAAGCTGATCAAGTTGCTCTTGGGTGCCGCCATCAGCCAAATAGATGTTTTTAGCGCGGGCAATCCCCGCCTCTAAGGACTCTGTGCCACTGGCGTTTGGCCCCAGTAATGTGATCGCTTTTTGCCAATTTTTAATGGCAGAAGGGTAATTTTTTTGATTGAACTCGATAATTCCCATCAGCCCCAGCGCCATAGTATTTTCAGGTTCAAGTGCCAAAGCGCCCTTGGTCAGGTCGACCACTGGGGGCGAAATCTGATTGCCATCGCGCAGGAATATAGCCTGGGCCGCCTCAGCCATGATCATGCCGGATTTGCCATCGCGACTGAGCACTTCCTGATAGGCATGGGCTGCCTTGGCAAAATCACCAATTTCCATGCAGCTGCGAGCCAGTACAAACCAATATTGAATATTATTGGGTTCGGCCAGTAAGCGCTGCTCAATGGCTGCCACTACCGCCTTCGCCCTGGCCGGATCGGGTTGACGATTGGCAAGCATGTCCTGGTAATCGAAATACTGCTTATCCAGCTGCAATGCCTGAATTCGGACATCCTCGCTAGCCCCCAACCGCCAATAACCTGCGGCGGCAGCAAGCAACAAAAGCCCGGCAATGCCGACAAACAGAAGAGCGCCCGCACTAGCGCTATTTCGCCGCACCTGCTTAGACAATTCTGCATCTGTTTCAAGCAGCGCCCGCTCGCGCTCCAGCTTTAGCTGCGCGTACTGATGCTGATCGATACGCCCATCCGCAAGCTGTGCATCCAACTCCGCCAAATGTTCGCGAAACAAGCGAACATTCTCCGCCATCAGCTCAGTGCTACCGAGCGCAACTTCGGGAGTTACAGTACCGCTAAATTTAAACCAAGGCCAAAACACAAACACCATAGCCACAAGCAGCAACACCGCTATAGCCAACCAAAATAAAGTCACTCGCTAGATCTCCAAATTTTTAGTGCAGGGGGTTTCGCTTAAATACCCAATAAAAAGACCCTAAGGGCGGCGATCCGGTTCAGAATCGCCTGAAGGGTTGCCCTGAGAGGAGTTTAAGAGTTCATCTAACCTCGTCTGTTGCGCAGCAGAAAGGGCGCTAGCCGCAGCTTGGCGCCTCTTGCGCACAACCAGCGCCAACACCAGGCCGCCTATAAGCAGCAGTATTACCGGAGAAACCCAAAGGAACAGGTTTTTGGCGCTCATCAGAGGCTTATACAAAATAAACTCACCGTAGCGCGCAACCATATAATCAACAATTTCCTTGTCAGCCTTACCCGCTTTAATTTGGTGGTAAATTTCCCTGCGCAAATCCTCTGCAATTGGTGAGTCTGAACCGGACAGGTTTTGATTTTGACATTTGGGGCAGCGCATTTCATCTATCAGGCTTTGGTAGCGTTCGCGCTCAGTATCATTGGCAAACTGGTGCACCTCAATAGCGGCACTCGCCGCCAGGCTTGTCAGCAGCAAGAACCCTGACAGAACCAGTGAAAATATCCTTGCAGATAAATAGTTGGCATTAGGCTGATTCACAAACAAAGCTCCTATGGAAATCAGCGGCGAGTATAACAAGCGCCTCGCCACACCGGTAATGTTTGCTATCTACGCCCAAAACTTAGCCGCAACCGATTGTTTGTTAAGCATTTTTTGGCTTTTTATGGTTTTTTTTTAACGGCGGCAAAAAAAAGGTTGACCTGCCAGAAAACGGCATTAGAATACGCGCCACCAACAAGGTACACGACGCAAATCGTTATCTTGGGCGGTTAGCTCAGTTGGTAGAGCAATGCCCTTACAAGGCATGGGTCACAAGTTCGAGTCTTGTACCGCCCACCACTCTTTACTCACAAGGTAAGTAGTGTTTCTGAACGCAGCGGACCGGTAGTTCAGTCGGTTAGAATGCCGGCCTGTCACGCCGGAGGTCGCGGGTTCGAGTCCCGTCCGGTCCGCCACTATTCTGGCCCTAGGCCAAAAGAAGCCCGATAAAATGCTAACAAAGCATAATTTATCGGGCTTTTTTATTTGCCGCTAAATACGCCCCAACAAATCCCGCCAAACAATCCGAGCAAAATCTAGCGAAGCAACGACAAGACTATTTGCGGCGATGAATTAGCCTGAGAGAGCATGGACTGAGCAGCCTTTTGCAGCACTTGCGCTCGACTCAGCTTTGCAGCCTCAACTGCAAAATCCGCATCCACTATTCGCGAAAGCGCCGCAGAGGTTTTTTCTGAAATACTGCTCAGGTTGGCGATAGTAAAATCCAACCTGTTGTTTACTGCCCCCAACTCCGAACGAGTGTCATTTATCGTTTTTAAGGCATTATCGACTGTGCCAACTGCCTTTTGCGCCGCCGCAATCGAAAGCACATTAAGCCCGCTAAGCGAGCTACCCGACGACACGCCAGCCAATTTATTCTGCTCAAGTAATCCGGTTACGGTTTTGCCATTATCGCTGAGCTGAATTTGGATATTGTTGCCCTGCCCACTGGTAAGCTTTAAGCGAGCGAGCACTTGAATCGATTCATCTTCTAAAAGGTGGTCGCCATCCGAATCGATCAATCCACTACCGCTGGCTGCCAAGCTGACACCAATACCCAATGCCTGAAAAGTTTTTAGGCCATTGTTGTCACCAAGAGCAAGTGAAAAACTTCCACCACTTTCTAACGCCAACTCGCCATTGTCGTTCACGCGAGCAAAAACCCCCGTCTGCCCTTGAACCGCATTAATATCCTTAGCTATCGCACTCAGATCATAAATATTACTAAGCGAGACCTCTTGACCACGAATTTCCAGTGAGCCAGTCGAAAGCACATTTTGCGAGATGCCTATATCGGTAAAGTAGCTTGTTGCCTGGGACAAATTAAGCGGCTCGGTGGAAAACAAATGCAGATGATCAGTGTCATCCACATAGGCTTTTGCACCATGAACCGAAGTAAGATTATTTATTGCTGCTGCCACAGTAGTGGCAGAGTCACCAGCGGTAATCGCAATACCAATCCCATTAATGCCTATAGTGTCATTAGCTAATGCGCCTATGGCATTTGTAGCAACCCACTCGATCTCGGCACTGCTATTGGTCTGATAGGTTGTTTTCGCCAAACTGCTAGCAACCACACCTGTTTCATCACTTGCGGCGTTGATCGCATCAATTTTCCCCTGTAGCCCAGCACCGGCAAGGGCGGCATCGATTGTTACGCCATTAATAATAAGGTCACCTTTTTCCATGGCAGTATTTTGCGCTGCAGTTGTCAACGCTTTACCGAGTGTGGAGAAGCCACTCACTTGGGAAAAACCCAGCTGGTTTAGGCTGGCATCAGTGCCAGTAAGCCCCTGGGTAATGTTAATCGCTTCACCGGATCGAGAGCGAAGCACCAACTGGGCATCAACGGATTTGGACCCGCCACCGTATTCAGATGGAATAATTAAGTTAAAGTATTGCGGGGCCTGATGCGCTGTATTGGGAATTATATCAATCGCATTTTTTGCCGCGAAACCATAGTCAGAACCCTGAATAGAGCCAGTATCGGACTCAACCCCAACAGCGCCATCAAAGTTGAGCTGAGTATTCATAAAATTGAAGCCGCCAGTAGATACAGCGGTATTAAAGGCGGCAAGGTTCGTATAACTGGTTTGCCCCAATCCATTCAGCGTGGTTATTGCTTGATCCAGACTGGCACCAGCCTCGAGTTGATCAAACAAAATTTTTATACCGCCACTGCCAGCACCAGCGTTGGCAATTATGTCTGCATGGAGCATTTTGATGGCAACATAACCGACACTGTATCCCACCGCCGAGGGGGAACCAGGTGCCTGGGCGTTAGTAAACTCTGTCTGAAACTCACCAAGGGTATCCAAGGCGCCACTTTGAATATCTAACTCCACCCGCTCATCGACACCATGGATAAATTCAGCCGTACCCTCAACAAACCAGCCGGGCAAGGCTCCAAGGTTCATCCTGGTAGCCATGACCGCATGCACCATTTCGTGGGTAATGATGCGATCACCGTAAAGCCAGCCTCCGACGTTTGGCCCATTGGGCAAAGCCACACCACCAAAGTCAGCCATGTCAATATTTAGCGTAAAAGTATTGGGATCTACGCTGGCTAAGGCGCCAAATGGACCATCAGACTGGCCGTTGGCCACCGTCTGCAGGTTGAGCGTAAGATCGCGACCGTCGCCGGTCATGCCGTAAAAATTGCTGATCATGTTTTCTGCTTCAGCAATCCAATAGGTTTGCAAAGCCTGGACTATGGCCGCCACATCGGGGTCTGAGTTAATCCCCGGACTTACGCCAGAGGCAGCACCGCTGGAGGAGTCGACCAGGGTAATGGTAGCCATGGAGTCGCTGGCGATAGTCAACTTGCCGCTGTCATCGATCCCCCCCTGAAGCAGCCCATTTGAATTTGCGGTGATTTTATCTGCCAATTCCTGCAGCGAAAGCGTGTTATTGACACTAAAAGAAACGCTGTCACCACTTAGATCCACTCCATTTATCGTTAACGCCTGACTCCCCTGAAGCCTGCCATCACCGATCTTGTCCGCAGTCATATTCAACTGGGTTGAAGCCTCTACACCAACCAGGGAATCATTGAGGCTGGCAAGAAAGTCCTCCAGCGTTGTACCTGTATCCACTGCGGGTATAGCCTTGCCATTAATCTTGATGGCACCTGCCGCCAAAGCATTAGTAAGCCCGCCAGCACCGTCAATCTCCATCTGACTACCGATTAAATCACCAGAAAATGAAGCCATCCCCAAAGAGCTGGCATCCATCGCGGGAATTTTAAGGCTGACCGTTTGGTTTGCCTCTGCGCCTATCTGTAGGTCTATAGCTTGGTGGTTACCCTGAAGCACGGCTCGACCGTTAAACTGGGTATTTTTGGCAATGAAATCAACCTGAGAAATTAACTGCTGAACCTCAGCATTCAGGGTGGATCTATCTGAGTCGCCGTAGATGCCATTGGAGGCTTGAATGGAGAGTTCGCGCACTCGCTGTAACAAATTTGTCGTTTCATTGAGCGCACCCTCAGCTACTTGAATTAGCGAAACACCATCATTGGCATTGCGAATTGCTTGATTCAATCCCCTAACCTGGGATTGCATTCGATTGCTGAGAGCCAAACCGGCGGCATCATCCGCAGCACTATTTATCCGCTTCCCGGAAGATAGGCGAGCCGAAGCCTTGTCCAAATCCTCGCCTGAATGCAACAGCTGTCGCTGCGCATTCAGAGAGGAATTATTGGTATTAATTACCAAGGACATAGGTGCGGAATTCCATCGCGAAAGAAAAGATTATTTATATTGACTTCGACCTAAGGCTGAAAAACTTTAACCGACTCAAGACCAAAGGCTTGTTATTTAGAACTTGCACTAAATTTGATTAAAAAATCACCATCAGCGAAAAAATCTTAATCGCGGCAATCGTAGCTCCTCAATTTTAGAAATAAGCTGATTGCTTTGCAGTCCCGATTGCCCCGGCATCAACACTGACGGCGCAAAACCAAACAATGCAAATTAACATGGCAGCTACCGGCCAGTATCCGTCTGATAAGTATTTGGAGCACTCATTGGTGGTTACATAAAGACAAGAGCATTTCCAATGAAATAGCCATTTGAGGGCAAAGCTAGCGGAGTGATGCCGATTGCACCGAAAAGCAGAAATGATATAGATGACTAAAAAATAGATGGGGCTAAACAATAGATGGCTAAAAATCAGAAGTCCATGCAAAAGAAAGAGCATGACTTATTCATAGCCTCAACTGCCTAAGACAATTTCATTATTAGTTATCACATCAACAAAAAAGAGGGCTAGGAACTTTGGCCGAAACCTAGCGCAACAGCAGTGAATGCTAAGGAACAAAAATACAATTTGTAGAGACCAACTAACTATTAGTTACCACTGCTAGCAGTAAAGGGTAAAACCTTCATGATGTTATCCAGCGAATTACTGGTGGCATTCAAACTGCGCACTATATTTTCCATTGCCAAAAATTGCGCTTGCAGACGAGACCTGTAGGCATCGGTTCGACGCTGCAGTGTGGTTTGATCCTCTTTAACCTGGGTGATGTCTTTGTTAATAGTCGTCTCGCGGCCTTTGATTAAACCGGAAGACTTGGTGTAGCTATCAAGCAGGGTAACTACCTGGCTGGAAAAACCACGCGAGAATGTAATAGTGCCGCTGCTAGCACCCGGGTCAACTATCATCTGCAAACCTTCGGCTGCAGACCCCAACTTAGGCAGTAGCACATTGCCATAGCCAAAACCTGCAACACCATCAATAGTGCCTGCAACGTCAACACCGGTAACACCTGTGGCAACAGACAACCCTAGATCACCCAGGTCGACGCCCACTTCGGAGATTGCTACCTTACTGTTGCTACCGTAATCATTGGAAACAAATTCAAAGCGATTATCAGTAGAGTTATAAGTGACACTTACACTACCCTTGGCGGCCTTGATATTTGTATCAAGGTTAACGAGACTCTGGATATCAGCGGCCATTTCATCGGCTGTGTTATACACCTTGCCAGCGGGAATGGTTACTGTGTTGGATTCAACATCGTTAATTTTAATTTTAAATGAGTAGTCTTTACCGGTTGTGTCCAACGGGAAACTCACACCGGACAAGGCGCCACCATTGAGGTAGCCCTTAGCTGCTTGCGTGGTAATATTTACCGCATAGCTACCAGCTTTGGATGCAGCACCGAAGGTTTTAACGGTAATTTTTGCGTTATCAGAACCATACTTGGGAGCGAAAAAATCCCGCACTTCGTCAAAATGGTTATTTATCGCTGCGGTAAAAGAGGTATTCGTTGAGTCCTCTACAATTTGCAGAGTGCCATCCAATTGCGTACGAATACCCAAAGTACCCAGCGTATTAAAGGCGCTGGAGCTTCCGGTAATTGGGGTGGCCAGCGCGCTGCGAACAGCGCTGACTAAACTTTTAGCCAATGGATCCTGGTGCAGGCTACCGTATTCGCCTGTATCTGCATCCTTACCCATGAGCTTGTCAGTATCACTTAAAAATGTGTTGTAGGCAGATACAAAATCGCGAATCGCCTGTTCGGCGGTGCTCTTGTCTTGAGAGATATTGATTGTGACCTGTTCAGTTGCTGAACTATTAAAAATATCAAATTCCAAGCCAGGAATTACATCGGTCAGGTGGTTAGATTCACGATTCAATAACAGGCCATTTACCCGCACCTGAGCATCAAGCCCCTCTTGCTCCTGAGTAAAGCCCTGATTGGTCTCGTTAAAATTGAACGCTGACAAACCCGGCGATGAGCCATCCTCAGCGACAGTCAACTCCATCTCATTTTTTTCACCAGAGGGTCCGGTCAACAGCAATTTATAGCCACTGCCATCGTTAACGATACTGGCTTGCACACCAACATTGGCCTTATTGATAGCGTCGCGCAGGCCCTCAAGGGTATTGTTAGTGTCGTCAATGGTGATAGTCGCACCGGTTTTGGTGGTATCAGCGGTAAAGGTATCCAGGGCGGCATTCCAGCTACCCAGGCGCAAAGTGACAGTGCCCTTGCCTATTGCGGCATTGCTGGTAGCAAACACGCCAGAACTCAGAGATTGTGCCTGAGCAACAGATTCAACTTTTATACGGTAATCGCCAGCCACTGCTTTGGCATCAATTTTATTGATGGTAAGCAACGAGGTATCGGGAATGGAAACAGCCTTGGCATTAAAAGTATCTGGGTTACCCAGTGCCGTCACTGCAGTATTCAGCTTACTGATCGCACTGCGCATCAAGCCAAAATCGGATATCTGGGTTTCCAGGTCGGTTTTCTTCGAGGTTAAGCGCGTCGCTTGCGCCGACTGGCTAATCTCTACCAATTGGTTGATAAGTGAAGAGCTGTCAACACCGGAACCATTACCCAATTTACTCACCAGGCTAGAGCCAGCACTGGCTAAATTGGTATTGGCATTGGTTGTGGAGGTTGTAGACGTAACCATGGTTTACCCCAAAATCTTTTACCGCTATTAATCATATAGCGGCAACATCTGTCCATTCTTTAGCCTTATTTGCCGCTTTTTTACGGTTTTGGCTGGCCTTTTTCGCCATAAAGACTCTTCTAATAAGGTTACAGCACACTACATGCCAACAAATAGTTGCTTTTGTTACTAAAAGGCCTGCTTTTTACTGCCTTGAATCTAAATATTTAACCTGGGCGCCAACAAAATGACGCGAAAATAGAGCACAAAACCAAGCGGCCAGCAAACTAAAACCCCAGGACTCCAGCGCCCTTTAAATGATAGGACTGGCACGGGTTCGCAGCGGCAGATGCGAACCCGTGCCAGTCACCCAATCACAGATACCAAGCTCCGATATTAACTACCCAATTCTTATCGGCAAGACTGCCCTTACCATCGGCCAGTTCGGTCGCGCACAGAAATATTTTTTCCTGAAGCGACTGGCATCAGCTGGATGATAAAACTCAACTGGTTGTGCGCCAGTATGTATCCACCCTTAGTTACCAAACCCTGCGCTGTAGCTTAAGTTTTTGTCCTTGTTATCAGGGCGGATTAGTTTCCGCTTGCAAGCGATACTCCGCATTCTTCGAATTACTGATCTTACCCACTAACGCTATTGGGATGCTCGCATTACCGGTAAATTTCTACACATATCCGCCCCCCCCATATAAAAGGGCGGGCACAAAAAAGCCGGCATAAAGCCGGCGATTTTGCTACTACAAATTTTATTGCAACAATTTGAGGACTTGCTGCGGCCTGGCGTTGGACTGAGCCAGCATAGCAGTTGCCGCCTGTTGTAACACCTGAGCCCGACTAAGCGCAGCAGTTTCTGCCGCAAAGTCAGCATCCACAATCCGCGATCTGGAGGCTGAAGTTTTTTCCGAGACGTTAGCCAGGTTACTGATGGTAAACTCCAGGCGGTTGTTAATTGCACCCAACTGCGAACGGACATCGTTAATGGTATCCAACGCGTTATCGATCACATCTATCGCCTTCTGTGCACCCGGTTGTGTCGAGATACTGATGCTTCCAATTGCCGTGCCAAAACCAACGCCCGCAGAGGTTGGATTTTGCGAAATCAAACCCGTAGCAGTAGTACCATTAGTCGTAACCTCAACACTAATCGGCGTATTACGCAGCGAGTTCAACTCAATGGATGCCAGTACATTGGTCGCGCGACCTGCGCCCGCAACTCCCAAGGTTCCCATTGGGCCAGCCAGGCTGGTATCCAAACCAAGGTTGGCCAGAGTCTTACCGCCGTTGACATCACCGCTGTCAATGGAGAAGGCTGAGTTAGAGTTGAGAATCAGCTGGCCCAAATCATTCAGCGATGCATAAACACCCGTGTTGGCTTGTTGCGCGTTAATTTCACTGACTACGGTATTTAGATCCGTAATATTGGTCAGCGAAATCTGCGTGTTATTGAGGCGCAGGCTGCCAGTAGTACCAACAGCAGGAGAATTAGTTTGCGGGAATACACCGGCAATGCCAACGCTAGCCGCAGAACCGCCAGTTTCATCGATGTTAATCTGCCCCTCGGAGTAAAGGTGCATCTGACCGATAGAATCCTTATATGCCAGCACCCCGGTAGTGGAGAAGGCGGCATTTATAGAATTCACGACTGTGTCGATAGAGTCACCAGCACCTACCGCAACACTCACACCGTTAAGCACTATAGTACCAGCCGTCGCCGGGCCAAAAGTTCCGCCGGTAATTTCGGTAGTCAGCTTGTTCGCGTTAAAGTTGGAAATACTTTCCGCTTTTAACGAGGCGATTACGCCAGTGTCATCGCTAACTTTGTTGATGTTGTCAACTTTGCCCTGCAGGGTATCGGTATTTTCACCGCTGATAGTGACACCGTTGATTACAAGATCACCGAAATTAAGTGATGTAGTTGAGTTGGCTACAGGAATAGACTTACCAAACACCGAGGAATCAGTGCGGGTTTCCTGGAAGCCCAAAGCCTGGAGCAGTGTTGGCGCTTGATAGCTTGATGAACTGAAACCAACACTAGTTGCTATTGAGCTAGGCACTGAGGAGATATTGATATCCCTACCCTTGGAATCGGTAAGAGTAATACTGGTGCCATCATCTGTTGCCACTACACCTGTGTACTGGCTTTGCGCATTAATCAGAGCCGTAGTAGCGGCAATAGCTTCACCACCGGCGAAGGTGATATCTACACCATTCAGCGTCATGGTGCCTGCGACAGGGGCCGCATAAGCCGCGCCTGCAGCAACGGTAGGCTGTACAGCATTTGGCCCTTGAGTGATAACTATCGCTTGACCATTATTTGCTGTCAGTGCGACCTGCCCGTAGCTGGGCGACACTACCGCACCCAAGCCGGCTGCTGCGCCAGCACCAGATACCGCAATAGTTGCACCGTTGGCATTTGCGAGAGTCACTAAGCCAGATTCTGTTTTGGTCGCCTGCAGCAAACCACCAGATTGTGAATTGATAGCGCTTATCAACTCATCCATGCTATTGGTGTTGGTAATGGTAAAAGTCGACGTGGTTGCATCCGGATTGGTCAGGGTAAACACTATCGGATTAGCCACACTGGAAACACCAGTACCTACGCTAGTAGTGGTAACTTCGTTAAATGCGGTTGCGGTAATGCCTTCGATTTTCTCGTTAATATTGGCAAGTAAATCAGCAAAGGTATCAGGCGGCGTTTTAGTACCGTCGAAGGCACCAATACTCTGGCCATTAATAAGAATGTCGCCATCTTTAAACACGGTGGAGCTAATCGCTTGACCCAAATGCGTACCAGCCACATCACCACTGGTAGAGCCCATACCCAGAGTTTTTGCATCCATCGCCGGAATTTTCATGGTGATGGTTTGGTTGGCTTCGGAGCCTACCTGCAAGTTAACCTTACCCAATGAGCCATCCAAGAGTGGCTGACCATTAAAGGAGGTGGAGTCAGCGATGCGGTTAAGCTCTGCGATCAGCTGTTGCACTTCAGCATCCAGAGTTCCGCGGTCGGCATCACTGTAGATACCGTTCGCTGACTGGATTGAAAGTTCGCGCATACGCTGCAGGATATTGGTAGTTTCCTGTAAGGCACCTTCAGCGGTTTGAATTAATGAAATACCGTCGTTGGCATTGCGAATCGCCTGGTCAATTCCGCGAATTTGCGATGTCATACGGTTAGAAATTGCCAGTCCAGCCGCATCGTCTTTTGCAGAGTTAATACGCTGGCCTGATGATAGGCGTTCAGTTGCTTTATCAAGCGCGCCACCGGAATTCATTAACTGACGTTGAGAATTGATGGCGGCCACATTTGTATTAATGACTAATGGCATGACTAATCTCCTAAGACTGTTCCTGTGCACAGTTTCATTTGCTGTGGCAAGTCGATAATGAAGTTCTCAACGTGTGAATGAACTTCTCGGCAAGCCTTGTACGAAACGCCACTGAATCGACAGATTTTCGATACGGATTTGCCTAAAGCCACTTTTGCACAGACTGTGCCAAACAATTTTCAGAGATTTGTTAGCTGCCTTAACTTTGTCCTCCAAGCAAACCAAAACTGCAGATTAAATTGCCTTAGTTTTGCGCCGCTTCTTCATTATTTTTTTTGTAAAAAAAAAGGCGAGTGAATATTTTTCACTCGCCTTTTTGGATTTTTTTACAACTTAAACTGCTTGCCCTACCGCCCAGAAATACTCAGCTATGCTATTGATTTATAACGCTTTTAAACCTGGACACTAAACAAGCTAATCGGATTATCCTGACTAATATCCTGCGCTAGGCGAAGGAATATTTCATCGGGAATTTGACGAATAACCTCTTTGGTATTTCTATCCAAAACCCTTACCACAGTTTCACCAGAACTTGGGTCAAAACTGAACTGCAAATCGCGTTGGGTTGACTGAACATATTCGTTCATTTGTGCAACAGCGGCCTGCAATCTCTCCTGAACAGCCTCAAAATCCTTGACGCTTTCCCTGCTAGAAATTGCCGCTTCCGGAGAATGCGGCAAATCATTGCCGGGTTTTTGACCCTTGCTCTGGCTAGAAACAGCAGCAACCGGCAAGCTTTTCACTTGAACCGGTATCGAAGCTGTTTTATTGATTTCATTCATACCCTAGCCCTCTTAACAAGAAGGCCCGCCGGATTATCCCGGCGGGCATTAACTCTTATCGCAACAAGGATAGTACGTTTTGTGCACGAGCATTGGATTGAGCCAACATGGCGGTTGAGGCCTGTTGCAACACTTGTGCACGACTCAGGTTTGCCGTTTCCACCGCGAAATCAGCATCCACGATACGTGAGCGGGCGGCTGAAGTTTTCTCGGAGATACTGCTCAAGTTAGACACAGTAAAGTCGAGACGGTTACTCACCGCACCCAAGTTTGCGCGGGTATCGTTGATGGTGGACAGCGCATTGTCGATAGTTTTGATCGCTTTCTGCGCATTGACCTGGGTATCGATACTCAGGCTGGCAATGGAGCTACCGAAACCGTCACCCGAGGCAGCCACGTTTTGCGAGATCAAACCAGTATTAGTAGCACCTGCGGTGGTTACTTCAATACTGATTGGCGTACCTTTTTGAGAGCTCAGTTGCAGGCCAGCGGAAACTTGTTGTACAGCACCGCCATAACCGGCCGGGCTGCCGGACAGAGCTCCAGAGCCAGAGATGCTGTAATCCAGACCCAGCACCTTCAAGGTGGAGGCACCGTTGGTATCACCCACTTCCACGTTAAAGGAAGCAGCGGAGTTAAGTACCAACTGGCCCTGATCACTTACGCTCGCGTACACACCAGTGCTGGCCTGAGAGGCATTGATCTTGGTAACCGCTTTATCCAGGCTTGCCAAGTCGCCAGCACCAAAGCTGATTTCAGTGTTATTGATACGGATACTACCTGTACCTGCATTCACCGCAGCTGGCGCATTTTGGCCATTGGCAATACCTATGAAGGTTTGGACTGCGCCCGCATTAGTTGCACCATCGGCAATATTGATTTGACCATCGGAGTACAACCTGATGTTGTCTGAGCTATCAACATAGGCATAAACACCAGTGGTAGCTGCTGCACCATTTATGTCACCCACCAGAGATTTAATGGTGGTACCAGTTGTGACCACTTCAACACCATTGATATTGATTGAATCACCAGCAGCATTAGGTGAAGCGGTCGCAGTTGTACCTGTTAGCTCTTTGAAGACCGCAGCAGTATCGAACGAGCTGGAATTTTCCGCCTTCAACACCGCAGTAACACCGGTCTGATCGGTAACGGCATTAATATTGTCTACCTTGCCCTGCAGCGTGGTGGTGTTATCAGCACTAATCACAACACCATTTATTTTCAGATCGCCGTAGGTCAGCGCAGTAGCGTTAAGCGCGCCGCCAATTACGCCACCATCGGTACGAGTTTCTTGCAGACCGAGATGTTTAAGCAGACCAGTAGAGGCATTAGGACCAGTAGTGATAGTAACTGGGCTGCCGTCATCAGAGGCAAAAGAAAGTATTGGCTGCACTGCTGTGGCAGTGGTAATTCCACCACCAATATTGGCAGCCATACCCGCACTGGTCAGGGTAATGGTTGAGCCTTCGTTATTAGCCAGGTTCAAGCGTCCATCATCAGTCAAGGAGGCTACTACTTTGCCACCAGACTTATCGTTAATGGCGCTTACCAATTCATCCATGGTGTTGGTGCCAGAAATTACAAACTGAGCACTAGAACCGTCAGGATTGGCTAAATCGATGGTTAGACTGTTGGTAGTGGTTTTACCATCACCAACAGTCGTAGCTGTAATTTCATTGTATGCAGAGACAGTTACGCCTGATAACTTGTCGTTCATCTGGGCTACCAGATCGGACAAGGTATTTGTGGCTACTGTACCGTCAAAAGCACCGATACTCTGGCCGTTAACAAGAACGTCACCATCTTTGAAGGTAGTAGAGCTCAATGCCTGGTCGAAGTGGGTACCAGCCATATCGGCACTCAAGGAACCCAAACCAAGGGTTTTAGCATCCATGGCTTTAATACCAAAGGAAATGCTCTGGTTAGCTTCTGCACCCACTTGCAGGCTAATTTTGCTCAGTGAACCATCGAGCAGGCTTTGGCCGTTAAACGAGGTGGATTTAGCGATACGGTCAAGTTCCGAAACCAGCTGCTTACTTTCAGCATTAAGAGTGGCACGGTCGCCGTCGGTGTAGATGCCGTTCGAAGACTGTACGGCCAGTTCGCGCATACGTTGCAGAATGTTGGTGGTTTCTTGCAGGGCACCCTCAGCAGTTTGAATCAGCGACACGCCGTCGTTGGCGTTACGTACAGCTTGATCCAGGCCGCGGATCTGAGAGGTCATGCGGTTAGAAATCGCGAGGCCCGCTGCGTCGTCTTTCGCGGAGTTAATACGCTGACCAGACGACAAACGCTCAGTCGCGCGATCAAGTGACATGCCAGATGATTGCAGCTGGCGTTGAGCGTTGAGTGACGCCAAGTTGGTGTTAATTACTAAAGCCATGGTGTATCTCCTGGTTTAAGTCTGGTCGCGTTAAAGGCGCAACGAGTCGATTGAAGGAAGACTGAGGCCTTGTGCTTTCAGATCTTCTGAAAAGGTTATCGACAGGTCCAGGAGGAGCTTTAGCCCTCGTTAGAAACTTTTTAAATTATTTTTGGGTAAATTTTGCAGAGGATATTACTGAAGGCTATAAAAGGGAGGAAGGGAAGACAAATTACTGACCATAAAGCCCGGCAACCTTGTCCACCGTATTGATCTGACGGATTTCTGCCACAACCTGATCTCGCTTTTTAGTAGACAGATCCGTTAACTGGCGGTTGATATCTTGAATTTTGATCACCAGTGTCTTGGCCTGCTCATCAAGGTCGGCCTTGGCAATCGCCTGGAGGAAGCCTTTATCCGTAAGTGCATTCATACTTGCCTGGCGCTGTTGCAATAAAACCTCGAATGCCTCCCAGTTTTGCTCTTTAGCCAAATTGAGCAAAATTAGCGACTGATCGAGTGCGGCTTCCAAGGGGGATAAAAGAGAAGTGTCGGCCATGGGAATCCTATTAATATCTATCCGGGTCAAACTGCTAACCACTGCTTAACCTTATACGCACAGACACTAGAGAATACAAGTAAAACTGTGACTTAGCGCAAACTTTTGGCGAGCTAATCAGCCAATGCTCTACTAAGCCTAGTAAAAATTTTCCACCTCAGTAGTAAATTAATTTTTGTAGATTAATTAGTAAAAAATTTGACCATGCCTTCTTGGCCGTTTTATAACCATCACCTATTTACAAATAACTGAATAGATTCAATTGGCTTATCTTTACGAAGCTCTGCTGGGTTGCACTTAATACCAATGACTGCATAGACAGGCGCGTTGAAGCTTCAGCGTAATCTAGGGACTCAATATTGCTCAAGACTTCCTTGCTATAAAGCTCTGCATCCAAGTTTAATTCCTTGGAAGAGTCCAGCGTATTCATACGCGCACCAACTTCACCTTGAACCGAGGTAATATTCGCTAGCGAAAGCTGCAAATTCTTGAGTGTGTTGTTCACCAATTTGCTCAGCTCTGCCTTGCTTTCACCATTATTTTCAACACCGCGCATAGCCTGACTAAAACGCGCCAGTGTTGTAAGCAAACCCTGTTTATTGGTTGAATCTATCGCGAAGCTATCGCCTGCTTTTGCTGGCACCCCCTGGGCAGAGGAAGTACCCGATGCGGTAGTATCTATACCCATCACAGCGGTAATTTGTGCATCGCCCCCAGCAATAGTAATTTTGTTAGTTGAACTGCTGGTTAATATCCCCGCTGAATTTATCGATAACCCCAAGTTAGCTAACTTTGCCGCATTACCGCCAGCACCTATAGCTGCGACCAAGCTGGCCATATTGGTAACATTTTGATCCAGCGTTAGCGTCTCGGTTTTATTGCCAACCGTAACAGTAAAACTGTGTTGATTAGGTGCGGTAAAATCAAACGATGCGCCTGTGTTAACTAATTTGAGCGCGGCACCCGTACCCGCCCCCTGGGTAGGCACACCCAAAATTTGATCACTAGAGGCTGTGCCATTTTGAATTGAAATAGGCAGACCACGATTGGAAGCAAAGCCATTTGCATCCAGGGTCAATCCCAAGTTTTTTAATTTCAATTGGTTTTGCTGCGCCGAAGCGCTAAAGGAAATCGGATTGGCATTGGGGTAAACCGCATCTCCACCTAAAGCGCTAACCAAATCACCCATGTTATTAATCGGTTGATCCAAGGTCAGGGTTTCGGTTACACCGCCAACCTTTAACGTAATAGTGCTGTTGGCTGGTGGAGTAAAATCTGTGGCAGTGAAATTACCCAGGGGGATGCGCCCCGGCTGCACGGGCTCCCCTGGATTAGGGTTGCCATAAATCTGAAAGCGAACGCCCTTAACTTCAATATCTTCACCTGCCACATACACCTGGCGGTCGACCAATACTTTGCCGGTATTTTTTTCGGTAATGGTGAAATTGGGAGTCGGTGGCGCTACAGAGTCAACCGAGTTAAATGTAACCAGCATGCTCTCTGGATAAAAAGCATCGAAGGCAGCCTGGTCATAGATGTCACCTGCAGAGATAAACGCAGGCGGCTGTGATTTGTTAGCCGGATTGGCACTGGTATTTACTGTGTTGTTACCACTGGGGATATCGACAAATAGATTTTTACCCGAGTCACTAACCGTGACGCTTACCGTTGCTGAGGCGCGGATTTGCAATTGTCCATCATCACCCTTATAGGAATAATTGCCGCCGCCCATATCGACAAAGGGCTGAGTGCTGCCCTGAAAGCCGGCGAATATATATTGCCCGGAGGGGTTAGTCGTATTTTGCAGGTTGAGCAGCTCCTGAGTGCGCGTATCCACCTCATCGGCTAGCGTCTGGTAATCCGCCTTGGTGAGTACCGCCGTGTTACCGGCGTTTACCGCCAGCTCCTGCATTCGCTGGATCAGATTAATTACCGATTGCAAGGTGGTGTCTTCCAGCGTAAGGCTATTAGTTCCTGAATCAATATTTTTTGAATACTGCCCTATACGCGCCAGTTCCTCGTTAAGTTTTAAAATACTGGTTGCAGCCACAGGGTCATCCGCCGGGCTGAGCACGCGCTTACCGGTGGACATCTGCTCCTGGGTTTTATTAATTTCACTCTGGGCGCTGGTCATCCCCGTATTCGCAATCGCGTAAATTTGGGAGGTTGATACACGCAACATGATGATTCACCGTCTAGTCAGACTTAAAGGGATTGCAACAAGGTATCAAACAGCTGACGCGCCACGCTTATCACCTGAGCGTTGGCCGAATACAGCTGCTGAAATTTAATCAGGTCCGCCGCTTCTTCATCCAGATTTACGCCCGAGTAGCTATCGCGTAACGTCTGGGTTTGGTCGAGCAAACTTTTACTCGCTTCAGTATTAATTTTGGAAAGGCTGCTGTTGGTACCCACCTCTTCGACCAACTTCGCATAGCCATCGGAAAAACTTAGGTTGCCATTGCCCATAGTTTTAGCTGATTCCAACGCCGTAAACGCCAGTGCGTTACGGTTGTCGTTGGTGGCATTTTGGTTGAAGTCGATTACAAAGCTATCACCCGCCTGCGGCTTGCCGGTAATGCTTGCCTGTACTCCCAGATAACTGGAAAGCGCAAAATCTGCCGCCTTGGAATCGCCAAACAATTGACTGTCGGAAGGGATAGTTGACATGCTGATACCGCTAACCAAGGTCAGATCTATACGACCGCCCACAGTGACAGCACTCAACTCATCGCTAAGGGTAGCTGGATCATTCACCCCATTTAAGCGCACATTGGGATTTCCCTGACTGTCATTAATGCTGATGTTATTAACCAAGGGAACGCCCGTGGAAGGTTCTGCACTATAGGCATCAAAACGAAAATCCAGGTTCACACCAGATGAAGCAACTATATTAACCTCGGGTGCGCCGGTTAAAGGGTTGTGGCCACTAGTGGCGCGAATACCAAGGGATTGAAGGTTTTGGTTTTCATTGATGCGCTTGGCCAGATAATCGTTAAACGCCACTTCATCAACATTGGGGTCGGGAACATCACCCGCTAAATTGGTACCCACATGCTGAATCAGCGCTTCGCCATTCAACATAATTTGCAATGGATAGGTGAAGGCTTCTGGCGCTATGTTTACATCGGTAATAGATGCTGTGGTGTAAGCATTAGCAGATACACCCGGGATAGCATTTAGCTGTACTGCAGTTTGCGCCGCGGAAGCGCCGCTTTGGGTAAGCACATTGCGGGTGGATATACCCCCCGTCGTTGGGTCGATGATATTAAAGCTGTAGCGCTCTGCTAAATATCCATTGGATTGCGCCGGTGTGAATGCATCAATTCCAATTTCGGCCGGAGTTCTACCCTCGGGCAACCCCAAGCGATCGCCTTTGCCGATAATGCGGGTCTCACCAACATCCTGAGTAAATAATTGATTCTCTACGCCTGGAGTAAATATCTGCTGACGCATGGGCGGAACCAGATCAACCGGATTGGCCGGATTTGAGTTATCCAGAATGTCATAGGTCGTGGCAGAGGTGAAATGGATAATCAACGGCGGTGATAATTGCCCAGCGGTGGCAAACATTGGCAAAGGGTCGCCTTTACTATCAACCAAGCCGAGCACACTGCCTGAACTTATTTCGCCGCTACCGCGATTTTCGCTAGCCGCCTGTGCGCGTACGGGCACAGCCAGAGCAAGGTCCTGAGCACGTGTTAGTAAATTGACAAGATCGCGGCTGCCATAGCGGGTAGGCTGAATCGTAAATTTATCGCCACCTTGGAACGAACCACTGCTTAGATTAAGCGAAACACCGTCGAAGTCGATGGACACAGGATAGGCTCCTGTCATCACGCCTTGCGCCACAATCTTGCCATCGGATTCGCGCAACACCGTGTAGTTGCTGGTACCAGGTGCAATTGAAAATTCGTAGTTACTGGTGGTTAACTCGTTGGTGTCGGTAATTTCCGCAGCAATAACTCGATCATAAGGTGGCTTGTTATTGCCACTTGCCACAACGCGATTGGCCATGGCCTGAGTGCTATTAAAGTCACTGAACATAGGCGCGCCGTATTCGCCTTCCAAATCCAAGCCCTGACTTTGCAGCTGATTAAATTGATCGCTCATTACCAGGGCAATACGGCCCAACTCATTCAAACTTGGGCTAAGGGCGTTATCGCGAAAATCCAACAAGCCACCCAGTTTGCCGCCATTAATTTCCCTGGTGACATCAAATTTGGTTTTGCCTGTATCAATCTGAACATTGCCACTGTTATCAACAGTGAGGTGACTGACACTTAGCCCCAAAACCAATGGCTGTCCGTTGCCAATAAAAACATTTATATCGCCCGAGCTAGTAGTCACAGGTTGAATTGAGACTAACTCCGCCAATTTACGTAATGCCTCATCACGCTGATCGAGCAAGTCATTTGGCCCGCCACCTTCGTTGGCTACATTATTTTCGCTAATCGACTGGTTTAATTTGGCAATTGACTTCGCCAGTGATTCTGCTTGGGCCACCACGGTACTTGTCTCTGTGGTCACGCCCTTACTGATATCATCAAAGCGCCCGTACAGCGAGTTAAAGCGGCTGCTCAAGCCGTCGGCCTGAGCCAACACCAGCTGGCGAGCGGAGAGCAGCGATGGATCGTCGGCGGCATTATGCAAAGCCTGAAAAAAGCTCTGCAATGAACCTGACAAACCCGAGCTTCCATCGGCTAATAGCTTATCCAACTTGCCGATGTTCGCGTTGTAAGAGTTAAGCTGATTGTAGGTCGAGCTATCCAGGCGCAACTGAGTATTTACAAATTCATTTACTACGCGCTCAATAGAGGAAACATTTACGCCATTGCCCAAAAATCCAGCGCTGCCATAGCGCTGCTCCGGGCGAGTGGTGTAATCCACAGTTTGACGGCTGTAGCCCGCGGTATTGGCATTGGAGATATTGTGGCCAGTGGTTCTCAGCGCCGTTTGGCTAGCCTGCAAACCCGAGACAGCATTGGATAATATGCCCGCCATGATCTTACTCCACTAATTGTGTGCTTTTGGCACTGGCAAGATTGACGAAATCGGCAGAGTTTTGCGTATCAGATTTAAATAAATCACTCGCCAATATCTCGCAAATTTTGTTTGCGTATTTTGGATCAGTCGCGTAACCGGCATCCTGTAATGCCTGGGCAAATTCCACACCATCCGGTGCAGCCAGTGCTGATTTATAGCGATCGTTGTTTTGCAGTAATTGCACGTAATCAGCGAAGCTTTCTGCGTAACTGTTGTATTTACGAAATTCGGCGCGTTCAGTTTTGGCGCTGCCGCCCTGGTATTCAACTGTAGACACCTTGATGCTATCACCCTGCCAGCTGCCGCCAGCTTTAATGTTGAACAGGTTAAAACTGTTTTGCCCCTGCTGGGTGTGGATAACATGCTTACCCCAGCCAGTTTCCAGCGCAGCCTGAGCCATAATGGCTTCCGGGCTGACATTGAGCTGTTTGGCTGCGGCCTCGGCGTGGGGGCGAATTGCTGCGATAAAACTTTGCTGCGAAGGCGTCACCGAGGTTTTTCCCCCGTTGAGATAAACCTGCGCATTGCCAGTGGACTGAATCTGTTCTGCCGGATAGTAGGCATTTAAAAATTGATCCAAGGCCGCGGAATCCTGGTCCGCTAGCGCAGCCGTTTTCTGTAATCCAAGAGGCAGAGCGGATTGAACCCGGTGCAGCTGAGTTATATCCTGGCTGGTAGAGTCCTGAGATTTGCTCGTGCCATCCAGGTCAAGCTTCTGACCGTAATCGCGCATCATGTTGCGATAAAACTGATCTGCCAAACCCATACCCCGTCCGGCCGTCAAATTAAGTACCAATTGCTGATCCATCATCTCGCGATGAAAATTTTGCTCGCTGCTATCAAAGTAGGAATCCTGCGCAAAAACATCGTTAGCCTCGCGCATGGTTTTGAGCATTTGCGATACAAACATGGCTTCAAATTTTTTAGACAGCTCACGCATAGCCTGGGGGTCTTTTTCGCGCCCCATCGCTTTAATAGAGTTAAGCGAATTTTGATTCAAAATAGAATCCTTAACGCCACTTACTCCCGCGCTTGGCAACTGGCCAATTTTGCTATCTGAAGGCAACATTTAGATCACCACCAATTCGGCTTTTAACGCACCTGACTCTTTTAGCGCTTCAAGTATTGCCATAAGGTCGCTCGGCGATGCGCCCACCGCATTGACTGATTTCACTATGTCATCCAGATTGGCACCGGGCGCAAACTTAAACATAGGGTTGGTTTCTTCTTTAGACTGCACATTGCTGCTTGGCACGACCACAGTGGTGCCCTGCCCTAAAGGATTTGGCTGGCTCACACTTAAACTTTCCGCAACCGAAACCGTCAAGCTACCGTGGGTTACCGCAACCGGGGATACGCGCACATTTTTACCGACAACAATAGTGCCTGTGCGCGAGTTGATAATAACTTTGGCGGCCTCTTCCCCAGGCGTGACCTCGAGGTTTTCCAGCATGGCAATAAAATCTACACGCTGTGCGGGGTTCTGCGGGGAGTCCACCATAATGGAGACGGCATCCATCGGCCTGGCGGTATCTGGGCCGAGTAATTTGTTAATGCTCTGAGCGAGATTTTTTGCGCTGGTAAAATCAGCGCGATTCAAATTAAAAATAATCGGCTGGCCGGCAGCAAAGTTGGTTTCCACAGTGCGCTCTACCATTGCGCCACTGGGGATGCGCCCAGCGCTGGGAATATTCACAGTAATTTTTGAGCCATCAGCGCCAGATGCGCTAAAACCGCCCACCACTAAATTGCCCTGGGCAACTGCGTAAACGCGGCCATCCAACCCCTTAAGCGGCGTAACCAACAGGCTGCCACCGCGCAAACTTTTCGCGTTACTGATAGAGGAGACAGTGACATCCAGGGTTTGACCAGGTTTGGAAAAAGCGGGCAACTCTGCCTGCACCATGACAGCCGCGACATTTTTCATTTGCATGCGCACCCCCTCTGGCACTGTGATACCAAATTGTTTGAGCATGCTATTAAAGGATTGCGTAGTGAATGGCGATTGGGTTGTCTGATCACCTGTGCCATCCAGGCCTACAACCAGACCATAGCCCACCAGCTGGTTGGAACGAACGCCGGCAACAGAGGCAATATCCTTAATGCGCTCAGCGCTGGCTGTGGTATTTGCCAGACAAAAAAGGATAAAAATAATCAGGCTTTTACTACGCATAATACTCACCTTGGTTACTGCGACTAAAAGGGCCAGTAACTGCCGTTAAAAAAGCGCGACAACCAACCCATTTGTTGGCTGTCAGCCAACTCACCTTTACCTGAGTAGGAAATTTTGGCATTGGCTAAACGGGTGGAGATTATGGTGTTGTCTGGTGCAATATCTTCCGGGCGGATAATGCCGCTAATGCGAATAAATTCATCGCCGCGATTTAGCGTAATCCACTTTTCCCCGCGCACGACCAAATTGCCATTGGGCAGAATTTCGGACACGGTGACGGTGATATTTCCCTCCAAACTGTTGCTTTGGTCTGCGTCGGCGCTGCCGTCAAACGTGCGGTTGTGGGCGATGCTGTTTTCTAACCCCAGGCCTTTATAAGTGGGAGAAGCCTTGCCCAGTAAAGTGCCTGCATCCATAGCCAGGGTTGACTTTTTGGAGGTTGCTACGCCAGACGATTTTTTTGAAACGGTTTTTTCGCTAAGGGCTATGGTGATCACATCGCCAATAAAGTGCGCTTTGCGATCATTAAACAGGCTCACACCATAAGCATCCTGATAGAGCGAACCATCAGTGCGTTGTGGCACTGCCATCTGTGAGGCCACCGTAGGCGCATAACTGGGATCGCTGGCTATATGCTTGGTGTTGGCAGAGCAGCCGCCCAACAGCAATGCAAACACCAGAAAAATATTTGTAAAACCCTTTGCCGCGTTCATGGTTCACTCACCTGTTAAGGACTTAACCATTAAAGATTCTGGGTAATGTATTGCAGCATTTGATCTGCGGTGGACACTACTTTGGAGTTCATTTCATAGGCGCGCTGGGTGGTGATCATGTTCACCATCTCTTCCACGATATCGACGTTGGAACTTTCGAGCATGCCCTGCTTGAGGGTACCAATACCGTTTTCGCCAGGAGTACCTTCGGTGGGGTTGCCGCTGGAAACAGTTTCCACAAACAGGTTGCCACCAACGGCTTGTAGGCCTGAGGGGTTTACAAAATCAGCCAGGGTAATATTGCCCAGTTGCTGCGGAGTGGCGGTACCCGGTGTAAAACCATTTACAGTGCCATCGGTACCTATAGAAACCTTATTGACGCCTTGGGGCACGATTATGGCGGGGTCGAGCAAATAGCCATCGCTATTGACCACTTGACCATCACTGTTAAGTTGCAACTGGCCATTGCGGGTATATGCCAAAGAGCCATCGGGCATTAACACCTTTAAAAATCCGCGCCCGTCAATGGCCACATCCAGTGTCTGCTCGGTTACTTGAATATTGCCCTGGGTAAATTCTTTTTGCGTGGCAACTACACGACTACCGGTACCAATTTGTAAACCTGAGGGCAGCTGAGTGTCCTGAGTTTCCTGGGCGCCGGGCTGACGCTGATTTTGGTAGAGCAAATCTTCAAATATCGCGCGGTCGCGCTTAAAGCCAACGGTACTGGCGTTGGCCAGGTTATTGGAAATAGTGCTCAGTTGGCGATCCTGTGCTGATAAACCGGTTTTGCTGATGTAGAGTGCGGGATTCATAACACGTTCCTCTCTAGAGCCGAGCCGCGGACTGGCTCATTAAGACATTTGCAATAATTGCGCAGAGGCGGTGGAATTTTCCTCGGCAGTTTTCATAATCTTCACTTGCATTTCGTACTGGCGCGACAGAGTAAGAATCTGGGTGAATTCGTCGATGGCATTGACGTTACTACCCTCAAGGACGCCGCTGCGTAAAGTTACTGTTGGCGAGACTTCAGCATCCAAACCATTGCGCTGGCGAAACAGGCCGTCATCGCCCTTCTCCAGATTTTTGATATCGGGGTTAACCAGTTTGATACGCCCCACCTCAACCATGGCCTCAGGGCCCTGACCTAAACCCACCACCGACAGGGTGCCATCGGCACCTATATGCAACTTGGTATTTTCGGGCACATTGATCGGCCCTCCATTGCCCATCACCGCCAAACCATTGGCGGTGCGCAAGGTGCCAGTAGCGTCTATTGAAAGGTTGCCCGCGCGGGTATAGGCCTCTGTGCCATTGGACGCCTGTACGGCAAGAAAGCCCTCACCTTGAATAGCCACGTCGAGATCATTACCAGTGGTCTCCAGGGGCCCCTGGGTAAAATTTGCTGCGGGGCTCTCGGTTAAGGCGTACGCGCGGGTTGGTTGTCCATCGCCGTAGTAAACGCCCATAGCGCGGGACTGTTCAAAATCGGCGCGAAAGCCAGTGGTGTTTAGGTTGGCCAAATTGTTGGAGCGCACGCCCTGCGCCAACATATTGTTTTTGGCGCCGGTCATGGCAATAAAAAGTGCTTTGTCCAAGGAAACCCCCTATTAGGCTAGCGGCGCTAATTTTTTGGCGCGGTGCTGGTTTATAGGAGTTTTGCAAGAGCAGTGCCAAGTTAAAAACTGCCACCGGAATGGATCTAACTTATTGATTATATGGATAATAAAACAGAAGCGCCCATAGCTTGCCGCTACAGAGGCAAGCTCACCAAACAGGGGAAAAGCGGCAGCTAATTGCCGCCCAAAGGCAAACTGACCCGGCCAATTATTGGCCGGGTCAGTGCTTAATGAACTTAGCGGAGGTTAATGATGGTTTGCGTGGTCGCGTTGGCGGTCTCAATGGTTTTAGCATTTGCCTGGTAATTGCGCTGGGCAATGATCAGGTTCACCAATTGCTCCGATAAATCCACGTTGGATTCTTCGACCGCGCCTGAATTGACAAAACCCAATGACGAAGAGCCTGGCGCGCCTATGACTGCCTCACCCGACTCGAAGGTTTGCGCCCAAGTGGTATTCCCCACCGGCTTTAAGCCTTCGATATTGTTGAAATTTGCTAAAGCCACCTGACCCAGGGTTTGCGCCTCGCCGTTGGTGAAGCGGGCAAAGACAATACCTGTGTCATTAATATCCAAGCCCGCCAAACGACCCGTTGAGTAGCCATTTTGATCCAGGTTTTCTACCGCAAAAGCGCTGCCAAACTGGGTGGTACCGGTAAGGTCAATGACAAAGTTGGAGCTTGATGGCGGCTCAGCAACAGGGATAGTACCGCCCTGCAGAACATTCAGCGGCGCTAGAGCACCCACTGACAGGCCGTCGGCACCAATAGGCGTCCAGTTGGAAACCAACATGCTGTCGGTCATGGAGGTGTTCAGTGTGCCATCGGGTAAAAAGTGGACATCATATGCAGCCATGCTTGGCTGGGTATTTTGCGGTGATGGCAGAGTTGGATCTGGATCGCCCACATTTTGACCGTCAATTTGCACGTACATCTTCCAGTGATTGGGCGATGTTAAAGGATCAGCCGGGTCGTAGTTTTGCTTAACAAAAAACTGGCGCATTACGTGGGCGTTACCCAAGCTGTCGTAAATGGTGCTGGAGGTCGCGTGGTTGTAAGTGCGCTGATCATTAGGATCAAAAGAATTGATGGGCACAGGGGTAAAAAAATTGGGCACATTGGCCGAGCCGAACATGCTTCCGCCAGATACCGGCACTGTGGGCTGGCTGGAAACAACGCTGTAGCCCTCGTCCATGGTTATCAAAATGTCGCCGCCGATTTTTACGCCATTAGTGGCATCGGCAATTGTCTGCAGATTGCCCTGAGTACCCTGCACATCAGCTGCGCCGCCAGCAGCGCCAAAGGAGAACTCCAGATCGCGACCAGTGGCTGAAGTTACCGCCAAGTTACCATTGGCGTCCACCTGAGCACTGATACCAAACAGCGTAGTATTGGTGAGCGCATTAATTTCGTCCTGAAGCGCCGTCATATCAGGCACACCAGTAGACGTCAGTGTTACCCCGTTAATCTGGAAAGTGCCATTATTGGTGAACGCGGTACCTGCCAGAGCGTCAGTTTTAAACAGTGTTGCCGTAGTTGTCGCTGTAGCCGAGATACCTGCCAGTGAGTTTAATTCTGACGCTGTCTCATCGGCACCTGCACCGTACTTACTAATATAGGTAATTGGGTTGCCAGTGGGCCCTTGAATTGTCAACGTATGAGAGCCGTAATTGTTTGAAACCTCAGGCACGCCGTTAGTCGCAGTCTGACTACCACTCAGTGCGTTGGTTAAAATATTGGGCTCTGAGTTAGCAGCATCGATTACAGCACTAATTGTAGAATCCACCCCTGTAGCGAGATCGCGAAAATGCAAGGTATTGGTTGCATCATCGGCATAGGCCTCAACATAAACTGGATTGGCGTTATCGAAGTTAGCTGAGTTAATTAAGTTAGCCAAACCAGCAACCGAGTTGGCACTACCGCTGTTCAAGGTGATATCTACAGATGTTGTTGCGCCGGTAATTGGGTCCAGCCGCGACAGCGTGAAGCTGGTACGATTTGTCGGCGAGAAAGTCTCGCTAAACGGTGGAGCCATAGCGGTGTCAATTTGTAAATCCTCGGTAGTTGCCGTTTTAGCGCCAAACTGAGCGACACCAATACCCGTACCATTAGTTGCGAAAGACTGACCGACAGATTCAAGTACGACCTCATTGGCATCCAGGTTAAACGCTTCATTAACTGCCGTGGTTTGACGCGGAGCCTGTGAATTCACATCAACGCTGAGGTCGCCTAAAATACCACCAATATTGCCATTCTCGTCGGCAGAAAAACCTTGTAACCGCTGGCCGGTACTATTTACAACAAAACCTTCTTTATCCAACCCAAAAGCACCCGCACGAGTAAATAGCTGGCCCTCCTCGCCACTGACGATAAAAAAACCCGCGCCATTAATGGCAAGGTCGAGTTCGTTCTGGGTGAATTTCAAATTACCCTGACCAAACTGTTGGCGAATCGCCAGCGTACTTACACCACTACCGGGAGTGACTGAGCCGCCACCCAGGAGTGAACTTGTATAAACATCACCAAATTCTGCGCGGGACGACTTAAAACCAATAGTACTGGCGTTGGCGATGTTATTGCCGGTCACCTGCAAATCGGTATTTGCCGCGCGAATTCCACTTAAGGCTGTGTTAAAAGACATAGTTCACCTACCTTTATCGCACTCAGGCTAAATTGATTGGGCTCAGTTAATTTTTACTTAGCAAATCAGTTGTTAGTTAAATTGTTTGACTTCCGAGACATTGACGGCACCAACTCCTGCAAGGTTGAGAATTAAGCTGCCGTCATCACCGATACTTACACTATTTATATTGGCACTTAACGAGGTATTAACAGCGGTTTTTTCACCGTTTTGTGTGGCCAACACCTCGAATCTATACTTGCCTGCAGATGCGGCATTATCTCCGGCATCCCAATCCAACAGGTCTCCGTTAAACTCTATGTTTTGCCCATCCCAACGGAACACGTTTTCCCCCTGAGGGGCAGAGCCGACGGGAATTTGCTGCACCAGCGAGCCCGCCTCATCGTACACATTGATGTTCAAATCGGTAGTTGAGTAATCCAGGTTAACACTGCCAGACACTATGCCGCCGTTGGTCAACATACTGGTTTCACTATCTACAGTGACATTTCGACCAACCAACGAAGAGGCTTGCAGTGCGTTGTTAGACATAAAACTGGAGAAGTTTTCGTTCAGGCGCGCCAAACCTTCCACCTGACTAAACTGCGCAAGCTGGGCAACAAAAGCGGTGTTATCCTGCGGGTCAAGGGGGTTTTGATTATTCATCTGAGTAATCATCAGCTCTAAAAATGCCGACTGCCCCAGCTCGTTGGATTTTTTGGTCGTCTGCTGGCGATTAGTGATGCTCAGCGCATCCGTAACGCTATTTGTTGGAGACGTGCTATTGGCTACGCTGCTCATGATTTAGCTCCTACTGACCCAGCGTTAATACGCGTTGAACCATTTGCTTAGCCGAATTCATCACCTCCACATTCATTTGAAATGAACGAGAGGCAGAAATCATATTGGCCATTTCCTCAACCGGATTCACATTGGGGTAATACACGTATCCGTCTTTATCAGCTTTAGGATGATTTGGTTCATAGCGGCGCTGCAACGGCGCATCGCTTTCCACAATTCCCAAAACCTGGACACCTGAATTTGCATCCATTTCGTTTTGACTATATTCGCCACCGCTAACCGCAGCGTTCATGGCATCGTTATGGATAGCGGCAAATACAGGCTGGCGACTGCGATAAACTTCATCAATGCTTGAGCTGGCAGACTGGGCATTAGCCAAGTTACTCGCCGTGGTATTCAGGCGCAGACTCTGCGCGTTCATGCCTGTACCCGCTATATCAAAAATATTTCCAAGCGCCATTTTTCCACCTCACTCTTTAAACCGCTTTGCCTATAACCAACACTTTTGGCAATGATATTTTTACTGCTTGGCTAGCGCGAATTAGTCGCCGCGAATTGCGGTGCGCAACCCCTGAAACTTGCTATTCAAAAACTGAAAGCTGGCCTGAAACGACAATGCATTTTTCATATACTCAGCGTGCTCAATCTGGTCCTCCACAGTGTTGCCGTCTATCGCTGGCTGTTGCGGAATACGGTAGAGCAAATCCCCTTCCCCCGAATCCAAACCCACTGCCGGAATGTGCGCACTGTTAGTGGTCTCCAGGTTGAAATGCTGCTTGTCATTCAGCTGATTATTGAGGGCGTCTTTAAAACTGATATCACGCGCCTTGTAATTTGGCGTATCAATATTGGCGAGGTTATTGGCCAAGACAGAAGCCCGCTCCGAGCGGAATTTTAGGGCGGTCTCATGGATACCCAGAGCTTTATCGAAAGAAATTGACATTGGCTACCTCTGCTTCAGCGGTGAATCGCATTTGCATAGATAAGAGCAAGGCTTATGCCAATACCCACAAACACACTCAAGCAATTGTTTTTATTGTATTTTTTAACAATCAAGCACCCTATAGCGAAGCGCTAAACCGGCAAAGCGGCAATAGTTTTCCGCTCACCAGCGGTAAGCGGAAATGGTATTATGGAGCGGAAATTGAAATGAAAAAATGACAGGGGGGACAAACAAGGGAGCAATACTAGATTGCTTTATAAAGAATACCCGGATCACAGCGAACCATTTCAAATAGATCTGCTGCCCCTGCCAAGCCCTCGGATGAGCCCAAAAAAAGAATCCCCTGGGGCTTAAGTGCAGAGTGAATTTTTTGCAAAATCTGCCGTTTAAGGTCGCCATTGAAATAGATCAACACATTGCGGCAAAAAACGATATCGAACTTGCCAAGGGCAGCGTAAGAGTCCATTAAATTGAGCGGCCGAAATTCAACCCGCTCCTTAACTAAACCTTTTACCAGCCAGGCGTTTTCTGACTGCTTATCAAAATAGCGCTCCAAGCGCTCCTGATTAAGGCCGCGAATAACCGACAACTTGTCGTATTCACCGCGCCGCGCCTGATCCAACACAGTTGGCGACAAATCTGTCGCCACTATCTGTACAGGGCGAGCCAAATTACCCATTGTCTGTCGCTTGTACTCCTCCACCATCATACTGATTGAATAGGGCTCTTGCCCAGAGGAGCAGGCTGCAGACCAGACTCTCACCGGGCCAATGGCTCGATTGGCCGGCCCCATCAGCTGTGGCAGCAACGTTGATCGCAGATGCTCAAAGGGGTAATTATCGCGAAACCAGAAGGTCTCGTTGGTCGTCATAGAATCGATAACCTGCTCTTTCAGTTTGCGATTAAGTCCCTGCTTAAGCGCGCGAACTAGGTCGCTGAAAGAATTAAGCTTGTGCTCCTCAAGGATTCTACGAATACGGTTGGTAACCAAATACTGCTTGTTATCGCCAAGGGATATTCCACAAGCCTGCTCAAGAAACTGGCGAAACTCATTAAAATCAGCCTGTTCAAGCAGATCACGGCCAGTCGATTGGCCAAAAGGTGACGTTTTATTACTCATACTTCTCTATATCCAGGGCCTTAAACAAGCCAAACCGCCACACAAATACCCTACCCGCTAACTTTCTTCTGGCGGCAATAGACTTTCACCAGTTATGGCAAGCACCTGATCATTAACTCGTCTGGCCAATTCATCTGGGTGAAACTTAGCCAAAAAGTCATCGGCACCCACTTTGCGCACCATAGCCTCGTTAAATACTCCACTTAATGAGGTGTGAAGCACTATGTGAAGCTTTTTCAAATCCGGGTGGTTGCGCACTTCCGCAGTGAAGGTGTACCCATCCATCTCCGGCATCTCAATATCGCATATAATCATAACCAACTCAGAATAGGGATCTTTACCCTGACTGAGCAGATCTTTGAGATAGTTCAACGCCTCCAGCCCGTCTTTTTTGAGCGTGGTGCGAATCCCCATACTCTCAACAACACGCTGGATCTGTTTACGGGCAATGCTTGAATCATCAACGATAAGAACGTGCTTTTGCACTACACGCTCAGCCAAACCATCTTCTATTACACCCTCGCTGATGTCTTCTCTAACCGGTGAAACTTCGGCCAGGATTTTTTCAACATCAATGATTTCAACCAGCTGACCCTCAACTTGGGTTACCGCCGTGAGGTAATGCTCCTTGCCAGCGCCCTTAGGAGGCGGATGAATATCACCCCAGTTCATGTTGACTATGCGCTCCACCGAGCGAACCAGAAACCCCTGAGCAGTGCGATTGTATTCAGTAATAATAACAAAGCAACTTTCAATATCTGGTAAGGCTCGCTTACCTATCGCCAGGTTCATATCCATAATAGGTAAGGTGCCGCCACGGATATGGGCAACGCCTCTAACAACCGAACTTCTACCCGGGATAGCATTTAGCTGGGGACACTGGAGCACTTCTTTTACTTTAAAAACGTTAATTCCGTAAAGTTGCTGCCCACCCAAGCGGAACAAAAGTAACTCCAGGCGATTCTGCCCAACCAGCTGCGTGCGCTGATTGACGCTATCCATTACTCCGGCCATTTAATACCTCTTTTTTAATAAGGCTTGATCTTTAGCGATCCGAAAATCCAACCCGTCGTTTTAGCGATACAACCCAAGTAGGCACAGACCTTGCTGTTTTAGCTGTAATCACTCCTTTACGGCAATCAAGCGCCAATCTTTAGAAGCCTGTAAAAAACGGCACAATGACGCTAATTGTTACCTAATGAGGATAGGACAAAATATGGAACTTCCTAGTTTTCATAATATTTTCTTTTTAAAGACAAGGGCTAAACCCCGGGCTTATCGGCAGTACCTTGCCACCCTATTGGCAATATTCAGTAGCCTCTGGGCAATAAATTGCCAGGCTCAAGGCTATTACTCGCAAGCGGAGGTTCAAACTCAAGCTGCCAATTTTTTGACAAACCACTACGCTAATAAGGGCAAAATAGAAGTTGTGATAGGTAATTTAGACAGCCGAACCCAACTACCGCGCTGTTCGCAGGCGCTTACCTTTAAAGCTCAGGACACAGCAAATAGCGGTGGAAATATCAGTGTGCAAACCCAGTGTAAAGGCTCGCCCCACTGGTCTGTCCATATTCCCGCCCAGGTTCGCATCTTTCGCGAGGTCCCTGTGGCCAGCCACGACATAGCCAGAGGGAAAGCCTTAACCGGCGCCGATATCAGCTGGGAAACCCGCGAAATCAGCCAATTTCGCCAGGAATACCTGACGAACACCGAAGAGATCACAGGCCAAGAAGCTAAACGCAACCTTGGCAAAGGCAGTCTTTTTTTATCCAGCGCCTTAAGCGCTCCCAAAGTCATAAAGCGTGGTGATCAGGTCGCTCTTAGCTCCACCGTTGGAGGCATTAGCGTGACCACTGCGGGAACCGCCATGAGCGACGGACGACTGGGCCAAACAATCAGGGTTAAAAACAATCAGTCCACCCGCATCATAAGCGGCACAGTTGTTGCTGAGGGAAAAGTAGTAACGCTATAACAGCCAATTGAAAATATTGCTAAAGTATTGCCTAAGGCTGCCGATGTTAAAGGTAAGAGCACCAAAAGTTAGGTTGCCTCTCGCAAGACGTAGCAATGACAAACTGGGGAATGGAAATGATTGATACAACCAATAGTTTAGGGGCACTGAGCGCCAAAAACACTCGCGGCAAAGTTGGCAACAATCCCGCTGGCGAAGCCAAAGTGCCCACGCCGACTAGCAGTACGCCTGAAAAAAGTGAAACAGGTGACCAGGTAGTATTGAGTGCAGAAGCACAAAACATGAGCCGCCTGGAGGCGAAAGTCGCCAGCTCACCCGAAGTCAACCTGGAAAAAGTTGCTGCAATTCGCCAGGCCATTGCCGAGGGGCGATTTGAATTTAACCCCGAGCGTATTGCTGAAAATATGCTTAAACAGGACGATCTACTCGCCTAACTTATCCCAGGTATACGCACCTTCCCCAGGGGCTGCAGATACCCAAACAACCTGTCATTGTCCGAGGTAGCCATGTCTGTCGACCCCACCCAATTGCGCGAAATGTTGGACTTAGACACCCAAGCGGTATCGCGACTGAAACTATTGCTGAGCGAAGAGCGAGAGCTATTACAGAATCGTCAGGCGGATCAGCTGCAAGCCTTAATCGAAGAAAAGACCAACCTTATCGAGCGCTTAAGCAAGCACGCACAAATGCGCCAAAAACTGCTGCAGCTGCTGGGCTTACCTCAAACCGCCGACGGCTGGGATTTGTTTTTACAGCGCAACGTGCAGACCCTCGGCATGCGCGAAGGATGGAAGGCCCTTATTGCCGAGTTTAGCGATTGCCAAAAACTCAATGAGATTAATGGCAAGATGATTTCGCGCTCACGCCAAACACTCAATCAATTGCTAACCTTATTGCGCGGTCAGGTCGCAAGCCCTTCACTTTACAACGCCTACGGTGCAACCACTCAGCAAAACAGCTCTTATACTGTGGCCAAAGCATAACCGCACTGATCGGTTATCAGGCAATACTTAAAGTAAATAATCCCAAGGCTTAATTGTTGTTCAACCGAGCCTTGGATTCCCCGTCAAAAATTCCTACAATACCGCCTCTTTTGCTCCGGTAGCTCAGTTGGATAGAGCAGCCGCCTCCTAAGCGGCAGGTCGGACGTTCAAATCGTCTCCGGGGCACCATCTATTTCGCAGCAAGCAAAATGAATCTAATCTTGCTCCACCCGGAAGATATGATTTCTTCCTCCGTAGCCCACATTCGCGATCCTCGCCGCCTGGACCATATAAATTTTGTACAGGGTGCAAAAGCTGGCGATACGTTTAAAGCAGGTATATTAAACGGCAATATGGGCCACGCCTTGGTGGAGGCTATTTCGTCAGACGAGCTGATACTCCAGTGCACTTTGAATCAAGCACCTCCGGCCCCCCTCCCCCTTAGTCTCTTTTTGGGCCTACCAAGGCCCAAAATGCTCAAGCGTATTTTTCAAACAATAGCCACACTTGGTGTAAAAGATCTTTATCTTCTCAACTCCTATCGCGTAGAGAAAAGCTACTGGCAGACGCCATTTTTACAGCCAGACGCTATTCAGGAGCAGCTTATCCTAGGGCTTGAGCAGGGTTGCGACACCATCATGCCCAAGGTTCATTTGGCAAAGCGATTCAAACCCTTCGTAGAGGATGAGCTCCCCCAGCTTATTGCCAATACTCAAGCTCTGGTCGCCCACCCTTATTGTGCGACAGACTGCCCACGCAATCTGTCGCACCCCATAAGCCTGGCAGTTGGTCCGGAAGGCGGCTTCATTCAATATGAAGTAGATCTTTTAAACCATCATGGCTTTCAGCCAATTACGCTCGGCACGCGAATTTTGCGTGTTGAAACTGCCATTCCCTACTTACTAAGCCGACTCTTTTAGTTAGCCTCCGCACATATCAAATCCAAGGCAAACTAGAACAAGTTTGCAAATTCTGTATAAGTGATGAGCAATAGATACCCAATTTGTTCACAGCCCGGCAAAATAGTGCGATTATGCGCCAAACAACATTACCAGCCTTTCGTACCATAAACAGATGAAGCAATTAATTAGTGCCGAGCAACTAAAACGACAGCTAAATAAAGGAACCATAATCTTCGACTGCCGCTTTCGTTTAAACGGCGAAAGCTATGGCGTCAATGCCTATAATATGGGCCACATTGCTGGCGCGTATTATTTAGACCTTAACAAGGATTTGTCAGCACCCGTCAAACTGCACGGTGGCCGACATCCACTGCCCGACGCGGAAGCTTTTGCCGCAAAATTAAGAGCCGCGGGGGTAAATAAACAAAGCTCTATTGTTTTGTATGATGACAGCCGAAGCGCATATGCTGCCCGCGCCTGGTGGCTAATGAAATGGCTGGGGCTGGAAAATGTGCAGCTTTTGGATGGCGGGTTCAACGCTTGGCAGGACCTGGGTGAAGCATTGGACAGACGCAGTCCTGCTGTTAAAAGCGGTACTTTTTCACCGAATATAAGCAAGAACCACTGGATTAGCCGCGAACAAATACTAGCCACGCTAGCAGATCCTCAAGCCAATCAGCTAACGCTGATCGACTCTCGCGAAGCAGCGCGGTACCGGGGGCTAGAAGAACCGATCGACCCAATTGCAGGGCATATACCTGGTGCTGTCAATTATTTTTGGCAAGAGGTTACCGATGAGCGCGGATTTTTCAAAACTCCTGCTCAACTGGAGGCCCACTGGTTAAATCTGAATAAGTCTGGAGAGATCGCGGTTTATTGTGGCTCTGGAGTTACCGCATGTGTAAATTTGCTTGCCTTGGAGATACTAGGGGTAAGCGCTAAACTCTATCCGGGATCTTGGAGCGATTGGTGCTCTTATCCAACAGAGTCACCTATCGAATTGTCAGTTTGAATACTCGTACTCAATACGAACATCCTGAGGTGCCCCCTGGTTGTCATCTATATTGGACCGCCCCTGAAATCTCATCAAATACTTGCCATTGGGGTCATAGGCAAGATAGATAGGTGAAGCCATTAATGCCGTAAAAAAATGGGCGGGCTTGATACTAAAGTAAATCCAATTCCCACCGTAATCTTTATCAAAAACCGGTGAAGATTGGGCGCTGATTCGCTCTACCCTAAGCGCCACAACATCCAAACGAGCGGGCAAGGCAAAGTCAAAGCTAAGCGCCTTATTGGCAATCAACTTATCCCAATTCAGTTGAATATAGGCGTCAAATCCAGCGTCTATCACCAAGTTCGCATTGTCATAAATAACTCGCTCACGACGAGAGTCGCCTATAGCGTGCACAAGTTTTAACTTAGGCCCATCAAATTGCGCAGTGATATGCTCGCTATCGCGCTGATCAAAGAAGTCAAACTCCGGCTGAAAATAGGCCCCTTGGTATGACAGTGTTTTGGTTGCAAAGGTTTGACCATTGGGATCCAGATAATCTATCCGCACTTGGCGATTTTCATCCATCGCCGTGTAAAGCTCGCGGTACTGCAACTGATTATTTGCCAAGCTATAAGCACTACCGGCCACCACATAATTTTGTGCATTAGCAGCAAATGCCACCAAAGCCGAAGCACAAATCAGTAAGGCTTTTATTGTCTTTAACCCAAAACTAAACATAGGCCACAAACCTTTGCAAAATTAGCTGGCTAAGCCAACGGTGGATTGGCAGCACCAAAGCCCACATAACGACTAACACTGGCACCACATCAACAAGTAAATTTGTGCTTAACCAAGAGGCAGAAGATAAGCGCTCACCGGCTAAGTAACTCAAGGGCCCGCAAATCGCCCCCAATACAGCGCCAATCCAGGGGCGCTCGTAGACCCAACGCAGGGAGTGATTCAGGTTAATTCCCAAAAGTGCCCACACACAAAGCACCCAAAGCGGCGATGTATCTCTGGTCTCTGTAAAGTGAATCAGGCTTTCGCCCAACAACACGGCATCATGTACAAAACCAATAGCTAACGACAAACCCAAGGCAACAAGATCTCGACCTTTTATAGGCGAATAGACAAAATGAAGTACTAGCGTCAGGCCGGTAAACAACCCGGCCCAGAGGTTTCCGTAAAGTACACAGATAAACCAACCAATTTGAAAAACTACTGCATTAATAATGTTAAATCGGGTAGAGGGCATCATCGGCTAAAGGGGCGAGGTCTATAGTTTGGCTTGGCGATTAACAACTGCACAGTGCCAATACTACGTTCTACAAAGCCACCTTCGCAATAACTTAAGTAGAATTCCCACATACGGATAAAACGCTCATCAAACCCTTGTGCCCTCACCTGCTCTAGCCTAGCCATAAATGCCTCACGCCAGGCTTTTAAGGTCCGCGCATAATCCAATCCTATTTCCTGCAAATTGACGATACTCATGTTAGTACGCTTAGCCACCTTATCTGCCATCACAGCTATTGAAGGCAAGCAGCCACCAGGGAAAATATAGCGCTGAATAAAATCCACAGAACCCCTGGCCTGTTCATAGCGCTGATCGGCAATGGTTATGGCCTGAATGAGCATCAACCCATCCGGGGCCAGAAGATCCGAGCAAAGCTTAAAGTAAGTGTCGTAGTGTTCGTGACCTACAGCCTCAATCATTTCGATAGAGACAAGCTTTGAATAGCGACCGCTTAGTTCGCGATAGTCTTCAAACAAAACAGTGACCCTATCGCTCAAGCCAGCCGCGGCCACCCTTTGGCAGACGAACTCGTACTGCCGACGGGAAATAGTCGTAGTCGTGACCTTACAGCCGTATTGTTGCGTGGCATGTATCGCCATGGCGCCCCAACCTGTGCCTATTTCCAGCAGGTGATCCTCTGGCCTTAGCTCCAACTTTTGGCATATTAAATCCAGCTTGTAAATTGATGCTTCGGCCAAAGTCGCTTGCGAATCTGGATAAACAGCCGAGGAGTACATCAGGCTGGGATCGAGAAACAAACTGAAAAAGTCGTTACCCAAATCATAGTGGGCTGAAATATTTTTTCTCGAACCCTGCTTGTTATTGCGGTTTAACCAATGAAAGCCTTTCAAAAGCAGCTTGCCGATAAAGGATTGGCGAGAATCGATTTGGTCGAGCGTATCTAAATTTTGTACAAACAGGCGAATTACGTTGGTCAGATTACTACTGGTCCAGCAGCCATCCATATAACTCTCGCCTGAACCTATGGAGCCACTAAACACTACTTGAGTAAACACATCAGGGGCTTGTACACGAATATCAGCGACTAACTCTGCCTTATCTGCCGCCTCACCAAAGCTGGTAACCTGACCGCCTTCAATAATCAGTAAGCAGCCGCGCTTGATTTTTGCCAACTGGTTAAATAACAAGCGACGCGCCACCTCTTGGTTACGACTTACGAGGGATAATTTATGAGCGGGCATCTGGGTAATACTTTGGCTTGTCACGCTAACCTCCGGCTATTAGATTCAGAGTTTTACTTTGAGGGAAGATTTAGATATTTCAGGGTTTGTCGGCGATTGCGAAGTGGTAGATCCCGGATGCGAAAAATAAGGGACACGCTTTATTAATAGCCTGAGGGCCTGCCAATAAATTGCCAAAGGGACTTTTACCGCAGCCCAGGGAGCTTGCCACAATAGACGCTGCAGGTTTTGTTTAGTCCAATCACGACGGATTAAGCTAAGCGTTGCATCCATATGACAGATCGCTGTTTTGCGGTCGCGATTTTCCATGTGCACAAGGAGCTTCTCAGCAGGGGAAGTGCTAACCCAGTGATAATCCATGGCCATCGGATTGAAAGGCGACACATGGAACTCTTTGGCAAACTCCTGCTGAGTTTTACCACCAGTATCGCAGGGCACCAAATAGCTGTGACGCTGATTCCAAGGGGTATTATTTACCTCCGCCAATATCCAACTGGGGCTATCGGCATTGACCTCATAAATGTAGTAAAAAGTCACCGGGTTAAAGCAAAAGCCCCAGATTCGCAAATTGGTGAGCATACGAACCGCCCCTGCCGGGCAATACCCCAACTCGCTCTTAACTCTCTGCTGTACAGCCTCTTTTAAACTTAAATTGTGAGGCGCTAAAAAATCACTGCGCCTGAAACTACCAAAGTTGAACCTATCGATCGACCAACCGCGAACCCCAGTAAATAAATGAGGGATCTCATCTAAATCAATATAGAAAAGTGTCAGCCCATAGCTGAACTCATGCGATCGCGGCAGAAAGCGGCGGTGGCGCAAACTGCCTGCATAAATTGCACTCCGCATAGCACTCACCAATTAACACCCAGTGATTTGGCCACAGCGATAGCAGACAACAAACCATCTTCGTGAAAGCCATTTCGCCAATAAGCACCGCAAAAGTGGGTAGAGTTTTGACCGCTAATTTCCCCCCAGCGCTGCTGAGCAGCTACAGAGTTTCGGGTAAATTGCGGATGGCTATATTTGTAGCTACCCAAGACTTTTTCCGGAGCAATATCATTGGCAGGATTGACACTCACACAAAAGGTAAACTGAGATGAAATATTCTGCAGAATATTCATGTTATAGGTTAGCTTACACTCAGACTGGTTCACCCCTTGCGCACCAATACGATAGTTCCAACTAGCCCATGCAGCCCTTGCCTTAGGCAACATTGACTCGTCCCAGTGCAGCACAACGTCGCTCTCCCGGTAAGTAATAGATGAGAGCACTTCAATTTCCGCAGGACTTGGATCTTGCAAGACCTTCAACACCTGATCGCTGTGACAAGCAAACACCACCTCATCAAAAACCTGGTCACCAAAGCCCAGACTTGTCACTACTGCCTTACCCCGGTTGCGCACCACCTTGGTTACCGGGCAGCGCAAATAGCTTCGCTCCTTAAAATTTTTTGTTAAAGGTTCAATGTAACTATGAGAACCGCCCAAAATCGTGTACCACTGGGGCTGCTGAGTTACAGTAAGTAAACCGTGATTGTGGAAAAAACGAACAAAAAAGATTAGTGGCATTTCCGCTGCCTCGTCCATTCCAGAGGACCAAATGGCAGAGACCATGGGGAGTATGTAGTGGCGAGAAAAGGACTGACTGAATCCCTGATTATCTAAATAGTCGCCCAGGCTAAGTTCGGGAATGTTATTGGAATGAAACAACTCCGTACACTGGCGGTTAAACCTGAGAATATCCCTCAACATTCTCCAATGTGATGAACGCAACAGGTTTCCTGGCTGGGCAAAAAGCCCACTGAGCGACGTGCCCGCATATTCATAGCCACTGGTTAAATCAGAAACACTGAAACCCATTTTAGTGGGTTGATAAGCAACCCCCAATTCACCGAGCAATCTAATGAAGTTGGGGTAAGTTCTATCATTAAAAACAATAAAACCTGTATCTATAGCAACGCTTTCACCGCCCAGATTCACCACCTTGGTAGCCGTGTGACCACCGAGATAGTCACCAGCTTCGAATAGGCTTACACGGTGACTTGAGGAAAGCAGATATGCGCAGCTCATACCGCTAATACCACTGCCAATTACAGCGATATTTTTTCCTTTCATTGAGGTAGAGCTGGATTCGTTCATTAGTTATTCCGCGAGAGCTTACTTAACAAAGCCAATCTTATTGGCGCCGGCATCCAGGACACCAAGCGCATGAGCCAAACCAGACTCAGAGGAAATTCAATCAGCACCTTTTTACGATTTATACCCCTAATTATTCGCAGTGCCGCGCGCTCTGGATCAATTAAAAATGGCATTGGAAAATCATTTTTATCGGTAAGTGGAGTTTTTACAAAGCCAGGCCTTACTAGAGACACAGCAATGCCCTCTCCTTGTAGATCTACCGCCAGTGATGTCATAAAATATTCGAGCGCCGCTTTAGATGCACCATAAGCCTGGGCCCTGGGCAGGGGCAAGCGCACAACCATACTGGAGACAGCCACCAAGCACTTATCTTTTGCACTACTAGCGCGAAGAAAGGGCAGCAAAAGTGGCACAAGCGCGACATTGCTATTGAAGTTTAGGCGCATCACTCGCTCAAAAATTGTTGGATCCCACGCACTGACATCCAGGTATTCGCAGATTCCAGCATTAAGTATTATCAAATCCAAGTGTTGCTGCTTCTGCCCAAGGCTTTGGACGAACTCACTGAGTTGATCGGGCCGCGATAAATCCACCGAAAAGCAAATTAAGCTGCTTGGAAATTGCTGCTGAAGAGCAGCGAGCGGGGTTAAATTTCGCGCAAGTGCTAAAACCCTATCGCCCTGAGTTAAATACAGCCGAGCAAGTGCCAAGCCAATACCACTGGAAGCGCCGGTGATTAAAATGGATTTGCCAGCAGGCATAACCAGACCTCGACCAACCTTAACTTATTTACTGGCGGCCCAACTGGGCAAACAGCTCTATTGTCTGCTTGCGCGACTCGCCAAGATCGACCATCGCCCGAGGGTAATACTCTAGCGCGGGCGGCTGATGAATTTGCTTGGCGTTAAGTTCGCGCAATTCAGGTACCCATGTACGGATAAATTCACCATTTGGATCAAACTTTTGCGACTGGCTTACTGGATTAAAAATTCGAAAGTAAGGTGCGGCATCAGTACCCGTGGAGGCGCTCCATTGCCAACCGCCATTGTTAGCAGCAAAGTCAGCGTCAATTAACTGCTGCATAAAATAGCGCTCGCCCAAGCGCCAATCGATTTGTAGGTTTTTGGTTAAAAACATGGCCACCACCATTCTTAGGCGATTGTGCATCCAGCCGGTCACATTCAATTGGCGCATAGCGGCATCCACTATGGGGATACCTGTATTACCTTCGCACCAGGTTTTAAATTCAGCCTCAGCCTGATGCCAGGGGAATGCCTCTGTATGCCGCTGCATGGCTTTGTGCTGACAAACTTGCGGAAAGTCGACCACTACATGCTGGTAAAACTCGCGCCAAATAATCTCGTTAACCCAGCAGTCAACACCGGCATTGGCAGAGCTCCACTCCCCCTGCGTGAAGTGCAATACAGCGTGCAATGCCTGGCGTGGTGACAATGCGCCAATTGTAAAATAGGGCGATAAGCTGGAAGTTCCCTGGATGGCGGGAAAGTCGCGATACTTTTGATAGTCGCTAATGCGATTCTCAATAAAGGAATCTAGACGCGCGTAGGCTTCATCTTCACCTGCGGGCCAAATATGATCGAAGTCGCGCAGTGATAAGCCATCGAATAATTGGTAAATTTCCCCGATAGCGGCAGGTTTGGTGCCCAAAAAATCAGCCTGCTTTGCCGGCAAGCCCAAGGGCCGCATGGAGAGAGACGCAGCCATAGTTAGCCACTTGCGCTTAAACGCGGTATAAACCTTATAGGCGCCACCCTGCCCATTGCGAATCAAGCCTGGTGGAATGACCACGCGGTCATGACAGCGCTTAACCTTAACCGCGGCATCCGTGAGCAGCCGATTTACCGCCTTGTCGCGATGCAATTCATCAAGCGGATATTCAGCATTAAAAAAAAGGTGGGAAACCTGATAAGTACTCGCTAGTTCGCGCAAAAGTACGGGAATATCCTCCACCTTTGCCACGCGAAAAACACGCAGAGGAATATTAAGACGAGCGAGGTCTTTGGTAAGAATAAGCAGGTGTCGCCTGATAAAATCCAGCCGCGCACCGCCCAAGGGAAACCGATCTACATAAGCATCACAGTGGATATATACCCCCAGGACACCCTCGCCAAGCTCGGCAGCCTTAAAAAGTGCAGGATTGTCGCGCAGGCGAAGATCATTGCGAAACCAAACCATGGCTGCCATATCAGCTCATCCTTTGTTTGATTTTTTTGATGAAAAAGCCCATTACAGGCAGCTGCTCATACAACATGGCTGCCGTATCAAAGTAATCGCGATGAAAGCAAATTTTCTCTTCTACACGAATATGCGAATTGCCTTGCAACTGCAAGTATTTCCCCCCAGCCAAACGCGGATGACTGTACTCCATAGTCCAAAAAAGCACTGCTTCTTGCCTGCCCGCCTGCGCAATCCAATGGTGAAAATCAAAATGACAATAACTGAGGTTCTTCATCATATGGGAAAAATAGCCTTGTAAATTTTTCAACCCATTAATTTGATGAAAAGGATCTATAAATTTCACGTCATTGGCATAAAGCTCTGGCAATTTTTCAATCAAGGATCCATCAAACTGTTGGTAGGTCGCGATTAACTGCTCAACGCTAAACCGAACCAAACCTTCGCCAGGATTTTCTGATGATTGTTTCATCACTATCCCCTATATAATTATCAGCCCATTGAAGAACTTGCGGATTGCATCCTGTTAACCAGGGCTATAGCTTCAGTGACAGTTGCAGCCGTGTAGATATTGGGAAAAAGATTCTCGTAAGCCACGTTATAAGCCTGGCCCAACGCCCCCAATAATATAGCTGGGCGAGACATTTTTTCCGACCAGGCAGAAAGCAACAACTGCATGCGATTAAGCTCCATTGCCCTATAACCAATAACAACTAAAGCGCTTGCTCCAAGCGCGGAACCAGCCACCAAGACTTCGTCCTGAGTTAAGTAATGCAAGTACTCGCTGGCATGGTGATTTAAACCCAATCCATAACAGAGCATTAACCCGGGAACACGAGAATCTTTAGCAGAAGCACTAATAACTAAAATATTTCGCCCCGTATTTATTGGTCGCAATTTAGCCATGGAAAAATAAAGCTGCTCCAACAAAACACCTTGCAAGAAGGCTAAACGAGCCGCGTTGGCAGTCCCTGCCTGTGCATACTGAGCCAGCAATGGAAGAATCAAGTTGTCGGCGAGTAAATCAATCGGGTAAAGCGCAAACAACTCCTCTAAACTCTTTTGCAAAGAGTTTCGCGTAAAATTATTTATGTGCCTAGCTAACACTACATGCTGCTCTACCCACTCAGAATTTTGGCCGATGACTTCTTCATCTTGCAGCTGGTTTCTGACAATATGACTGACCTTGCTAATGGCAAGCCCACGAGCCAACCATTTTTGTATCTCTTGCACCACAGCTAAATCTGCCGAGCTGTATAGCCGGTGCCCCTTGTTTGTACGCTGAGGCTTCAACAAGCCAAAGCGACGCTCCCATGCGCGCAAAGTCACGGTATTAACACCGGTAATACGCGCTATTTCGCCAATGCTTATCAGCTCACCTTGACGCGAGCTTGCTGCAGTTAATGATTGATTATTCGACATTAAGGAAACTCACTAATATGGTTACGCAGGCCGAGATTTTCGGGGTGAGGAGACCAAAATGTTTGCGACTTCAAGTAGGGATTATCCAATTTCATCAGGTGGTGTTTGAGCAAAGTTAAAGGCGCAACCAAGGGTACATATCCCTGGCGATAGGACTCAATTAACTGTGACAACTCCTGCTTTTCATGGGGCATGAGCACCGCCTTTAAGTAGCCGCGCAAATGCATCATCGCATTGGTGTTGCCTTTACGGCCCGCAACCTTGGTAAGCGCCGCCATAAATAAAGCCAAAAAATCTCCGGCAGCCTGATTGATATCAAGCCCGTTTAGGTTTGCTAGAAATCGCCCTATAGCGTAATAACTGGGCACATGGTGCGCCATAACCTGATACTTATAGCGCGAGTAGAAATCGATTAGCTTTTTAGCGCTAGGCTGAGCAGCCACTTGAACTTGAAAATCATGATAGGCAAAAACTCTGGCAATAAAGTTATCGCGGAGCCCGTGATCCATCAGGCGACCCGCCTCTTCAACCGGCAACAGAGGATTTAACTGGATAAATCGCTCTGCATAAGCGCCTTTTCCGCGGTTATCCAAAGGCATTCCATTTTCACCATAGCGTTTTAGCCCAAACACACCGCAGCTGGGTGAATTTTGCATAAAGACGTAGCCGCAAATGCCCTGCAACAAGCTGGATGCCCTATCAGCCTCTTCACGCAACTGCTGAGTGACATCGAGATCGGGATTGGTGACACCCTTTACTCGGGTTTGACCGTCACTCGCCACTAGCCGAATTGGCTTTCGCGGTATCCCCAGACCAATAGCAACCTCTGGACACATGGGACGATACTCCACGTACTGACTCAGAACCTCAGTGAGAAATCTATTGCGCTTGTGGCTTCCGTCATAGCGAACCTGATCCCCCATAAGGCACTGACTAACACCAAGAGGAATTTTTTGCATGAGTGCACCTATACAAAAATTTATTTCTGTATAAGTTTGCACCAAAACCTGTACAAGGCAAGTTTTTTGTATAAGGCAGAAGAATAATTCAAGCAGAAAAGAAAAAAGCCGAACTAGGTTCGGCTTTTTCGTTAGTGGGTGGGTAGCTCTATATCTACAAAGAGCTCATCCAGCTCCGCTCGGGTATGGCGGTTAAATGCCTCGTTGACCAAATCTCGCGTCAAATGTGGAGCGAACTTCTCAATAAAGTCATACATAAAGCCGCGCAGGAAGGTGCCCCGACGGAACCCTATCTTAGTTACGCTAGCCTCAAACAGATGACTGGCATCTAAAGCAACCAAATCAGTGTCGGTTGTCTCGTTGTAGGCCATTTTCGCGATTATGCCCACACCTAAACCAAGACGAACATAGGTTTTAATGACGTCAGCATCGGCAGCAGTAAATACGACCTTAGGCGCTAAGCCACGATTGATAAACGCCTCATCGAGCTTGGAGCGACCAGTAAAACCAAACACATAGGTGACTATCGGGTATTTAGCGACCTCTTCCAGAGACAAATTGGACAGCTGCGCTAATGGATGCCCTTTGGGGACCACGATACAGCGATTCCAGCGATAGCACGGCATCATAATCAGGTCGCTGAACAACTCCATAGCTTCTGTGGCTATCGCAAAATCAACTGTGCCATCCGCCGCCATTTCTGAAATTTGCATGGGTGTGCCCTGATGCATATGCAGGGCCACTTCCGGGTATTGCTTGATAAACGAGCTAATCACTGATGGCAGCGCATAGCGAGCCTGAGTGTGAGTAGTAGCGAGAGTCAGGGTCCCCTTGCGCTCGTTACTGAACTCTTGCGCAACCTGCTTGATACTCTCCACTTTACGCAGGATTTCACCAGCAGTTTTTAATATCGCCTCACCTGCCGGGGTAATGCGAGTGAGATGCTTACCACTGCGGGAGAAGATCTCCACTCCCAGCTCATCTTCCAGCAAGCGTATTTGCTTGCTGATACCTGGCTGAGAGGTATAAAGGCTTTGAGCGGTAGCCGATACATTTAAATCGTGATGGGCTACTTCCCAGATATAACGTAATTGTTGCAGCTTCATAAGCCCTCCGATTGGCTCATTCACTGAAGATAAAATCACTAGATAAACCCACCAAGTCAAAACCTGGCGCATCTAGCCTGAAAAGAGAATTTTTTTGGTGCAGCCTAGTCAGCAGAACTTTCACAACTGCTGATGACCAAGAGCCTAAATTCTATATAGATCAATAAGATATAAGTGATCTCAAGGGTGCTTAAAACTTGGTCAATTTTATTTCGGCAGCCTGCGAAAGCACATCAGCAATCAATAATTCAGTTATTAGCGATTATTAATCGTGATACACGCCAACCTTGTTACAACTTTAGACTATATCTGGAGTTTTCAAAGTATTTGGTGATGCAATATTACAAAAACAACAAATACTTGCCGCAGAAAGCTTAAAAGTTACTAAGTCGCTTGCGATGACAATCAATCAAACGTCGCGATTGGCAATGCCGTGGGGCACGTGACCGGTGGGAACATGCTCACTGGCCGATTCACAGTGCATTTTTTGATCATCAAAAAACACATCTGCACCATAGGCCTTTAGAAATATTCCTTTAGGTAACCCGCCCAGGAATAGGGATTCGTCAATACGGATATTCCAAGCGCGCAGGGTTCTAATCACCCGCTCATGTGCTGGCGCAGACCGAGCGGTAACCAGGGCCGTGCGTATCGGGCACTGATCCACCCCAAACTCAGCCTGCAACCCGTGGAGGGCAGAGAGAAATTGTTTAAAAGGACCACCACTAAGTGGCTGCTTGGCCGATGCCTTCTCCGACTCAGTAAAAGCAGTAAGCCCCTGGGTTTTGAAAACTTGTTCAGCCTCATCAGAAAAAAGCACGGCATCACCGTCAAAAGCGAAACGCAGCTCTTCTTCATGATCAGCGGATTTTTTGGAGGCAATCAAAGTGGCTGCGGCCATGCCGTGATCCAATGCCTGGCGAACATCTTCGGCTTCCGTAGAGAGGAACAGGTGACAGCCAAAGGCAGAAGCATAGCGATAGGGTGAAGTTCCTCCACAAAATGCAGCCCGGCTAATTTTTAAACCGTAATGTTGAATGGAGTTGAATACACGCAACCCTGTATCGGCGCTGTTGCGCGAAAGGAGAATGACCTCTACCCTTGGCTCGCCGCCAAGGCGCTCATTGATACGCAACAGTTTTTTAACCAGCGGGAATGCGTCACCCGGCTCCAATATCTCGTCTTCATGATCAATTTGGTACTGCGCATAAGCGGCCAGTCCATGACTGGTGTAAACCTTATGGCTTTCATCCAGATTAAACAGCGCTCTCGACGAAATAGCTATTACCAGCTTGTCACCAAACCCCTTGGGCATGGGCTCTCCTCATTTAGGCAGTGATTAGGTCAAATTTACTTAACAATAATCTCGAAATTGTCGGCATCCAAATGCGCCGGAAATTTTTCACGGTATTCAGACAGCTTATCGGCATAAAGCTCAACAGTCAGGTTTTCTGCTTCCTGACTGGTTGCTATCAATTCTCCAGCAGGGCCAAACAAACTGGAATCGCCTGCATAGTGCTGCCCGGCTTCATCCATGCCCACGCGATTAACCCCGGCAACATAAGCCAGGTTTTCGATTGCGCGGGCCTGTAACAAGCGATTCCAATGAAGTGCGCGTACGCTCGGCCAGTTGGCCACATAGAGGGCTAAATCATAATCGTTGCGATTGCGGCTCCACACAGGAAAGCGCAGGTCGTAACATACCAGCGGCAAAACTCGCCACCCCTTTACTTGGGTTAATAAGCGCTCAGCGCCCATAGCATAGCGAGTATGTTCACCTGCCATGCGGAACAAATGGCGTTTGTCGTAGTGGTTGTAGCGGCCATCTGGTCGCATCCACACCAGACGATTGAAAAACTGATCGCCTTCTTTTACCACCAGGCTGCCAGTAACCACAGCATTGGACTGCTCTGCCCGCTCTGCCATCCAACGATAGGCGCGACCGCCGACTTGCTCGGCATAGCTTCGCGCGGAGCTGCAAAAGCCCGTAGTAAAAACCTCGGGAAGTACAATCAAATCAGTCGATGGTAAGGTATCGATAGCCGCAGAAAACGTTTGTAGGTTTTGCTCAGGATTGTTGGGGACAATTACCTGCTGGATCAAACTAACCTTTAAATTATTCATCGCCAACTCCAGACAGCAAAGGCCCAGGCGCTATTCGGCATGAGCAGGATGCAACCATAACCAGCTTACAACAAATGCCAAAACCACAGCCAGCGCGGCAATAAGGAAGGTGAGACTAGCACTATAATCCCAAAGATAGCCGCCAATTAGCGAGCCGGCAGCACCGCCAGCACCAAAACTCATAGAACTGTAAAACGCTTGCCCCTGCCCTTGATGGCGCTGGAATTGAGTGCGCACCACCTCTATAGCTACCGCATGAGCCACCGCAAAACTGAACGCATGTAACAGCTGGGCAAATAGCAATACACTCAAAGAACCGGCGCCATAGCCGATCAACACCCAACGCAGAGCGGAAATTAATAAAGTTGCCAGCATAAGCTGACGCAAATTGAAGCGATGCATCAGCTTGGGCATGGCAATAAACATTGCCACCTCAGCAACTACCCCCAATGCCCACAACAACCCGGTAGCACCGCTGGAATAGCCGTAATTTTCGGTTAAATACAGGGAATAAAATGTGTAGTAAGGGCCGTGACTTAACTGCAATAAAAAGCAGGCAAGTAAAAACACCAACACACTGGGGCGCCGCACTATTGCCCAAAATCCTTCGCCGCTCTCCTGCTCCTTAAATACCTTGCGCTCACCCAGGCTCAAACTGGAAAGCCAGATAAGCAATAAAAAGCTCAGCAAAAATAGCGGCAGATAAGCTATGGAAATCACATCAAAGACGACTCCCAAGCCCACAACAGCTGCAATAAAACCAAGCGATCCCCACAGGCGAATGCGACCGTATTTTCGGTAGTCTTTATCCAGGTAGCCAAGGGTTATGACTTCAAACTGCGGCAACACCGCATGCCAAAAAAAGGTGTAGCAACTCACCACCAAGACCAGCCAGGTGTAGCGCTGATCTATCAAAACGCCAGCAAAAATAAACGCTGCCAAAAAGCTGCCGACGCGAATAATACGCAGCCGCGCCTGGGTTTTGTCGGCCAGCCAACCCCAAAAGTTGGGCGCAATAATACGTGTTGCGAGAATTATTGCGCTTATAACACCCACGTCTTGAGAGCTATAACCAAGGGATTTTAAATAGATACCCCAAAAAGGGATGATGGTGCCAACTACGGCAAAGTAGAAAAAGTAAAAGCTTGATAGCCGCCAATAAGGCAATGGCGAAACAGACTTATTTGGCATAAACCACTAAACCACACACAAAGCCAATAAACAAATCGGGCGACCTAAGCCGCCCGAATCTGCACTTATTTTACTGTCGCAGGTATAACCGGAATATCATGCTTTACCGCGCCGTTCTGCGCACGCTGACGCATCATGTGATCCATCAGTACCAGTGCCAACATGGCCTCGGCAATGGGCGTAGCGCGAATACCGACACAGGGATCGTGACGGCCCTTTGTGATGACCTCCACCGGGTGGCCATACACATCTACACTGCGGCCGGGGATATGCAAACTGGATGTGGGTTTTAACGCAATATTGGCAATAATATCTTGGCCAGAAGAGATACCGCCAAGTATGCCGCCAGCGTTATTGGAGAGAAAACCTTCTGGCGTCATTTCATCGCGATGAACACTACCGCGCTGGTTAACCACGCCAAAGCCCTCGCCTATTTCTACGCCCTTTACCGCGTTAATGCTCATTAGGGCATGGGCAATTTCAGCATCCAGACGATCAAAAATTGGCTCGCCCAGGCCAGGCGGAACCTTGGTTGCCACCACGGTGATTTTTGCGCCTATGGAGTCGCCATCTTTAATCAGCGTCTTCATAAACTCTTCCATCTCCGGCACCTTGCTGACATCCGGGCAGAAAAAGGCGTTTTGCTCAATTTGCTCCCAATCGACAGTTTCTATCGTTATGGGGCCAAGTTGTGACAAATAGCCGCGAACCTCAATACCGTGGAAATCCTTCAGGTATTTTTTAGCAACTGAACCCGCCGCTACCCGCATGGCAGTTTCGCGCGCCGATGAGCGGCCGCCACCGCGATAGTCGCGCACGCCATATTTTTGCATATAGGTGTAATCGGCGTGGGCGGGGCGAAACTGATCTTTGATGTTGGAGTAATCTTTGGAGCGTTGATCAGTGTTTTCAATCAGCATGCCAATGGGCGTACCTGTGGTTTTACCTTCGAATACGCCGGAGAGGATTTTGACTTCATCGGCTTCGCGGCGCTGAGTGGTAAAACGCGATTGCCCGGGCTTGCGTCTATCCAGGTCAATTTGAATATCTGCCTCGCTCAATTCCAGCCCGGGGGGACAGCCGTCCACTATGCAACCCAATGCTGCGCCGTGGCTTTCGCCAAAGGTAGTTACCGTAAAGAGTTTTCCGTAAGTGTTACCAGACATAAGCTTCTCTAGAACAAAAAATGAGCTAAACACTCAGCCCAGGGGAAAAAGTTGGCGGGATTATACGCGAGCCGCGCAACCCGCGACATTATAAAATCCCTTGGTCGCGCGCCAGCTGCAAATCCATCTTGGTCAACATAAATACCCCGTGGCCACCGCGCTCAAATTCCACCCAAGTAAAAGGTAACTCTGGGTAGGCCTCTTTAAGCGCGATCCAGGAGTTTCCGACCTCGACAATCAGCAAACCAGAATCCGTTAAATAGTCCGCGGCTTGAGCCAAAAGACGCCGCGTAAAGTCCAGACCATCGGCACCTGAGGCCAGGCCTAGCTCGGGCTCTGCGTGATATTCATCTGGCAGACTCGCCATATCATCGGCATCCACATAGGGAGGGTTGGATACGATTAGATCAAACACCTGGCCCTGCAGATTCTCAAACAGGTCTGACTGAAGGGCAAAAACTCGCTCCTCCATGTCATGGCGCTGAATATTTTCCCAGGTCACATCCAGAGCGTCATAGGAGATATCACTCAGTTGAACTTCTGCCTCAGGGAATGCATAAGCGCAGGCAATGCCAATACAACCGCTGCCGGTACAAAGGTCCAAAATACGCGCAGGGGGCTGAATCAGCCAGGGTTCAAAACGCTTCTGGATCAACTCACCCAAGGGGGAGCGCGGCACTAGCACGCGCTCATCGACCGCAAAGGGCAAACCGGCAAACCATGCCTGGCCAGTAATATAGGCAGCGGGGATACGCTCCTCTATACGACGAGCGAGGTTCTCTAGCACCCGCTCCCTCTCACTGCGAGTCAAGCGGCTATCTAACCACTCATTAGCCAGTGGCGGCCTTAGATGAAGAGCATGGAGCACCAGGACTTCGGCCTCATCCCAAGGGTTGTCGGTACCGTGACCATAGAACAAATTAGCAGCAGCAAACTCACTCGCGCCCCAGCGCAAATAATCGCGAATGGTAAAAAGCTCGTCGCAAACCTCTAAATATTCACTCACGCCAACAGCCCTTAATCTTGAAAAGGCACCTATTCTACCTGTTTATCAGATTTTAGTTTTCGCCATTTACGGGGAAAGCGGTAAACTGGCGTTTTGATTTTGGCGGCGCTAGGTCGCCCTGTTTGAGGAATGAGTAAATGAAAGAGCATTTTGCGAGTATTATCGCCAGCGTTGGCGAAGATCTGACCCGCCCCGGGCTAGTAGACACGCCCGACCGCGCCGCAAAGGCCTTTCAATTTTTGACCCGCGGCTACAACCAAACGCTGGACGAAGTAGTTAACGGCGCACTTTTTCCGTCCGATTCTGATGAAATGATTATGGTGAAGGACATTGAGCTCTACTCCCTGTGCGAACACCATCTGCTGCCTTTTATTGGTAAAGCCCACGTGGCTTATATCCCCACGGGCAAGGTACTGGGCCTATCCAAAGTCGCCCGCATTGTCGATATGTTTGCACGCCGCCTGCAGATCCAGGAACAACTTACGGTGCAAATCGCCCAGTGTGTTCAAGAGATTACCGGGGCATCAGGGGTTGGCGTCATAATCGAAGCCAAACACATGTGTATGATGATGCGCGGAGTCGAAAAGCAAAATTCCTCCATGAAAACCTCGGCCATGCTGGGCAGCTTCCGCAGCAGCCAGGCTACCCGCAACGAGTTTCTTTCACTGCTGCGCTAGGCCTAGGCTATCACTAAACTTTTGTGCCCCCAGCTGGCGCCAGGCTTTAACCAAAGGCTCTCGGCCCGGCTGCGGCTGCAACGCTAAGTAGCGGCTACTTAAGCCTGAATTTATTTGCGGAAAGCTTAGTAAACCCGCGCGAAACTCCGAAGAGAGAGGCACGCGCCCTATCCAGCAGGACAACAACATTCTGAACAACTGATCATCATGAATGCTTCCAAGGGCTACTCCATTTAACCAAACCAAGAGCTCGCGCTCGCCCTTAGCCTCAACGACTAGATGATCGCCCTGCGCCAAATTACCCTTCACCATAGCGATAAAATTGCCAATCGCTTTGGACTTGGCCGCGAGCAACTCAGCAGAGTTATTGATCGTCAAACCCTCCAGCCACATCTGATCCAAACGACGTTTGCTAAACCCTTTGGCATTAACCACCTTTAATTCCATGCGCATATCGCGGCTGGTCACCAACTGAGTAATCGCCGGAGCACCAGGGTGATCAGTAAAAAATGCGCCGAGGAATTGCGCCACGCCCAACTCTTCAAACAAGGCGATCCCGTTCATGTCCAAGTTTTTTGTATCCGGCTCACCGGCGAGAACCGATCCTGAAACCAAGAGCGCTCCCACAGCCAATACCAACCAATGCTTTAATGGCCAACAAACACCCACGGATAAACCTCGCTTGATAAGCTTCTTTGACGATAGGTTTTGGCTTTATAGCGAAGATATGTGTAAATCTGTTTACAGCGGCTGGTCTGCTATCAAATTAAGATTGAAATTTTTAGCGTTTGGCGCTTGTGAAACTACTAAGTCGCAACACCAACAGACGATACCCACCGGCTGGTTTAGCGGCGGGCCGAGTAAGGTAAAACGCGAAAAATTGATCCTCACCAACCACCAAAGCGCTGTAGCGCTGGTAGACGTTGCGCCCCACCAGCAAACTCGACTGAAACTGACCCAATGCCCAAGCGCGATTGCTACCACAGGCATTGCCCTCACAGCGGAACAATTCGCGCGCACCAGCCTTTAACAACTGCAGATGCAACGCCCCCCAAACCTGAGACGCTTGAGAATCAGCTACTCGGTAAATTACCCGCTCGAACGATCCCGCCAATTTCAGGCTGTGCTCAGGCAACCACCCTTTGGCACCTTTAACCATAGGGCCAACCGCAAGCGATAAGTCTACCGGCTGTTTTCTTTCGCTTAATAAAGGCGCGGCATCCAGCGCAACTAGCTCTGATAGCTCCTCAGCGCGTACACTGGCTACCACACATAATAGGCTTAGCCAGCCCGTGAGAAGTATCAGCCGGCTCACACTAACTACCCGACCCTGCAACATTAAATTGAGCGAAAAATTGCATCAACTTTTCGCCCACCAGACTAACCTGCTCCTCCATATGTAAATGATGTCCACCCTCGAGCAAATGCATATCAATTTGCTTAAAACGACTTAATTCTTTCAGGTAGTTTGGGTAAAGTTTTGGCAAGCCCTGGTCTGCCAAAAGCAAAAGGTTCGGCACACTGATATGCCCAACAAAAGCATCGACCTGCTCGCATGAAAGACGCAGGGGGGAAGGCGCCAGCAAACGCGGATCAAACGTCCAGCAAACCCCATCACCAACAGCTTTGGTGCCGCGCTCAGTAATAGCCCTCGCCGCCTCGCGCCCCAAAGGAAACATACCCCGCTCACGGGCACTAATGGCGAGTTCCAAGCTGGGGTAAATATTGGGGGCTTTACCTAACTGAAGAGCTAAGCCTTTTAAAGCATTAGCCAACTGAGTCGGCGCATCCTCTGCCCTTACCGGCTCTGGCAGTAGGCCTTCGATCATAGCTAAACCGCAAATACGCTCAGGAAAAGCTGCTGCCGCAAGGCCGCTGATTATGGCGCCTCGGGAATGTCCCAGCAGAAAAAACTTATGCCACCCCAAAGCCTCAGCCACTGCGAAAATATCTTGAATATCATCCCAGAAACTATAGGCGCCCATACCCGGACGATGGCCACTCCGCCCATGCCCCGCCATATCCAAGGCAACTAAATTTAACTCCTGTAAATAGGGCGCAAGCATGTCAAAACTCGCGCTATTATCCAGCCAACCATGGAGCGCCAAAACTGGCAGCCCAGTTTCATTACCCCAGGCCCGAGCGGCAAACTCCATGGCATTGACACTAAAACACAATTCCCTCGCCCGAATACTCGTCATACTAATCTGCCACCTATTGGGCGTGTTCCAACCAAAGCAGCTCAGCCGTGGCAGGCGCCGCCATCGGGGCTTCCAGTGCTGCCAGTGAACTGGTACCCATGGGATAATAACCTTCAGCCTTTGCGCATAATTGATTTACTACGCGCCCAACCAGCGGCTGGTGACTGACCAACAGAATCGCATCCAAGTCGTCAGGAAGCGCCTGCAGCCAATCATAAAGCGCCAATGGGTTTGCCTCAGGCACCAACAAGTCTGTGGTTTCCAGCGGAATTTGCGCAAAGAACTCTGCCGCTATTGCAGCGGTTTGTTGCGCGCGAACCAAACTACTCACAAAGATCTTTTTTACATCTGCCATTTGCGATTTGCACAGCGAAATAATTGCGCGGGTATCGCGCTCGCCCTTGGCAGTAAGATGGCGCGCCTCATCCGTTGCCTGCTGAGGCTCAGCCTGGCCGTGGCGCAAAATATAAATTTTCATGAACTTCCCCTGAGTAAAGGCAGCATTAATCAGGGCTTGTTTCAGAGCCCTGATTCACTTCCGGAGCTGCTGGCCAATCAGCAAACGGAAAGGGCTTTTCTTCACTGTTGTAAGTCAAAAACTTCAGCACATCAAAAATATATGCTGACAGACTTGCGCCAAAACGGCGCAATTGCAGGTTGTCATCTCCAGATATCAGCGAGAAAAAGAATTGCGCCACAACCAACACCCACATTACCAAGCTCGCCAATTGCAAAAGTGCTGCAAACAACAGCATAAAAAATAAGCGCAACCAATGTTTGCTGGAGGTCAGGTTAGATTTGAGCTGCTCATTGTCCATAAAAAATCCTCTAGGATTGGGTATGAATAAATTCTACATCGTGACTCTGCTCACCCATCATCAGGCCGCGCGCCACTTCGGAAATAGCCTTGCCCTCAAAAAGCACGGCGTAAAGGCCACTAGCCAAAGGCATATATACGCCCATTTCGTCAGCTTTTTGTTTTACTTGGCGGAGCGTATTAACGCCCTCTGCTACCTGCCCCAGATTGGCGACTATATCGTCCAATTTTTTACCTTGCCCCAAGGCAAAACCAACTCGGTAATTGCGACTCATATCAGAGGTACAGGTTAGTATCAAATCACCAACCCCCGCCAGCCCCAAAAATGTCATAGGGTTAGCTCCCATAAATTGTGCAAAGCGCCCCATTTCAGCGAGGCTGCGAGTTAACAGCATGGCCTGAGTGTTATGGCCTGCCCCCAAGGCGGCAGCCATGCCACAGACGATGGCATAAATATTTTTGAGTGCGCCGCCCAACTCCACGCCATAACAATCGTGGTTGGCATAAACACGAAAGGTTTGCGAGCTTAAGGCTTGTTGCACCAAATTAATGACCGAATCATCATCGCTGGCAACCACCGTACCTGTTTGCTGCTGCTGCACTATTTCCTTGGCAAAATTTGGCCCGCTTAGCACGCCAATCTTCTTACCGGGGAGTTCTTCGGCAAGAACCTGACTCATAAGTGTAAACCCCTCGGGCTCAATACCCTTGGCGGTGCTAATAACTACACAGCTTTCGCTCAGCAGCGGCTGAATTTGCTTACAGACAGCGCGAAATGAGTGCGACGGAATGCTGACAAACACCAAATCACTGTCTTTAACCGCTAACGCCAGATCAGCGGTTATATTTAGACTCGAATTCAATTTATAGCCAGGGAGATAGCGCGAATTTTCCAATTTTTGGCGGCACTCAGCCGCTTGTTCTGCAGAACGCATCCAGAGAAACACCTGGTGGCCGTTACACGAGATGATATTGGCGATAGCTGTTCCAAAACTTCCACCACCTAAAACTGCGACCCGCTGTACTTTGCTCATAGACCTGTCCAATTTTCACCCAACAACCCAGCCCAGAGGCAAGGTGTTACTTTTTTTGAATACACTTAACATTCAATTTGTAACTATTTTGCACAAAATAGTTCATCAATTTTTTGTCCACATTTTCTGTGGATAACTTGGTGGATAGATTTTGGGAAACCCTCCCCGAGCCTTATAAAATCTACCCCCCCGTCAAAATGATCATTTTTTAACCTATTGATTTTTTTTCTTATTTATCAATGTGTTACATATTTTTCACCGACAAAAAGCACGAAAAATGTAGCTTTTGCCTAATATCCGCCCAAGATGTTCACCCAAGCTCCGAAGATGTGCATAAAAGGTTAGTGGTTGTTAACCTGAAAGGGCCGGTAGACACGAAAGTTTCACAATGCAAGATAAAACAGTTTTTAGTTTGCGCTTCATTTTGAATCAAAACTGACATCCATTTGTCACACTTACCATCATCAGCATTCACGAAAAATTGACACCTGAGCAAGCATCAAAGACTCAATCACGCAGAAAACTACCGTAGGCGCCATCCATATAGATCAGAGGAGCAACCGCCTCCGTACTTACCGCCACCTTAAGGATTTTGGCGACAACTATATGATGGGTACCATAGGTGACAATTTTATCGGCTTCGCAGTGAAAAACCGCTTGGGCATCGATTAATACGGGGCAACCGCCTTCAACTGACCAATCTCCCACAGATAATCTATGCTGCTCTGGTGCCCTACCGGCACAAAGATTTGAAATTTCTTGATGCTGGCTACCCAAAACGTTTATGGCGAAGCGACAACCTGGCGTCGATAAATGCGCCTGTTTTGAAACCTGCTGATTGATACAGACCAGTAAAGAAGGCGGGGAGTCAGATACAGAAGTAACCGAGGATACCGTCATCGCAAAATCATCATCACCCAGGCGAGCAGAAAGAACACATACTCCTGAGGCTAAGCGGCGCATACCCAATTTCATAGAGGCAGCTAGATTTTTGTCGTGCATGAATCTCTCCCGGAAAAACTTGCGGGTATTCTGACCAGCTACCGACCGACAAACAAGGCCTGAATCTCCCAACTGATTAGCGCCTAACCAAGCTGATCACAAAGCGGCTAAATGCGCTAATTATTTTATTTTGTTGCATTTTTTTCGTTGACGACTCTGGGTCTCATCAGTATTATGCGCACCACTTGAAACGTACAGCGTTTTGATTCGGAGTGTAGCGCAGTCCGGTAGCGCGTCTGCTTTGGGAGCAGAATGTCGGGGGTTCGAATCCCTCCACTCCGACCACTTTTAACGAGCCTGCGAAGGTTTGTTTCCAGCATGCGCCCGTAGCTCAGCTGGATAGAGCACCCGCCTTCTAAGCGGGTGGTCGCAGGTTCGAGTCCTGCCGGGCGCGCCAAATTTTGGTACTAGTTCTTCGCAAGACTCTCCCCTTTTAGTGCAACGCACTAGCCAATGGTGGCTGTAGCTCAGTCGGTAGAGCCCTGGATTGTGATTCCAGTGGTCGTGGGTTCGATCCCCATCAGCCACCCCAATTTTCTCCCTGCAAATCTCTCGCTAATTGCGATCCAAGCTTTTTTCTCTTCTATTCTTTGTTTTCTTGGCGTAGTCCTTCGGCTGTGGGAAAATGCGCAGCAATTAAAACTCATCACAGGTAATTCAAGTCTATGTCTGCATTGGTACTGGACGGCAAAGCCCTTGCCGCAAAAACTGAACAGGAACTCTCCTCACGCGTCACGGCACTCAAAGAGCGCGCCAATGGCCAAACGCCTATATTGGCCACCATCCTGGTGGGCGAAGACCCCGCCTCTGCGACCTACGTAAAAATGAAAGGCAATGCCTGTACTCGTATAGGCATGGAATCTATCAAAGTTGAAATGCCCAGCAACACCACTACCGAGGAGTTATTGGCAAAGATTCAAGAGCTAAACAACAACCCCAATGTTCACGGTATCTTGCTTCAACACCCAGTACCCCACCAAATTGATGAGCGCCTGTGCTTTGACGCCATAAGCGCGGAAAAAGATGTAGATGGCGTTACCTGCCTAGGCTTTGGCCGCATGGCTATGGGCGAAGAAGCTTACGGCTGCGCTACCCCTAAGGGCATTATGCGCCTCCTGGAAGCCTACAACATCGAAATTGCCGGTAAGCATGCGGTCGTTGTTGGACGCAGCCCCATCCTTGGCAAGCCCATGGCACTGATGCTGTTAAATGCCAATGCCACTGTCACCATTTGTCATTCGCGCACCCAAAACCTTCCTGCCCTAATTAAGCAGGCTGACATTATCGTCGGCGCTGTTGGCAAGCCGGAGTTTATTAAAGCCGAGTGGATTAAAGATGGGGCCGTTGTCGTTGATGCTGGTTATCACCCAGGTGGTCTTGGCGATATAGAGCTTGGTCCGCTGGTTGATCGCGCCGCCGCTTATACCCCGGTTCCCGGTGGTGTCGGCCCAATGACCATCAACACCCTGATTTATCAGAGCGTAGATTCCGGCGAGAAAAAAATCGGCGGATAAGCCCGAGGCAATTTTCACCCCAAAAAGGAGTACCCCCATGCACAAGTCTATTTTTGCACTGACTTTATTAGCACTGAGCGTTAATACACTGGCCAATGGCAATATCAAATATATCTGCAGCAAAACCGGTGTAGAAGATCGTGTAATAGAAGTGGTGTACGCTCAGGCGGACACCGATCTGCCTTGTGATGCGACCTATACCAAGGACGGAACTACCAAAAATCTTTGGCATTACGACAATACTAAAGGCGCCTGCGAAGCACGCGCAGCAGAGTTTGCCGATAAGCAGCGCGGCTGGGGCATGGAATGTAAAAGCAACACAGAAACTGAATCTTCGGCGCCCGCCACCCCTGACAACCTTAAAGCAGACTAAGATCAAGCCTAATTCAGCCCGATGCGCCCCCCCTGCCGGGCTGAATTTATTTCGGCTACTTTATCCACTTTGTCAGCGGGAAGGCTGCAGACAAACATTAACCCCGACAAATGAAGATCAATGACCGAGCAGCTCGATATCATTTTTCAAGATGAACATTTGGTTGCCATCAACAAACCCGGCGGCTTATTGGTTCATCGCAGCAACATAGACAGGCATGAAACCCGCTTTGCGGTTCAGCTTTTGCGCGACCAAATTGGGCAGAGTGTCTTCCCCGCCCACAGGCTAGACAAACCCACCTCTGGTGTTTTGCTGTTTGCCCTCTCCTCGCCAGTTGCCGCTCAGCTCGGTGAATTATTTCGCAGCCACGCTATTCGCAAGTTCTATTTGGCCCTAGTTAGAGGTTATTGCCTTGGCGAGGGAGAGATAAATCACCCCTTGCGTGAAGACCCGGACGATTACGCAGGCAGGAAAACTCCAGGACCGGCACAGGAAGCAATTACCCACTACCGTCACCTGGCCTCCATTGAACTGCCGATCCAAGTCGATAAATACCCTTGCAGCCGCTACTCCCTCGTGGAGTGCCAACCGCTCACCGGGCGCAAGCATCAAATTCGCCGTCACCTCAAGCATTTAAACCACCCGATTATCGGCGATGCCAAGCACGGCAAGGGTCGACATAACCGCATGTTTCAAGACCAGTTTTCGGTTCACCGCCTACTCCTTGCAGCCACCCAGCTGGATATAATTCACCCAATTACGGGCCAGCCACTGCAGCTGATCGCTCCTTTGGATAATACGTTTAGCCAGCTAATTGAACAATTTAACTGGCGCCACGCCCTACCCCAGCAATGGCTGCACCACGGATCAACTTGCCCATGAGACTTGACGCTTATCTAAGCCAAAATACTGACCTAAGCCGCTCCCAAGCACAAATTGCCATCAAACAACGCAGGGTTCAGGTCAATCAGCTCGCCGCCAAATCTGGCGCCGCCAAAGTGTGCGATGTGGATGACATACGACTCGATAACGCTGTTGTAAAGCCGCTTTCCAGCCGCTACCTGATGCTGTACAAGCCGCTCGGTTATGTTTGCGCCAACTCCGATGCAGACCATCCCACTGTAATAGACCTGATTGACCTCCCACAAAAGCACAAGCTACAAATCGCCGGGCGCCTCGATATAGACACCAGTGGTTTGGTACTACTTACGGATGATGGCCAGTGGAACCACCGAGTTACTGCGCCGCGCCACGGCTGCCAAAAAACTTACCTGGTTGGCACTGCCGAGCCGATTGCCGAATCCGCTATAGATGCATTTAAGGCTGGCATCCAGCTAAACGGGGAGAAAGCCCCAACCCTGCCTTCGGACTTGGAGATTCTTGGCTCGCACTTAGCAAGGCTTAGTATTCAGGAGGGGAAATATCACCAGGTTAAGCGGATGTTTGCCGCCTTGGGCAATCGCGTAATAAGTTTGCACAGAGAGCAAATCGGCGCCATTAGCCTACCTGCCGATCTTTCTCCAGGTGAGTTTCGCCCACTGACCGAAGCACAAATTCTCATGTTTTAACCCCAGGGACTATTCATGTCTGACCCAGCCCTTCAATGGCTCGTGCAAGCCATTCAACAAAATCAAGCAAGGAAGGCACTTTGGCTTCTCGATGAAAATACTGATGCCGCCCAGATCAGCCAAGCACCTAATAGCGCAATTCATCTGCTTAGCAATCGCTGGGATCTGGCCGAGCAGGCACGAAAGCAAGGCTGGAATGCCAGTTTTAACGATATCGACTTCTCTGCGTTTGATGATAACTCCCTCGATTGTGTCTACTATCGCATTTCCAAGGAAAAGCCCTTGGTGCACCAGGTATTCAACCAAGCCTGGCGCTGCCTTAAACCCGGCGGCCAACTCTTTCTTGCCGGCTTAAAAAACGAAGGCACAAAAACATTTATCGATAAGCTGGCCAAACTTTGGGGCTGCGACAAATCTATGGAGAAGCTCGGCTTGGCCTATGTGGCAATACTCACCAAGCAATTAAACTATTCCCCCGATCAAGCGCTGGACAGCTCCGACTACCCGCAGCTACGTCCCATAGCGCCCCCAGATGAGGTAGCCGAACTCTTACAGCCGCTACAGATTTTCAGTAAACCGGGGCAATTCGGCTGGAATAAAATCGACCAGGGCAGCTGGCTATTGGTTCAGCATCTAAGTGCCTTTATCGCCAGCTTCGCCAAGCTCCCCACAAGTTGCCTCGACCTGGGTTGTGGCTATGGTTTCCTAAGCCTGACCACCAGCCGATTGGCGATAACAGCATCCATCAACACCTGGTATGCCACCGACAACAATGCCGCCGCTCTGACCTCGGCGAGCTGCAACCTAGCGCAAATCGCTTCGCCAAGCCAACAGGTTCGCGTATTCGCCGATAACTGCGCAGCGAGCATGAATGAAAAGGTGGACTTGATTATCTGCAACCCACCCTTCCACCAAGGTTTTAGCGTTGAGTCCGAGCTCACCGAAAGATTCCTGCTAGCGGCTAAGCGTCTACTAAATCCAGGCGGTTGCGCGATATTTGTCGTTAATCAATTTATTCCCCTTGAGCGCAAAGCCAAACCGCTATTCCGAGACGTAAAAACCCTGACTAATAATGGTAGTTTCAAGCTGATTGCACTCCATAACCAATAAGATTTCCAAATGACTTTAGTTAATTTTTTGCCAATTTGAGCAGCCCAAATACAGACTGGAGAATTTATAAACTGACAGTGCTATATGACTGATTTT
>JBNLGJ010000087.1:0-7497 GCA_050305995.1 Cellvibrio sp.
CGCTCTCCCAGCTGAGCTATAGCCCCAAACTTCGTCGACGTGACGTCGTTGAGTGGCGCGCATTTTAGGGAGCTTGGGCGGGGGTGTCAAGCATAAATTTACTTGGCACCCCCAAATTTTTTTACAGCGAAATCAAGCGGTTAGTTATTAACCGCTGGCTCCTCTGGCTGGCTGCCCAGTTTGTTGTAGGCCTTTTCCAGATCTTTTTGTTTGTTTTTGCCAAAGCCGCCCAGGGCGTTGATGGCGTGGCGGATGCGGGCGCGGCTCATGTCCGGGCCGATGATCTGCATGGAGTCCACCACCGGGAAGCTGGCGGTGGAGCCGGCGATGGCGACAAACACCGGGGCTATGGCGTCTTTGATTTTAAGACCCATCTGCTCGGCCAGGGTTTTAAGCTGGGCAAACAGTTCGCCGCGCTCCCAGGTGCGCAGGGCTTCCAGGCGCCAGAGAGCAAATTGCAGGAACTCTTTTTGCTGTTCCACCGGCAGCTTGTTGCCGACAAAGTTGGCTTCGCTTAAAGGCATCATGCCGCTCACCAAAAAGCCGGCCAGGGGCGCAAAGTCGCTCAGGGTGGTCATGCGCGATTGGGCGTAGGGCAAGGCTTGCAGCAGCATGTCTTTATTCAGCGCCCAGTCGTGCAAGCGCTGCGCCAGCTGCTCGAGGGTGAAGTTTTCGCGAATCCACAGGCTGTTGAGCCAGCTGAGTTTTTCCACGTCGAAAATCGGCCCGCCAAGGGAGACGCGCAGCAGGTCGAAGTGCTCCTGCATTTCTGCCAGGGTAAATTTTTCGCGCTCGTCGGGCATGGACCAGCCCATGCGACCCAGGTAGTTGAGCATGGCTTCGGGCAGGTAGCCCATGTGCTTGTAGTAGAGGATGCTGGTGGGGTTTTTGCGCTTGCTTAGCTTGGATTTATCCGGGTTGCGCAGCAGCGGCAAATGGCAGAGCACGGGCGCCTGCCAGCCGAAGTATTCGTACAGCTTGAGGTGCTTGGGCGCCGAGTTGATCCACTCCTCGCCGCGAATCACGTGGGTGATTTGCATCAGGTGGTCATCCACCACATTGGCCAGGTGGTAGGTGGGCATGCCGTCGGCTTTGAGCAGCACCTGCATATCCACTTGCGACCAGTCGATTTCGATATTGCCACGCAGCATGTCGTTGATAACGCAGGTGCCCTCTTCGGGGATCTTCATGCGGATTACATAGGGCTCGCCCGCTTCCAGGCGACGCGCCACTTCCGCTTGCGAGAGCTTAAGGCCGCGACCGTCGTACTTGGGGGTTTCGCCGCGCGCCTGCTGCTCAATGCGCATCTGGTCCAGCTCTTCGGCGGTGGCAAAGCAGTAGAAGGCGTGGCCTTTTTCCACCAGCTCCATGGCGTATTGGCCGTAGATATCCATGCGTTCGCTCTGGCGATAGGGGCCGTGGGGGCCGCCGACATCCGGGCCCTCGTCCCACTCCAGGCCGAGCCAGCGCAGGCTGTCCAGAATCGCCTGTTCCGATTCGGGGGTACTGCGGGTTTGGTCGGTATCTTCAATGCGCAGCAAAAACTTGCCGCCGTGTTGACGGGCAAAGCAGAGGTTGAACAGGGCGATATAGGCGGTGCCTACATGGGGGTCGCCGGTGGGCGACGGGGCAATACGGGTGCGGACTTCGGACATGGATTGGCCTTTTTACAATCAAACCGGGGAATAATAGAAAGGCGAGCATTATACGCGCGAACAGCCGAATCACGCACGCGTCCCTTGCCCGCCCAAGCCCTAACCATAATCCCCCCGCTTACCCCTCGCCTTAAAACCCCGGATAGCGCCGGACAAATTCAATGTCTGCCTCAACCGGCTTGCTTAACCCGGTTTAATGTTTGGTTGAGCGCCAGCTGCGCAAACTCCTGGGCTATAAAGGGCGCAGGCGCAAGCATGGCGCTGGCAATTAGGGCAAAGTCTGCGCAGCCAATTTCCAGAAAACCGAAACGAAAGACGTAACCCCAGCGCGATTTATCTTTAATAAACGCCAACTGCGCAATAAGCGGTTGAATGGCTACAGGTCGGGCGGCAATAAAATCCACATCGCGCCTAAAAGGCACAAAGTCGGGTGCCATTTCAAAGGAGTAAACCTGCTCGGATTTGACCCGCCCCAAAGCGGTAAATTGCTGGCAGGGCTGGCTGCCGCCAAACTGCACCTTGGGCGAGTAGTAAATCAGGCCATCGCCCGCCGCCATGCGTTTTAAGGGCTGGGCTTTGCCGTGGCAAAGCTGGCAAAAACCGCCCTCTTGGCCGCGCGCGACATGATCCCTAGCGGCAACACCTATCCAATATCGCATAATTAATACTCCCGCCAGTTATACATAGCCATTTGCACCTGCCAGTTAGGCAAAGACATTTGCTTCGAAAATGTGCGATTTAAAATGTGCGGCGACTAACGCTTGCCACCCAGGAGTTTGAGCGGTGTCCCCTGCAGGTTGAGGATTAAGGGGCGCGCCCGTTCAATTAGCCCCTTAACCACCGGCAGCGCCAAACTGGCCTGGTGGGATTGCTCATCACTCCAGAGTTCAGTGACGTGAATTTGATCCACCTCCACCGCCGATTGATGAATCAGGTAGAGCTCGCAACTGGGGTTGAGTTGCAGGGCCTGTGCGGCTTCCAACAACAACTGGGCAAGCCTGCTGCCCTGCCCTTGTTGCGCGGTGATCATGGCGTGAAAGCCAAATTGGCTGGACATAGAATTTCCTCTAAAAAATGACAGCTTAGACCCTAAGTCTGCCCATTTATGTCAGTAATAAAAAAGCCCGGCAGTTGCCGGGCCAGTCGAGTGCGAATTTCGCTTTTTACAAAAATCGCGTCTTACACAATTCGTTAAATACACAATTCGTCCATTACGAAAAGCACCTTAAAAGGGTAAAGCCAGTTAGCTAAGCTGTTTTAAATCCCTCCCAACCTCCCTTTTCAAAGGGAGGAGCTTAACTCCCCTCTTTAATAAAAAGAGGGGCTGGGGGAGATTTAAAGTCTTAACTGACTCGCATTCCTTAGAAGTGGTGCATTTTTTTATCCAGGCGGCGCAGGCCTATGGCGTCCAACATCCACTTTTCAAAGAAGGGTTCGGAGATGCCGGTTTTCATTTTGGCGAGGAAGTATTTTTCAAAGGCGATCTTGCCCAGGTGCGCCCACTTGCCTTGTTTGTACCACATGATATTGCGCGGCGGCATTTGCGGCACAGCAATAAAGGCGGCGCCGGTATCGCCCATATCCGCCAAACAAAAAGCGCTCCAGCTACCTTCAAAATCTGCCGGTTCGCCGCTCAGGTCGGCTTTGATGTTGTGCACTAGCGCAGTCATCATGGATTCGATCATATAGCCGGTTTTGGGCGCGCCCGTGGGCACCGGGGTCTGCTCTACTGGCGGTATGGCCACGCACACACCGGCGGAAAAAATATTGGAGTACTTGGGGCTGCGCTGATGGCGGTCGATGATGACAAAGCCGCGCGGGTTGCACAGGCCCTCCACCTTGGCCACGGCATCCACCCCTTTAAACGCTGGCAGCATCATTGAGTGTGCAAAGGGCAACTGGTGCTGTTTAATTACCTGACCCTGGTTATCCACTTCATCCACCAGCAGTTTACCCTCCTCCACCTTGGTGGTTTTGGCATTGGTTATCCAGGTGATACTGCGTTTGCGCAGCTCGGACTCCATCATACCTTTGGAGTCGCCCACACCGCCCAGACCCAAATGGCCTATATAGGGCTCACTGGTGACATAGGTAATGGGCACCCGGTGACGCACCCCGGCTTTGCTCAGCGCGGTATCCAGGATAAAGGCGTATTCATAGGCGGGGCCGAAACAGCTGGCACCGGGCATGGCGCCGATGATTACCGGGCCGGGGTTGGCAATCAGCTTTTTGTAATCTTCATGAGCCTGTTTGGCGTGGTCCAGGGTGCAAACGGATTGGGTAAAGCCGCCATGGGGGCCTGCGCCGGGCACTTCATCAAAGGCCAGCTTGGGGCCGGTGGCAATGACCAGATAGTCGTAATTCACCTTGTCGCCATTAGCGAGCGCCAGGCAATTATTGGCCGCATCGATTTCATCCACCCGCGAGGCAATAAACTCTATGCCCTTTTTCTCCAGGTAGGGGCGAATGGGTAAGCTGATCTGCTCCTCCTCGCGCCAGCCCACTGCCAACCAGGGGTTGGAGGGCACAAACTGGAAGTGGTCTCGCTCGTTGATTACGGTTACCTGATGCTCCTTGCCCAGGGCTTCGCGCATTTCGTAAGCCCCCGCCATTCCGCCTAAGCCTGCACCAACCATCACTATATGTGCCATAGATACCTCACCCCTGATCGCGCTAATTATGGAAAAAAACCCAATTGCAACAGCGCCCCGGTAATTGCATCCAGAGTATCCCTCACGCAGGGCGCTGCATTTGAGCTGCTGAGATTCAGCTTAGGCCACTATATTAGGTAACGCTAATATATTCTGAAAAAATTTTTTTACTTAAGGCAAATAAGGCAACACACCCCCGATATACTCCCTCAACAAAACACCTAATTTAGATATTGCTAAATTAATATTTGCTAATATAATGAAAACATACCCAATGCAGGAGCCCCCATGAGCACCCCAGCCATTGACCTGAACAGCCTGAGTGAAATGAAAGTTCACGCCCAGGCCGCCGCCAGCCTATTAAAAGCCCTGGCTAACGAAAACCGCCTGATGATCCTCTGCACCCTGATGAGCAGTGGCGAAACTGGCGAAATGTCGGTGGGTGAACTTAACGCCCGCGTGCCCCTCAGCCAATCGGCCCTGTCGCAGCATTTGGCAAGCCTGCGCGAAGCCGGTTTGGTCGGCACCCGCAAAGAGGCGCAAACTGTTTACTACCGGTTAGAAGGCGAAGATGCCAGCAAGGTGATTGCCCTGCTGCAATCCATTTACTGCCAACCATACATTTAATATTGATTTTTTAGGTACAGCCATGAGCCATTCACGTATTCACCCTATCGACCTGCTGGCCAACAAACCCGCTGATGCTTGCATCCTGGATGTACGCACCGCCGCCGAAGTTAAAGCGGCAGGCCTGGCCGATGCCCTGCATATTCCGCTGCACGAACTCTCTGCCAAGCGTCTGCGCGAGGAGATTGAAAAAAGCGGTAAAAACGGTGCGCGCGTCTACCTGCTGTGCCAGGCAGGCAAACGCGCCGAAATGGCGGCTGATCAACTGCGTGGCCAGTTTGACGCCGAACTGATCATTATCGAAGGCGGGATGAACGCGGTTAAACAATCCAACCTGGAGTTCACCAAAGCCGAGCGCAAAGCAATTCCACTGGAGCGTCAAATTCGCATAGCCGCTGGCCTGTTAGTGATCACCGGCGTGGCCTTGGGCACCTGGGTTAACCCGGCATTTTACGGCCTGAGCGCCTTTGTCGGTGCCGGTCTCACCTTCGCCGGCATCACCGATATTTGCCCTATGGGCATGCTGATTGCCAAGGCCCCCTGGAATAAATAGGCGCCCTGGAATAAATAAGCACCCGGAAATAAATAGTCCTTAGCAAAAGGCCGTCATAAATATGTTGTTAGCAATCGGCATAGTTATCGGATTAGTCCTCGGCCTCACCGGCGCTGGCGGCTCTGTATTCGCCGTGCCTTTGCTGATGTTGCTTGGGCAATTGCCCATGAGCGAGGCCACCGGCATCTCCCTGGGCGCCGTTGCCGCCAGCACCCTGTATGGCAGCTATCGCAACTGGCGCGGCGGGCAAATTTTATGGCTACCGGGGTTAATTCTCGCCGCTGTTGGCGCCGCCAGTGCGCCGCTTGGCCAGTGGCTGAGTTTGCAGTTGCCAGAACTCTGGTTGCTACTAGGCTTTAACCTGCTGGCCGCGATTATCGCCCTGCGCATGTGGCTAGCCGCCACGCGCAACCCACAGGCAGCCGGTGTAGTACGTGCCAGCAATTTTAGCGACACGCCGCGCCCAGGCATGCTGTGCAATTTGAGTAAAACCGGCCAATTTCAACTGCGCCCGCGCTGCACCGCCGGCTTGATCATTGGCGGTTTGATTGTCGGTTTGCTGTCGGGTTTGTTTGGTGTTGGCGGCGGCTTTTTAATTGTGCCTTTGCTGCTGGCGCTAAGCCCCATCAGCATGGCCCAGGCGGTAAGCACCTCGCTGGTGATTATCGCGCTGGTGAGCGGTTCAGGCTTTATCAGCCATATCGCCTTAAGCGGCGCGCTGGATAAAAACACCTGGACACCGCTGGTGTTAGTCGCTGGCGGCGGCATAGCCGGGATGATCGCAGGGCAATTAATCAGCCACAGAATTGCCAATGCCAGTTTGCAAAAAATCTTTGCGGTGAGTTTGCTGGTTATCTCCCTGCTAACGCTTACCACCAAAATGTTTTCGCTTTAACAACAGGCTGATTGTAAAAAGAGGCAACTATGATTTTTCGCCAGTTATTTGAACAGGAATCCAGCACCTACACCTACCTGATTGGCTGTGAACAAACTCGCCAGGCTGCACTGATTGATACGGTAAAAAAGGAGGTGCCCCAATACCTGCAATTGCTTGCCGACCTGAATTTGCAGCTGGTGGCAGTATTGGATACCCACACCCACGCCGACCATATAACCGGCGCCGGTGAATTGCGCGATAAAACCGGCTGCACCACATTTTTAGGCGAGCAGGCACAGTCCGTCTGCATCTCCCACGCGCTGCGCGATGGCGAAAAAATTGCTGTGGGCGAACTCAGGCTCACCGCCCTGCACACCCCCGGCCACACAAATGACTCCTACAGCTATCTGCTGGAAAACGCCGGCCAAACCTATGTTTTTACCGGCGACACCTTATTAATTCGCGGCACCGGCCGCACCGATTTCCAAAACGGCAACGCCAGCGATCAGTATCACAGCTTGTTCGACAAACTCCTCACCCTGCCCGCTGCCACCTGGGTTTACCCAGGCCACGACTACAAAGGCTGGATGGTGAGCACCATAGGCGAAGAAAAAGCCCACAACCCGCGCCTGCAGGTAAAAGATTTAAACGAATACGTGGCACTAATGAACAACCTTAAACTGCCCAACCCAAAGTTAATGGATATAGCGGTTCCAGCAAACCGCGCCTGTGGGCAGAAGTAATTGACTCACTGCTGTTAAAAATATCAGCAAAGAAATTGCACAAATAGATTTTGTATTTCCAGCGGCGGCACCAATGGGGCCCCCATATGAGTTCGCCGAGCACTGGAAGAAAATTTGCGCAAAACAAACAGGAAGTTTGTTTTAGTGACGTCGCGACATGGATGTCGCGTCGGAACGGCGTGAATTTTCTGAAGCGCGCAGGAAATACGAACGATTTGGGGTGTCGTTTCTTTTGGTTACTTTTCTTTGGACAAGCAAAGAAAAGTGACGCCCGCGGCAGGCGAATGCCAATAGAAACCTATTACGTATTTTTTATTACCGAATGCCTGCGGCACGCCCTACTTTTACAAAGTGCATCCATGCACTTTGCCCTAACGGGTCGCCAAAGGCG
>JBNLGJ010000088.1:0-56468 GCA_050305995.1 Cellvibrio sp.
GTCGGATTAATAGTGCGGCACAGGGATGTGCCGCCGTCAGCTGAAGGCTGGCGCTAGCCCTGGGAAATCAAGCAGATTTACGCATCTGCGCCGGATTTTCCAGGGCGCCGATCAAATATGTCAGGACGATATATTTGATCGGCGGGTTAATAGCAGGCAAAAAAAACCTTCCGAGGAAACCCCGGAAGGTAAGAAGGAGACGTCAATGCATCAACCAGACATCAACGGTGAGAGACCAAAACCGCAAACTCCGCGCTGCGAAGCAGAGGCTAATATTCAATCAACGATTACACTTTAGGCGCCCATGACAGCGCTGTCAATTAATTTATGATTTTTTGCCAAAACCATCAACAAATAACCTTTTTCAGGCGGGTGTTTAATCCTAACAACTATACAAATTTAGGCGAGAGCACAGTCAAATAGGCCTTGGCTGGCGGGTTGGTTACGCGGCTAAAAAAATAACTTTCGTCAATACTTTTTATATCGAAATACTCACCCAGTGACTGGGTGATTTGCGCGGGTGAAAAATGATAGGGCATGGGGATTTTTTGATTGCCAATTTGATTGTATTCAATGAAACGCGGCTCCTGATCACTCATGGTTTTTAGCAGTAGAATTCCGTTGGGCTTGAGTAGGCGACGCACTTGCTGTACATATTCAACGCCGGCAAAACAGCAAATAGAATGAAAGCAGCCACGATCCAAAATCACATCAAACGATTGGTCATCAAGTGCCGAGCGGGTAATATCGTCCAACACAAACTCAATATCATCCACTCCCGCCCTGGCCGCTGCGAATTTAGCCTTTGCCAAGGCTGTCTCGGATATATCTGTGCCTAGGAGTTTATAGCCCAACTTAGCCAGGGCTATAGCTTGACCGCCACTGCAGGTACCAAGGTCAAGCACCCTTGCGCCTCGGGGAATTAATTGTTTAATTAACATTTCCACATCCGGGTCCAGCTCATCGCTAAACCAGGGCCATTGATTTTCCTCGCGCCCCTGGTCATACATCATGCGATTTTTTTCCTCCCACTTGCGCTGATTCCATTCAATCAATAAATCTTTAACACCCACGGGTCACCCCCTAAATTTTATTTGCCCAGTATTATGGTTGTTACCTGCAATGTTGTCTTGAAGCGAAGCACAAAAAGCAAACCACTTGATGCACACAGACGCAGCCCCTTCACTACTATAGATCAGCCTTCAAAAAAAAAGCCGCTGTTTCCAGCGGCCTTTTAAGCTAAATGCTTTCTAATAAAATTTAGAAAGTATAGCGAACGCCCACTTGGTAACGGGCACCCAGGTCTTCCAGGCTATACATTTGACGCTCGGAGCGACCGTAGAGGCGTGAGTCCTCACCGGTGATGTTAAGGCCTTCAACAGACAGAGTCACATTGTCGGTTACGTCATAGCTGACCGAGAAGTCAATTTGCGAGTAGGCCGCCACATAGCCTGGGGCGTTGTTACCGCCCTGTGCCAGGCTGGTGAGGTACTTGTCGCGCCAGTTGTAAGCGACGCGCGCCTGTAAACCATCTTTATCATAGAAAACAGCCAAGTTGGCAGTATCACTTACACCCAACATGGCAAATTGCTCAAGCTGACTGGTGTTATCCACTTTAAGATCGGAGTCCACCATGGTGTAGTTGGCCTGCACACCAAAACCAGTTTCACCAAACCAGTGTTGAACAGACAGTTCCAAACCATTAATAGTGTCGTCGCGGAAGTTGGTTGGTGTAGAGATATTCCAAACTTGCAGCGGATCGGCTGTCGCACTCGCCAATATCGAGGTGGATTCATCAGTTGGATCCTGACCATCGAGTATCAGCATCATGTCATGCTGGTGAGCCTCACTGTCCGGGCTCCACAGAGTGCCATCGCGGTTAAGCTCGTTATTAGCGCGACGAGAATTAATCTCCGCGACAGCAGCGTTAAAGCGATCCCCCACACGTGGATCGTGAAGGCCAAACATATTGCCCTGCACTACCTGAGTTCCGATAAAGTCAGAAACCTTCTTGGAGAAAAGAGCTGCTGATAGATAACTCGCATCGTTGTAATACCACTCCACAGACAAATCGATGTTTTGCGATTTGAGCGGCGTCAACATGGGGTTGCCGCTAGAGGCCTGTTTCAAGTACTGGTTAGTAATAGCTCCAGCTGCAGACAAGTTGTTATAGCTAGTGCGCGCAATAGTTTCACCATATGAGACGCGCAACTTCAAGTCTTCCCGCAGAGCAATATCAAAATCGATGTTGGGCAGAGTGTTATCGTAGCTATTGGTTACAGAAACAAGAGGCTTAGGCTCGTTTGGTGAGTAGACCAGCGACCAGTCGTTATCACCATCCCAGCTTTGATTAACGGGAACATTTACAACGGCTGAAGACGTTGAATCGGTTGACTCGTGACGAAGTCCCAGATTCAAGTTGGACTCCAGCCCGGCAATTTCAAAAGAGCCCTGGAAGGCGATATAGAATGAAGTTACATCTTCAGTAATAATGCGATCCAGAGAGATGACACCATTGGGCTGAATTTTGCCGTTAGGGAAATCTTTAAAGTTGTCAGGATCTACACCACTGGCATATACCCACTCAAGATTCTCAATAATTTTATTGATATTGCCATCGACGCCACCGGTAAAGAAGTGGCTGTCACCAGTGGAAGCGCCAAAGCTAGGGAAACCCTTGGCAAAGTTTCTGCTAGAGAAGTAAGTCGGCCAATCATTGCCAAAAGTATCTGGATCTACACCCCCCCAGTTACCCATAGTGATACGAGGGCTTTCACCGTTGTTTACCAGGGCAGAACTGCGGTCGTTGTGCTTGTCAAAGCCAAAGCTCATATTGCTCTCTTTAAAGAAAGCAAACTCGCCCAGATCCAAGGCGCCGTCCAGCTTCAACTGTTCGATGGAGGTTTTCTGTGAATCCCAGCGCGACGAGCCCATGGCAGCTGAAATATCACCACCATCGACCTTACCATTATTGTTACCTTTGTCCGCGCGCGAATCATCGAAACTAACCCCCATGACTGGCAGATCATTTGACCAATCTGAGTATTCGCCAGTCACGATGTTAGCATTCAAACCAATTTCAGTTTGGGCGGTGAAGTTGGTGGCTTTGGATTTGTGGTAATCCAACTCCAGTTTCAGGCTGTCTGTTGCCTGCCAAGCCTGGTTAAAGCCGAAAGATTCCAGCTCACTTTCGCCCTTGTATTTCTGCTGCGCAAAGGAGACATCCTTACCGGCATTAACCGAATAGGTTTCTTGATAAATTATTGGAGTTGCTACTTCCTGGCCGCTATCGAAAGTCATAGCGGTAATGGCGCTCTCGTTATACCAGGTAGACTGCTGAGCACGATTGGCCTGTAAGTCATAATTGGTGTAGAGATAATCCAGAGTGGTGGTCAACTCTTCTACAGGGCGGAATTGCATGGTCAATTGACCATTGGTGCGCTTACGTTGGTTATCTTCCAAGGCAAAACGCAAATCGGTAGGAATCGCGTAGAGCGAGCCAGGAGCCAGAGGATTAGTAATGGTTGCTCCAGCAGGGGTACTGCCGTGAGTGCCATCACCAGCCACGGTGCGCAGCTGCCAGTTATTGACAAAGGCGTTAGAGCGAACGTTCTCGCGCTCTTGGTAAGCGGCAGTAACAGCTACACCAAAGGTACCTTCATCGTTAGCCCAACTGTAAATACCAGAAAGCTCCGGAGTTAACTGCCGACCGGCATCGCTGCGATCTACAGTAGTGTCATTGACCGCTTTTGCAGAAAAAGACGCCTTGGTGCCGCCGGCATCCAGAGGACGCACAGTCTTCAAGTTAATGCTAGCACCCAAACCACCGCCAGAAATATTGGCGCGGCCGGTTTTATATACTTCAACGCCAGTAACACTTTCCGAGGCCAGGGTAGCGAAGTCGAAAGCGCGACTGGAGCGGTCACCTGTGGTGCCATCATTAGTTACTGCGGGCATGTTGCGACCGTTTAAAGTCACCATATTCATTGCCGGGTCGATACCGCGCACAGTGACGCGCGCACCTTCACCGTTGGTACGGGTAATAGAGACACCGGCAATGCGCTGCAGCGATTCTGCCAAGTTGGCATCAGGCATCTTACCTATGTCTTCTGCAGAGATCGCATCAACCACACCGGCAGAGTTGCGCTTAACGTCCATCGAGCGTTCCAGCGACGAGCGAATGCCCGACACTAACACCTCTTCAATGGCATCATCTTGTGCAAATACGCTGGTACTGTAGCTAGCTGCCGCAGCGGCAGAAGCGATTGCAGTGGTCAGTAGTTTTTTCTTAAAGCTTATTGTTTTGTACATGGAGCTCCCCTTTATTAATTAGGAATTATTGTTTCCGGTACATGAAAAAAAATCTGACCATCATCTTGGCAGACCGAAGATCAGATGTACTTACTCTCGGGCGAGAGTAAATTTGGCTAACGCAAGTTTTTATAAAAGTTTTCTCGCGTTTAACAATATAGCCAAAGAATTAAAAATCACATTGAAACCACAAATATGGCGCCAACCGATATCTTCCTTTGGCGGGGCTTTCTCTTTTATTGGAGGGACAAGCTACTCTTTTGTGACAGCGCTGTCAATTCGCAGGCTAACAAGCAATTCATCATTAAAAAAGCAAAAAATAAAGATTTTGGCGCCAATTCTAGGGACACCTACAACTGCCAGTTAATTGGGGGCCGCCCCCAGTGCAGAAGATATTGATTCGCTAGAGAAAAATGACCGCAGCCAATAAAACCACGATAGGCAGACAGAGGTGATGGATGAGGTGCTTTAAGCACCAAATGCTTATTTTGGTTGATAAATGCGCCTTTTTTTTGCGCGTAACTACCCCAGAGCAAAAACACTACATGCTCGCAATGTTCGTTGACTAGCTGAATTGCCCTATCGGTGAAGGCTTCCCAGCCGCGCCCCTGATGCGAGCCAGCCTGGGCTTGCTCTACGGTTAGAGTAGCATTTAGTAGAAGCACGCCCTGCTCTGCCCAAGCCTGCAGGCATCCGTGGCCCGGGGGGGCAAGGCCCAGGTCACGCTGCAGTTCTTTATACATATTTTGCAATGAAGGTGGCACAGCCACACCGGACTGCACCGAGAAACACAAACCGTGGGCCTGATTGGGACCATGGTATGGATCCTGCCCAAGGATAACTACTTTGACCTGATCCAAAGGTGTCGAATTAAAGGCATTAAAGATATTGGCCGAGGCGGGGTATATCACCTTCCCCGCCTGCTTCTCGGCGCGCAGAAACTCGCGCAGCTGATTCATGTAGGGCTGATGAAATTCGGGCTCTAGATAACTCAACCAACTGGCATGTAAATCAATTTTCTTGTTGTTTCCCGCCATTTCTTAACAGCACTCTTTAATTGGATGACAAATACCGAGCCATAAAAAAGCCCAGCCGAAGCTGGGCTTTTTACAAAACTTACAAGCAAAAGTAAAACTTAGAGCTTGTCGCCGTGTTCAGACAAATACTTGGCAACACCAGAAGGCGATGCATCCATACCTGCGTCGCCGTCCTTCCAGCCAGCTGGGCAAACTTCGCCGTGAGCTTGGTGGAATGCCAGGGCGTCAACCATACGCAGCATTTCGTCTACGTTGCGGCCCAGGGGCAGATCATTTACTACCTGGTGACGAACAACACCTTCTTCGTCGATCAGGAAAGAACCGCGGTAAGCCACGCCAGCGTCAGCTTCTACGTCATAAGCCTGGCAAATTTCGTGTTTAACGTCAGCAACCAGAGTGTATTTTACTGGGCCAATTCCGCCGTCGTTCACGGCAGTGTTACGCCAGGCGTTGTGTGAGAACTGGGAGTCGATAGACACGCCAATCACTTCAACATTGCGCTTTTTGAACTCTTCAACGCGGTGGTCGAAAGCCAGCAGCTCGGAAGGACATACGAAGGTGAAGTCCAGTGGGTAGAAGAATACTACCGCTTTTTTGCCTTTGATGGCAGCGGACAGAGTGTAGCTGTCTACGATTTCGCCATTGCCCAGAACGGCGGCTGCAGTGAAATCAGGTGCTTTTTTACCAACTAATACGGCCATTTCAGATCTCCTTAATTAGATTCGAGGTTGTTTACCCAGACGTTCAGCTGAAGCGGCTTTAGAGTAAAAGCTCGCTGTGACACTTGTGCGTGGCAGCTCATTGATCGCCTGCATTAAATCAATAGTGCCCGGCTATCATACACAGGCGAGTCTATGAGTCCTATTAATTTTCTAAATGGCCAGGCGAAGGCTCTGACTATAAGCAGACAAATAGTTTTTAACGACGACAAAAAGGGCAAAAAATAAGCGTAGAAGAAAAAACTTACTTAAATAAATTCCCAAACAAAAATATTTCTCATCCATTGTTGACATAGATTCTCATTTTCAATAGCATTGGTTTAGCAATTGAACCTGGAGGCATCGCCATGTACGTCTGCTTGTGCAAGGGTATTACTGACCGTCAAATCAAAGCCGCTATAGATAACGGCGCCAGCTCCCTCGGTCAATTACGCAAGGCACTTGGCGTTGCCAGCCAGTGTGGCAAGTGCTCCGCCACCACCCGCGAAATGCTGCAGGAATCCCAAGCGGATGCAGCTATGATTAATGGCCTGCCGCAATATTTTGCGGTTGCCTGACAATTACTATTATTACTTTAAATTCAATTACTTAGAACAAAAACACCAGCCTTCTTCGCTTGACACTCGCGCCCCCCGGGGCCAGACTCTGCGCCTTATTTCCGCCCCATTGCGCAATTTTTTGCAACTAAGATCGCGCAATTTTTTTGCAACTAAAAAGGAGCCTCCAATGAAAGGCGATTCTCAGGTTATTGCCGTACTCAACAAGGTGTTGGGCAACGAGCTTGTCGCTATTAACCAATACTTCCTCCACGCCCGCATGTATAAAGATTGGGGCCTGAAGGAGCTTGCGGATCACGAGTACCACGAATCCATCGATGAAATGAAGCATGCCGATGCACTGGTGGAGCGAATTCTGTTTTTGGAGGGCCTGCCCAATTTGCAGGACCTGGGTAAGTTGCACATAGGCGAAGATACCGAGGAGATGCTTAAGTCCGACCTCAAAGTTGAACTCAAGGCAATTCCCGACCTGCGCGATGGCATCCAGGTGTGTGAGTCGGTGCGCGATTTTGTCAGCCGTGACCTGTTAAAAAGTATTCTGGAATCGGAAGAAGAACACGTCGACTGGCTGGAGACTCAATTGGGGCTGATCGAAAAAGTGGGTATACAAAACTACCTGCAAAGCAAAATGAGCGAACACGCCTGAGTTACTCATGGCAATAAATGAGTGAGCTCAAGGCAAAAAAGCTGGTTGATCCAGCTTTTTTATTGCGCAGTTGCAGCACGCCAAATTACATATTCACCCAGCCACTTAGCGCGGGTAATTTAAAACGCAGCTCGCCGTAGCGAAGCACGACTCCATCCTCAAGAATATCCTCAATCACAAACTGCCCTCTGGATACCTGGTTGCCGATACCGCGCGTCTCGCCATTGATAACCACAGTACTTATGCCATTGGCCAAGTAATCGTGACGCGCATAGCTGATGGTGGGGATGGCCTGCTTGCGCCCCCAGGGCAAATCGTTGAAATAAGCTATGCCGGCAACTGATTCAAGACGCCGGGCTTTTACCTCTTTTGCCGGGCCAGTAATTCGCTGGGGAGCAGCCATATCTGCCGGTATGACGCCAGGCGCCTCCGGCAGCTGCACAGCTTCCACCATGGCCAGGGGCTTTTCCGGTTGGTATAAGTCATTAACAGAAGGGTTAGCCGCCTTGGCCGATGAGCTGGTGGACTCTGCCTGATACAAATCAGAGACTTTGGCATCTGGCGCAAGCGTTTGCGCCTGCTGAAGCTCTGGCTTGGCAGGTGGCGCCACATAGGGCTTATTGGATTCTGGTGGCGCCACAATGGCTGCAGGTTTTGCCACAACTGCCGGCACCGGATTACTGGCGACTTGAGTTTGCGGCGCCTTAATGGGGTGAAACCACCACCATAACGCCGGGCAAATCACCAAAGCCACCAGGGCAATTGACAGCCACAACAGCAAAGGCCTCTGCTGCATATCCGGGCTGGTTGGCGCCGCCGAGTGAATGCTGTGAATATCAGGGGCACCGTCAAAGGTTTTGCGCTCCTGATCGGCGCGATTGAGTGCATCCAGTATGAGCGACACCTAGTTGCCCTCCCGCACTTGAACCAGCGGCTTATCCTGAGCGGCGACTGGCTCGTCCGTTAACCTGAGCAGCACCTTGTCCACCCCCAATGCCTCGTTGAGGCGACGCAGGGTTTGCGCGCCCAAAATACCATCGGGAACTATCTTTTGACTGGATTGAAAAAACTCAACACGTCGCTCCAACTTATCGTTGAAGTATTGTCGAGTTAGCGGCGCAGGTTGCTGATCCAGGCGAGCAAACTGCTCTGCTACCCAGGTGACTATCTCGCCCTTGTCACCCAAGCGCAAACTGCCCTTAAACTCTGCGGGGCGCGACCAGCTGTAAAGCACATCGCCATTCCAAACCTCCACCAATTCCGCCCAGGGCAGATAAAAGGTTTCGCTTTTGTACCTTAAACCCACGCGATCTTCGCCCAGTGCAACCAGCAGCACATAGATCCATTTTTTATCGGGCGTAACCAGAGTGAGTAACGCTGGGCGATTAATATCGCTAAGTTCATCCCAGCTGCCGAGATGCGCTTTCTCACAGGCAAAGGTCTGCCTATCACTAATACCACAGGGATTGGCGCGATTGGGGTCCAACACGCCGACATAATCCAGCAGTGCCAGCTGCGCCTGGGCCTGGTCGCGCCAGCCGCGATCAAAAACTTCCACCTTGGGCGGCTTGGGGGTGCGCGCTGGCACACTGCCGCTGGCGACGGCGACGGCGATCAGCGGCGGCTCGGCCCCAGTACTGGTTGCAGCACTAGTACTGGGGCTCGACGCCTGGGCAGCAAGTGGTGCCAGGGCAACTTCACGGCTGGCCTCGCTGGGAACAAAGCGCCACACCAGCGCCATCACCACCAGCATGCTGCTGATAAACGCCAGATGCAGCCAGGTGCGCGCTGGCTTGGCTTCCCCCGCCTGGGCACTGTTGGTTCCGGCCACTTCCTTTACTGCCAACTTGAAAACCTGGTTATCCACCTGGTGCTGATTTTTGCCATAGGCGCCGAGTAGCAAACGCTCGCAGAGCACATTGATCAAGCGCGGAATGCCGCCGCTAAACTCGTGGATTTTTTTAATGATTGGCGGCGAAAAAGGCCGCAGTGCCGGGCTCATGCCCGCCACCTGCAAACGGTGGGCGATATAGGCCTGAGTTTCCGCCAAGGACAGCGCCTCCAAGTGAAAGCGCGCGGTAATCCGCTGTGACAGCTGGCGCAGTGCCGGGCGCGCCAGCAGCTTTTTAAGCTCGGGCTGGCCCACCAGAATAATCTGCAGCAATTTTTCGGTAGTGGTCTCCAGGTTGGTGAGCAGGCGAATCTGCTCCAACACCGGCACTTTTAGCAGCTGCGCTTCATCAATCAGCAATACTGTCTTGCGCCCTTTGCGATGGTTATCCAGCAAAAAATAATTGAGCGCGTCGGTTAGGTGTTTGATGGTCAAGTCATCATCTATGTAATTCACCCCCAGCTCATCGCAAATGGTCGAGAGCAGCTCAGGCGCGCTGGCCATAGGGTTGAGGATGATGGCCATATCGGTATTGGGCGGCAGCTGCTCCAGCACACAGCGAATGATCGTGGTCTTGCCGGTGCCCACCTCGCCGGTGAGCATTACAAAGCCGCCGTTTTGAATACCGTAAATAAGATGCGCCAAGGCCTCCCGATGCTGCTGGCTCATATAGAGGTAGCGCGGGTTAACGGCGATGGAAAACGCGGGTTCTTTTAAGCCAAAAAACTCGTGATACATAGGGGGCTGCAATGGCGTTGAATATTATTGAGCGGGAATCATAACAGGCGCAGCTGACGCTTCGCAGCCTTTCCGCAGTTTAGCGTCAGCGCGCACTGAATTTTGCCTAAAAATGTACGCTGGCTCCACGCGTAGCCACAGTCGCCTCTATCTTGTGCTCGCGCCAGAGTGCCTTACAGAGTGCCGCCTGGGCTTCGGGTTCCCCGTGAACCAAAAAAATTCGCGGCTGATTGGTAAACGCGGCAGCCCAATTGAGCAGGTCGCGCTGCCCGGCGTGGGCCGAAAAGCCCCCCAGGGTGTGAATTTTGGCCAGCACCCGTATCTCCTCGCCGTAGAGTTTTATTTTTTTAACGCCGTTGACGAGTATCCGCCCCAGGGTGCCCTGGGCCTGGAAGCCGACAAAAATGACATGGGTATTTTTTTGCCAGAGGCGATGTTTAAAGTGGTGGCGAATACGCCCGCCGGTGCACATGCCGCTGCCGGCAATAATGATCGCGCCAGCTTTTACGCCGTTGAGTGCAACCGACTCTTCAACGCTGGCGGTAATCGTCAGGCAGGGTAAAAACTGCTCCAGGCTGCGGCTGTGAAAACTGGCCATCAGCGCCCGGTCGTCTTTTTCCCAGTCGCGCCTCATCTGCTCGTAAACCTCGGTCACCGCGCCGCCCATGGGGCTATCCAAAAACACCCGCCAGCCCTTGAGCCTGCCCTGGTGATACATCAGCCCCAGCTGGAACAGCAGCTCCTGGGTGCGGCCCACGGCAAAAGCGGGAATCAACACATTGCCGCCATCGGCCGCCGCCTCCGCCAGCACCTGCTCAAACTCCACCAGGGTGTCCGCCTGGGAGCGATGATCGCGATCACCGTAGGTGGATTCCATCAGCACTATGTCTGCCTGGGCCATTGGGGTCGGCTCGGGCATCAGCGAGGTATCCGGGTTGCCCAGGTCACCGGAGAACACCAGGGTTTTCTGCTCGCCCGCGCAGCCGAGTTTCAGCTCCACTATGGCCGAGCCGAGAATATGGCCGGCGTTGTAAAAACACAGCTGGGTTTCGGCGCCCAGCGGCACTGGCTGGCGATACTCCTGCGGCTCACACAGGCTCAACACCCGCTCCACATCCGCCTCGTCATATTCGGCTTCCAGCGGCGCTTTGCCAGCGCGCGCGCGCTTGAGGTTGTCGTGCTGCAGGTCGCGCAGATAAAGGCTGAGCGCATCCCCAAGCAGAATCGGCAGCAGCTTGGCGGTGCCCGAGGTACAGTAGATAGGGCCATCAAAACCCGCGCGCACCAGGCGCGGCAGACGGCCGCTGTGGTCCAGGTGGACATGGGAGAGAATGACCGCCGCTATGCTGGCGGGGTCGAAGTCGAAACCCCGCTCGGCAGCATCTTCGCCCTGCAATATGCCGCAGTCGAGCAGATAGCGTTTAGCGCAGGTCTCCAGCAGATGACAGGAGCCGGTAACCTCCTGAGCCGCGCCGTAAAAGGTGATCTGATGCGAAGGAATCATAATGCTGCCCCCAGGCTGCGCCTATTATTTAATCAGCTTAGCAGCCTTGATGACACGCGGCTCAGCTAAGCGGCGAGCATTTGACCTGCGCCAAGCCCAAACTCCAGATTGCCGAAAATGGCCCAAATTGATACCATTGCCGCCTTTTTGAACAGGCCCGAACCGCTTTACCGCATTCCCCCTGGTCGCCCTTCCGGTCGCATAATCCGTTTTTGCTTTTTTACCATTTACCTTCGCTTTTTCATTTTAAGAGAGCCCCTATGTCAGTTGATTTTCGCTCAGCGTCCCTCTCCCATTTGGCCTACCACGACGAGTTTGTGCAGCGCCACATAGGCCCGGATAGCCAACAGACCCAAACCATGCTGGAGGCCCTGGGCCTCACCTCAATCGCCGAGCTGATCGAAAAAACTGTGCCCGCCGGCATTCGCCTTAAAGGTGAGCTGGCGCTGGGCAAGGCCGTGACCGAAGCTGACGCCCTGGCGCAGCTCAAAGCCATCGCCAGCAAAAACAAAATCTTTAAAACCTATATCGGCATGGGCTACCACGACACCCATGTGCCTTTAGTCGTACTGCGCAACGTGCTGGAAAACCCGGGCTGGTACACCGCCTACACTCCCTACCAGCCGGAGATCGCCCAGGGCCGCTTGGAAGCCCTACTCAACTACCAGCAAATGATTATCGACCTGACCGGCATGGAAATGGCCAACGCCTCCATGCTCGATGAGGGCACAGCCGCAGCCGAAGCCATGGCCATGTGCAAACGCCAAAACAAAAAGAGCAAATCCGACATCTTTTTTGTTGATGCCGACACCCACCCACAAACTATCGCGGTGGTGAAAACCCGCGCCGAGCACTTTGGTTTTGAGGTGGTAGTTGCCAAGGCCGACGAGCTGGTTAACGGCGACTATTTTGGCGCCCTGCTCTCCTACCCAGGCTCCAGCGGCCAGGTGCGCGACCTTACCGACCTGATTGGCAAAGCCCACGAGGCCAACTGCCTGGTCACGGTAACCTCCGACCTTATGGCGCTGATGCTGCTTAAATCCCCAGGTGCCATGGGCGCTGACGTGGTAGTGGGCACTAACCAACGGTTCGGCATCCCGATGGGCTTTGGCGGCCCCCACGCCGGCTTCTTCGCGTTCCGCGACGCCTACAAGCGCTCCGCCCCCGGCCGCATTATCGGCGTCTCCATAGATGCGCGCGGCAAGCAGGCGCTGCGCATGGCCATGCAAACCCGCGAGCAGCACATCCGCCGCGAAAAGGCCAACTCCAATATTTGCACCTCCCAGGTACTGCTGGCGGTAATGAGCGTGTTCTACGCCATTTACCACGGCCCCGATGGCCTCAAGCGCATCGCCAACCGCATTCACCGCCAGACCGCCATGCTCGCCGCCGCCCTTAAAGCCAAGGGTTTTGGCATTGCCAATGGCCAGTTCTTTGACACCATTACCGTGAATGTGGGCGACAACCAAAAGGCGATTTACCAGGCCGCGCTTAATGCCGAAATCAACCTGCGTTTGGTAGGCAGCGACAGCCTGGGCATCAGCCTTAACGAAACCACCAGCCTGGCCGACCTGGAAGCCCTGCTGGGTGTGTTTGGCGTAACCGGTGTCGACCTCACCGCCCTCGACAGCCATATCATCCAGGGCCAGAACGTCACCGCCAACAACGCCATTCCCGCCGAGCTGCTGCGCAGCGATGCGCTGCTGACGCACCCGGTGTTCAACAGCTACCACAGCGAAACTGAAATGCTGCGCTACCTAAAGCGCCTGGAGTCCAAGGACATAGCGCTCAACAACGCCATGATCCCGCTCGGCTCCTGCACCATGAAACTCAACGCCACCGCCGAGATGATCCCCATCACCTGGCCAGAATTTGGCAAGCTGCACCCCTTCGCCCCTATGGATCAGGCCCAGGGCTACAAGCAACTGTTTGAAGAGCTGCAGGACATGCTCAAGGCCTGTACCGGCTACGATGCTATTAGTCTTCAGCCAAATGCTGGCTCCCAGGGCGAATACGCCGGCCTGGTGGCGATAAAAAAATACTTTGAGAGCAAAGCCGAAAGCGAGCGCGATATCTGCTTGATCCCCGCCTCGGCCCACGGTACCAACCCCGCCTCGGCGCAGATGGCCGGCTTTAAAGTGGTAGTAGTGGCCTGCGACAACAAAGGCAACGTCGACCTGAATGACCTGCAAAGCAAAATCGACACCTACGGCAACAAAATCGCCTGCATCATGGTCACCTACCCCTCCACCCACGGGGTATTTGAAGAGGGCATCACCCAGCTGTGCGACATGATCCACGCGGTGGGCGGCCAGGTGTATATCGACGGCGCCAACATGAACGCCCTAGTGGGCGTAGCCGCCCCCGGCAAGTTCGGCGGCGATGTATCCCACCTCAACCTGCACAAAACCTTCTGTGTCCCTCACGGCGGAGGCGGCCCTGGCATGGGCCCCATAGGTGTAGGCAAACACCTGGAGCCCTTCCTGGCGGCTCACCCGGTGCAAGCCGTACCTGGCACCAGTGTGGAAAACGGCACCATCTCCGCCGCCCCTTGGGGCTCGGCCAGCATCCTGCCCATCAGCTGGATGTACATCAAAATGATGGGCGATGTCGGTATGCGCCAAGCCACCGAATACGCCATGCTCAACGCCAACTACGTGGCCAAAAAGCTGGGCGACGCCTACCCGATTTTGTACAAAGGCACTAACGGTTTTGTCGCCCACGAGTGCCTGCTGGATTTAAGCGGTTTGAAAGAGGCCAGCGGCATCAGCGAGGAAGACATCGCCAAGCGCTTGATGGACTTCGGCTTCCACGCCCCCACCATGTCCTTCCCGGTGGCCGGCACCCTGATGATCGAGCCCACAGAATCCGAATCCAAAGTGGAGCTGGATAAATTCATCGAGGCGATGCTGATAATCCGCAAAGAGATAGCGCAAATCGCCGCCGGCGAAATGGCCCTGGACGCCAGCCCATTGCACAACGCCCCGCACACTCAGGACGACGTGCTCGACGACAGCTGGACCCGCCCCTACACCCGCGAAACCGCCAGCCGCCCCGCCGCCTGGTTAAAACACCACAAGGTATGGCCAAGCGTGAACCGCATCGACAATGTCTATGGCGACCGCAACTTGGTGTGCAGCTGCCCGAGTATTGAAAATTATATGGAGTAATTGCGCGGTCGATTTATTCAACTAAATCCGCAAATAAAAAGGCGACTCACATGAGTCGCCTTTTTTTACCCAAAAAATCCACCAATACATTTTTAATGACGGGTTTCGCCCAAAAACGGAAGTTTTGCTAATCTGGCTCGGGTTTTAATTTTTGCACTTATATCGAGGTTGGCTTTCGCCCGCTGGCGAGTCACTTTTCTTTGCTTCGCCGAAAGAAAAGTAACCAAAAGAAAGGCGACCCAACTCGTTCGTGTTTCCTGCGCGCTTCAGAAAATTCCCGCCGTTCCGACACACCATCCCTGGCGTGACGTCACTAAAACGGACTTCCCGTCCGTTTTTCGGCAATTTTCCTCCAGTGCTCGGCGAACTCATATGGGGAGGTTAAAATCAAAGGCAACAGCAACAGCACAATTCTCTGCTTTTAAAAGTCTCGCTAGTGGCACCCGCTTTTGTACCCATGAGAATTTCCCGAGCATCGCAAGGCGGTAGTGAGGCCTGCGGCAAGCATAGGTGGTGAAAGTTTCGATTAGGCAACACACAAGATCTGGCCCCGCACGTTACAATCATAAATCAAAGACTTGACCTATTTTCTATACGCCCCTATTGCTCAACCTGGGCAGAACCAGCCCAGCTTTTTTGGATAAACACCACACCTAACCAATTGGTGAAACGTTGAAAACGGCCATTCATGCACATTATTCACCAAACCATGTTTTACCGGATTGAAATGCACATAGTCCATATGATGTTCAAAATCGCGTTGATCGCGAATTAAATGCTCCCAATAACGCCTTTGCCAAATGCCACGCTCTTTACGATGAAGGCGCACCGCTGAGCGATATTCATCAGGAGGCAATCCTTTAGAGAATAAAATTTTTATCAACCGCCAACGAACAGAAAAATCCAAATCCCCCGCTGGCAACTCGATAACGCAATGAAGATGATCTGGCAAAACAACCCAACCATGAATAACAAAAGGATATTTTATTTTTACCCGAGCAACCGCAGCACGAAGAACATCAATGTGCCTAACCAACAAATCATTTCCTTTTCTCTCCAACAAATTTACCGTAAAGAAATAAGTCCCACCCGCAACCCAAACCCGCCGATAATTCATCTCATCCTCCTTGATTAACACCAAAGCAAAGCTACCAGACGTAGGGCGTATTTAAAGCGAAGCGTAATACGCCAAAACCAGATACACCATGGACACACCGCGCGACATCATCAGAATTGAAAAATTAAATAAAAATCCCGGCGAGTAACTTGGTTAGGAGTTGAGTCATAGATACGGCGCATTGCGCTTCGCTTACAAATGCGCCCTACGCCGTACGAGGTACTGCGACCATGTAAACAACCATCTTGCCATAGGCAACTAAACTACAAATTTTCTTGGAATTTTTCGACATTTATCGACCCAACCCCATAAGATGCTCGTCTACAATTTTGAATAAAATTACATTCGGGTCAGTACCCTCATCTTTTCCTAATAGCATCTGAATCAGCTCCTGAGAAGTAATTGAAACAATCATTTTTCCACTCTCGCGCATTGCACCATGTGTGGCTGCAACAGCAGAATTTGAAAAGCCTGCAGGTGAGATAATGAATGCAACACACCTCAAAGCAATAGGATAAAGGTATTTTTCCGCTTGGTTTATTTCTGCCTCTGTTATTTCACTCGAATAATTTTTGAACTCGAAAACTATATATCGACTTTTTAAGTCAGAGAGTATTAATTTCCAAAGTTCTGTATTTGGCAAAGTTCGGCATACAAGATCTCGCCTGTGATATCCGTCATGGGTTTGATGCTGTTCGTGCCACCCTGTAAGATCTTGATCAAATAAATATTTCAAAGAATGTATGCAAGCATCTTCATAGTCTCGAAACTTTTCTCTACCTGAGGGAATATTTTTGATAATCTCGGCTAATACTCGACCTCTTCTGTAAGACTCACCATTGTCGTGAACTATAGCAATTGAGTCACCTGCGTAGCTTTCCGCCTTGTTCACATCTATTTCAAGAGCAACTGCTAGCCTGCGAAATAGATCAGGAAATTCTTGAGCAGCCGAAAATATTCGCCCCAAGTCCCATACATCAACATCTCCGTATGCAGACACTAGAGATACTGCGGTTACAGTTAGTTGGCAGGACATTATCAACGCGCAATTTTTTGCCCCAGTGCGATCTTTCAAAGTTCTAACGCTTTGAAGCGCCGCCATGACAAGGTCAGGACGTGGAGGAGAATCAATTCGATAGCATTTAACTTCTGCAACTGTTGCGCTACCCAAATAGCCATAAAGAATATCTATATCATAATCATGCCAAAGTTCTCCAGGATATACGCGATCAACTTCGACCTTATGAAAACCTAAGCTGCTAAATAGCTCAGCGATTAAATATTTGAACTCAGCGGGTCTATCTAGAATTTCTGACATCTCGAATGATAACCTTAATCATTACAAAGAGCTGATGGCGGCAATAATTTAAATAATTAATGGATATAAGATGCAATCCGAAAAGATAAAATTTTGCATTTTTATATCCATAAAAATCGGAAAATATAACCTCTACTTTGTGCGCGCAACATCATTAATTACATTCAACTTACGATTTTGAAACAACTGAGCCGACCTAAGCACAGCGAAATTTGCTTTAGGTCAATTACATCGCATAACGGCCAGAAGCGGAAGTTGGCGACTGGATAAACAACAAGAAAAATTGATGATTGTAACGTCAGGCTATCGAGCTTTTCATCACAATCGCTCGTTAAGACTTTATATATTTGGTGGCGATAGTGCGATTAAGAAGTTTCACATATTTTTTATAAACCCAGCCTTTTTTGTATGAATCATCTATATGGTTGTAATATTCAACCTCAATCCATTTTGATTTTCTAGAAATTAGCTTAACTTTTTGATTGGGGTACAATACGTCTAGCACAGCATGCTTAGTTGAAGGCCCTTTTCGAAAATTGACACTTTCCTTGACGATATAAAATGAGGCGTTTCTCTCAGCACTTTCTGCGGCGTTATAATTTTGTATGCAAGCATCTTCTAATCTATCCAGCCTTTCGAATAGTTGTCTATCCGATTCCTCTGATGAACTCTGTGACATCAAAAATAATATAAGTGTAAGCATAACGCTCAAGTAAAACTCAAAGCTCAATACGGTTCCCGGAGATTGAACCTTCCCCTCTAGCTTAGAGATAGTGGTCTGAATAGGATCAGACGCTTCTATTTGAGAATAAATTTCAGCAGTTTGTGCATACAATTCCGTAAGGGTTTCTGGTTGGAGTTCGGAAACCATTTGAGCAATAACGCTTGCTCGACGCATAAACTCTGGATTTTTTAAGTATTTTGTAGTTACTGATGCAGAGATTAAATTTAGATGTTTTTGAACCTCTAAAGCTTTACTTCTAAAAGGGGAATAATTGGCTTCTAAGTTCCTTGCAATATGGGCGTAAGGTGCCATTTGTTGGTTAATCTTATTCACCACCTCAATTGCAGGGGCCATATGTCGATTTATTTTTTCAATTGCTTGCAATGTTGGTGTCATTCGGTGAGAAAATGCATTGCCAATTTTTCCCATATTGGCGAGCATTTTCTTAAAGCGCTCTTGGTCTTTAACTATGTTCTTTGTAACTTTGTCGAGTTCTTCAGTCATATGTTTTCTCTTGCGATCCTTAACAGCGTATTAAATGGCCAAAACCGTGATTGTTGAAATTCCTTTCGAAGGATATCAATTCGATAGCAAACAAGCATCAGCTTTAAATGGGTTTTTTCCGTCACACAATAAATAAGCTCGTAGGTACGATTAGCACCGCGTAATCGTACGCAGGTTAGGCGTCACCCTCAATATTTGAGCTATCATCGCCATACCATTTTTGGCTATAAACCTCAGCTTTTACATATTTATGAAATGTTGAATGTGGCCAATCTGCCACGTGATTCACCAGCCCATGTTTTAGCCGATTAAAGTGTATGCAAGAACCAGGTTGCACCCGAAATTTTCGCTCGGCGGCAATTTGCTATTCCTTTGCGCTCACCTAATTGTGACTAGCTTTCATTCGCACAATTACGCGGTGCTAATCGCGCCTCCGGCGCTTTGGCCATCAAGAAATAATACGCCTCAGGAAAGTTATTTTTTTATCCATTCCAATCCATCAACATATTTGTAAAGTTCGTGAAAAACACTCAAATTATTACCCCTAATAAAAACACGATGATCTGGAGCAATGTCCTGAGGCAATTGCATGATTGATTGAATTACCATGCTGAAATCTTCAAGAGCATGCAATGTATTCAAGACTGTGTATGAAACCAATGCCCTAACTGAACCAAGCTTATTTGCCTTTAACTCGGTTTTCTCCCATATTTCAAGCCCATCGAACGGCTCAACTTCTGTTGATACTGCAAATCCCTCATCCAATATATACAGAGATTCAATATTATTCCCACCGTGAGATATTTTATCCCTGTAAGCCCTCAACCATTGAAAAAACTTTCCATTTCTATGATAGAAGTCAGCAAGTTCTGGGGGAAGAGAATATCTTTCTTCTATCTCCTCTGATGTGGACAGTTTATTTTCCTTTAAAACCATTTTAGAAAATGTACTTTGGAGAGATTTGGCTTTTAAATTAGGATCTAAATAGCGGAATCGTGCCCAAATTTTGGAAATCACTTCTTGTAGGAGATCAAAAAGGCTACGGCAAACTTTAAAAATATATTCCAATTCTGTAGTTACAAATCTTTTGTCTATTTTTTTATTATCATGACGCCATACATCATGAAAGAAATTTATTTTTATTATACTTGTGGCAAGATTTTTTATATCCTCAACAATGCCATTCTCAAAATGTGCTACATCTTTAAAGTAAGCACGCTTCATAATGAGATTAACGAAATCTATATACACATCTTCCAACTCGGCTGGCTCTTTGGAAAAATAGCAAGCCTCTGCAACACCTAATGGCTTCATTGCCACTAGACCATTTTCCGTTGGAATCCAAAGAACCCATTCAGAATCTCCCAAATAACAAGCATGCAGTGGAATCGCTCGATCATCCAGTGAATCACATTTAATGTATGACACTTTCTTAATTTCAGATTTAGAAATTATCAAAATACCTCCCAAATAAAAACTATATTCACGAAGATTGGCTGATCATGAGCAGGGGCTCAGAGTTAATGCCAGAATAAAATTCTACCTCCGCCTTGCACAAAGCGGACATCAGTGTTGTAGCTAACACGTACCCAAGCAGCCTGGCTCCAGCCCCCTTTAACATATTAATGCGCAACACAATAGCCCAACTATATCGGGCTATTAACCACAGTTGCCAGCTCAGGCCACCCCATAAAGATACAAAAACTAGCTTTGCCGCCTACCAACTCACCCCTCAATGAAGGTGCAACCAACACCAAACCTAAAAACCTGCCGCAGCCACTAACCAGGCGGCAGGTTGGTTGTCTTGGCCGTCATCTATTTTATTGCGATTAATGTAAAGGTGTTGCGCTATTTTTTGGCGAGGGGATTGGGCAATTGGTAATGAGGCCACCTGCCAACTTAGGGGTAAGGCCTAGGGCTTTGTGCAGCGCGGGGCGATTGGTGCGCATCTGCCCGATAGTTTTACGCGCCTGGGCATATCCACAGGCAACTGGCGGCAGCTGACCGCGCGTAAAGCGAGCTTTAAACATTTTGCCCGCTGGTGTCTGTGTTTAATGCGCAGCCGATACAATCACAGAGAATGCGGCGCGTTGAACGCCGTTTTCCAAGCGGAACAACAGGGTATTGCGGCCCGCTTTCAGGCGGACCTTTCGTGTTCCCTGATCTTCCTGCCAGGGCCGCATATCATCCGAGCTGCGCCACACCAGAATATCGTTTACCCACAATTGTGATTGGTCGTCACTGCCGATTTCTAACCATACATCGCGGGTAATATCGGAATAGACTTCGGTGCTCGCGTAGTAGATGGCGAAGTCAGTAAAGTCGGGGGGGATAATAGGCAAGTGATCGTATTGGATAAACTGCCAGCGCAACAGTCTGTCTTGATCGCCCAAATACACCGCATTTAAATCCACGCCGATTTCGGGTGGAAAGCGAGTATGGATATTTACGCGATCGGGGTTGGGAAACGGCCCGATGAAGTACCAGCCATTAATAACAACGCTCCTATTGCTTATGCCTTGGGTAGTGATTTTACGGCTATAAGCACTACGCGTGCGCGCCTCCCTTGATAGCCCAACAAGCTGTCGGTCAAGTTCATCCTTGTTGGCGGTGTAGCCTTGCAGGTTATACATGGCCTGCATGTCGGCCGCCAGGTCACGAGTTATACCGCCGGCGAGTTTATTAAAATGATTCTCTACCGATAGCGGGTTGTTGGGGTCCAGCCTGTCGCTAAACCAGCCTGCCCTCTGCCCTGAACCCTGGCCGCTACCCTTGGCAAGCTGATTTTCACCTTCACCCTCGCCCTGCGAACCCTGTCCCCTGCCAGCTGCGTCGGACACAGGATTACCCGATTGCTTTGCCTGTTCGCTGCGAACAATTTGTTCAAACATGCGTCGCACTTGCAATTGGTTGTCGGCGATTTCCCGCGCCAGCTCTTCCTGGCTGGGCGGCGCTTGCTCCGCGTTCTCAATAGCCTGTTGTTTGGATTGCTCGGTTTCAGGTTCGGCTTGAGTGTCTGCTTGTGGGGTTTGAGCGTCGGCAATTACATCGAGCTTTTGCTTAAGAACTTGATCGTGTACCTGCTTAACCTCTTTTAACAATTGCTGGGATTGGCTGAGCATATCCTCCATCGAGGGGGCCGCTGACGGTTGCGGATCAAGCGAACTCTTAGCGTTAGGTTTAGTCTCGGCGTTTTCTCCCTGGCTGCTTGAGACAGCCTCGGGCTTGGTTTCAGTACTTGACGCTGAATTCGGCGTTTGCGCTTTATCGGCGTCATCGCTTAACTGATCCAACATTTGCTTAACCGCTTCCATATCATCCAGGCGCTGCCTGGCTGCCTGCAGGCGGCTTTGCTCGCTATAGTGCTCAGCTAATGCTTTTTCGGCGGGCGTGGTGGTGTTGGGCAAAAGCAGTTGATAAAAATGTAACGCCAACACCAGTAAGGCCACGTGAGCTGCGATTGCTGTTGAGAAATAGGGGTGATCGAGAATCCACTGATCCAGCCAATTTAATTTCCTGGTAGGTTTGGTCTCCATATTCGCTTTAGTACTCGGCTTTGGATGCTGCGCGCACAGAAATATTGTGTAACCCTTCAAATTCGCACAGGTCAAGTATATGCACCACGTGCTGTAGCGGGGTATCGCGATCGCCATCAATACGAATGCGCGTATCGGGGTTTTTGCCAGCCAATTCCTGCAGGGCGCTGTGCAGCCCGCTGGCATTTATCGATTCGCCGTTTAACATCAGCCGCCCGCGACGATCAATGGTAATAACATTCTCGGCAGCGGGGTTATTGCTACCTTCCAGGGCAACGGCACTGGAAGGTAAATTAATTTTAAGTTCGGTAATTTCCTGCTGGTGCTTTTGTTTTTCGAAGGAGGTTGCCACCAGAAAAAAAATCAGCAATAAAAAAATACAATCCAGCAGCGGTGCCATATTGGGTTCGATGCTTTCCTGATCATCTAAATTAATACGCATTGGCTTACCCCCTTGCCGCAAACCAATCGCTGGTTAATTCATTAATTTCTTCCTCCAAGGCCAAACCATACATAATGGTGCGACTTTTAAAATAATGGTGAAAGCCCATGGCCGGCAAAGCCACACTCAAACCCGCGGCGGTAGTAAGCAGCGCTTTGGAGATGCCATCGGCCAGCAGCGCGGGGTCGCCAAGGGTGCCGGTGGCAGCTACCACATAAAAGGCTTCGATCATGCCCAGCACCGTGCCCAGCAATCCGGCCAGCGGGGCAATAGTGGCGACCACCGCCAAGGGGTATGCGCGCTGCAAATGCTTGCGCAGCTCCATTGAGGCAATATCGCCAGCGCCGGTGGAGATAATATTAAGTGAGTGGTTGCGGTGTTCATTAATAAAACACAGTACCTTGGCAAGGGTACTCCCCTGTGTTTTGCACAGCTGTGAAATTGCATCGTAATTATGCTCGGCCCATAACGCGCGCACTTGCGCAATCAGTGTGGGCGGTAGCACCAATTCTTTTTTAAGCCGCGCAAAGCGCTCCACCACAACACTAAGCGCCAAAATAGATAAACCCAAAATCACCACACCGGTAATACCAAACAAACGATACAGTTCGGCCAGGCTGAGGCTGTCAGCGCAGGCCAGGGGAGAGCTTAAAGAAATGAAAACCAGTAGCAATAAACGAGCGCGCATAAAAATTCCCTTAATCGATGCCGACATGGTATGGCAAAACTGGGGATTATATATCGCTTAAGCGATAAGCGGTAACCTTCCTATTCCATGCAAAGATAGCTGCGGTGGCAACTCAGGAAAATGCGTTTATTTTGCAATGGAAGGCGACTGGCTCAGTGGCCGCAGAAAGACGGCTCGGCGACAGGAGAAAGACGGCTCGGTGACAGCGGAAAGACGGCTCGGTGACAACAAAAAGACAGGCTCGGTGGCCGTAGGAATAGGTAACTGCAGATTGAACGGAAGGATTGGCTGGATACGCCAGCAAGTAACCGCTTTGCAGGAGCAAGCCTGGCAGGGGCCTTTGGGCAATATTCCGCTAGGGGCGCCCCCACACCAAACAACCGGACTTTGAATAATCAATGGTGTCTGTCCCCCATTGATTATCCAACCAAGGGAGCCGCTGAAGAATTACCGGCGATTGCAATCGTCGTTAAGCCTTCAGCGGCGCCGGGATAGGCTCAGTTTAAGCAGGCTGCTTCATTTCGCTGTCAACACTGAGCATCACTTCACTCAGATACTCAGCATCGCGCCCTACCTGATAGAACCGGCCGGAACCCCAGGTGTGCATCCAGTTCAGGCCTATAAAGTAGAGGCCGGAAACATCGGTAATGCCGCGTTTTTGTTTGGGGTGCCCATTCTCTTCAAATACGGGCAAATTAATCCATTCAAAACGCATATTAAAACCCGTAGACCAGACCACAGAATTAATATTTGTTGTGGCCAGATTCAGTTCGGTAACTATTTCCGGCAGATATTCACTTTTAACATTGTCATCTGGCGGCGCCACCAGGTTATTTTTTTGGATATAGTCTTCAATGCTATCAACGATACGCTGTGCCACCTGATCGGCGTAATCCAAGTTATCTTTCAAGTCATCGTTAAAAAACAAATTGGCGCCATCACAATCATTTAACACTCCGTAAAGCTTCATGCCCTGTTCGGCAAAAACACGCAAATTCAAATCGCGCCCACCATCGCGGCCAGTAACATAGTGATTGGTCGAATGCACGGCATTTTTCCCATCGGGGTGAGTTTCCAGCGTTGTATTGTAGTAACCCATATCATCCAACCACCTGACAACATCACGGCCGCGATAGCGTCGGTTAACGCGCGGGGCTGGGCCAACACACAAATGAACTTTGCGCCCAGCCAAATGCAGGTCCTCTGCAATCTGGCAACCCGATTGACCGGTACCCACCACCATGACGTCACCGGCGGGAAGCTGATCAGGATTTTTGTAAAAATTGGAATGCACATGGGCTATGTGCTCAGGCATTTTTTTAGCCATAGCAGGGATACGCGGCTCGTGATAACTACCACAGGCAATAACAACCTGATCCGCGGTATAAATAGTCTGCGCAGTAATGACCGTAAAGAGGTCGCCATTCTTACTCAGTGAAATAACCGGACTGTTAAAAACAATGGTGGGGTTGAAAGATGCGCGATAGCTTTCCAAATATTCAATAATTTCGTCTTTCACCATAAAGCCTTCAGGGTCATCGCCCTGATAGGGGAAACCGGGTAATTGGCACTGCCAATTAGGCGTAACCAAACAAAAGGTATCCCAGCGCTCGGAGCGCCAGTTATCGGCAATATGGTTATATTTTTCCAAAATGATATTTTCTATGCCTTGCTGCGCTAGGCAATAACTCATCGACAACCCCGCCTGGCCTGCCCCAATTATTATTACACTATGATGTTTGTGTTGTGGGTTATTCGCCACTGAATTCAATTTAACTGCGCTATTCATAATATTTTCCTATTCATAAAGGTAGGTTTAACTTTTTCAGTTAAAAGCCTTAGTTAAAGTTTTTAAAGCAAACTGGGCCGCTAATGTCATGCTCGCGGAGAAACTGCAATTTGTGATTAATTTTTTCCAGCTCGGCACTCGCCGCCGAGCAGTAATAACCGAAGCGCTGCCTGACTCGCTCCGATGCCGCATTGAGCGCGGTTTGAATACGCTCATTAAACTCTTGCTGGCTATAGCTGCTACCTGCTTCAAAGTGCTCATAGAGCACAGTGGAGGGTGAATAGTAGGTTTCCAGCTCGCCATCTGGCCAAGCGACGGTAAAATTAACTGAGGGCATGATTGACTCCCATTGCCGTGAGTGGATTTTGTTTGATGTCCCAGAATTCAGCGCTGGCACCGGCGGAATCCACAAAAATTTTCCCGCTGTCGGTAATACTGCCGATAGCGCTGCAAGTAAGATGAGAATGCTGAAAGAAGCCAAGCAACTCGGATACTTTTTCTGGCTCGACTGCCAACAAAAATCCGAAACTTTGAAAGGCACGCAACCAGCGCACCAGATCCTGGCCATTACCGGCGGGCTGGGGTATTGCATTGAGATCCACACGCGCACCGCAGCCAGTTAACTCCAGCATCATTATCAAAGTGCCAAGCAAGCCGCCGTTGCTAATATCCTTTGCCGCCACCGCCAAACCGGCTTCGGCCAAATCTGCTGGCACATTCCACTGGGCGCGAATTTGCTCCGGTGTTTTACCCTGCACACAAGCCCAATAGGGTAAGTTGCCGTGCCAACTGCCGGTGAGATCGGTAAGCAAAAATAATCGCTGACCGGGCTTGAGGTGGTGACAGGAAAGCAGCTGTTTTGCATGCCCCATAATGGCCACCGCCAAATGCGGCGTGAAGCCGGGCTGAATACTGCTGTGGCCACCCGCAAAGCCTATACCGAACACATCGCATGCACGCTTTATATGCTTAAGTAAAATATCGCTGCCTTCGCTATCGCTATGCCAAAACGCATTTACGATGGCGGTGGGGCGCCCGCCCATTGCCGCTATATCGCTAATGTTTACCATTACCGACGACCAACCAGCCGCTTTAGGATCGCGCAGCACAAAGTCCGGTAACATGCCCTCCATCGCCAACAATTGATAACCCTCTGCCGTTTTAAATGCGGCGCAATCATCGCCGGGCGCGGCATAACACTGCTCCATGGTCAATGGGCGCTGATCTGCGCAATAGTTAGCGGCCAGTTTAATGGCCGCCTTGGCGGCAATTTCCGGCAGCGCGCGCAGCTCGTCACACAGGCAATCCAATTCACTTTGCTGGTGATAGCCCCGAGCCAGGCAGGCAGATCGAGCAACTGAGGAATTCATTGCTGGTGCCTCGCCATAAAGGGATAGTGCTCCAACTCCGCCTGCATACGCACATGCGGGCGGCCAGCCACTTCAATTGGGCCCAGGGTTTGCCAGTGCACCGATTGAAAGTAATTTTCGTTTTGTGGCTGCACATTGGCGAGAAAGCGCGTGCAGCCCAAATCTATCGCGCGCGAAACGGCTTCATTAATCAGCGCCTTGCCAATGGATTGGTGGCCGCGATAAGCGCGTGATACACACAGCCGCCCGCCAAACCAAATGTTTTCGTCAGCATCTTCCACCTGATAAATCCGCACGGCGCCCACCACATCATCAACAACACCGCAATTAACCGACATAGCAACTATGGCGATGGCGCGAAAGTCCTGACCGTCCTGCTCATTGTCGAGCAGGATCTTTTGCTCCTGGGCGAACACCGATTTGCGCAGTGCAAAATAGCGCTGCTTTTCCCAAGAGCTGCTCGCCACTTTCACCTGAATATGCTGCGAGCGAAAATCACTAAAGGTTTGGTCATCAAACGCGTAACGTAAGCGGGCCATGAGCCACCTCCTGTTCGTAGCTTTTGAGTGATGAGCAGGCGCCGCATTTGGCACAACCTGCCTTAAGCGATTCCGAGGTAATTCCCGCGCGATAAAGTGCCGGGCCGAGTTGACGGAAAATGCGATCCAGCATATCGGCCTCCGGCATGGGGTGATGCTCAAGCGGCGTGCCCGCAACCGGCACAAAAGGCACCACAAAGGGGTACACGCCCAACTCAACCAAGGCCATACTCATGGCCATAATTTCGTCTTCAGTATCACCCAGGCCCGCCAGAATATAAGTGCTGACATTGCCTCTGCCAAAAACCTCCACCGCCGCCTTAAACGCCGACATATAGCGGCTAATGGGCACTGTGGCCTTGCCCGGCATAATGGCTTTACGCACACGGTCACTGACGGCCTCAAGGTGCATGCCCAGCGCATCCACGCCTGCATCTTTCAAGCGCTGAAACCACACATCATCGTCTGGCGGTTCGCACTGAGCCTGAATCGGAATATCCACCAGCGCGCGCACGGCGCGGGCGGATTCCACCAGCACCGCAGCACCGCGATCCAGAGTTTTTGGCGTTCCCGTGGTCATAATCATTTGCTTAACGCCATCCAACTCCACCGCTGCGCGCGCCACCTCCGCCAATTGCTCGGGGGTTTTATGGGGGATGGTTTTACCGGCGTCGAGCGATTCCTCAATCGCGCAAAATTGACAGGATGTATCGCGATTGCGATAGCGCACGCAGGTTTGCAGCACCGTGGTAGCCAAAACATCCTTGCTGTGCAGGGTGGCAATTTTCCAATAGGGCACGCCGTCGCTCGTGGTCAATTCATAAAACTTTGGCCTGCCGGGCATGGCCGCTTTGGCAATCAATTTTTCATGCTCAAAAATCAATACCTGCTCATTGCCCGCATCCTGTCGGGCACTAAAAGGTGAGCGCTGAACTTGTTCGTTAAATACTGGAATCATGCTGGTTTGGCTGTCAAAGCTCAGCGCCTTATGATCCGTTGGCCCTGCCCCACCAGCGCGGGTTAAACCTAAATTTTCCGATTCAACCCAGCGAATCCCCTGGGTTTGAATTTGCGTGAGTTGGTGATTGCTTAAGGCCATGTCGACTTCCTCTAATTGCTTGCAACAGCTAAGGAATTTTGTGCAGAAAAGGCAGCAGCTGAAGTTAAGTCGTCAGTCGCGGCCTCAACCTCAGCAGCCGCTGGTGCAGCTTTGGTTAGGGGGTGGGTATGTTGAGTGGGGGTTTTGTCGATTAATAAACTCAGCAATTCCGGGCGGCTGTAATGGCCAACAGAATCCATCATGCGCTTGCGTTTATTGATCAGGTTGAAATCCAGCTCGGCAATACAAGCGCCCTCACCCGAATCGCTGCGCAGCGGTGTGCCCAGCAATTTGCCTTCCGGCGAAACAATCGCGGTAAAGCAGCCGCCACTAATGGCCGCTATTGGGCCGCCGGTATCTTTCACAATTTGCGCCTGCTGTTCCGGCGTCAACCAGCCGGTGGCATTCACCACAAAACAACCAGACTCCAAGGCATGATGGCGAATGGTGGCTTCAATTTGTTCGGCGAAAATTTCACCAACCAATGAGCCGGGAAACATGCTGACATGAATTTGTTCGCGATCTGCCATCAAGGCGTAGCGTGCGAGTGGGTTGTAGTGCTCCCAGCACGCGAGCGAGCCCACGCGCCCCACGGCCGTATCCACCGCGCACAAACCCGAGCCATCGCCCTGCCCCCACACCATACGCTCATGAAAGGTGGGCGTGATTTTGCGGCGATGCTGGACCAGCTCACCATTTGCATCAAACAGCAATTGTGCGTTGTAAATCGAACCGCCATCGCGCTCATTCACGCCCACAGACACCACCATCTTGGCGGCCTTTGCAGCAGCGGCAATTTGCGCGGTGTATATAGAGGGCACCTCTACCGACTCCTGCATCAACAACAAATGTTGTGCGCCCATGGCGCAGGGGGCCTGAATAAAAGAAAAATAGGGGTAATAGGGCACCAGGGTTTCTGCAAACACTGCCAGCTCAACACCCTGCTTGCCTAAGTCTGCAATCCATTCACAGATTTTATTAACGGTTCCGGCGCAGGAGTAAAGCACCGGGCTGCACTGGACGGCAGCAGCCACGACTTTGTTCATAGAAAACCCTGTTGTTTTAAACATTAAAAAAAGGAGAGAGAAATACGCGCTATATCAAGTCGTCCAGGTGTGGACTACAAACGCGTTTTCGCGACGCATCAGCAGTTGCAGGTCCATCACGTCGAGCGGATTAATGGGGCGAATACCTTCAATCAGTGCTTTTTCGGTTTGACCGTAGAGCGCCTGCAAGGCAAAACGGCAGGCGTAAACCTCACCACCTTCTGCCATAAACGCCTTGAGTTGCGCGTTGTACGCCAAGTGGCCGGGAAACGCCTCTGAACCCAGGCGGGGGAAGCCGCGCTGAACACCCAGCAACACGCCGGGGCCGTACAACAAAATTTTGGTTTCAAACCCCTTGCGCAACAGGCGCTTGGCTTGGAGCAAGTTCACCAAACCAATCGAGCCTTCAAATGCCACGGTATGGAAGGTCAGCAGCGCTTTGGCACCTGGTTCAGCCTGCACGTCCTCAAACACTTTCTCTTCATAATCCACAAGAAAGTCACCGTCTTTGTAATGGGGGATATCTACGGATGGCATATTCGTTTCCTCAGTATGGTGTGGGGGATTTCGACTTATTAACCAACTACAACCCAAAAGCTGTAACTCGTTATCACCAGGGGTATTGCGACATCCGTACCAGCTTCCCCAAAAACCAAGCCCAAGTTACCCAAAAAAATATAAATCCTTTAAAAACATGCACTTATATAAAACTCAAGGCAACGATTTAGATTTACACCAAGGCGAGGCGGCGCATATAGCACTATGCGTTTGCGTTGAAATACTCAATTGCGTAGAATTGGCTTACGCAATTGAGTAGAGAATTAGGTGATGATGGATAGCGATTCTTCTGAAGAATGGGGTCGGCTTGCTTACTGGATGCGCAACGCGGCTTTTGAGCAGTGCCCCGAGCCGCTAATGCTGCTCGACCCCGTCCAAAATAAATATATCGACTGCAATATTGCTGCCACCGAGCTGCTGGGCTTTAGCCGGCCCGAGATATTAAAAATGCCCATTTCGTTTATCCATGGGCGTGAACTCGGGCAGCTCATTGTGTTTACCCAGGAGGCGCTATCAGCCGGGCATGCCAAAAGCCAACGCATCACCTGTCGGCTCAAGAATGACATTCATATACCCGTAGAATTATCAGCCTCGCGCACGGTAATTAAGGGCAGGGAATATCTGGTATTGTCGATTAAAGATATTGACGCTGAAGCGCGCAGCCGCGACAAGGCTGAAGCCGATCGCATTGCCAACAATGGCATTCTCGAATGGAAACATGTGCAATCCATTTTTCAGCAGGGTGAGCGCGAAAATCTGCTCATGCTCACCTCGGTCGGCGATGGCATTTACTGTGTCGACACCCATGGCATGTGCACCTTTATAAACCCCGCCGCCAAACGCCTGCTGGGCCGCAGCGACAGCGATGTGCTAGGGCAAAACATCCACTACGTTCACCACCACACCCACGAAGACGGCACCCACTACCCGGTTGAGGAGTGCCCAATTTACGCCGCCATCCGCGATGGCGTAGTACACGAAGGCATACAAGAGGTCTTTTGGAAGCACGACGGCACCCCCTTCCCGGTGGAATTTACCAGCACACCCATTATTTCGGAGGGAAGCATCATTGGCGCGGTGGTGGTGTTTCGCGATATTAGCCAGCGGATAGAAACTGAAAATAATTTGCGCGAAGCCTTAAAGGAGTTAAGCGAACTAAAAATCAGGCTTGAGGATGAAAACGCTTATTTACAACAGGAAATCCTCACAGAACAGCACTACCACGGCATACTCGGCGAAAGCACAGCGATAAAAAAAATCCACCAAAAAATCCAATTAGTCGCCAAAACCGAAGCCACGGTTTTAATCACTGGAGAGTCGGGCACAGGCAAAGAGTTAATTGCACGCGCCATTCATGAGGCTAGCCACCGCAGTGAAAAGCCGATGATTCGCGTTAATTGCGCCGCCATTCCCCACGAATTATTTGAGAGCGAGTTTTTTGGCCATATTCGCGGCGCGTTTACCGGCGCTGTTCGCGACCGCATAGGACGCTTTGAACTAGCCAACGGCGGAACGCTTTTTTTAGATGAAGTAGGCGAAATCCCGCTAGACCTGCAAAGCAAATTATTGCGCGTTTTACAGGAGGGGCAATTCGAGCGTGTCGGCGAAGAAAAAACCCGCACCGTGGATGTACGCGTGATAGCGGCAACCAACAAAAATTTAAAAAAAGAAGCCGATGCCCAACGCTTTCGCGAAGATCTATACTTTCGCTTAAATGTCTTCCCCATTCACTCACCCGCACTAAGAGAGCGCGGCAACGATATCGCCCTACTGGCGGTTCACCTGCTGGAGCAGGCCACTAAAAAATTTGGCAAAAAAGACTGCAAGCTGCGCCAGAGCGATATCAAACAACTGCTCGCCTATCCCTGGCCCGGCAATATCCGCGAACTGCAAAACGTGATGGAGCGCGCGGCCATTACCGCCAATAATGGCCGCGTCACAGTGGATATCCCTTTTACCGATAAAATTGCACCCACAGCAACAGCCCCCGAACAACCACCGACGGCAAATACCGAGCAAATCATTATCCCTGACACAGAAATGCAGGAGCGAGTAAAAAACAATATGCTCGCCGCCCTGGAAAAATGCGACTGGAAATTGTTTGGCGATGACGGCGCAGCGGCCCTGCTGGAACTAAAACCCACCACCCTGGCCTCGCGCATCAAGCGCTTGGGCTTAAAGCGGTAAACCCGATTGCTATCGACGTTTAAACAATGGGCTTGGTTCAATAACCGAACGACTGTAGAGCACGCTTATGCCCGATAATCCCTTAAGCGCATCCGCGGGGGATTTATCGGCGCGAATAGCAAAGCTGGTGAATCCACACTGACGCATATGGCTTAATTGATCGCGCAGAACATCCCCCAGAGCGCGCAACTCGCCCTGCCAGCCCAGACGAATGCGCAACATATAGGCCTGGGTATAAGCCCGGCCATCGCGAAAGCTGGGAAACTGCAAGGCGATTATGGGCACAACCTTCAGCCAGGGTTTTACCGACTCCTCGTCCTCATCTGGCGCCAGCCAAAATCCCTGATGGCTTTGTTGCTCGCCGCGCATTACCGCCTCTGGTTGCAGGGATCGCCATAGGTCAAACGGCAGTATGTATTTTTCCGCAACTGGGGTTTCCGACAAGTCGGCCGCTGAATGAATAAAAGTCCAGGGGTCATCTGCAACTATTGCAGCCAGTGTTCTATTGTTGTCATCAGGGATGAGCGAAATAATATTATTCACTGCAGCTGCTCCCTATTCAGTAGCAAAGGCTGATTTTTATAGAGTGCCTCTTTAAACGGCTCAAGGCCAATACGCTGTAGTAGCGCAATAAAAGGCTCATCCAGCTCGCGATATTTTTTGTAGGTGGTTACAATTTTCTCGATAACCTCGGGCATTTCTTCCGCGTTAAATGCAGGGCCAATCACCTTCCCCAGGCAGCTTTCATTGCCTTGGCTGCCGCCCAGGGTTACCTGATAAAACTCACTGCCACTTTTATCGACCCCCAGCACACCGATATTACCAATGTGATGATGGCCGCAGGCATTCATACAACCGGAAATATTTAAACTCATCTCGCCCAGATCGTGCAGATAATCCAGGTCCTCAAACCTTTGCTGGATTGCCTGTGCAATGGGGATGGATTTCGCATTGGCGAGCGAACAATAATCCCCGCCAGGGCAAGCAATAATATCGGTGAGCAAACCAGCGTTGGGAGTGGCCATATCAATCAAGTCCAGCGCCTGCCAGACGCTAAATAAATCGGCTTTGCGCACATCGGGAAATACCAGATTTTGTTCATGGGCCACACGCACTTCACCAAAACCAAATTGTTCAGCCATCAGCGCAATCACCTCCATTTGCTCAGCGCTAACATCGCCGGGTGGCGCACTTACACCGGGTTTGGTTGAGACAATGACAGCGGCATAACCGGCCACTTTATGGGGAATGACGTTGCGCGATACCCAGCGCGCAAACGGTGGATGCTTAAATAGCTGGGTGTTGTAATCCAAATCCTGTTCGGGCAAGCACTCATAGGCTGGAGCCACAAATGCGTTCGCCACACGCTGATATTCCTGTTCGGTAATTTCTACCTGCGCAGTGTTCAGCGCCTGCCATTCGCGCTCTACTTCTTCAGAAAAAGCAGAAATGCCTAGCGCTTTAACCAAAATTTTAATACGCGCCTTGTATTTGTTATCGCGCCGACCATGACGATTGTAAACCCGCAAAATAGCCTCCACATAAGATAGCAAGTGGCGCCAGGGCAGCCCGTCTTTAATGACCAAGCCGATGATCGGCGTGCGCCCCAAGCCCCCGCCAACATATACACGCAGCAGCATTTCACCGCTGCTGGCGCGATAGAGGTGCAGGCCTATATCGTGCACTTTAATGGCGGCGCGATCCTGCGCCGCAGAGGAAATTGCAATCTTAAATTTACGCGGTAAAAACAGAAACTCAGGGTTGATGGTTGACCACTGACGCAACAACTCCGCCAGTGGGCGCGGATCAATGATTTCATCTGCCGCAACACCGGCAAAGGCCTCGGTAGTAACGTTGCGCACACAGTTACCCGAGGTTTGAATAGCGTGCATTTGCACAGCAGCCAAACAATCCAGGATATCGGGCGTCTGTTCCAATTCAATCCAATTAAATTGAATATTTTGGCGGGTGGTAAAGTGCCCGTAACCTTTGTCATAGCTGCGTGCAATATGTGCCAGGCAGCGCAGCTGATCGCTCGACAACACGCCATAAGGAATTGCTACGCGCAACATGTAAGCGTGCTTTTGCAGGTACAGACCATTCTGTAAGCGCAGCGGCAAAAATTCCTCCTCGGATAATTCATCACTTAAACGGCGCGCCACCTGATCGCGAAATTGGCCCACACGTTCGCGCACCAGCGCGTAATCATAATCATCGTAGCTATACATGGCAGAGTCACCAGATGGGTTGTCAGGACTAATTTTCAGAGGTTCCCTAGATTAGCCATCCCCTGTACTGGAAAACAGCTGCAGATAATCATAAAAAAACCGGATCAGATTGGCCGGACAGCAACTTGAATGGGAACAACTGATACGGTGTTTTTAGCTGAAACTGAATCTGTTACCAGCACAGTTGCAATTGCATACTGAGGGCAAGTACTTCACTGAGCTGTCTTACTATGAATGAGCGCATCCCCTCTCTCGACCTATCCGTCACTGTTACCGGTGCGCAACATCACGCACATACCCGCAGACAGACGCCGGCGCAAGCTGGTGGAAAAATTCATACGCGAAGTTTTAGGGGGCGCTACCGCAGTTTGCGTCTGCTGATTGCAGGGGCTCTGGCGGTAATGTTTTTTGGCACCTCCTGGATTAATTGGAGTGGCCATCAAGCGGTATTGTGGGATTTAACCGAGCGCAAATTTTACGTTTTTGGCACCACCTTTTTCCCTGAAGACTTTTTATTGCTCTCATTCGCCATGTGCATTAGTGCATTTTTATTACTTGCGGCATCGGTCATCGCAGGCCGCGTCTGGTGCGGTTATGCCTGCCCGCAAAGTACCTGGACCTGGACATTTATGTGGATGGAAAAAATTACCGAAGGTGATAGCTATCAACGGGTAAAACTGGATGCAGCACCCTGGTCGATACATAAATTTATGCGCCGCAGCAGCAAGCACTTACTCTGGTTAGCAGCCTCGCTGGCAACTGGCATCGCGTTTATGGGCTACTTTATGCCAGTGCGCAACCTGGTGAGCCAGCTATTAACGGCCCAACTCGATGGATATTATCTTTTTTGGGTGCTATTTATCGCCGGCATGACCTACCTGAATGCTGGCTGGCTGCGGGAAAAAGTCTGCACGCACATGTGCCCATATGCGCGCTTTCAAAGTGCTATGTTTGATAAAGACACACTGATAATTGGCTACGATGCCCAGCGCGGTGAAGGCCGTGGCTCGCGCCGCAAAGAGGACGACTACCGAGCTCAGGGCTTGGGCGATTGTATCGACTGCCATATGTGTGTGCAGGTGTGCCCAACGGGTATTGATATTCGCGATGGGCTGCAAATGGATTGCATTAGCTGCGCGGCCTGTGTGGACGCCTGCGATTCAGTCATGGAAAAAATGGGTTATGCTCCCGGCTTGGTGGGCTATACCAGCGAGCGCTATCTGGACAGCAATCCGGAGCAGCGCCTTAAGGTAAAACCTGGTATACGCTGGAATACCAGCTTTATTGCCTATACTTCGGCGATTGTAGGATTGTTGGCCATTCTGGCATTTAACTTGAGCAAGCACCAACCAATGGAGCTGAATGTATTGCGCGATAGAAATGTTATGCGCATTAATGCCCTGGGCGAAAAGGTGAACGTCTATCTGTTAAAATTGACCAACAAAACCCAGCAAGACCAAACCTATCATTTAGAATTGGCTGACAATGACTCACTCTACTTAACCAAAACCTATGCACTGACTCTGGCTCCAGGTGAGCGACTGGACTTGCCCGTGGCAGTTGCCTTAAAGCATCAAGTCCAGAAGAGCCATAGCCATGAATATATTAACTTTCGCTTTCAAGTAACAAATTCCAAACTGCCTGAGCAATGGATTCGTCAATCGGCCAGTTTCATATACACTCGACCTTAATCAAATGACATCCTAAGTCCGATGACATACTAGGTCAGATGACATACCCAGTCAGATAACATACCAAGTCAGATGAATTACTAGCGGCTTACAACTTCCCTATGAAACTTTACGAGCAGTTTGCCGAAACCATTGCTGAGTTGATTCGCTGCGAAACCCTAAAGGTTGGCGATAAGATTCCCTCTGTCCGCAGTGCAAGTCGAACTCATCAAATCAGTGCGGCGACCGTATTTCAAGCCTATTATTTACTGGAGCGGCGCGGCTTAATTGAAGCTCGCCCGCGCTCAGGCTATGTGGTTCGCAGCAATGCCGGCAGCCTTCTGGCGGAGCCGCAGCTAAGCGAAAATTCACAGGCTCATCATCAAATAACGGCGACTGATGTAGATGTCAGCAAATTGGTTTTTTCGGTACTGGACTCCATTAAAGACCCCAATACAATTCCTTTCGGGTCTGCTTTTCCAAGCCCGGATCTATTTCCTTTGCCGCGACTGGCTCGCTCAATGAATAAAGCGCTGCGTGAAATGTCAGCGCAGGCAATTATTACCGACATGACCAGTGGCAATGCCAACTTGCGTCGACAAATTTTATTGCGCGCCATGTCAGCCGGAAATAAATATACTGCTGACGAATTGGTGATTACCAGCGGTGCGTTGGAAGCCTTGAGCTTGTCGTTGCAAACGGTGACCAACCCCGGCGATATGGTCGCAATTGAATCACCGGCTTTTTATGCAAGCCTGCAAGTACTTGAGCGGCTAAAGCTCAAGGCTGTTGAGATTCCAGTTCACCCCAGTGAAGGTATGGATTTGGACATACTTGCCGATAGCCTCATGCGCCTACCCATAAAAGCGATATGGGTGATGAGCAGTTATCACAACCCCCTTGGCGCGAGCATGAGCGATGCGAAGAAAAAAGCATTTTGTGAATTAATTGCACAGCATCAAGTTCCCGCGATTGAGGACGATGTATACGCTGAGCTATATTTTGGCAATCAACAAGCAAAACCCATAAAAAGCTTTGATCAGCAAAATTTGGTTATGTATTGCAGCTCTTTTTCAAAAAGCCTCGCACCCGGCTACCGTGTAGGTTGGGTAGCGGGCGGACAGTTCGCGGAAAAAATATATCGCCTGCAATTAATGACCACCATCTCCCCGTCCGTGCCTGCCCAGGCCGCTATAGCCGATTATTTGCAACATGGCGGATTTGATCGTCACTTACGCAAATTGCGTGAGACACTTGAATCACAGCAACAAAAGATGTTGCATGCAATAGAAAAGTACTTCCCCAATGACACCCGCGCTACCCAACCCAAAGGCGGCTATTTTTTATGGGTTGAATTGCCAGCGCATGTTGATTCGCTGCAATTATTTCAACTTGCACTGGCGCAAGGCATTAGCATAGCTCCTGGGCCAATTTTTTCCGCAAGCCAGCGATTCAGAAATTGCATCCGCATAAATTACGGTAATCTATGGAGCATAAAACTAGAAGAAGCTGTTCGCGTTCTAGGGAAACTAATAGATTCTTTTAGATAGATGTAAATTTTTATAAATATTGCGGAAGTTCGCATTTATGTAGGTTGGGCAGTAATGCCCAACCTAATTGTGATTGATTGGCATTGTTGGGCATAGCGGCCCAACCTACGAGCTATATGGAGTGATTGGGCAGTCTTATCTGATCAAAAAACGACTCGAATGAGCCGCCTTTTTTACCAAAAGAATTCACCAATAAATTTCTAATGACGGTTTTCGGCCAAGAGCGGACATAGTTTTATACCTTTCCAATTTTTGATTTTTACTGATATTCTAAAACTTTGCATTTTTTGAAATATTTTTCTCGCACATGGGTGTTTTGTAGAAATTCCTACGGAAAATGGATCGTTCAAAATTCTTGTCACCTTTTGCTAGTTGAGCTCTATCTTCTTTTGTTAGACCGTCAACAAGGGTATCGGCAAAACAGCTGCAAAAAATCTTTATATCTGATTCGGAATTATTCTTCTCCCTCATTCTGGAAGCGCAGCCTTCTTCAACGCCGCGTCTATAATCCAATACTTTTTGATCCTCTGTGAACTGTTTGGAGTTCAAATAAATCCACTTGGTGGATAGCTCGGTAGTTTCTCCGTTCATTTCAATTGATACTGTTGCCGTGAGCGACTTGAAGTTGGGTGAAAACGTAATTTGCTTATTATGGCCGGCGCCGGATGACGTAACTATTTGAATGGCCATTGTTCTATTTGCTTCATTAGACTCATTAATTGAATACCTTAATTTAGAAATTCTTCCGCTATCAATCATGAAAATACTATCTAGTCCAATGTAATATTCAGCATGGCCGGATTCAGTTACCCAATGCCCTATAATTTTCTCACGAAATGAGGATGCAGCTCTATCAGTGCCATTCTTATTCAATGATGAGTTTGTACAACCAATGAGAGATAAGTAAAGCAGCGGCATCAGGAATGACAAGCGAATAATTTTAGAAAAATAGATAATCATGCTACCTCAAATATAAAGTTTTAATAACAAGGTATGTCGGCCAGCGGCCAGAAGCGGTCATTCGTCATTTTTATGATGACCACGAGTTTGCTGTGGCCAGTTCTCTTCCAGCTCAAACGCTTCTCGAAGAGTTACGCCGCTACGTTCTTGCAGAGAGCCATCGATAACCAACATATGATGTACACATAAGCAATCCGTCGGAACATGCAAATGTGCATTTGGATTAAGCAGCTCGTAGGGCATATTTAAAGCGAAGCGTAATACGCCAAAGCCGGATACGCCACGGACACACAGCACAACGTGATTATAATTGAAAAAATTATATAGTAAGCCCAGCGAGTAGCCAGGTTTTGGGTTGAGTTATAAATGCGCCCTAGGCAGTGCTCATTTGGTTTCGGTGGTTTTCATGCGTACGATTACGCCTTGCTAATCGTACCTACGGCCCTGAGGCTCCTTTCCTCCACCGACATTACTCGGCTTCCACGGTACTACGAGCCTCTCCGCCACCCCAATACGCCCGAATGCTCCCTCACGGGTATTCGGTTGATCTCCCCAGATCACGCAAAGGGGCTTCCCGTGTTGCGCGCGTTTCCCTTGTGTACATGCTGTCGCCACTACCCCGACACAGCAACTGGGATCAGCCCTGCTCAAGTCCCCCAGTTGTATCAGCCTTCCCCGATATGGCCGTCAGGTCGGCCTGTGCAACGTCCTTTTTGAGGATTGCTCGGCGTTCACTCGCATTACGGCCTGCACACTCGCGCTGCCACCGAATTTTGTGGCACGCTTCACCGAAGGCTTCAACTATTTCGTTGCCTCCATAGTTGCTCCGGTTGCTTTCGGCTGGAGCGATAGCCGAGTGGGATTTCACCCACGGGGAAAACGCCGCCTTATCACGGCGCACGCCAAGAGCGGTCATAAAAAATAAACGCATCATTCAGGCTATTTTATAATTACTGATTGAGCGACGAGATGCTGATATTACAGTCTTGCCCTCTGTCCGAAGGGGCAAATCCACTGGCAACATTGCCATTTTCGTCCCAGTACTAAATTTGTTGAATCTTGATGAATATCGTTACTTTCAAACCGATGTTCAATATTACATGTCTCTAACAAATCCGCCAATTAATCACTTTTGGCAAAGTTGTTTTATCAAAGCAATTTATGCTTGGAATTTAAAAACACTTTTAAATTCCAAAATGGAATAACCTTCACCAAATCCCCCCCCCTTGAATTAAGTGATGTTGATCACATATAGAGTTTGAATTAGGACGCCTCGCCAACATTTTCGCCTGGTCTTCTAACTTGAATAATGACCAAAGAGAAAGTGACTATGGCCGACCTACATCAAATAATTTTTTATCCTGTCAACAACGGCGATACAACCCAAATCATTCTTGATAATGGGCGTCGTATTCTTTTTGATTTTCGCCATTACCCAACGGCAGACCAAAACGACACCCCAGAAATTGATCTAAAGGCTCATTTGAAAGCTGAATTGAAAAAGATAAATCGGGATTATTTCGATGTCGTGGCATTTACACATGCAGATCTTGATCACATAGAGGGAAGCACAGATTTTTTCGAGCTGCTACACGCGGACAAGTATCAAGGCGATGATCGAATTAAGATCAATGAGCTGTGGGTGCCAGCGGCGATGTTACTTGAGACTGCTGCAAATCACCAACAATCGGACGAGTTCGTAATTCTGCGACAGGAGGCCAGACATCGCTTGCTTGAGGGTAAAGGTATTCGGGTTTTTTCGAAACCTCAGGTGCTGATGGATTGGTTAGAACCACGCCTTAAAGAGCGCAAAGAAAGTGTCGCCGCGAGAGACCATCTTTTTGTAGATGCAGGAAAACTGGTTCCGGGATTTACGTTAGATGACGATAAAGTGGAATTCTTTTGTCACTCGCCGTTTATCAAACATTGTGATGACGGCGATATTATTAGAAATGAGGCGTCTTTAGTGTTCAATGTTCGCTTCCGCGTGAACGGCGAACGCTACGATTATCTTGAGGTAGGCGATGCGACTTGGGATATGTTGGAAGATATTATTGATATAACCAAGAAACACAATAACACGGATCGCCTCGAATGGAATCTTTATAATATTCCTCACCATTGCAGCTACAAAGCGTTGAGCGATGAAAAAGGTGAAAAGGAAACGGAGCCAACTGATTTAATCAAAGATTTGTTGTTGCTAGGCAAAAAAGATGCGTACATCGTAAGTTGTAGTAAAGCGATAGAAAATGACAGCGACGCTTATGAGCAAATTCAACCGCCTCACGTACAAGCTAAAAATGCATACGTTAGCTATTTGAAAAAGGTGGATGGCCGTAAATTCTTGGTGACAATGGAAGAACCAAATACAAAAAAGCCAGAACCTATCACATTCAATGTCGCGTGGGGCGGAATAACCCTTAAACAACTCGCTAATATTGGTACATCGGCCATCATCGGATCTGCTGCGCCGAGGGCCGGTTATGCCGAATGAGTTTGTCGAATTACCAGGGAGTATTGCGTTAGCTACGACAAACGAACTCATCCAGGTTCGTTCAATGCAGCTATTGGAGGCAATAACTACTCATCGAGACTTCACACTAGTATCAGTCGCCCAATTCAAGCGTGATGATAATTCATTAGGCGAGCTTATATATGTAGATGTAGAGTGTGATGCGGTCGTACCAAACAATACTGTCGGCATACAGTTCCGTGAGCGATTGGCTATTTACGTTCCTTTGTCACAACAGGATCTTATTGAAGTTTTTCCGCTGAGAAAAAACTTTCCTAACACTCAGCATCGCAGCCAAAATGTGACGGGTTTTCCGACCAGTTTGTGTTTATATCTGGAACCGCAAATTAGCATCGCGCGAACATGGACCGCCCCCCGATTTTTACGGCGTATTCAATGGTGGTTGCAAAAAACCGCAGTTAACCAATTGCATCCCGAAGACCAGCCTGTGGAAAATATTTATTTCGTGACCCCTTATGACCTCATACTTCCATTTAATTTCAAGGAGTTACGAGAAGACACCAATGTGAAGCTTCAGTTGATCCGTTCCGAACAACGTTTCGATAAAAGTATTACCTTTTTTATCAAACCATCCAACAAAAATACGTCTACCGGAATTACAAATTATATTCACATGACATTAGCTCCGGTGGTTCATGGCGTTGTAGAGCGCCATCCAGAAACCTTGGGCGAACTCTCTGAATCTCTTCAGCAAAGAGGCATTGATTTTGTTGCATATTTAAAAAATGAACTCAGCAAGCAAGTTCCATCGTCTGGTTTATTAGCTACTCATGATAATGATTGCACGATCCTGGTATTGGAAATTCCCATTTGCCGAACGGTAGGTGAAGCACCTGAGACAGTTCAGCACAAGGCTTTTTATTTATCTTCTGGTGCATTATCGCTCGGTGTATCGTTGAATTTCCTTTTTCTAATGGATGGTAAATATTTTAATGTTAGTCAATTGGGGGCTAATGAAAACACTGCTTGGAAAGGTACGCCCATCTGCTCGTTGGACGTTCGTTATCAGAACGACATTGATGCGTTCAGGCAGCAATCAGGAACGAATGGAGACGACCCCAAAATCACCCTCATTGGAGCAGGTGCTCTAGGTAGTATGATGCTGGATTTGTGGGCGCGTGCTGGCTGGGGGCATTGGACGCTGATCGATAAAGACTACATCAAACCTCATAACATTACTCGTCACATTGCCTATGCCCAACACATTGGACGAAGCAAGGCAGATGTTGTTGCAGAGCTCTATCGCTGTATTGTGGAGGATGCCAGAGATATTGCGGCCATTAATGCAGATGCAATTAATCTCGCTGTACCCGAAGTGATAGCACCACTCAAAGCTTCAGACCTTGTTATTGATGCCTCGACTACGCTGGAATACCCAAGGGCTGCGAGTCAGATTGATGAGCTCGGTCGCCATATCTCCTTATTTATTACACCCACAGGGAAATCCGCTGTCTTATTGGCGGAAGATACGCAGCGAACAATAAGGCTACGAAGTCTTGAGGCACAATATTATCGGGCATTGCTTCAGCAGCCGTGGGGAGAGCGACATTTGGAGGGCAATATTAGCAGATTCTGGAGTGGTGCTAGTTGTCGAGATATTTCCTTTGTTCTGCCTCATATACATATAACCGCTCACGCAGCAACTCTAGCTGAACAATGCACTAACGTTTCATTGTCAGATCAGGCTCGAATTTACATTTGGGATCGTGAGATTCAGTCGGGTGCAATTACTTTTCAAGAAGTAATGCCGTATACCGAATCCAAAATTGAAGCGTCTGGTTGCACTATTTATATAGATAACGGTGTACGGAATCAGCTCTTTAATATGCGACAACACGCCCTACCTAATGAGACTGGAGGTGTGTTGTTGGGCTATTTCGATTTCAATATAAACGCGTTGATCGTGGTATGTGGCCTACCAGCACCAGAAGACAGCATATCTACTCCTACTTCGTTCGTGCGGGGTGTCAAAGGGGTTCATGAGTCGGTAACTAACGCTAATCACAGGACAGCAGGCATCGTAAGTTATATTGGTGAATGGCACAGTCATCCTACCGGATGTTCAGTCATGCCCAGTGGCGACGATTTGGAGCAAGTTGCTTATCTCATAGAAAATATGGCTACTGATGGCTTGCCTGCAATTCAAATAATCGTTGGTGATAACGAATTTTCCGTCATTTTTGGAGAAAACAAAATTAATTGCCGAGCCTGACATCAGGCACCCCATTGATATGAAATATTAGACTGAATATTTTGGCTTTGGCCAACTTCCCTTTTTTAATAGAGCGGGTAAAATCGCCTCAACAACATAACTTCGTACCGCTGCATCGGCAAGCGCATACCCCCAATTAATTAACTGACCTTGCTCTTTTTGAGAAAATGAGTTTAAGCGAGTACGAATATTTTGCAGTTCACCATTTGCTTCGTTATCAGATGTCATTGCGTCCAATAATTTGTAATCATTTATTTTTGTTGTAATACCAAAATAAGTGCCCCCAAAATTATTTTTAGTTCCATTTTCAGAAGTATTTTGAAAAATTTCTAAAATTTTCCGCTTACGCAGCGCGCGCTGCTGATTCGTCATAATATCCGTCATTCGCAGCAACTGCCCCACCCAATTTGTGTTAATCCTATTAGTAACTGTCAATGGAGCTCCCGCATCGCACACAAGTAAATGAGAGAATTCACCCTCATTTTTCCAAATACGTTCCAATCCCAAATTATCGTACAATCCTCCATCGGTTAGCGCCAGGCGTTTCTTCAGTTCAGGGTTGTCAAAATGCTTTGAATATTTCCCTCTGGTCCACTTTTCTGGATCTGTATCTATATGAACTGGCGACAAAATTGGAGGAAATGCACTGGAAATAGCAACAACCTTTGCCAATGAAATATCAGGATTAAAGTAGTCTCCGATTTGGTAATCATGCAGCCTAGCTTTTGAAATTTGAAATCCTGATCCGGTTTGTAAATTTGTACCGTAGAACACAAACTCAGGCCCATTGTCGGATAGAGAGGATATTTTTGCATCCTTAAATAAATGAACATTGTAAGCTTTGGCGATTTTATCACCAACACTCTCCTTGAACGAAAACAAGCCCGATATTCCAGCCTTTACATCAATACCTTGACTGCAAAATTTTTCTATTGGTGACGCCACGACCTCGATAAAATTTGAAGCCACACCATCGCTATCAAAAAGAAGTCTATCCCAATTGTGAGCCAGCCAAGCAGATAAAATACTACCGCCAGATACACTGGAAATGGTTTTAAGGTTAGGTAAAATGCCCAGCTCATTTAAACGCCAAAGAGCTCCCAATGCATAGAGCGTCGCACGATAGCCTCCACCCGAAATAGCTAGCGCAATTTTATTATTACTGACAGCCCCTTCTATTTCAGTTTCATTTTTCATTAGAAAGTCCCTCTCCATATGCGATTCGTAAATAATTTTCAAAACAACTAAGCAATAACCTATTCATAAATTCAGATGATAACGCTTACATTTTCTGTGATATTTTAATAATTTTTTTTAAAAAGCAATCGTTATTCCGTCTTCAGGATCACCATATTCGGTAATGTAGCTAAATTTTTCTTTCCACTCCACATTATTCCACCATTCATTAAATTTACTGGGAACATTAAAGAATAATTTTGATGGCCTATGAGTGCTATATTTTAAAATTCTCGCTACGCATTCAACATCTGGGTGCCTAAAACGTGATCCATCAGTAGAGAATATCCAAGCAGGACAATCAACAAGTTCAATAAGCTTTTTATTCAAATTGTTCTTGCTGCCATGATGAGGAATCTTAAACGCATCCAAAAGAATCTTTTTGTCAGGAAAAATACTTTTAAGGCCAGTAAATAGGTCGACAGAAAATGCGTCACCCGCAAGTACAATTCGGCGATCTTTGTACTCAAGCAATAGGGAAATGCTAGTTCCATTCGCGGGACTTGTATCTTTTCCCTCCGCAGAGTCGGCTAATACAGACAAGTCGGCTAGAGTCTTTAGTTCAGGTGCATTTGTGTTTCCATAACCTTCTAAAGAAATATCTACATCATCAAGAGTACCTTTTTTTAAGGCTAGTTCTACCTCTTCTTTCCATAGTTTTATGAAGCCATTTAATCGCTCCTTTGTGGGGCCTAGCACTGTTAATGTTAATCCTCTAGGAAAATCTATTTTATTTTTTGATACCTCTGGATTCCATTTGACTGCACGGCCATCAAATTTTCTATTCCAGGGCTGACTTCTAAGCCAGGAACTCAATCTCGCTCCTTGAGCTGGACCAAAAGACTCAAGCTCTGAATTCTCATCATCAAATCCAATTTGTCCATCGTTTAAATGAGCCCACCCATTGAACCAAACCTCATTGAAGCGCAATCCTGGAATCTGCGGCGACTCAGTCAGCGCGGTCAACACGCCGCCTATATGATCGCTATCCACATGAGTAATAACTAACAACTCGAAAATCCTCTGACTCTCACGTAGCTCACTCAAAAGTGAGTGGATTCTATTTCCTGTGGATTCAGTTCCCATATCTATAAAAATTTGATGCGGAGCATCAGAGTCTCCCCAGCGAATCCAAATAGCGTCCCCTTGACGGGCGGGCAATATACTCATCTCAAGCATATTGTTCTCCACCAGTAAGAATTTCGCACATAAATACTGAATCCCACTTTAAAGAAGAAGTGGTCCGTGCTAGCGAATTTAAAATTTCATTGCATTCGTCTTTGTATTCTGACCAAGACCAATGACGTAAAATATTGATAAATAGAGAATATGCTTCAGTGAACATCATTCTTTTTTTACTAGCTTCACTCAACAGAGAAAATATTTTTTTAGGATCATCTTGGTGTTCCAGCATAATAATTGCCTGAAGTACTTTTCCGTCATTCAACCAATCAAATCTGTCCACTAAATTTTCTACCCAGTTACTGCGTGCGCTTAAAGTGCCAATTTTGTGCATTATAATTCCACCTAATACGGCGCCCACAGGGTCTGCATATTTATCAAACAATAACTGTTCTGCAAAAGCAGCCTCTTGTGCTGCATTTAAGATATAACCGGAGGACAATAGTTGTTGCATATTTCTAGCCTTTCGCCCAGTGGGGGCAATCCATGCATCAACGTCAAATACATTATTATTAAAAATAATTTTTACTTCAGCTGCGCCAGGAATGATATTTTGTCCAGTGACAGGTAAGCTAATTCTTATATTCTTATCATAGACACTGAAAAGTGCAGTTGGAACAGATTGTGGATTCATTCCCAAAGGGCCAAACATCCAGCTGCATGAGTGATCACCTTTGTCTCTAAAGCGGTCAATTACTTCGCTTTCTTCTATAGCTAGCAGTTCAATATTTTCATCTTCGTAGCTAAAGCGACCAATTAGGTCACTTTTTTTTGTAGCATGCACTGCAATACTTCCATCTGGTTTTTTATGTTTAGAAATTGACGTCGAAAGTTCGGCGGGGCTAAAATTTAATGTGTCGTCTTCGCCATCAATCTGCAGGCGAAGTATTTCACTTTTCAAGATGGGTGATTTGAGATTTCTGGGAATACTAAAGGAATGCTCCGCTACTCGAAAATTGGTAAAATGCTCAACTTTCAAAGATGTAATTTCTGCCTCATCTGAGGCATCCCATATAAGTCTATCAGGCTTATATCCCAAAACAACGTGCCTACTTCCATCACCATTCAAATTCAATATTTTACTGTGCCTATTACCATCGATTAATACAGCGCTAACCTCAAAAATTCCATCATCAAGCTCAAAGAATTGTGTGCTGTGGATAAGTTTCAATAATTTAAACTTATTATCTCTAACCTCTATCGACGGGCTAATTTCAGATCTAAGTCCATCAGAAATTTCTACCGAGATCCTATTTTTTACAGTCACTTTTAATCTCCTTAATCCAAGTCAATCTGTGTTTTTATATAAGGAGGAAATAGATTTAAATACTTCTGCCTGTTGTTATATGGTGGATTAGTAGAAATGGAAATGAGGTAAATACCAGCGCAAACCTCTTTTTCCAGTGGCCAATCCCTGTGGTTTTCCAGAACTACTCCTTCATCTGAAGTAATATTTGCACTAGAGATAGTTTTCGCTTCTTCAGGTATTAGATCTACTTGAAATTTTACTTTAGGTATGGCTCGATAAATATGAAATGTGGCCTCTTGAATTTTTCCTGCTATGTCAACCGATTGTAATGCTCCAAAATCAGAAGATAGTTTTTTAACTTTAGATGGCAGAGCCCTGATCAAACCAGTGACTTTCACTGTCCAGTAATGCTCATCCATACTAGGACCTTCCGATGCCCCCCCTGAACGCAACAATGAGACCAAAGATTCACTAAAGAGACTTACTTTACCTGGTCTTCCATATGCTAATTCACCGGGAGCAGCAGCCAGAAAAATTGTCGATGACTCTGCTGTTCCATGTCGTGGAAGGTCCAAAGTTAATGCGCCTGATAGTGTCTCAAAATATCGAGCAATTTCTGGAGGTTGACGGCATGAATCGACAAACCAAAATTGAGTTTGTGCAGTTACTGCATTATTCATCCCTGCGTGAACGCTAGAAATATCGATCGATCCCGTTAATTTATTGAACTGACCGGGAGCTGCAAAATCATGCAAAAGCAAAACTGCCCCATGTTTGGTAAGTTGCACACCGTGACCCACAACATACACTATTGCAACATTTTCGGTAAATTGATCGCACGCATTCTTGAATTCTATGAAATCTTTCTCAACCGCAGCACGCGTTGCAGAAACTTCAAGGGTGGAGGGTAGTCGAGATTTGATCGTTGGATTTAACGACTCACTTTCTTGTGGGCTTAATAGTATTCGTAGACTTTTTAACGGTGCTGCTGGATTATGATATTCATCAATCAACCAAGCTGCGAAGTTTGCAGCTGAGTTGGCAGCTGAAGATAGCTGTCTTAAATTTGAGGTTTGGCCATCATGGGTTGGAAAATCACCGTCTTGTAAATGAAGGTAATGACTTACCCCAATAACTAATGCATGAGCGCCTGGAGCATCAAGGTCTTCTTTAATTATGGATGGCATTGGTAAATCCTTTATCTGAAACTGACTATCTTGAATAAATACTAAGTTAGCTGCCCCTGCCCCCAAGAAAACCAAGAGAGTTCAAATATGGTCACTCCTACATCATCATCATTTTCGAGACATTTAGCTGTATCATTACGTTAATTTATGCGCCCTGTCAATTACAGATATTTACGGGACAGATATTAATTCATGTGTTCACCTTTGCAAGCATGGAAATAGCTTTTAATGATTAAAACCCTCGGTCTTATTGTTACCCAAAAAATGCCACTGTCATTGCTCTCGATAAATTCTTCAAGAGCTAGGTTTGTTTATCCATACGTTATAAATAATTTTTGATTATCTCTTTAGGGTTTATTGTTCTATGTTTATCCGCTTTTAATAATTTATATCGTAGGTGGTGCTTGAGAAAAATGCGAACGAAGACATTAATAGTGAACTTCCGCTTGGGGCACAAAGAAGACATTCGCGTTGCAGCCAACACGTACCCAAGTAGCTTGGCCATAACCCCATTTAACATATTGATGCGCAAGACAATCGCCCAACTATATCGGACTATTAACAACAGTTGCTAGCTCTGGCCACCCCATTAAGAGACAGACACCAGCCTTGCCGCCGACCAGCTCACCCTTCCATGAAGGTGCAACCAACACCAAACCTAAAAACCTGCCGCACCTACTTACTAGGCGGCAAGTTGGTTGCCTGGGCTGCAGCCTATTTCATTGCGACTAATGTAAAGGCATAGCACTATTTTTTTGCAAAGGGATTAGGCAGATCGGTAATGGTGCCGCTTGCCAGTTCTGCAGCCAGGCCTATGGTTTCGTGCAGTGTGGGGTGCGCGTGAATAGTGAGTGCTATATCTTCGGTGCTTACCTCCGCCACATGCAGCAGTGCCTTGGAGGGAATGCAGCCCACATTCAAGCAGACACCGCCCAAGGTGGCGTATTACTCCACCATAACCACATCAAAGCCTAAATCTGCCGCGCGAAACGCTGCGGAATAACCGCCGGGGCCGCTGCCGAGCACAAGCACCTGTATTTTTACGCTGTTCATAATTTAAAAACCTCGTTGAAAAAATACGCCTAGGGGTACTCAAATCGCCAGGCTCGCCCCATGCCTGTAGGGCGTTTATTCAAACTCGTCTGCGGGCCCGCCAGATTGAGCCCTTGCGCGGCTTCATCCGGGTGGTGCAGGTTAAGGGTGGGCGGCAGGGTTTGATCGTCACTTTCGCAAATTGCGTGAGACACTTGAATCACAGCAACAAAAGATGCTGTATGCAATAGAAAAGTACTTCCCTGATGACACCCACGTTACCCAACCCAAATGCAGCTATTTTTTATGGGTTGAACTGCCGATTCATGTCGAATCGCTGCAATTATTTCAACTATTGCGTCCATTTTGTCAATAAAAAGGAATGTCGGTCCGTTATATGCTTAACTATTTATTTGTGTAGCCTCCCAAATAGAAGGTTTTGGGCAACAGATGGGGGCGTTGTCGAGGAGTTATTAAGAGGCGTTAACCTATATGGTTCATTCTATTGCTTTTAAATTCAATGCGTTAGTCATTATCAGCCTGGTCTTGTTACTCACGGCCTTTGGCTATTACAACCATACAACCGCCCGCTTCACAATGAATCAGCAGCAGGCGAAACAGGCCCATCTGCTGGGAACACGCCTGCAACTCAACCTGCCTGCTGCACTTTGGAATTTCGACTCTAATCAGGTGAACAAGATTCTGGAAGCCGAAATCCAGGCCGATTCAGTGGCGGGCATCTACCTCTATGACGGCAGTAAATTGCTGGTTAGCAGGAGCAAGGATGCCAGCGGACACTCGGTGGATAACAAGGAGGCGCCCTCTGGCGATAAGTTGCTAACATTTCCGCTGATTTATGTGGACGGCGAAAAACAAAATACGGTGGCCACGGCAAAGGTCCAAATGGACGATGCCTATATACATGAATTGCTGAACCAGTCCCTGGTGCGCCTACTGATTATGATCCTGGCACTGGCAACAGTATTGACACTGGCTATCAGTTTATTGATGAGAGCTGTGGTGATTCGACCTATACGCGAGGTAATTACTGCAATGCGCGACATTGCCCAGGGGGAGGGAGATCTGACGCAGCGCCTGGCGGTAAAACCGGGTGAAATTGGGGAATTGGCCAGTAACTTTAATGACTTCGTTAGCAAAATACAGAACCTGATTCACAACGTAATCAACACCACTACACACATGGTGAAATCCACCAATCACATGTCGAATGTTACCGACCGTACAAGTCATGGGGTTAGCCAGCAGCACGCAGAAACGGATCAGGTGGCTGTCGCCATGAATGAAATGAATGCCTCCTCCCAGGAGGTTTCACAGAATGCTCAGGAGGCGGCAGAGTCGGCAAAGATGGCCCAGAAATATGTACTCTCGACCTCTGGCTTACTCGAAGAAACAGTGAAATCTATTTCTCAACTGGCCAATGATATTGATCACAGTGCAAGGGTAATAAATACCTTGCAGAATGATGTCGATAATATTGGCTCGGTACTAGACGTTATTCGCGGCATCGCCGAACAGACCAATCTATTGGCGCTGAACGCGGCTATCGAGGCAGCCCGCGCAGGGGAGCAGGGCCGCGGCTTTGCCGTGGTGGCCGATGAAGTTCGCACGCTGGCCAGCCGAACCCAGGAAAGTACCCAGGAAATTCGCACCATGATTGAACGTTTGCAAAACGGGTCATCAGAAGCAGTGCGCGTAATCCAGATGGGTAAACAAAGCGGTGATGATACCGTCGCTAAATCCAGCCAGGCCGAAAAATCGCTTCACACCATTAACCAGTCCATCGCCAAAATCAACGATATGAACAGCCAGATTGCGCACGCGGTGGAGCAGCAAAGCCATGTCAGCGAAGAGATCAATCGCAGCATTGTGCGCATTGTGGATATTGCGGTGAATACCGCAACAGATACCTGCGAAGCCAGTAATGCCTGTACCGAAGTAACGCGCCTGTGCGATGAGTTACAGCAACAGATGGCTATGTTTCGCGTTTAGATAAGGTTTATTTTGCAATAGCAAGAATGTCGGCTATACCAAATGTACATTCAATTTTCATTAAGAGGTTACCAGGCGTCATGAAAGCAAACGGATCTTCTAGCTCTCCAGTAACATCAATTGCAGTTCTCTTGTTCTCCTTGTTTTTCTCCCCCTATGCGCTTACTGAAACGATAACCTTGGTGACAGGGGAATGGGCGCCCTATACCTCTTCAAAAGCAGGTGAAGGGAAGGTGGCCGAAACGGTTGTTATCGAGGCATTCAAGCAGGAGGGAATAGATGTCAAGTTAGAGCATTACCCTTGGAAGCGAAGCTACACCATGGTAGTGCAAGGGGAAGCAGAGGGAACCTTTCCCTGGTATTCAAATGAAGAACATAGAGCGGAGACGATAGAAAGCAAAGAAGTACTGATTAAAGCGGAAGAGGTATTTTTTTACCAAAAAAGCCATCCGTTTGATTGGTCAACATTTGAAGATCTAAAAAAATATTCCATTGGCGGCACTATTGGTTACAGCCATGTAGCCTTGCTTAAAAGTCACGGAATTAATGTGGATGCTGTGGCAACTGACGAATTAAACTTTAAAAAGCTGGAGGCCGGCCGTATTGATTTATTTCCGGCAAGCAAATTGGTTGGGCTTACCCTGGTGAAAAGTATGTTTGGGGACAAAGCCTCTGAAATCACCTATCACCCCAAACCCTTAAGCGAAGGCGAAGCGTTTATTTTATTTTCCAAAAAAACAGGTAACGGACAACGCCTGTCGGACACGTTCGATAAAGGATTAAAAAAGCTCAAGGAATCTGGCCGCTACAAACAGATTTTTGATGAGTTTTTAAATGAAATGTAATTTATTAATCTGGCGATGAATATTGTCGGATTAATAGTGCGACACAGGGATGTGCCGCTGTCAGCTGAAGGCTGGCGCCAGCCCTGGAAAATCAAGCAGATTACGCATCTGCGCCGGATTTTCCAGAGCGCCGATCAAATATGTCAGGACGATATATTTGATCGCCGGGTTAATAAATAAAGTCTGCAGCACGGAGTGGTCTAACATGCAAAACTTGCAAAAATCAGTGATAACCCGTTTTACATTATTATCTTTTTTGGCAATCCCCCTTCCGCTTATGGCAGCTGCAGAAAATCACTTGTCTGCAGGCGTTTGGGCCAACTATCAATACCTGCCCGACGACCAGGCTAATAAGAACAGCCTGGGTGAATTTAACAGCGAGGCGCTGATTCTTTATGCTGATGGCGATGCAAAAGATGAGGGCAAGTGGTTGTATTCTGCAGAAATGCGCTTTGGCCCTGGCAGCTTCACGGACCCGCTAAATAACTCAAGTGGTGATCAATTTAACATGCACAAGGCTTGGGTTGGATGGCGTGTTAACGATCACAACATCTTTCGCGTAGGTAAATCACAAGTGCCCTTTGGCTGGAAGACCACTAACTTCTGGCCAGGCGATATACTACTGGGCGGTTTTGGCGATCAAATGGATGTAGGTTTCAAGCTCAGTGGAGACCAGGCACAGTTTCATTACGACTTTGCCTTCTACCTTGCCGACGACTGGGGTAGCACCAGTACTGACACCAGCGATGACAACCGCCATTGGGGCAGTTCCACCACCTATCGAAAAGTGCAAACCTGGGTGGGCAATTGGGTTTGGCAGGCCTCAAAGCAGCATAGCTTCGGGCTGTCACTGCAAAGTGGCCAGCTACAGGATCTCACCGGCACCCCGGACAAACCAACCAGCGGCTCCCACGACGCAGCTGTGCTTTATTATCAGGGTGAAATAGATAATGTCTTTTTAAAAGCCTCCTATATCACACAATCACGAGACCTGCCCACGGCCTACGTGCAAAGCACCTTACTCCCCGGCACAATTGAAAATGACCGCTATGCCGCTGAGCTTGGCTATCGCTCAGGCCCCTGGACCTTTTATTTGGATGCATCTGCTGCCAAGCCAGGAACCAAGGGTAATGGCATTAGCACTGTCTCTGCCTTTGCTCCCGGCTTTAAATACAATTACGGCCCTGGCTGGATCTATGTGGAGTACTTAACGCAGAATGGATATATTGACCGAAATAGTCAGGTAGGCAAAGGAGACTTCAAGGCGCTTTATATTTCTATGGATTTTTACTTATAGCCGCGCGCACTTCAGCTGTGTAGTCATTGCGACCTGGCAACAAGGAGCCCCTGAAAACAGGTAAAGCTCTGCTCAGGTCACAATGACTTTGCATAACTATTTTTTGAGCAAAATAAATAAGTAGTGCTAAAACAAGTTTCCCCACAAACCCGCAAAAAGCTTTTCAGCAAGCTCCCCCGATAGGGCTTACACGCCACCCCCTTCCCTAACATAGCGTTTTTTCTTGGCCGCTTTAACTATGCACAATGCAAAAAAAGCTTCAAAAAAGCTAATTAACCTTATTTGGCATTAGCCCGACAATTATTTTGCCGGGCTAATGCCCACTACCCATTTATTAACGGCGCCAGCCTTCAGCTGACGGTGGCACATCCCTGTGCCTCACTATTAATCCGAACCTAGCGAATCGCATGCAGAAAGTGCATGTGTTTTTCATACTGATCAACTATGTCCGCGATTAACTGCTCCTCAGTCCAGCCCATGACATCGTAATCCTGTCCACCTTCTTTTAAGTAGACTTCAGCACGATAGAAACGCAGGCTCTTGAGGCGGCGGGAGCTGGTGTCGCGCATAACAAAAGTCGGGGGCTCGAAAGGCCTGGCGTGAACGGAGTAGAAAAATTCTTGTTCATCGCCGTGATTGACCTCGATCCACATCCTATCCTGGTCACCGCTAGTGACCACCGCCTGCAACCCCTGCTTGGAAAATTCCTGTTGCACTTTTTTCAGCGATGGCTCTACAACCTTGTTCAAAAACTTCATTACTTCGTCATAACGGGGATGACGAATTATCCGTGACAACCGATCCTGCCAGGTGACAGGATTGTGAGCGACTCGCGGAGGAACCATGGCGTCGCGCAGACTGACTTTTTTGACCACCTCCAAGCGCAATGCTCGCAATAGCCCCCAACACATGAGCAGCATAATCACCGTAAAGGGTAAGGCGCTGGCGATAGTAGCGGTTTGCAAGGCTTTGAGGCCACCAGCAACCAGGAGCGCGGCAGCAATACAACCTTCAGTTACCGACCAGAAGATGCGCTGCCAAACCGGCGTTTCCTCCTCCGAGCCGCCGGAGGTCAGCATATCCACCACCATTGAGCCAGAGTCCGATGAAGTCACAAAAAAGGTAACCACCAACACGGTCGCCAGCAATGACGCAACACTTGACCAGGGCAGGTATTCAAAAAACTTGAACAAGGCGACTGAAGTGTCGGCACTCACGGCTTTGGCCAGGGCGGCATTACCTTGATCCAGAATCATGTGCAGAGCAGTATTGCCAAAAAAGGTCATCCACATACAGGTAAAGCCCACGGGTACCAGCAGCACACCAATCACAAATTCGCGAATGGTGCGGCCGCGCGACACGCGTGCGATAAACATGCCCACAAAGGGCGACCAGGCAATCCACCAACCCCAGTAAAAAAGTGTCCAGCCCCCGATCCAACCGCTGGGTTCATAGGCATAAAGCTTAAAGGTGCTTTCCACCAGGCTGGATAAATAATGGCCGATATTCTGTACATAGGTTTGCAACAGGTAAACAGTAGGGCCAGCGAATAGTACAAATACCAGTAACACCACGGCCAATATCAAATTGATTTCCGACACCCGACGAATTCCGCCATCGAGCCCCAGTACCACCGAGATAGTGGCAAAAGAGGTAATAATGGCAATCAAACCAATTTGCCAACCAATGCCGACAGGTATGTCAAAAAGATAATGAAGCCCAGCGTTAACCTGCATCACCCCAAACCCGAGCGAAGTGGCCACCCCAAAGAGTGTGCCCAACACGGCGAAAATATCCACGGCGTGCCCGATTGGACCGTGAATGCGTTCGCCAATCAGCGGATAAAGCGCCGAGCGGATAGTGAGCGGTAGGTTGTGACGAAAGGAGAAGTAAGCCAGCGACAGAGCCACCACCGCGTAGATTGCCCAGGCGTGTAGCCCCCAGTGAAAAAAGGTAATACGCATGGCTTCCCGGGCCGCATCCACGGTACCCGGGTCGCCGGTAGGTGGCGACATAGTGTGCATGACCGGCTCGGCCACACCAAAAAACATCAGGCCAATCCCCATGCCCGCCGAGAAGAGCATAGCGAACCAGGACATATAGCTGTAATCCGGCTCGCTGTGATCTGGCCCCAATTTGATACGGCCGTAGTCGGAGATAGCGAGCCCGACCACAAACAGCAGGAACAGCGCAACCGACAAGACATAAAACCAGCCTGCGCTGTGAATTACCCAGGCCTGTATAGCGGAAAACAGCACCTGTGCAGTTTTGGGTGCGATCACGGCAAAGAGGACAAAGATCAAGGTCAGCCCCCCTGCACCAAAGAATACCGGCGGGTTTACCCGAAACCAGCGATTTTGCATTACATTCAGCTTATCCTCGTTCGATTGATTTTCAGACACAAGCTTCTCCCATTTTTAGAGGTGAATTTCTGAAAGTACATGCCCAGAGACACATAGAGCGCATCGCAATTACCAACGGCAACCTCACCGTTGCGATTAGCATCCTCATGTTGCTTAAGCTACTCGACTTAGACTCAGCCTGACCCCAAAAGCATTTCAGCCAAATATACCCAGAGCCCTACTCCTGGCGGTGTTTTGCCGGCAGTAAACAGAATCGGCGCATCGTCGGTAAATTCGCCCTCACGATTGATGTTCGCTTTACCGTCAGGAAGCTACTGGAAAACCCCTCATATACCGCCACCAAAATAATTGTCCGCCGCAGCGCCTCAGCGCGGCAGAAAATCTGCAAGCAGCAAAGCCAGGCATCTGGTTATTTGCAATGCAAGGCCATTGAGGGGAGCTCCCCCTAAGTGTCTTCGCGGTTCCCGGCAGACTTGAGTTGATGAAAAAACATCGGCCAGTCGAAAGCCCCGATATACCTTCAAGTATTGTTTTTTCTGTTTTTCGCCCCGATAACCCAGCGGCGATTTAGCTTGAAAACACTAGTATCAACCAGTGCATTAGACGCTGCACAATTACCGCAGCACATAGATGAAAAACGGCCAGGCTGAAAATTTACTTGCTGGCGTTGTGCAAGTATAAAAGATTTTTTTATATGATGCCTAATCGATTGGCTTGATTGCTATTAATCCGGCAATTATTTAAGTGACTGTCTATGCCTATGCGCTATGCCTATGCGGAGAGCGGATCTTTTATCCACAGGCCTTAGCGCCCCAAATCCCCAAGGTATAAGCCGTGACACCCCAGCCTAAGCCTGGGCTTTACCTCATCGAATAGCGACTTCATCCAACCCCATGTACGGCCTGGGGCCGCCAGCTATTAAATGGATGCTTATGCCCTCAAGCTCTATTTTCTATTTTTGCCAGATTTACACTGAATGTATTTACGCAATCTGCCACCTTGATTCGCACCTTAGTGTTTATTTGGCCATCACCCACATTTTGTGCCTTGGCAGAAAAATTTGCAGTAGTTGTCGCTTTATTATTAAGAGTAAAGCAAGGACTGGCGTAGGTGAGTGTTCGCTGCGCCTTATGAGATGCACTCACTATTCCACTATCCTTTTTGGAGATATTTGGCGGGTGACTCGAGGCCGTTAGTTCATAACCCCAGGTATAGCTAAAGGATACCCCGCCTTAATGACTATCCTATTATCAGCGACTGTCAACCTCTTCCACTGCTAGCGCAACCGCTTTGTCTTTGTCATTGGGATACAGTGTAATCATAGTACTCGCCCGATAGTCACCCTGATAATCAACCAAGGTCAATTCATATTGGCCGGAATAAAAGTAAGTGAGCTTGGTCTCGGCTGCCGACAGCGGAATTAA
>JBNLGJ010000089.1:0-27662 GCA_050305995.1 Cellvibrio sp.
TCGCCGCAGATAACCATCCCCACGCTTACTAATACCCATTAGCCTTTGCTTTCCACCACTGGAGTTTTGTTTTGGCACCAATCCTAGCCAGGCTGAAAACTGCCTTCCTGACGTAAAGGATTTACCATCGCCGATACTCGCTACAACGGCAGATGCCGTTAATCGCCCAATACCGGGTACAGCCTCTAAGCGGCGACATAGCTCATTGGATTGGCCAGCCTGATTAACCGTTTTTTCAAGTACGTCAAGATCACGTTCCAATTGGTTCAACCGCGACTTCATTCTCATGACATGCTGCACAAGCATTTCAGGCATCTGTTTTTCTGCATCAGCGAGGCCATTCAAAAACCAATTGTGCAGGTTCCGAGGCCCCACCGCTATCACAATGCCAAACTCACTTAACGTCGCCCGAATCCGGTTAATTAATGCGGTGCGCTCCTTCACTATGCCATCTCGCTCGCGATGAATTAACAGTAGTGCTTGCTGCTCTTCGCTCTTGGGTGTAACGAATCGCATATTTGGCCTAGTTACGGCTTCGCAAATTGCTTCCGCATCATTAGCATCACTCTTATTTGTTTTCACATAGGGTTTTACGTATTGAGGAGCCATTAACTTTACTTGGCGCCCCAATCCCTCCAACTTCCTAGCCCAATAATGTGCACTTGAGCAGGCTTCAACCCCAATTAAACACGGTGAAATATTGGAGAAATAATTCAGCAGTTTGGATCGGCGCAGAGCTTTTCGCTCAAGCACTTTTCCGTCTTTATCAATAGCATGAACTTGAAAAATCGCTTTCGCTAAATCGATACCAACAACACTGATCTTATTCATGACACACCTCCGTTAGATAGAATGATGCACTATCAGTATAAGAGGAGCGTCCATATCATTATTTGTATACCGCGCATGCGCATTATCTCTCCTGAAACCATCTTCAAGATCCCCTCATAATCTTTTGAATCTAAAAGATTTATTGTCGAATCTTTCGATTTGGGCCAAGAGGATATTGTGCATGCTCATTTTCCTCCCGAGGAAATGCTTAATATCATTCATGAGCTTTCCCCAAGCAACTGACTATAAAGACATTTTTACCTTCCCGAAAGATCTAAATGAGCATTGTAAAGATGCAATTTGCGCACATTCTTGATCCTCACAAAAATATGCTGTATATGCATACAGACACAAGCCTTTGGAGGGAGTCATCGCTATGTCAGCCAATGCAAGCCCATTCCTTGAAATGGTACGGGGAGAAATCCGGTTGCGGGCCTACAGCATCCGTACAGAAAAATCTTATTTATTTTGGATAAAGCAATTCATTTTGTTCCATAGTAAGCGGCCCCCTGCTGACATGGGCGCCCTCGAAGTTAAATCTTTTTTAACCTGGCTTGCAGTTGGGCGCAGAGTAGCGGTTAACACCCAGAAAGTGGCCTTAAATGCGGTGGTATTTCTTTACCATAAGATTTTGAAGCAAGATTTGGGCGACTTGGGGTTTGCTCTGGCAACTAAACAATTGATCAAAAGCGAGTCTCGTGCCACACCTTTCGCCACTCCTTTGCAACACACCTATTACAGTCTGGATGTGATATTCGCAATCTACAGGAGCTGCTAGGCCATAATGATGTGAAGACAACACAAATTTATACACATGTAATTGGCCGACATTTTATGAATATTAAAAGTCCTGCCGATGCTTTGAAATTGAATCTTTGAGAGGCCGCTTTAGTGATATAAAAAACCACTGAAATTTATACGCATCTGCTTAATAAGGCGGGAGTTGGGTGAATACTCTTTAGGGTCGGCAGCGTTAAACCTCAGTTGGTGCTGTCGCTGGTGAAGAGACAGAAATAAACAGGGTGCAGTGCGCCCTTATTGAGTTGAATATTTTTACCTGGACGCCAGCCCCAACCAGCGGCTCAAACCAGCGATGCGGCGCAGCACAAAAAATTCCAGCAACAGTAATGCAATTAACGAAATAGCCAGCACCGGCATAAACAGCGCCAGGCCGAGGGTGATGGCTACCACCACAACACCTAATCGCGCAGGCATGGCGGCGGGGGCGCCCAGTTGCGCATCGGGTTTGCGTTTGCGCCAGAGCACAAAGCCGCTGATGCACAAGGTGATTAACCCTGCGCAGGTGAGCAGCCCCAGCAGCAAATTAAACCAGCCGAATAATTGCCCTTCGTGGGCGGCTATACCTACACCCACTATGCGATCTATGAGTGGCTTTTCGCTAAAGTCGGTTTGCTTTTCCAAATTGCCCTGGCTACTAAAAAATGCATCTACCCGCTGCGGGCGATTTTGGTTTTGCGAGCTTGCCTTCCAACTGTTGATAAAACCATTGGCGATACTCAACTCTACTGGCGGCGGTAGTTTGAGTGCCTGGGCGTTGGCAACCAGCTCCGGCGACAGATCAAATTTATTGCTCGCCTGGGCGCGCCAGCTTAAATGCTCCTGATGGCGCCCTTGCGACCAATCCATTGTTACGGCCGGCGCCGATAACGCGCGCACTTGTTTTAAAGCACCGCCCCAGACCAGCGCCCAGGGCAAGCCCGTTAGCAATAAAAACAGTGCGAGCGCCGACAGCCATATGCCGGTGACGGCGTGCAGGTCGCGCCAAAAGGTGCGGCTGCCGTCGCGCAGGCGCGGGTAAAAAACGCCGGCAAATCCCTGGGCATTGCGCGGCCACCATAAATACAGGCCGGTGATTATAAGCACCACCGCCCAGCAGGCAGCCAGCTCCACCAGAATTGACCCTGCATCACCCAGCAGCAATTCGCCGTGAATAGTTTTTACCAGATTCATCAACTGGCGCTCGCTGTCCTGTGTGCCCAGTACCGCGCCAGTGTAGGGGTTGATGTACACCAGCCAGTTGCGCTCGCTCTGTACACTGATTCGCACAGCCTCACCATCACTTTGCGGCAGGCGATAGTTGAGGAATTTGCCATTGGGAATTGCATCCACCGCCACTTGAATTTGCGCATTGGGCGAGAGCCGCTCGCCGCTGACTTGCAAGTGTTTATAGGGCGCTTCCTGCCAGTTTTCGTAATAGGGCTTGAATAAATAAATCGCGCCGGTAAAGGCAAGAAACAACACAAAGGGAATGCAAAAAACACCCGCGTAAAAATGCCAGCGCCAGATAGTGCGGTAAAGAGCTTTGGCATTGTTGGCTGGAATTGCGCTGGTCATGTTTTGCTTACCGAAAATTTATTTTTAAAAAATCACAAACTGTAAGAGAGATTGGCAAACCAGGTGCGCCCCGGCCAGGGGTGGGCGACATAGCTCATCTCATTGGTGAGGTTATCCACCCCCAGCCCTAGTTTTAACTCGCTGGACAATTGGTAAGTGGTTTTCAGGCCTAGGCGACTGTAGCCATCCTGCGCGCCCATCACTTGCTCGGCGGTATCGGTATTATCCAGGCGGCCAAAACTTTTATCGGCATATTGCCAGTTTCCGCTCAGATCCCAGCAGTCACTCAAGTGATAAGTGAGCATCAGGTTACTGCGCCAGCGCGGTATGCGCGGGTAGTCATTGCCTTCAATAGAACTTGCAGGGTTTGCTCCCTCGGCGGTGGAGTTATCGGCAATGATGGATTTGGTGTAAGTGAGGTTAAAGCGCACATCCAGTTCCGGCCGCAGCCAGCCGTAGCGGTTGAGGATAAGTTCCACCCCGTTGGTATCCACCCGGCCCACTGCCGAAAAAGTCGTGACCGAGGCAACTGGTGAACCGCTGGGCAATATCGTGGTTTGCGATTCAATTGCATCGCGTACAGTTTCGCTAAACAGGTTGATGCGCGCGTAGCCGCCATCAAGTTGCTTTTCCAGCATCAGGTTGTGGTGCAGGCCGTTTTCCGGTTTTAAATCGGGGCGCGCTTCCACCGCTGCGGTGTAACTGGCGCTCTGGCTGAACAGCTCCTCCACTATGGGGAAGCGGTAGGCGCGCGCCAGTGAATAGCGCAGCTGCCAGCTGTCGGCGGGGGCAAAGCCCAGGGCGAATTTGGGCGAGAATTGGTTGCGGGAATTATCTGCCACAGGCACCAGTGCATCCGGCGCCGATTTGCTGGTGAAGTAGCCGCCCTCACTTTGCCAGCGCTCGTAGCGACCGCCCAGGGCCAGATCCCAGCGCTCGCTTAGCGCCCAGTTGGCCTGCACAAAGGCAGCATTGATTTGGGTTTTACCGCCGCTGCGACTGGTGTAGCCATTATTGTCGCCAGCAGCCCAGTTGCTGGAGTTGTACTGGTCGAGGTTGAGTTCATAGGCCTCGTGACGCAGGCCGGTAACCAGCTGCAATCCATCTATCCCCATGCTCTCTTGCCCGACATCATCCATCACCAGTTTGGCATCCAAAGTTTGCCAGCCAGTGTCGTGAAAGTTGCTGGTCTGGCCGCTGCCGTTAAAGCTGGGGTCCTGCAATGCGGCGCTGGAGGCGCGGGTGTTGTCTTCCAGAATACGAAAATCGCTGATATTGGCCTCAAGGCGTGTATTGTCGCCCAGGTCGCCCTTTAGGCGCAGCCCGGTGGACAGGCTGCGTCTATTGAGGTCGCTGACACCCAGGCGCGCGGCGGGAACGCTAAGCCATAAGCCAGCTTGCGTCAGGTTACCCGACCAAACGGGATTCCCTTCTGAGTCTCGCAGATAAGTATTTGCTGAATCACGCAGCGTGTTGCGATCCTCATAAGCCAGGTTGAGCAGGCTCGACCAGTTGCTCCAGTCGTAACCCAGTTTGAGCTTGTAGTTGTTGGTGAGCGCCTGCTCTACCCCGGTATCGCCAAAATAATAGGCAGGCTTTCCATAGACATCTTGGTCGGTAATAAAGCCAGTTACCTGCGAGGGATTTGCAAATTGCTGCTGCACTTTGGGTTTGCTGTGATCTTTATCCTGATCAAAGTAAAACGTCATGGGCTGGCTGTCGTTAGCCAAACGGTTGTAGGAGAAGTAGAGGCTCAGGTCGCCTAGCTTGTCGCCGTAGGAGAAGAAGCTTTTGTTGCCCGCTAAGGTGCCCTGGTAACCGTAGGCAGAAAAATCCTGGGCGAAGTAATCCAGGTCGATATGGACTTGGCGTTTTTGCGGAATGGCGGTTTCAATCAGCACCACACCGCCCATGGCATTGCCGCTGTACTCCGCCGAAAAAGGCCCGTAGAGCACCTCCACCTGGGCGATTTCGCTGGCGCTGACCAGGGTCCAGCGCGGCGCGCCATTCCAGCGGGTTTGCAGTAAATAATGCAGGGGCACACCATCGGCAAACACCATGGCGCGGGGCGTGGCAAACATATTGGAGCCGCGCATGCCCAGGGTGCCGTTGGCATCGCCTATATAGCGCTTGCGAATCACCAGGCTGGGCTCGTACTTGACCAGATCCTCAGTGGTGGTGGCGTTGATGGCGACCATGTCCTCCTGGGTGAGCAGGCTGCTGGGATTGGTTTGGGCGGCGCGGTTGTTGTTGCGCGCCTCGCCCCAGACTTTGACCTCCTCGGTGGCTTGCTCTGCCTTGGCTGCTTTCTTTTTAATGGATTGTTCATGGCCCTGAGCGCTGCTGGCAACAGCCGCCAGCACCGCCAAGGTAAGCAAGGAGTTTTTCACAGGAGATGTCCTTCAAGTTCAACTGCCCTCACAACGCGAGGTTATGGAATTTTAGCGGGGAACTTTAGGCAATTCAGGGCGCGTGCGACAGTGACAAATTGTCGCAGGGGCAAGCGCAAAGGGTTGCTACAGGCAAAAAAAATCCCGGCCTATACCGGGATTTTTTTGCCGATCACGTTCAATCAAATAAGCGGCGACTGCTAGGCAGGCGCATGCTGCCAGAGCGCATCTCGTCCAGGTGCCGCGCCATGGATTTGAGCGGGGCGCGATTGGGCAGCGGGGAAATACTCAGCAGGTATTGATCTTCCTGGGCATCCTTAAAGTGCTCCTCGCGGGAAAAGAGCATGGATTTAACCGGCAGCGCGCCGCACTCGCGGGCAAAGCTGTCAAACAGCTTCCAGGTGGCGGCATTGGTGGGGGTTATAGCTGCGCTCAGCTCGTAGATATGTTCACAGGCTGGCTGCTCCAGCAACCAGCGCAACATACGCTTGCCCAACCCCAGTCCGCGCAGGTGTTCGGCCACCACCAGCTGCCACACAAACAGGCTGCGCGGGCGGTTGGGATGTTTATAGGCGGAGACAAAACCCACCAGTTGGTCGCCATCAAAAGCAGCTACCGAGGTATCGGCAAAATGGCTGCACTGCAGCAGGTTGCACATCAGCGAATTCTGATCCAGGCCTGAATCCCCCTGCACCAGCTGGTGCAAGGCCTGGCCATCGGTGGGCTGGGGCGATCTAAGCACCAATTTATCGAGCGCTAAGGATTGAATACTGTTCATAATAACCTCCATTTGGCGCGATATTTATTACAACTCTATTGAATAAAACGCGGTATTATCTATAACCCAAGCGAGGCTAACCGAAGATAAACGCGCCAATTTGGCGCCTTAATTCTTAATAATCTTGCAGGCAAGGCTTTTTTGAACTGCTTAGAGGCTATCTCAAAGAGGAAACTCGTTTGAACTCTAAGGAGGCGAGATACTACTCCAGGGGGTTGCCTCTGCCAACGACTTTTCGCACTATCGCCAGAGGGATTTGCTCTAAGATCCTCGGTTACATATAGCCTCACCCGGAAATTTAGCCGCCAATCCATGACAAATGGCGACGCCCGGCGCATGCTAGCCAGAATTATCCAACCACCCCATTTAGACCCGACAGCATTATGACTGACAGCTCCGCCGACCAAGTCCTCACCTCCCTGCGCCGGGTTATTCGCGCCATTGAAATGCACTCCAAGCGGCTATCCAAAACCGCCAGTGTCACCGGCCCACAGCTGCGCCTGATGCAGCTAATCGCCAAGCAAGCACAAACCACCATCAGCGAGCTATCCAAGCAGATGAGCCTGAGCCAGGCCACAGTGACCACCATCATGGATCGCCTGGAAAAACGCGGGCTGGTGGCGCGTATCCGCTCGCTGCAGGACAAACGCAAGGTGCATCCGCAGCTCACCGACCAGGGCCGCGAGCTGCTAACCAAAAGCCCTACCGCACTGCAAGACAGCTTTGTGCGCCGCTTTAATGAGCTGAAAGATTGGGAGCAAGCAATGTTAATTGCCTCTATCCAGCGCGTGGCTGAAATGATGGATGCCACCGGGCTGGACGCCTCGCCCTACCTGGATGTGGGCGCACTGGATCGCGCCGAGGACCTGCAGGCTCAAGCAGACAGGCAATAACACCATCACCAAATCGACAACTTATCGCCACCCGCGAGTCAAAACAAACATAGGGTGTATTCCTCGGGGCGCAAACCAGTTACAAACAAAAAAGCCCGCTGATTTGCGGGCTTTTTTTAATTTGAAAGCAATTAACTCAACACCAGATTATCGCGATGAATTAATTCGTGATCATCTTCATAGCCGAGAATTTTTAAAATCTCGCTGCTGGGCTTGCCGATAATTTTGCGCGCCTCGTCGGCGTGATAGTTAGCCAGGCCGCGGGCAATTTCGCGGCCGTCTGGCGCCACACAGGTGACCAGTTCGCCGCGGGTAAATTGCCCCTCCACAGCCTTAACACCCACCGGCAATAAACTCTTGCCCTGTTCGCGCAGCACGCGCACAGCGCCGTCATCCAAAATTAATTTGCCGCGCGTTTGCAATTGGCCGGAGAGCCAGAGCTTGCGCGCCGCTTGCGGCTGCTGCTCGGCCCAAAAGAAGGTGCCAATATTGTCGCCCGCCGCTATGCGCACCAGGGCATTTTCTATGCGTCCACCAACCACCACAGTGTCGGCGCCGGAGCGTGCAGCCACCCGCGCTGCGCGCACCTTGGTGAGCATGCCGCCGCGGCCTAAGGCGCCGCCGCTACCGCCCGCCATCTGCTCCAGGCGGGTGTCATTGGCAGCCACCTCGCCGAGCAGTTGCGCATTGGGGTTGGTGCGAGGGTCGCTGTCGTACATGCCTTTTTGATCGGTGAGAATCACCAGCAAATCGGCGTCGATTAAATTGGCCACCAGCGCACCCAGGGTGTCGTTGTCACCAAAGCGGATTTCGTCGGTGACTACCGTATCGTTTTCGTTCACCACCGGCACCACGTTCAAACCCACCAGGGTTTTTAAGGTGGAGCGCGCATTTAAATAGCGCTCGCGCGAACTCAGGTCGTCGTGGTCGAGCAGCACCTGGGCAGTGAGCAGGCCGTAGCGCTGGAACTCCACCTCGTAGGTTTGCACCAGGCTCATCTGGCCCACAGCGGCGGCGGCCTGCAGCTGATGCACTTCGCTTGGACGCTTGTCCCAACCCAGGCGGCGCATACCGGCAGCCACAGCACCGGAGGACACCAGCACGATTTCGATACCGCGCAGACGCAGCTCGGCCATCTGCTGCACCCAACCGGCAATCGCCTGGGCATCCAGGCCTTTGCCATCATTGGTTAAGAGCGCACTGCCAATTTTGACCACCCAGCGTTTAGCCTGGGGGATTATGTCTCTTTTGCTCATGGAGAATTTTCTATATCGAATAGACCGCGGAAAACAGTTTTTGTTGGCCAATTTGTTGGCACAACAAGCTGTGCGCGATTATGCCACAGGCTGCCGTTAAGACGGCAGATACAACAAGCCCGGCACAGAGCCGGGCTTGTTAACAGATCGCCGGGAATGATTAGTAATTGACGTAAATAACTTCCACGTCGTAATCGTCCTCGTTGAAGTCCTCGTCGTCGCCAGCAGCCAAACGCGCCTGGCGGCGGGCTTCGCGCAGCTCTTCGATGCGCTCGCGCGCCTCGGCAGCCATTTGGTTTTGGCGCTCCAGTTCCAATTCGCGCGCTTCCGGGTTCTCGCGCTCCTCTTCCCAGATGGCTTCCAGGTGCTCCATGATTTTAAAGCTGAGCGCCTCAGTGCCTTCGCGGTTTAACGCCGAGATACGGAATACCGGGCCAGTCCAGTTGAGCTCTTTGATAATCGCATCGCAGCGGGCTTCGGCCTCTTCTGGTGGCAGCAGGTCGATTTTGTTAAGCAGCAACCAGCGGTCGCGCCCGGCGAGCGTGGGGCTGAATTTCTCCAGCTCGTGGGCGATCACGCGCACATTGTTTATCGGATCAGAATCATCCACCGGCGCCACATCCACCATGTGCATCATCAAGCGGCAGCGGGTGAGGTGCTTGAGGAAGCGCACCCCCAGGCCGGCACCTTCGGCAGCGCCTTCAATTAATCCTGGAATATCGGCGATCACAAAGCTGCGGTGCTGTTGCACCTTAACCACACCCAGGTTGGGCACCAGGGTAGTAAAGGGGTAGTCGGCAACCTTGGGCTTGGCGGAGCTGACCGCGCGAATAAAGCTGGATTTACCGGCATTGGGCAAACCTAACATGCCCACATCAGCCAGCACTTTCAGCTCCAGCTTGAGATTGCGCTTTTCGCCGGGGGTGCCGTGGGTGGTTTTGCGCGGCACCCGGTTGGTACTGGATTTAAAGCGGGTATTGCCCAGGCCGTGGAAACCGCCCTGTGCCACCTTGAGTTTTTGCCCGTGCTCGGTCAAATCGCCAAACACCTCTTCGGTATCCGTATCTATCACCGTGGTGCCCACAGGCACAGGCAGGCAGAGATCGGCGCCCTTGTGACCGGTACAGTCTTTGGTGCCGCCTTTTTTGCCATCTTCAGCGTGGTATTTGGGCTGGAAGCGGTAGTCAATCAGGGTGTTAAGGTTTTCATCGGCAACCAGATACACACTGCCGCCGTCACCGCCGTCACCGCCGTCGGGGCCGCCCTTGGCAACAAACTTCTCCTTGCGGAAGCTCATGGTGCCATTGCCACCCTTTCCGGCTTCAACAAAGATCGGGGCTTCATCTACAAACTTCACAGGATTCTCCGCGCGAAATGCGTTTTTTAAAGAGTTGGTGCAAATATTCTAGGTAAAAAATTTGCGGCAAATCTCTAAAGTTCAAAAATAAATAAAGCCCTGGCGGGTTACGACAGGGCTTTATTATTCTGTGGCAACTGCAAGCAGCGCCGGGCACTTACACGTAAATATTAAACAGCAACAATGCTGATGTATTTACGGTTGAAAGCACCTTTGGTTTCGAATTTAACCAGACCATCAACTTTTGCGAAGATGGTGTGATCTTTACCGATACCGGTGTTGTTGCCTGAGTGGAACTGAGTGCCACGCTGACGCACGATGATGCTGCCAGCAGAAACCAATTGACCACCGAATGCTTTAACGCCAAGACGTTTAGCTTCTGAATCGCGACCGTTGCGGGTACTACCTACCCCTTTCTTGTGAGCCATGGTGCTTTAACTCCTCATTAAGCCTTGATAGCAGTGATTTTCACTTCAGTGAACCACTGACGGTGACCTTGACGCTTCATGTGGTGCTTACGACGACGGAATTTGATGATCTTCACTTTGTCGGCACGGCCATGAGTTACCACTTCGGCGGTAACACTAGCGCCTTCAACAACGGGAGCGCCAATTTTGACGTCTGCGCCGTCAGCAACCAGGTACACCTTGTTGAATTCAACTACGCCACCGGTGGCGAAATCGATTTTTTCGAGTTTGAGGGTTTCACCCACAACTACGCGATGCTGCTTGCCACCGCTTTCAAAAATTGCATATGCGCTCATGTATTGCTCCAAAAACACACTTGGACGACACGAAGTAGCCGGGCGACATGCCTTGGCGTTTGGGACTAGCGTCGTATACCTGAAATCAGGGGCGGCGATTGTACGGCAGCTGTAGGTAAAGCACAAGCCGGAACTGGATAAAAAACAACCTGCCTTCCAGGCCGGTTAATCAGCGGCTTAGAGGGCTGACGCCGGCGCCGTCAAAACACATATTCACCGTTAACTGTCCATTGAACGGCACCACTTAAATCTGGCTGCCTTCTGTCTATGAGCTGTTAGGGATCGCTCTATCTATTAGGCAGCCCTGGCATCAGACCACAAGCGCCTTTGAATCCAGACGACGGCACAGTCAAAGCCTAAGTCAGGCGCCTAACCACCCTGCCGGAGCTGGCCTCATTGTTAAAAATCACAAGTCGACGAAGTTCACACTCATTTTGCGACATTTATCAGCAAAATCAGCCTTTTATTCCACAAATGTTCAAAATACCCACAATGCACATACATCTTATATTTATTATTTATATATCAGATTGGAATCACTGAGAACCAATTCAACACGATTCGACATATTAATCTATAGCATGCCCATTAAGCGCCCGCAGCAAAACAACAAACAAAAGTAGCGCAAACACCATTCAGTCACTCCCTTCGGCCAAACCAGTGCCCACGGCCTAGTAACAGGACTTAAACCATGTGCCGGATCAGATCCTATTGCTTGTATTTTCTATTGACGAGCTTGACCATAAGCATTTACGGCTGCGGCGGGACAGCATCACCCGAGTTTAACGACGCGCCCAATTCCAGCATCCCCTCCGGAGAGACCCCCGCCAGCTCCGTCAGCAACAGCTCTCTTGCAAATACCAGCTCGGGCTCAACCAGCTCAGATGTTATGAGCCAGAAAGGCGGAACGCTTTACGCCGAACAGTGCGCCTCCTGTCACGGCGCCAACGGCCAGGGTGCGGCGGCGGGGGGGAACCTCAAATCCTGCAGCACCTGCGGCGATTATTCCGCACTGGTTTCGCGTATTGAAACCAGTATGCCGCTGGGAGCATCTGCCAAATGTGATCTCGAATGCAGCCAGGCGGTAGCAAGGTTTATTCTGGACGACTTTTCCACGGTTGCCTCCAGCGCCTCAACCGCCAGCAGCGTGAAAAGCTCGTCATCGAGTATCAGCAATACGTCCAGCTCCATTAAAAATTCGAGTTCAAGCTCGAGTTCAAGCTCCAGATCGGCCACTGGCGGGGCGGCATCAAGCCTGGCGGGAGTGATTTACCAGGAAACCTTTGAGAACACAGCGGTAAATAGCCAGCCATCGGGCTGGGACAACTTCCTCGGTTACAACTACAACACCAGCAACACCACCAGTGGCAGCAACTACGCGTTGGTCGATAACTCCCGCTCCTATAACGGCAGCAATTCCATCCACTTCAAAGGCAGCCTGGCGCAAATAGTGCGCGCCCTGCCAGCCAACACCCAACGACTGCACATACGCGCCTTTGTGAACATGAGCAAGCAAATGGGGAATGTGGCGGGCGATAACCACGAACACATAATGGGTATCAAGAAAACCCAGGACGCCAACAACGAAATCCGCGTAGGCCAAATCAAAGGCGTGCTGGGTACCAACCAGGTCCCCACTGACAACATCGCCCCTAAATCCGATAAGTGGTACTCAGGTACGGCACTGCTGCCAAACACCTGGTACTGCGTGGAAACTGCATTTTATGCCGACACAGCGTACGACCAACTCTATCTGTGGGTGGACGGCAACCTGATTCACTCTATTACCTCCGACAGCGATTGGAACAATGGCGCCATCGGCAAGGATTGGCTGAGCGATAAATTTAACTACGTGATGTTCGGCTTCCAGAGTTTTAGCGGTAACAGCGCCGATGTCTGGATGGATGACCTAGTGGTATCTACCCAGCCGATTGGCTGCGGCAACATCAGCAACTCTTCCAGTTCCACAGCCAGCTCCAAGGCCAGTTCGAGCTCAAGCACCAACAGCAGTGTGGCAATGGGCAAAGCCCTTTATGAAGGCTCCACCTACGGCTGCACCACCTGCCACGGCAGCAAAGGTGACGGCCTCTATAAAATCGACCCCACCAAAGAGACCTATGGCAATGGCCAATCGCTCGCGAATTACATCAGCGATTACATGCCCAACACCAAGCCTGCATCCTGTACCGGAACCTGTGCCGAGAATCTGGCTGCCTATATCCGCTCCTGGGCAAGCAGCTCCAGCGCCATGAGCAGTTCCAGCAAATCCTCCAGCAGTAGTGGTGCCAGCGTCTCCAGCCTAAGCTCTATTGCAGATTGTGCTGTGTCCTATGGCCCACGCAGTATGCGCGTGCTCACGCGCAACGAGTTTACCAACTCGATTTACGACCTCACCGGTGTGGATCTGGCCAGCCAGTTGGGACAGAGCACCTTTGATGCCCTGCCCGCCGACAACATCATTAATGGCTTCTCCAACAATGTGCTGGCGAACGTTGAAAGTGGTTCACTGCAGGCCTACAGCATTGTGGTAGGCAAAGTGGTTGATCTCCTTGCCAGCCAGAATTTCACCAGCATCCTCAGCTGCGGCGATCTTGGCGCCGATGCCTGCGGTACACTGCTGATTGAAAACTTTGCCCCCAAAGTATTCCGCCGCCCACTCACGGAAGCGGAACAATTGACCTACCAGGAATTATTCACCTCGGAATACACCGGCGGCGACGTCAAAGAAGGCCTGAAACTCGCCTTGCGCACCCTGCTGACATCACCTCAATTCCTCTATCGCGATGAAACAGGCGTATCCATTCAGACGATAAAGAACGGTGGCGGCAGTGAGCCAGTGTACGAACCGGCCGGCACTCCCGTCGTGATCTTCAGCAAAGCAACTGCGCCTGGCTATCACGCAGGTAACTACGTCAACTACAAATTCACTGGCAAAGACTTGTTAGAGTTGGTGGTGAAAGCCGAGAAAGATGGATCAGGTAACTGGCCGGTGCTGACGATTGCCGCAGATGGCACCACCATTGCCACCCTGACGGTGGACCACAACTACAACAAGCGCCACCGCATTTTGCTCTCGGGTATGAGCAACAATGATGGTGTCTACTTTGGTTTTGTCGCCGCTAATGGCGACCCCAGTGTGATTGTGGATTCCGCACAGGTTTCCGCTGCCAAGGAAGTCGTCCCCACCGCACCGCCGGTGGAACTGGATGATGACGCCTATGTACTGACACCCTATCAGCTTGCCTCTTATCTGAGCTTCACCTTCGCGGGCACCACGCCCGATGACACCCTGCTGAAAGCCGCTGCCGAAGAAGGCCTGGAGACAGACGCGCAGATCGCCGCCCAGGTGGACAGGCTCATCGCCACGACCAAAGCGCACAAGCACTTCGGTAACTTTGCCGCCCAGTGGCTGCGCACCGACCGCGTCCTGGATATGGTGAAAGATACCGAGCTCTACCCCAAATTCACTACCAACGTGCGCAAGGCCATGGCCCAGGAAGTGCGCGATGTGTTTAACCACGTGGTGCTGGATGGGGGCGAACCCTTTACCAAGTTGTTTGATGGCGACTTCACTTTCGTCAACCAAACCCTGGCTGATTTCTACGGTATCTCCGGCGTAACCGGCACCAACATGCAGAAAGTTACCGGCCTCACCGACCGCGCCGGTCTGGTGACTTCAGGTGCATTCATGACCGTGAACGCCCACGAAAAAGAAACCGGTCCGATTTTGCGCTCGACCTACCTGCGACGCGGCTTCCTCTGTCACAAGGTCCCCGCGCCACCCACAGGTGTTTCACTCGATGGTGACGATGTGGATGCCCTGCGCGAGCAGGCGCGCCAGGACTGGGAAGCCTATCTCGCCGCCAACGGCGGCAAGGCGACAGCGCGCAAGAAATATGAATTCCAGACCTCGGCAACCCTGTGCCAGACCTGTCACGCCAAGATGATTAACCCGCTCGGCGGCGGCATGGAGGACTTTAATGCGGTGGGTCTGCCGCAGGCCGTGGATTACAACAGCCTGGCTATCGACTCCAGCGGAATTCTCTATGGCGTAAACGCTGTTAACGATGATCAGGTGATCAACTTCAACGGTGCCAAGGCCTTGGCACATGCTATCGCCGGGCTGGATGCCACTCGCCAGTGCTTCATCGACAACAGCTTCCGCCTGGCGATGGGCACCGGCTCCAGCGTATTTGATCGCGAAAAGAGCATCACCCTCTCCAGCAATGAAATTCAAAGTTACAGCTGTGAAATCAAACGACTCGACAACTTGATGAAAAACACCGGCAACAGCACCAGGGCGCTGCTTGAGGCACTGGGAACCATGGAAAGTGCGCGCTACCGCAAAGATGTTCAGCGCTAGCGCCCCAAGCCATTGCGCCAGTGAGCGGCAAGCGCAAACTGGCGCCAACTCCGGTCCGATTAGTCAGTTTATTTAACGAGGTTTAGCATGAGTTACGAACAGGATTTTGCATTACAACAACGTCGTAAATTTTTGAAGTTCATCGGCAAGGCGGGTATAGCTCTGCCCCTGCTACAAGCCTCGGGCTTGGGCGCTGGCATGCTGCTCAGTCGCCAGGCCATGGCCGAAGGCTCCGCCCTGCGCAAAGTGATTTTTGTCTACATTCCCGATGGCACCCCCGGGGGCGCCAGCGCCACTTACCTGCCCAGTGCAGACATGACCCTCAATAGCTGCTCCTCGCCTTTGGAGAGTGTCAAAGGCGATTGTCTCTTCCTGAAGGATGTCACCATTGATGGCGGCGGCGGCCACGGTTTGACCCAGCGCGTACTCGGCGCTTTCGCCGAAGGCGTGAAAGGCACTATCGATCTCGCCCTGGAGGGAACAATTGGCGCCTCCTCACCCATCGCCTCGCTGCGCTTGGGCGTGCGCACACGCAACCTCGACCCTATATCCTCGCGCGGCTTTGCCGGCTCTACAGACTTCCAGGATAACCCGCAGGCGGCCTTTGACCGGCTCTTTGGCGGCGTGGTAGACGCCAGCCCAATCGGCGCCAAACGCGAGAAAAAACTGCTGGAAATAAATCAGGCAGCCCTGGCCAGCATCAAATCCAAGCTGGGCAACTATGAGCTCCAGCGCTTGGAGCAACACGAAGCGGCCATCGCCAAACTAAAAACCGACGTCGAGGCCGCCGCCAACAATTCGGCACCGGCTGGCTGCACCAGCCCCTTGTTTAACCCCCAGGAGCTCTCGACCGAATTAGTCGATAGCGCCTTCACCGATATCTTTGCGCTGCAGACAGAAAATCTGGTGCTGGCGATGAAATGCAACATCACCCGCGTAGGTGTTTTGCAATTGGGTACACACCAGTCCGACTTTGCGGTGACCGGTTTAAGCGGCGATTACCACACCTCGGTTCACAGTGGCAATCTGGAATTTTATGCCTCTTACCGCCGCTATTTTTCCGAGCGCATGGCCTACCTGATCCAACGCCTGAAAGACACTGATGATCCCGCCGGCGGCAAGCTGATTGATTCCACCCTGGTGGTGCAGGTCACCGACATGGGCGATGGCGGTGCTCACACAGGTGAAGATGCACCCTACATGTTTGCCGGCGGCGGCGCGGCAGTGAAAAAAGGCCAGATAGTGACCGCGAGCAACCACCACCGCCTGCTGGATACAGTCGCGCAATACATGGGCGTTGAGGGCGTCATACCCAAGTACGATCCCGAGGGCGCGCAACCGGGAATTCTGCTATAACCCCGGCGACCCGATGGTCAGCCTGGGTTTCACCTAAACCCTAAAACATCACACACCCAACGAACAAGAACAACAGGAGAACCACATGCGTACAGGCTCATTGATCGCATTCGTTATTGGCAGCCTGATGGCCCTGGGAGTTTCCGCTGCCGAAGTCGGTTCGAGCGCGCCTAGCCTCAGTATTAAAACCCTTAAAAATTATCCACAAGCGCAAATCAATCTTGCCGACCTGAAAGGCAAAGTGGTGTACGTCGATTTTTGGGCCTCCTGGTGCGGCCCCTGCCAGCGCTCCTTTCCCCTGCTCAATCAATTGCACACGCAATACCAGGCACAGGGCTTTGAAGTTGTCGGGATCAATCTCGATGAAAACACCCAGGATGCCGACGGCTTTTTGAAAAAATACCCGGTGAGTTTCCCCCTGGCCGCCGATCCCAAGGGTATCAGTGCCGAGAAATTTGCCGTGAAAGGTATGCCCAGCGCCTACCTCATCGACAAGAAAGGGGTGGTGCGTCATGTGGTGGTGGGTTTTAACGATGATGAAGCCAAAACCATCAACTCCCTGATCGGCAAGCTGCTCGGGGAGTAAGCATGAACAAGACACTTGTGAGTATCTGCCTGTGCCTGCTGGCGCTCTGCCAGGGCTGCACTCAGGTAAAGCCCTGGGAGCGCGGCAACCTGGCGCGCCCGGAAATGGCGGTTACGCCCGACCCGCTCGATGATCAAATCCAAAACCACGTCTACCACAGCAAGGAGGGCTCCCAATCGGTAGCCGCCGGTGCCGGTGGTGGCTGTGGCTGTAACTGAGGTCGAGCCCATGCGTGAATCATCTAACAGCTTATTAACCCTGAGTGCAGCCGCGCTCTTGCTCAACGGCCTGGCGCAACCGGCCAGCGCCAATCCGCCCGATCAAAAAGTGCGCGTGGATTACCGTTACTCCAGCTATGAGGAGGGCGATATAGCGGCGAGCAAATTAGCCGAGGGCAGCGCCCAGCGCTACAGCATTGAAGTACACCAATTCAAAATCAAGGCGCCGACCACCGAGGACACCGAACTGACGATTTCCGGAGTGCAGGAAACCATGAGCGGCGCCTCGCCCTGGTATGTTTTGCCCGATGAAAACGGTCGCCCGGTACAGGTCATGAGCGGCGCTACCATCGATGAAAGCCGCAGTGAAATCAGCGCCGACTTTCGCAGTTATAACTCGCGCTCCGAATCCACCTTGTCGGCGAGCTACTCCAGCGAAAATGATTACACGTCCATCGGTTTTGGCTACTCCGGCAACTGGCGTTTTAACGAAAACCTCACCACCCTGAGTTACGGCATCAACACCGCGCAGGATTACATAGACGCAACCGATGCAAAAATTTATCCGGGCCGCCCGGAAGAGGAATCCAAAAGCCGGATGGGGGCATTTTTGGGGCTGTCGCGCGTACTGAGCAAAACCACGCTGGCGGGTGTCACCCTCGGCTACTCATCGCTCAATGGTTATCTGAGCGACCCCTACAAACTCGCCTGGGTCGAAAACGCCCCCGTGCAGGATTCGCGTCCCGACACCCAAAACCAAGCCAGTGCGGCACTCATGCTGCGCGAGTTTTTCCCCAGCGCTAACGCCGCGCTCCATGTGGATTATCGCTACTACCAAAATAATTGGAAGATGAGCTCGCACACGCTCGATCTGGCCTGGTACCAAACCATCTGGGATGGCTGGCAATTGATTCCCTCGCTACGGTTTTACAGCCAGACCAAGACTATCTTTTACCGTCCTTACTACACCAGCACGCGGGGCGATGGCTATTACTCCAGCGACTATCGCTTGTCGGCGTTTGATAGCACCAGCGCGCGGATCAAACTCAGTAAACAGTGGGATAGCTTTTCGGTGAATATGTCTTACGAGAGTTACACCTCGGCTGGCAATAATCCGGGGCTGCTGGATTTCAGCTTATTGGGATTGGGCGTGGGGGCAATATTCTAATGACCCGCGCAGGTGCAAAGCGCTGTTTTCACCAGCACAGCCTCAAAGCCATGGGCAGTCGCTGTGAATTCAAGCTCTATGCGCCTGCGGCTGAGGGTGCGGCGCTGCTGGAACTGGCAAGCCAAAGGCTCCACCAGCTTGAGCAAAAGTACACGCGCTACCAGGCCACCAGTGTCACCGCACAGATCAATGCCGCCGCCGGTTGTGGTGAGCCTGTGCGCGTCGACGAGGAAACCCAGCGGCTACTCGATTACGCCCAGGTACTCTACCTGCAGAGTGATGGGCGCTTCGATATCACCTCCGGCATACTGCGCCAGGCCTGGGATTTTCGCTCCGGCACATTGCCTGTGCAGGCGCAGCTGGATCAGCTCCTGCCCCTTATTGGCTGGCCCCAGGTGTACTGGGAGCCACCCTTTTTTGCGCTGCCCAAGGCGGGAATGCAAATCGACCTGGGGGGCTTTGTCAAAGAATATGCCGCCGATCAAATCGCCCAGTTGCTGCTAAGTCAGGGCGTGGAACATGGCCTGGTCAACCTGGGGGGCGACATCCGTGTGCTCGGCCCTCATCCTGACGGTTCACCCTGGATTGTGGGCATCCAGCATCCGCGCCAGGCCGGTTGCGCCATTGCACAGATTCCCCTGCACAGCGGCGCCATTGCCACCAGCGGTGATTACGAGCGCTTTATGTTGGTCAAGGGCAAACGCTACAGCCATTTGCTCGAGCCACACACCGGCTGGCCTATTGAGTCCCGCTTTGCTTCGGTGAGTGTGGTGGCGCCCCAGTGTGTATTGGCTGGTTCCTATTCCACCATTGCACTCTTAAAGAGCGATAGCGCTGGCAACCAGGCGCCAACGAATAGCGCCGGCGGAAAAAACCAAAGCACCGAAGATTGGCTTGCCGAATCCGGCATTGCCTATTTGTGTATTGATCAGCAATTGCAATTCAGTGGCAGCATTCAAGCTCGCGAAAACTACCCGCCCGAGGGCATAGCGTAAATGCCTTCCATACCCGTCTCGCCAACGAGCGGGTGGCGCTGGGTAGGGAAGAAGTCGAGAAGTTGCTGAAAACGAAGAACGTCACCACGCTGAAAGGCGACTGGACCAACCGCGACCCGGAAATTACCCAACTACTCAGCGAATATGGCCGCAGCGGTGTACTGCTCTATTTGTGGATACCCGCAGGCCACAAGGGCACGGCCATAGTGTGCCGCAACTGCTGAGCAAATCACTGCTGATGGAAACCTTGAGCGGCGAAGAGGTGGCGCCGCCAGGCTCGACGGCAGTCCCCAAGGGCTAACCTGATCCAGTATTCCTGCATAACAATGGCCCCGCGAGGGCCATTGTTGTGGCTTAGCAGTTGCACCGCAAATCACCGCCTAATCCACAGGCTGTCGGCGGGCGCCAGCGCGGTGCGAATGTCGCCCGGCAATGGGCGGAGGCTTAACCTTAGCCTCAGTGCAAATGCGCCTCGTCATCGCCCCACCAGCGGTTGAGCTGCCAGTTGACGCGGGTCGGATCTGCGGCACTCAACAGCCAATCACCAGTAACCAACTCAAACTCCACCAGGCCGGTTTTGATGTCCTCCCAAAAGCCGTGGCTATCCTCGTTGACATAGGCGCGCACCAATTGCACCTCGTCGCCGAGCATCTGCTCAGCAGTCAGCTCCAGTTTGACCAGATCCTCCAGCTCGTAATCCAGCCCCTCTTTGAGGGTCGCTAGAGCACCCGGCTCCTCGGGACTAAAGGGGAAATCCAATTGTTTGCTGTGGTAGGGATTATTGTGTGGGGAGTTGCTGCCGGGCTTCATAGTCACCTCCGAGATGCTGAGAGCAATGCAGGCTATTTTTATGTGGCCATCCGCGATGGAAAGCTACAAATCGAGATAAGTATAGACCTTAGACTTAGGCAGAAATTGCCACCAGCGCAATTGACTTCCCCCCACCTGAACCACTAATTTAGCCACCCCAAAAACTATCGTATAAAAGATGTTTCCTTTATAACTGCCGTATTCCATAACATCCACTTAAAAGGAGCCTTTCGCATGATGCGACTTGCCATTACCACGCTGCTGCTAATTTGCGGACTGACGGCCAGACTTGCTCAAGCTGCCCCCTTGACGACAACCGATTTTCTGGCCGACCCAGATCTTTACGATGTGGACATATCCCCCGATGGCCACTACCTGGCCGAAGTAAGGCGCAAAGACAAAATGAACCTGGTTGTCATTCGCGATTTAAAAGCACCAGGTGCTCCGGTTGTTGGAATGCTGGGCGACGAGATCACAAGACCCTACGCCGCGATCTGGGGCAATAACGAACGATTGATAGTGCACCTTTGGGTTCCCTACAACACCAAGAGCGTCAGCAAAAAATCTAAAAAAGATGAAGACTTTGATATACACGATTACTTCATGTATCGCCGCTCTGTTTCTGTCGATATTCACGGCAAGAACCCTGTGGCGCTTATGGGCAACAGACGCAGCGCCCTCTGGCAAATCAACCTATCCCATATCCGCCATCTTCTGCCGGACGATCCCAAGCACATCTTGATGAGCAGCTACAAAAACGAGCGGCTCAGTTTATTTAAAGTAAATATTTATGATGGCACCGCAGAACTCCTAGTGCATGGCACACACAAAACGGTTTATTTCACCTGCGATAAAAGTGGTCAGCCCCGCTATAGAGGCGATTATTTTTCCATCCGCAAACAATTACGTATTTATGAATACAAGGGTAACGACAATTGGCAGGAGGCAGATCAGATAGACTTTGACCCCGATCGCAAAGACGCTGTGGACCTTAAAGATTTAGTAGGGCTATTTGAGAACTCACTTATCTACCGCAAGAAAAATCCGCAGACCGGCTTTTACGAACTAGTACAAAAAAATCGCAACAATCAAGAGGCTACAGTCATCGCCAGCGAACCTAATCACGACATACTCAATTTAATTTACGATTTTGGGAATGACGATGCTGTTGGTTATGTTTACGAGTCAGACAACTTTATTCACCGCTATTTTGACAAAACTCGCCAGGCACTGTACGACAAAATTCGCAGCGGGCTAGCCAGCTATAGTTTTTATGTTGTTAGCCGCGACACCCAGGGACAAAAAGCAATCGTTGAAGCCTATGGCCCTGATATGCCCGGCAGCTTTTTCATCTACGACATACCTCAGAATAAATTATCTTTTTACGGTCAGTCCTTTAAAAGCCTTACCGCTGAAGCTATAGGCACACCGGCAACCACTACTTATCTCAGCCGCGACAACACCAAAATTCGCATGTATTTAATGCTGCCTCCCAACTACCAGCAGGGCAAGGCCTATCCGCTGGTGCTTATGCCTCACGGTGGCCCACAAGCTCGCGACTACGCGGTATATGATGACTATGCCGCGTTTATCGCCAGTCAGGGCTATATAGTGGCGCGCCCCAATTTCCGCGGCTCCACCGGCTATGGCAAAGCCTTTGAAGAGGCGGGCTACAAACAGTGGGGCGGACTCATGCAGGACGACTTGCAGGATGCTGTGGAATTTCTGGTGCGCAAAGGCCTGGCCAAGAAAGACAAGGTATGTATTGTCGGTGGCTCCTACGGCGGCTATGCCGCACTCATGGGGCCCATCAAAACCCCCGAGCTCTACCGTTGCGCGATCAGTATTAACGGCGTTACTCAGCTAAGCGATCAAATTAAATTTGACCTCAAGCGTTTTAAGGAAGAACCCAAAATCGCCGACCATATTTTGGCGTCTATTGGCGATCCCAAAGCCGATAGAGGCATGCTCGATGCGAACTCCCCTCTGGTACAAGTCGATAAACTCAAGGCACCACTGCTGCTGATTTCCGGCACCAGCGACGAAATCGTGCCCCACAGTCAGTCCAAATCACTGTACAAGGCCATGAACAAGCGCAAACTGCCGGTGACCTGGGTACCGCTCAAGAACACCTATCACAACGCCTTTGCCTATCGCGAAGACCGCGAAACCATCTACACCAAAACTGCAGAGTTCCTCGCCCAGTACCTGCAATAAGCTTCTAGCCCTAAAAACCAAGGCCGCCAGCCCAGCCCTGGCGGCCTTTTTTTACGCCCGCCAATTACCCATTTGCATCGGCTTGCCTCTATAATCACCGCCTTTATTTAACTCACATCAAGTATAGGCCCATCCCGTCCATGCAAGAGCAATACAATCCCGCCGAAGTCGAAGCCCAGGCCCAGCAATACTGGGAAGCACACCAGAGCTTCAAGGTTGTTGAAGATCCCAGCAAAGAGAAGTTTTACTGCCTGGCGATGTTCCCCTACCCCAGCGGCAAGCTGCACATGGGCCATGTGCGCAACTACACCATCACCGATGTGATCGCCCGCTACCAGCGTATGCAGGGCAAAAACGTATTGCACCCCATGGGTTGGGACGCCTTCGGCTTGCCCGCGGAGAACGCCGCGCTCAAGCACAAAACCGCACCGGCCAAGTGGACCTACTCCAACACCGACCATATGCGCAGCCAGCTCAAGCAGCTGGGTTTTGGCTTTGACTGGTCGCGCGAGCTGGCCACCTGCACCCCCCAGTACTACCGCTGGGAGCAGTGGTTCTTCACCCGTTTGTACGAGAAGGGCCTGGTGTACAAAAAAATGTCCACCGTTAACTGGGACCCTATCGACCAAACCGTACTGGCTAACGAGCAGGTGATCGACGGCCGCGGCTGGCGCTCGGGCGCGCTGGTGGAGCGCAAAGAGATTCCCCAGTGGTTTATCAAAATCACCGACTACGCCGAAGAGCTGCTCAACGACCTGGACAAGCTGCCCAACTGGCCAGAGCAAGTAAAAACTATGCAGCGCAACTGGATCGGCAAGAGCCGCGGCCTGGAGATGCGCTTTGACTTGCAGAGCCCGGTGGGCGAGTTTAGCGGCTTTGAAATCTACACCACCCGCCCCGACACCCTGATGGGCGTGACCTATGTAAGCCTGGCGGCCGAGCACCCCATCGCCAAGCTGATATCTGAGACTAATCCCGCCCTGGCGCAGTTTATCGCCGAGTGTAAAGTCCAGTCGGTCGCCGAGGCCGATATGGCCACCATGGACAAAAAAGGCATGGATACCGGCATCAAGGCACTGCACCCGATTACTGGCGAGCCAGTATCTGTGTGGGTCGCCAACTATGTGTTGATGGACTACGGCTCAGGCGCTGTTATGGCGGTGCCCGCCCACGACCAACGCGACTATGAATTTGCACTCAAATACAATCTGGGCATCACTCAAGTGATCGCCCCCGCCAATGGTGAGGAGATTGACCTGGCCAAGGCCGCCTTTACCGAAAAAGGCGTGCTGGTGAACTCCGGTGAATACGACGGCCTGGACTTTAACGCCGCCTTCGACGCCATAGCCTCCACCCTGGAGATGGCGGGCAAAGGCCGCGTCAAAACCAACTATCGCCTGCGCGACTGGGGTGTATCCCGCCAGCGCTACTGGGGCGCGCCTATCCCCATGTTCAACCTGCCCGAAGGCGGCGAGATCCCGGTGCCTGCACACAAGCTGCCGGTACTGCTGCCGGAAGACGTGATCATGGACGGCGTGCAATCGCCCATCAAAGCCGACCCTGAGTGGAAAAAAGACGAGCTGGACGGCAAGTACGTGGAGCGCGAAACCGATACCTTCGACACCTTTATGGAGTCCAGCTGGTACTACGCGCGCTACACCTGCCCCAACTTTGAAGAGGGCATGATCAACAAAGCCGCGGCCGACTACTGGCTGCCGGTGGATCAATACGTGGGCGGTATCGAACACGCCATCCTGCACCTGCTCTACTCGCGCTTCTTCCACAAGCTGATGCGCGACGAAGGTCTGGTGAGCGGTGACGAGCCCTTTGAGCGCCTGCTCTGCCAAGGCATGGTCAACGCCGAATCCTTCTTTATCAAAGAAGACGGCAAAGAGAACTGGATCGAGCCGGAAAACGTAGTTATCGAGCGCGACGACAAGGGCCGTTTGGTCTCCGCCAAACACAAGCAAACCGGCGCTGCCGTGGAGTTTGGCGGCGTGATCAAGATGTCCAAGTCCAAGTCCAATGGCGTGGACCCGGAGAGCGTGATCAGCCAGTACGGCGCCGATACCGTGCGCCTGTTCACCATGTTTGCTGCGCCGCCAGAGCAGAGCCTGGAGTGGAGCGACTCAGGCGTGGAGGGCGCCAGCCGCTTCCTGCGTCGCCTGTGGAAAGCCGTAGAGGGCCATGTTAACGCCGGCATTCCAGGCATTTTGGATGCCGCCAACTTGCCCGCGCCGCAAAAAGACCTGCGCCGCAAAACCCACGAGACTATCCAGAAGGTGAGCGACGACTACGGCCGTCGCCAGACCTTTAACACCGCCATTGCCGCGGTGATGGAACTGCTCAACGAGACCAGCAAGCTGGCCGACCGCGCCAACCCGCAGGGCCTGGCGGTGGAGCGCGAAGCCCTGGAGGCGGCAGTACTGCTGCTGGCACCAATCGTGCCGCACATCACCCAGGCGCTCTGGACTGAACTCGGTCACGGCCAGATCCCGCTCAACAGCCCCTGGCCCAAGCTGGACGAAGCGGCGCTGGTGCGCTCCAGCATCGAAGTGGTAGTACAGGTGAATGGCAAACTGCGCGGCAAAATCGACGCCGCCGTGGACGCGCCCAAAGACGAGCTGGAAAAAATGGCCCTGGAGCAGGAAAACGTGCAGAAATTCCTTGAAGGTGTAACTGTGCGCAAGGTGATTGTGATCCCCAACAAGCTGGTCAATATTGTCGCCAACTAGCGCGCCCAACTGCCCCCAAGGGAACTTGGGGGCAGCAGCCGACTCTACCTCTGACACTCCCAGCCCAGGACAGCACCACCATGAATAAATTGATTACCTGCCTGCTGCTCAGCGTTTGCCTCAGTGCCTGTGGCTGGCACCTGCGCGGCTCAGTCAGCGATGACGGTTCCAGCGTATACAACGCCCCACTCAGCGTCAGCTTCACCAGCACCGACGACCACGGCCCGCTGATGAATGCCCTGCGTTCGCAGCTACACAGCTACAACCTCACCGAAGTAAATGGCAACAGCCAGGCCTATACGCTCAAACTAGACGAAGTAGATTTGCAAAAGCGCGCTGCCGGTGTGGGCAATGACGCACTGGTCAATGCCTACGAACTGATCCTCTCGGTTAACTACCAAATTGCCAGCTCAGATCGCGTGCTCACCGATGCCAGCACCCGTGGCAGCATTTCACGCACCTATAACTTTGACGTGAATCAGGCCAACTACTCAGAGCAGGAAGAGGCGCTGATATTGCGCGAAATGCACCGCGACCTGGCCCAGCAAATTCTGCGTCGCCTCAAGGTGCTGGCCGCGAAAGAAAAGACCGCCCAGGGCAAGTAATCGCTATGGCCAAACTGCGCCCGGAACAGCTCAGCAGCGCGCTAAACAAACAGCTGGCACCGATTTATCTGGTGTCGGGTGATGAGCCGCTACTGGTACAGGAAGCCTGCGATGCCATACGCGCGGCCGCGCGCAAACAGGGCTTTAATGAGCGCGAGCTCTACCACGCCGAAGCCAGTTTTGACTGGGGCCAACTGCTCGCCTCCGCCAACAGCCTGTCGCTGTTTGCCGATAAAAAAATTCTCGAGCTGCGCTTGCCCACAGGCAAACCGGGCGACAAGGGCGGCAAAATGCTGCTCGAGTACGCCGAGTCACCAGCGAGCGATAACCTGCTGTTAATCGTCACCCCCAAACTTGACGGCGCCACGCAAAAAGCCAAATGGTTTAAAGCGGTAGAAGATGCCGGGGTGCACATTCAAATTTGGCCCATTACCCCGGCGCAGCTGCCGCGCTGGATTGGCCAACGCCTGCAACAGGCTGGGCTTGCCGCCGAACCCAGTGCCATTGAGCTTTTAGTCTCGCGGGTAGAGGGCAACTTACTGGCCGCCGTGCAAGAAATTGAAAAGCTGAAATTGCTCACACCCAACAATCAGGTGAGCTACGAACTCATGGCCTCAGTCGTGGCCGACAGTGCCCGCTACGATGTATTTGGCCTGGCCGATAAAGCCCTGCACGGCGATGCGCGCGGCGCGGTAAAAACCCTGCAGGGGCTGCGCAGTGAGGGCACAGAGGCCATCAATGTGCTCTGGGCACTAACGCGCGATATACGCTCGCTGGTGCAAATTTCCCAGGCAGTCAGCCAGGGCAAACATTTCGACTGGGCAGCCAAGCAAGCCGGTGTCTGGGATAAGCGCCAGCCGCTAATCCAGGGAGCCCTGCGCCGCCTCAAACCCGGCCATTTGCAGCTGCTTTTGCGCAAAGCCAATGGCATAGATAAAGCCGTCAAAGGCATGCGCAATGCCGAGCCTTGGGACGAGCTGCTCGACCTGGTGCTCAACCTGGCCGGGGTGATGAGTTTGAACCCACTCAACGAGCGGCTAAGCTTGAAGATCTAAACAGCAACACCCGATTAAAATAAAAAAACACAGAGCATCGCCAAGATGCCAGGCAGAGATGCCAAGCAAAACACAACTGCGTTTTCCCATGGCTCAGCTTTTGCGGGCCGCAATAATTAACCGGAAACCAGGATAACAATCATGAAAAAAATGCTTATCGCCACGGTACTCACCCTAGGCTGCAGCCTTTACGCACAAGCCGAAGCCCTCAAGCCCTCTGGCACAACACCCACGCCACGCACTATCGAGTACTCCTGGATGTCGGTGGCCGCCTGGCAGCGCATGCACGCCGAAGATGTGTTAGTTGCCGACCACGACCAGGTGGATCTGCTGTTTGTTGGCGATTCAATTACCGCCGGTTGGGACTGGCAAGTCTGGCAGGACAATTTCGCCCCGCTCAAGGCCGCCAACTTCGGCATAGGCGGTGACCATACCGGCAATATCCTCTGGCGCTTGCAGCACGGCGATGTGGGTCAAATTCACCCCAAAGTCATAGTGCTGCTGGCCGGGGTGAATAATTTTGGCCATTTAAACGAAACCCCGGCACAGGTTTTTGCTGGCGATAAAGCGGTAATTGAGCAATTACAACTGGCGTTTCCGCAGGCCAAAATTCTATTGAACGCGGTTTTTCCCTACGAGCAGTCGGCGCAGAGCCCCAAGCGTAAAGAGGTAAAAGACCTCAACAAAATGCTCGCCAAACTGGGCGACGAGAAGCGCGTATTTTTCCGCGACTACGGCCATTTATTTGTGCAAAAAAATGGTGACATCTCCAACGAAATCCTCGGCGATTATTTACACCCCACGGCTAAAGGCTATGCCATCTGGGCGGCGGCCATGACACCTGAAATTAAACAGCTTCTAGGCGCCCATTGAGGTGATCCATGAAGTTAAACCTCGCATTGGTTTTTTGCCCCCTTTGGTTGCTGGCGTC
>JBNLGJ010000090.1:0-19904 GCA_050305995.1 Cellvibrio sp.
TTTGATCGGCGCCCTGGAAAATCCGGCGCAGATGCGTAAATCTGCTTGATTTTCCAGGGCTAGCGCCAGCCTTCAGCTGACGGCGGCACATCCCTGTGCCGCACTATTAATCCGACAATATTCATCGCCGGATTAATAAATCGCTTTCCATTTAATTTAACAGGGAATATGAGGAGCATAACCATGAACACTAAGCCAATCATCAAGTTTATCGCACCACTGGCACTGGTTTGCAGCGCCGCCGCCAATGCTTGGACGCTGGATTCAACTTCGTCCAGCCTACACTTTTTTTCGGTTAAAAAAGATGCCATTGGTGAAAATCACAGCTTTACTGGCTTAACCGGTAATATCGACAAAACTGGCCACGCTCAATTGGTTATTGATCTTAACAGTGTTGAGACAGGTATTCCCATCCGCAATGAGCGCCTGCAAACTATGCTGTTTAAAACGGCGCAGTTCCCTCAGGCAAAGGTGTCTGTCAATGTCGATATGGCCAAGCTTGCGGCATTAAAGATTGGTGAACTTGTAGCACTGAGTACGGACGTAAATATTGACCTGCACGGCAAGCAAAAAGCCTATGCCGCCAAGCTGCAGCTGGTAAAGCTCGGCGCCAAAAAAATTCTGGTGACCACTCAGCTGCCGCTGGTGGTTAACGCTGCAGACTTCGATTTGGTGGGCGGTATTGATCAGCTAAAAGAAGTGGCCGCGCTGCCGGCAATTGCCACCGCTGTTCCTGTGAGTGTCAGCTTGGTATTTAAAGATTAATTGCACACGACTAAATCATAAATAGGGAGCTGCGGCTCCCAGTTTATTTTGTGGCTATTTCATAAGCGCGCAGGCTCTCCAAAATTCCCTCTCGGTATATTGAGTGTTTGCTCGTTAGCCAGTGAGTGCTAGTTCGCCGGTGAGTGTTAGCTGGCCAGCCAATTAATAGTTAGTGCCAAGCAGGCCAATAAATTCGCTGGCATCAATACACGCTCTAAACTGGCGTTCCAGTTGCTGCACCTCCAGCAATTTAAATTGGTAGCCTGCCTGGTAGAGGCGGGTAACTTCGGCGGCTGGCACGGCAAAGGGCGGGCCTTCCATCAGCGTTTGGTTATAGTCAAAGCTGATTAGCAGTTGGGGAGCGCTTTGGCTCAATTCAATCAAGTGCTTGGTGTAGCGCTCGCGCATTGTCTCGGGCAGGGCCACCAGCGCGGCGCGATCGTAAATCGCATTTACCTCGCCCAGCTGCTCTGCATTGAGGGTAAAAATATCGCCGACAAAAATATCCAGGTTAGGTGCGGAGTAGCGGCTGATTTTTCCGAGTGCGGTGATACTGGGCCTAATGTCTAACTCGGAAAATAATTCATCGACAGCTATCTGGCTAAGCTCTGCGCCCGCCACTTGATAACCTTGTGCCAGCAGCCAGTGTATGTCCAGTGTTTTACCGCACAGGGGCAAAAAAATACGCGCCTCCTTGGCTAGGTTGAGCGCAGGAAGGTATTTTACCAACAGCGGGTGAGCCTGGCTTTGGTGAAAGCCAATTTCTCTGTTCGCCCATTTTTGATGCCAAAAGTTTTCATCCATAGCAAGCCTTTAGCACACTGGCGGGAAATTGGTTGGTGAAAAAATAATGCGCATCGGGTTTATCTGTTCCGCCAGATTTTAGCCACTGCTTTGTCGCTGCCCAAATAGCCCACTATGCCACACACAGTGCCAGCAATAATAAAAATCGCCACAGGCACAAAGCCCGCGTATTTTTCGGATTTGATAAAAATTAACAGTGAATAGAGCGAGAACAGCCAAAACAATACTGATGCGACTATCAGAATGGTGCGGTGAGATTGTTTGTAATTGTAATTCTCATCGCCGGATTCGAAGTGGTTGAGGATTGGCGAGCAGAGTTTGCGTAGGGTTTCTTTCATGGTGATTTCAGGGCTTGGTTGGTAGTGTCTAGGGAGTATGAATTTTTGAGGGTTTTATATCAATACACGGAGCTTTATTTCTGTGCAGGTTTCGCCTGCTGGCGAGTTACTTTTACAAAGTGCATCCCTGCACTTTGCCGGGCGGACCGCCTTCGGTGTTCAAAAATGCTTCAGGCATTTTTGTCTTTGTGCCGCAACACAGTTGGGTTTGTGTGTGGATTGGGCAGTAATGTCTGGCATTGATTTAGTTTCTTTGTGCAGGTTTCGCCTGCTGGCGAGTTACTTTTCTTTGGGCCGCCAAAGAAAAGTAACCAAAAGAAAGGCGGCCCTAATCGCTCGTATTTCCTGCGCGCTTCGCAAATTTGCTGTCGTTCCGACGCGACATCCCTGTCGCGACGTCACTCAAACGCACTTCCTGTGCGTTTGCCACCAAATTTCCTCCAGTGCTCGGCGAGCTCATAAGGGAGTATTAACGTCAAAAGCGAAATGCAAAAGCGTATTTTGTTGCTGTATCTCTCCCTTGCGAATTTCCTGAGCATCGCAAGGCGGTAGGGTAAAACGGGCGGGATGCTCGTTTTAGGTTTGACGGGACAGGGATGTCCCGTCAAACCGACCCGTAGGCGCCTGAGAAGCGCACGACTGCATGGATGCAGGAGGTAGGGCGATGCAGGACGCCAAAGCCGAGGATCAGAAATTCGCCGGGTGCCTTTTAATGTGCAGGAAGCACGTGCCGCAGGCAAAAGAAATAAATACCAGTAACAAGTTTTGAAAGTAAAAAAACTCTTATTCCATTAGCCTCTGCACATCCACCGAAACCATCAACTGCGGTGAATGCCCGCCGCCAAAAATTACGCCTTTTAACGGCGACACATCGGAATAATCCCTGCCCCAAGCGGTTGTTAAATGCTGCTCATTAGTGAGCGTGTTGTTGGTGGGATCAAAGTCGTACCAGCCTTCGCCGGGTGAATAAACCGCGAACCAGGCGTGGGTGGCGTCGGCGCCGACGAGTTTTTCCTGGCCGGGTGGCGGGATGGTTTCCAGATAGCCGCTGACATAGCGCGCCGGGTAGCCGAGGGAGCGCATGCAGCCTATGGCGAGGTGGGCGAAATCCTGGCAGACGCCGCGTTTGTGTTTGAGCACATCGGCGAGTGGGGTGGCGACATCGGAAAATTGTGGGTCGTAGGTGAAGTCGCGGTAGATGCGCTGGGTTAAGTCCAGCACTGCCGATAAAAACGGGCGGTCGTCGCTAAAGCTGGGCGCAGCATAGTCGGCAAGTTCGGCGTGCTGCTGCACCATGGGCGAGTTGAGCATAAATTCGCGCGCTTGCAAACACTGCCATTCGCGGCTGTTTTGCTGCAGGTATTTTACATAGGTGCAGGGGTTGCCAAAGTCGAGGTTGATATTGCTCTGCGGCTCCTGTGTGCTGATCTGGCTGGTAATGGTCAAGTCCAGCTCCTGGTGATCTTTTTCGATGGTGAATTGCAAAAACGAATTGCCGAAATAATCCTGGCGGGTGTTGCGCATGCTGGCGTTGGGCGAAATTTGAATGTCGATATTTTCCACCAGCTGGTTGAGGGTGGAGCGCGGCAACATATAGGCCAGGTTGTAGCAGTTGCTCACCGGCAAGGCATATTTGTAGCGGGTAGAGTGTTTAATCTTGTATTTCATGGCTGTCCTTTTATGGCGCCGCAGCGGCTTTTTAAATTACAGCGGTTCTTTTATTTACAGCTGCACTTTTTACTTACAACTGCTCTTTTTATTTACAGCTGCCCTTTTTATTTACAGTTGCTCTTGCCAATCAGTATTTTTCACCAGCAGTTGCGGGCCATCGGTGTGGTCGAAGTAGCGATGGCTGATAGCTTTGGCAGCGCTGCTGATGAGGTACTGCACGCGCGCCAGCAGTTGGTCGAGGTTGTTGCGTACGCCGCTGCTGGATTTGACCAGATTTTTAATATCGCTGAGTTTGATGGCGGTGGTAGCCTCCAGCAAATATTTGCTTTCTTCACTTAACTTGTCGCGGTTGCCAGGCAGGTCGCTAAAGTGCATTTCCAGCTCGGCTAATTGGTAAATAAGTGAGCGCGGGTTGCGGCTGTTGAGCAGAATCATTTCCAGCCCATGTTCCATATTGATGCCGCTTTGGTAGTGGCGGCGGTAGTTAATTAAGGCCTCGCCGCTGAGCAGTGCCGATTCAATTAATACCTCCTGGCCAAAGTCGTCGAACTTGGGGGCGAGCAGGGCGCGCATGCTGCTGACAATTTGCAGCGCGCGCTCCAGGCGGCGACCCATTTCCATAAAGTGCCAGCCGTTGTCGCGGGTCATGGAGTCGTGGATCAGGCCGGTGAGCGCGAGCAGCGCAGTAACCAGGCGCGAGTGGGCCTCCTCGGCGGCCACCAGCCCGCTTTGGTTGATGGCGCTGCGCAATTCTTGCAGGTGATCACCTATATCGTTGATCACCCGCTGGGTGTCACTGGAGAGCTGTTCTTTTACCTGCTCTGAGGAGCGAATCAGCGAGAGGATATTGCTGGCAACGCTGCCAACCCGCTGGCTGTCGAGCAGTATCGAAACAAATTCCGGCTCGGGATTTTGAAATAAGTCCTGGTTGACGCTGGCAAAGCCGGGATAGGTGGCAGTGACATGAGTGACGGCACTGAGCAGGGTGCGCGCGATTGCATCGGGCAGGGCTTCGGTGCGGTTGATTTGCAGCGAAACAGTGCGCAGCAAGCGCAGCGCCGATTCGGCGCGCTCGGTATAGCGGCCCATCCAGAATAAATTTTCCACCACGCGGCTGGGCAGCTCGTTGGTGTCCTCCAGTGCTTGCACCATGTCCGGGCCGCGCAGGCTTACGCGTTTTTCCGGCTCTGAGGCCAGCACCCAGGTGTCCTTGGAGACGGAGCCGCGCTGGTTGGAAATAATTTTGTTGTCGGCATCCAGGTTGGCGCGGGTTAGGCCGCCGGGCATGATCGAATAGCCGTTGTCGCTGGCCACGGCAAAGGTGCGCAAGATGGAGGCACTGGGAATCAGTTGGCCCTGATGCCAGCTGGGCGAACTGGAGCAGGGTACATATTCCTGGGCGACAAACTGGTAGGGGTTTTTGCGAATGCGGTTTTGCCAGGCGAGGATTTTGGTTTCGTCCAGCTCGGCGCCATAGACTTCGTAAAGGCCGGGGCGGCGATAAGTGGGTTTGATTAATAAATTGCGCAAATTGGCGCACACATATTCTAGGTCGTCCGGGTTGCCGCACCACCAGGTTTTTACGCTGGGCACTGCCAGTTCGCGGCCAATGAGGGCGCGCGAAATATCCGGCAAATAGCGCAGCAGTGCCGGGTTTTCCAACACATTGGAGCCGAGCGGATTGGCAATGGCTACGCGGCCCATGCGCGCAACTTCGAGCAAACCTGGCACCCCCAGTTGCGAATCGCCTTTTAATTCCACCGGGTCGCAGTAGACATCGTCGACGCGGCGCAGAATCACATCCACGCGTTTTAAACCGTCGAGTGCTTTCATCCACACATAGCCGTTGCGCACGCTCAGGTCGCTGCCCTGCACCAGTTGGAAACCCAAATAGTTGGCCAGATAGGCGTGTTCAAAATAGGTTTCGTTGTAGGCGCCGGGGGTGAGCACGGCGATGCGCGCTATGCCGCCATTGGGGTTGAGTGCCTGGAGTTTTTGTCGCAGCCGCGAAAAAAATAATGACAGGCGATGTACATGGCTGTCGCGAAACAAACTGGGGAAAACCCGGTTCATTACCGTGCGGTTTTCCAGTGCATAGCCCATGCCCGAGGGCGCCTGGGTGCGGTCGGCCATCACCCGCATACGGCCATCGGGGCCGCGCACCAGATCCACGCCGTGCAGAATCAGCTGCTGTTCGCCCGCCAGTTTGATTTGATTGCAGGCGCGCAAAAATCCGGGGTGAGAGTAGAGCAATTCGGGAGGAATAACATTTTGGCGAAGGAGTTTGCGCTCGCCGTAAATATCCTGCAGCAGCAGGTTAAACACCTCGGCGCGCTCGCTCAGCGCCGCCTCGGTGGGTTCCCACTCCTCGCTGCTGATGAGCAGGGGGACGGGGTTGAGCTGCCAGCTCTGGCTGGCATCCGGTTCGTCGTAAACTTTGTAGGTGGCACCATCGTCGCGCAGTATGCGCGCGGCCTTTTGCTGGCGCTCGTTAAGTACCTTGTCGCCGAGGTTTTTTAAACTGCCGAGCAGGTAGCGCCAATGGGGCTGGATTTCACCGCTGTGGTTATAGGCTTCGTCCACGCCTTGAATCAGCGAGCCATAGTTGTTGAGGGGCGCAACCGCCGGATCTGGTTGACCAGCTTGGGAGGAGAGCAGATCTGGGACATTGGAAGTCATAGGCGCGACAAATGGCAATGGTTGTTAGCGTTAGGATTGTAACCTTTATTTGACGCCTTGGTGGGCGCCCTGTCCTTTTAGCGGAGCAGGGCGCCGGGCCAGGGGGCGCTAGCGGCGCAAATCCAGGGTGTGGGGGTACTCGCCAGCCGGCTCTTCCGGTGGTGGGGCCATGGGCCGCGGTGGGTGTTTGTGCTCAAAAAATTCGCGCAAGATTTCCCCCGCCGGGGTGACCGGCAGGGCGCCGGGGGTGTGGTTAAAGTCGAAAAAGCGGTTGCCGCGGCGCGATTCCGCCTCGTTGGCATTGACCGGGAAGCGCTCGTAGCTGCGCCCGCCGGGGTGGCTGACGTGGTAGCTGCAGCCGCCGATGCTCTTGCCGTTCCAGGTATCGATCAAATCGAACACCAGCGGCGAGTGAATGCCGATGGTGGGGTGCAGCGCCGAGGGCGGTTGCCAGGCGCGGTAGCGCACCCCGCCGACATATTCGCCCTGTTTGCCGGTGGGGTTGAGCACCACCCGGCGGCCGTTACAGGCGAGCAGGTAGCGGCCGGGAATCAGCCCGCTCACTTTTACCTGCAAGCGCTCCACCGAGGAGTCCACATAGCGCGAGGTGCCGAAGCTGCTGATCTCTTCGCCCAGCACATGCCAGGGCTCAATTGCCCAGCGCAGTTCAATCTGCACATCGTCCAGCTGTACCCGGCCATAGTGGGGGAAGCGGAACTCCTCAAAGGGCGCCAGCCACTCCAGCTGGAAGGGATAGCCGTTGTCGTTGAGGTCGCGCACCACATCGCGCAGGTCTTCCCACACATAGTGAGGCAGCATGAATTTGTCGTGCAGCAGCGTGCCCCAGCGCACCAGCGGCTGCTTGTAGGGCTGCTTCCAGAAGCGGCTGATAAGGCAGCGCAGCAGCAGGATTTGCACCAGCGACATGCGCGCGTGGGGCGGCATTTCAAAGCCGCGGAACTCGAGCAAACCCTGGCGGCCACTGGCGGAGCCGGGGGCGTAGAGCTTGTCGATACAGAACTCCGAGCGGTGGGTGTTGCCGGTGATGTCCACCAGCAGGTTGCGCATCAGCCGATCCACCAGCCAGGGCTGGTCAACTACGCCATCGGGCATGTGTTTGAAGGCGATCTCCAGCTCGTAGAGCATTTCGTCGCGGCCCTCGTCCACCCGTGGCGACTGGCTGGTTGGCCCGATAAACAGGCCGGAGAACAAATAGGACAGGCCTGGGTGATGCTGCCAGTAGGTGACCAGGCTGCGCAGCAGGTCGGGGCGGCGCAAAAAGGGGCTGTCGGCGGGCGTGCGGCCACCAAAAGTTACGTGGTTGCCGCCGCCGGTGCCCGAGTGGCGGCCATCGAGCATAAATTTTTCGGTGCCCAGGCGCGCTTGGCGCGCATCCTCGTAAAGCGCAAGGGTGTTGTCCACCAGCTCGCGCCAGTTGTCGGTGGGGTGGATGTTCACTTCAATCACGCCCGGGTCGGGGGTGATCAGGAATTTCTTCAGGCGATAGTCGCGCGGCGGCTCATAGCCCTCAATTACCACCGGCATTTGCAGCTCGGCGGCGGTGTTTTCTATGGCTTCGATAATCGCCAGGTAGTGCTCTAGGTAAGTGAGCGGCGGCATAAACAGGTGCAGTCGGCCATCGCGCGGCTCTATACACAGGGCGGTGCGGATCACATAGCCAGCTTCGATATAGTTGCGCTGGGGCTGCTGTTGCGGCTGCGCCTGGGCGCTGATCTTTTGCGCGGCTGCTTTTTGTGGTGCTGCTTTGGCGGCCGCACTGGCTGCGGTGTTCATGGCTGGCGCCGAACCCGGGTCGATTTTGCCCTCCGCCAGCTGGGCGTAAATCTGCCCCGCCGCTGCCAGTGGCTCGCGCTCGACTATAGGGTCAGCTTCAGGTTGATAGCGCTCGTAGTCGTGCTCGGGGAAGCTGAGCGAGCCGAGTGGCAGGCGCAACCCCAGCGGTGAATCGCCGGGGATCAGGCTGAGTATGTCGTTGCGCAGCTGCCAGCGGCCGGTGAGCCAGTTGTGGTGCACATAGTTCCACTCGATGGGCAGCACAAAGCCGGTGGGATTGTTGAGCCCGCGCTGCAGTAGCTTGGCCAGGCGGCGGCGCTCCAGGTCGTCGCTCAGGTCGGCCTTGCGCGGGTCCACTTCGGGCGGCAGCTGCTGCTCGGCCCAGAGGTAGTAGAGGCTGTCCTCATAGGCGGGTATCAAATGCTGCGGGTTGACGAAGAGCTTGTCGCACAGCCGCTGGGCAAAGCGCTCGGCGTGGCTGTGGTCGTAGCCGTAGCTTTTATCCACCCGCGCCAGCAGCGCCGGGTCGCGCCACAGGGCCTGGCCATCGGTGCGCCAGAAACAGCCCAGCGCCCAGCGCGGTACTTCTTCGCCCGGATACCACTTGCCCTGGCCGTAGTGCAGCAGGCCGTTGGGGGCAAAGGTACTGCGCATGCGCAGCAGCAGGTCCTTGGCCAGGCGCAGTTTGTCGGCGCCCAGGGCGCCAGTGTTCCACTGCTCGGATTCCATATCGTCGATGGAGACAAAGGTGGGTTCGCCGCCGGTGGTCAGGCGCACGTCCTGATTGGCCAGCTCCTCGTCCACCTTGTAGCCCAGGGCGTTGATGGTGGCCCACTGCTCCTCGGTATAGGGCTTGGTTACGCGCGGGTCTTCCAATACGCGGAACACCTCGTTGACATAGCTGAACTCCACCTCGCACTTGCTGGTGGCACCGGTAATGGGCGCCGCCGAGATAGGGTCAGGGGTGCAGGCGAGGGGAATATGACCCTCGGTGGCGAGCAGGCCGGAGGTGGGGTCCAGGCCCACCCAGCCGGCGCCGGGAATATAGATTTCGGTCCAGGCGTGCAGGTCGGTAAAGTCCGCTTCGGGGCCGCTGGGGCCATCCAGGGCTTTGATATCGGCGGTGAGTTGCACCAGATAGCCGGACACAAAGCGCGCGGCATAGCCCAAATGGCGGAACAGCTGCACCAGCAGCCAGGCGCTGTCGCGGCAGGAGCCCTTGGCCAGGGCCAGGGTCTCTTCGCAGGTTTGCACCCCCGGCTCCAGGCGAATGCCATAGCCGATCATCTGCTGCAGCTGCTGATTAATCGCCACCATAAAGTCGTTGACCTGCCAGGGCTTTTCACTCACCTGGCGGTGGCGGATTTCCGCGCGCACTGTTTCCGCCAGTTCCAGCAGCAAGGGGCCGGATTCGGTCACTTCCAGATAGGGCTCCAGCTCGCGCTTGAGTTGCCCCTGGTAGTCAAAGGGGATTGTCTCGGCGTAGTCCTCCACAAAAAAGTCGAAGGGGTTGATGGAGGTCATCTCCGCGATCAACTCCACTTCAATACTTAGCTTCTCCGCCTGATCGGGGAATACCAGGCGCGCCTGGTAGTTGCCGAAAGGGTCCTGCTGCCAGTTGATAAAGTGGCCCTCGGGTTCAACTTTAAGCGAATAGGCGTGAATTTTGGTGCGCGAGTGGGGCGCCGGGCGCAGGCGCAGCACATGGGGAAAAAGCGTTGTTAAGCGGTCGAATTGGTATTCGGTTTTGTGGTGGATGGCAACGCGGATAGCCATAGCAGAATCCTTGTGGTAACTCGACTTTCATTGGAAAAAGCAGAAACACCTGAGCTAATTTGGTGCGTTTTACACAGCTGCCCTAAAGAAACAGGGCGAGCCATTATCACCCAATGCTGTGCCATTGCCATGACAACTGCATTAAATTGCCATTTGCTGTGCTTCTAATGGATTTGCGTTAAATAAGGCAATAAATGCACCAGGCTGGAGAAGTGGTGCTAAAACAGCTGCTGCCCGAGAGTGCAGCTGTGGAGTATTAGTTGGTGTTGACCGGTATGCCAACGGGCGACAGCTGTAAAAATGCCTCAACGATCAATCTGTCCCAGGATTTGGCCAGTTCGCGCAGATACTCGTTGTCGGCATCGTAGCTGGCGTGCAGCAGGTTGTAGCTGTTGGTCGCGTAGGTGGTCAGCTCAATCGGCGGGCCAACGGTGAGGTTGGAGCGCATAGTCGAATCCATAGATACCAGCGCACAGAGGGCGGCGGTATCCAGACCTGTCTCCGGCTTGAGGATACGATCGAGAATGGGCTTGCCGTATTTGCTCTCGCCTATCTGCAAATAGGGGGTGTGCTCCGAGGTGGTGATGTGGTTGCCCTGGGGGTAGATTAGGAACACGCCGGGCGCTTCATCCTCGATCTGGCCGCCAAGCAAAAAACTCGCCTCAAAGCTGATATTGGGGTTGCCACTGGCGTACTTCTCCTGCACCTGATGGCTGATTTCGCCCACATAGTCGGCGGCGTCATTGAGGTTTTCCATAGTTGCCAAGCTGGGCGTGAGGCCATCTTTAATATCTTTGCGCAGGCGCGCAACCACTGCCTGGGTGGTGGCCAGGTTGCCGGCAGACATCATCACCAGCTGGCGCTTGGGGTTAATATCAAAGCTGAAGGATTTACCATAGGTACTTACCTGATCCACACCGGCGTTAGTGCGAGAGTCGGAGCAAAACACCAGGCCGGCATCCACTTTTATGGCAACACAATAAGTCATGGGGAAATCTACCCGGGGTAGTGGGCGCATCCGGCAGCCCAGGAAAAAAGGGCGCCTAGGTTAAAAGGCGATCAGACGCACGTCAAGGTTAAATGGATGTGAATTTAAGCGCTAATTGCAGCCGCCCTTCGGCTCATTTCTGTTGCTATCTGGCATAGCGTTTTCTGGTTGTTTACGTAAAAAAACGGTATAAAGCCCAGTGCCGTTTGCATCCCGGCTGCTGCTTGGGGGCACCTTAAGGGCAAGGTTGCAGCGGACTCTCTAATCCAGCCTAACATCAGCAACAAGGATATTTCATGAAGAAAATTATTATCGGGGTAGCCGGAGCGGCTATCGCTTACACCGCAACCAGTTGGTATGTGGGCTACGCCGGCGAAAAGCAGATGCGCGCTCAAATCGAACTGAGCAAAGATTATGCTGAAACTTCAGGCATGAGTTATGAGCTGGTCAGCTACCAGCGCGGCCTTTTCTCCAGCCATTTTGAACTCAAGATCAAGCCACTGCAGACAATGCCACCGTTTGACAAACTCGAAGTGCTTGCTGATGGCACTAATTATCATGGCCCCATCCTGTGGCATGGCGGTTTGGGCCTGGGCTTATTTGATGAGCTGCTCAAGCCGCAGCTTAAGCTGGGCGATGAAGAGGCCGAGAAAAAACTGCACCAGGCTGTGGGCGATAGCCTGGGTGTAGTCACCATGCGTGCACACTTTAACAAAACTTATGACGCCAGCTGGGACTTCCAGCCCATCAGCATTAATGAGGACGGCGCGCAATTTTCCATGGCCGCGTCCAGCATGAAATTTACTGGACGCCTCGATAGCCTGGATTGTAAAGGCGCCCTGGCCGTGGGGGCCATTGATGTGACCAGTACCGATAAAAGCCAGGTCCATATAGATTCGCTGGCGGGTAACCTGGATTTTAAAATGCTGGAGCCAGGTATTCTTATTGGCAATTATGACCTGGGGGTTGAGCAGGCCAAATTTACCAACGCCATGGGGGTTGCGGTTGATTTGAGCAAGCTGGGCTTAAACATGGCGCAATCAGTGAGTGACAATGCACTGGATACCAGCGTAAAACTCAGCCTGGGTAAGGTTTCCGGTCCGGTGGAAATTACCAACGGCTACTACGAGGTCAAGATCAACAAGGTGAGCCTGGACGCGGTGCGCAGTTGGAGTAAGGCTTATCGCGATGCCATGGCATCGGTGACAGCCGGGTCCGATCCTATGGCGGCTCAGCTGGCGATGATGGGGTTGTTTGGCAGCGAGTTGCCCAAGTTTTTGCAAAAGGGCCTGAACCTGCACGTCAACCTGGGGGCCGAGTTTATGGGCGGCAAACCCAATGCCCACTGGGAGATAAATTATGTTGGCCCGCAAGCTGGCAAGCAGCTGTCGGACCTGACCAGTACGCAAGAATATCTCGCTCTGGTAGATAGCGATCTGGTGGTGCAGGCGCCAGCTATGTTGTTGGGCGCGCTGCCAGTGCAGCCCTATCTTGGTAGCTATATCGTCGCCGAGGGCGATGACTATGTGTTAAAAGCCGGCCTGCATCAAGGTGCGTTAAAAGTCGGTACAGTGGACATTCCCCAGGAGCAATTATTGGCAATGGCGGGAGCCTTTGTCGGCAGCTTCCAAAATGCCATTGCCGCTCAGGGCGCCGCTGCAGCGAATCAACCTGCTGATGATGCAAACGCAGGCATGAGTGCTGGTGAGGGTGCTGAGGAGAGTACTGGAGAGGGTGTTGGAGAGAGTTACGAGGCGGAAGATGGCGAAGCGCCTTCGGCCGACGCCGAGGAGTAATTAGCCAGCCTGGCCAACGAAAATAAAAAGCCCCGCGTCAGCGGGGCTTTTTATTTTCTACTAATGTTGGGTACAAAAATTAGTTGAGCTTGTTGAGGTGCACATCCATTTGCGGGAAGGGAATGCTAATGCCCTGGGCATCAAAGGCCAGTTTGATATTTTCGGTCAGGGCAAATTTTACCGCCCAATAGTCGTCGGCCTTTACCCAGGGGCGCACATAAAAATTGACGCTGCTCGCGCCCAATTCACCTACGGCAATCAGGGTTTCCGGGTCTTTGAGCACTCGCTCATCGGCGGCGATAACCTGGGCAATTATATTGCGCGCTTTTTTCAAATCATCGCCATAGCCAATACCAAAAATCATATCGATACGGCGGGTGCCCATGGACGAGTAGTTGATGATGTTGCCGCCGTAGATGGAACCGTTGGGGATAATCACCAGCTTGTTGTCGCCGGTGTGCAGGGTGGTGGAGAAAATACCTATCTTGTCCACTATACCGGCAGTGCCGGCGGCTTCAACAAAATCGCCCGCTTTGAAGGGGCGAAACACCAGCAGCATAAATCCGGCTGCAAAGTTTTGCAGCGAACCCTGCAATGCCAAACCCACGGCCAAACCCGCAGCACCCAATACCGCAATTACCGAGTTGGTGTTTACCCCCAGCTGATCGAGCGCGGCGATAATCACAAACACCATAATCAGTGCGTTTACCAGCGAGCGGATAAAATCGATTAGTATTTTGTCCAGCTTGGTATGGCTCATCAGTTTGGCAATCACTTTACTGATGGTTTTGGCCACCAGTTGACCGATGATAAAAATCAGCAGCGCAAACAGGATTTTAAGGCTCCAGGGCGCGACATACTGGTTAAAAAGATTGATGAGATTTTCTTTCTCGAACATAAAACATCTCCTGGTAGGGGTTAGCGCAATAGCAAAAAAATAAGGCCTAGGCCTGAGACCAAAGTGGTCAGCTTACAATAGTTTTATAACAGCCAAGGCTTTAAACGCTCGCAAGAATTGTGCATTGAAGGGAGTGCGGGGTGCAGTGCACCCCGATTAAGCCATTGATCCAGGGCTTAGTGACTGACAGCACCAGTTGTACGAACGCGCTTGCTGCCTTTAACTACGTCGGCTTTGCGCGCATCGGCACGGGCTTTTAGCTTGGCGTCTATCACATTTTTACCCGCCACTAAAAAGCCCACCACAATAAAGGCACCTGGCGGCAGCAGCGCGAAGATCACATTGGGGTAGCTTGCACCAAACACATCCAGCTTCCAGCGGCGTGCGCTCTCACCAAAAATTAATTGCATGTCGGCAAACAGGTGGCCGGTACCCAGCAGCTCGCGTACTGCACCCACCACCAGCAACACCAGCATAAAACCCAGCCCCATCATGGCGCCATCGACAAAGGCGGGGGCAAGTTTGTTTTTACTGGCAAAGGCATCGGCGCGGCCAAGCACCGCACAGTTGGTCACAATCAACGGGATAAACAGGCCGAGAATTTGGTAGAGCTCGTAGGTGAAGGCCTTCATCAGCAATTCGGTGCAGGTCACCGCTGAGGCGATAATCATCACAAAGGCTGGCAGGCGCACAGCCTCGCTGACATGGTTGCGAATTAAGGACACCACGCAGTTGGAAATTATCAGCACCAACAGGGTGGCAATGCCCAGGCCGAGTGCGTTAACCACGGTGGAGCTAACGGCTAACAGCGGGCAGAGGCCGAGCAGCTGCACCAGCGCCGGGTTGTTGCTCCACAGGCCTTTTTGAACAATTTCGCCGTAGTTTGGATTACTCATGGGGGGCCTCACTGGCGGCGGGCGCCGCTTCGTTGAACAAGGTTTGGCGATGGCTGGCAACCACGTCCAGCACCTTGCGAATTTGTTTGACCATGGCGCGGGGGGTGATGGTGGCACCGGCAAACTGATCAAACTCGCCGCCGTCTTTTTTCACTTTCCACAGCTTGGGCATAGGCAGGCTTAAACTCTTGCCGGCGAAATGCAAAATCCAGGGGCTTTTTTTTGCATCGATTTTATCGCCCAGGCCGGGCGTCTCTTTGTGCTTGAGTACGCGCACCCCGGCAATGCTGCCATCGCGGTTGACGCCGACAATCATGGAGATATCGCCCGAGTAGCCATCGTGGGCGGTGGCGGGAACTATCACCGCGGCTATTTCGCCATGTTTGCGCGCGATATAAATACTGGCCGCTTCGGTCAAGCCCAGCGCCTCCATGGCATCATCTGGCACGGGGATTACATCGGCCAGCAGGTCATTATCGTGGGTGCTGGGTGGCAGCACTTCAAACAACGCTTTTTGCTGGGCGGCGCGCTCGGCGGCGGCAATGCGATCCTGGGTGCCCAGGTTGGTCAGCGCCAGGGTGCCGGCGGTGGCCAGGGCAAACAGGCCGAGGATCAGGCTGTTTTTACTGATGGATTTTCCGAGCATCAGTGGCCTCCATCGCGCGGTGTTGAATCTGTGGCGGCGCGTGGTTTTTTATGGCCATAGGCGCGCGGCGTGGTGTAGTAATCAATAAAGGGCGCTGCGAAGTTAAGCAGCAGCACCGCAAAGGCAACGCCATCCGGGTAGCCAGTGCCCCAGTTGCGAATCACATAGATGAGCACACCTATGGCGGCACCGTACACCATACGCCCTTTGGTGCTCACCGCTGAACTCACCGGGTCAGTCACAATAAAAAATGCGCCCAACATAGTTGCGCCTGAGAGCAGGTGGAACAGCGGCGAGCCGCCAGAGGCCGAGCTGCCCGCGTCGTAAAAAATCCCCGCCATCAACGCCAACGCCACCAGCATGGAAACGGGCGCATGCCAGGTGTACACCTTTTTGCTGAGTAGATAAATACCGCCCAGCAGATAGGCGATATTCACCCATTCCCAACCGGCACCGGCCCAGCGGCCGTGCACAAACATAGGCTCCAGTTGATAGAGATCGGTGAGGGTCTGGCTTTTATTTTGTTTCATCAAGTCCAGCACAGTGGCGGAGCTGTAACCGTCAATTTGCGTACCCAAAAAGATTTTATCCAGCGCGCTCACCAGGCTCGGCAGCGTATGGCCACCGGCCAACACATTGGCAGGCGTTGGCCACTGGGTCATCTGCACCGGGAAGGAAATCAGCAGCAGCACATAGGCCACCATCGCCGGGTTAAAGGGGTTAAAGCCCATGCCGCCGTAGAGCTGCTTGGCTAAAATAATCGCGCAGAGCGCCGCCGACACCAGCAGCCACCAGGGGCAGTAGGGGGGCAGCGACACGCCGAGCAGTACGCCGGTTACCAGGGCGCTGCAATCGCGCAGATAAAAACCCACAGGGCGCTGGCGCAGTTTCATCACCAGCGCCTCCAGGCCTATGCACAGGATGCTGGCCAGGAGCACATTAATAATGACCCCCACACCAAAAAAATAACTCTGCGCCACTATGCCGGGAATAGTGGCATAGACCACCAGACGCATTAACCGACCGGTGCGGTTAGCGCCCTGGGCGTGGGGGGAGGTGATATTTAATAACGCCATTGGGTTTCTCTTGTGGGCAGTTTGTTGGTGCTGCTTTCAAAAAATTGTTTTCTGGCTTTGCTTTTTCTTTCGCCTCCTGGCGAGTTACTTTTCTTTGCTTGCCCAAAGAAAAGTAACCAAAAGAAAGGGCACCCCAAATCGTTCGTGTTTCCTGCGCTTCTCGCGCGTCTACGGGTCGTCTTGATGTGACATCCCTGTCCCATCAAGACTAAAACAGGCGTCCTGCCTGTTTTACCCTAACGCGCTGCGATGCTCGGCGAACTCATATGGGGCCCCATTGGTGCCACAAATAAGTAAGTCGCCAGCAGGCGAAAAAATCTCTATCAAAAATCCTTTTACAATTTACAACTGAAAAAACTAAACCGTTTCAAATTCCTTTAACTTGTCTTCCAGCTTGCTAACCCCCGCGCGGAAGGCGTCAATATTTACGTCGTTTTCCGCTTCAGCTTTAGCTAAACGCTCGCGGGCTTTGTGCAATCTGGTTTGCAGGGATTGCAATTGCTCGGCGCGTTTTTGCTCGTCGCTCATGCCAGCTAAGGCAGCGGCCTTGGCTTTGGCTTTGTCGATGGCGGCCTGGGCGGCGCTCTGCTCGGCTGAGGCTGGCGCGGCTTCGGTTTTCGCAACCGCGGCTTCAGGCGCGGGCAGATCCAGCCCCAGGGCTTTAAGTTCAGCTTCGGCTTCGGCCAGTTTTTGCTGCAGCTTGTCCACACCCTGTTGCAGGGCGTCGGCGCTGCTGGCGCCTTCGGCTTTGGCGGCGGCGGCTTTTTCCTGGGCTTTGCTCAGGCGCGACTGCAGCGACTCGTAGTTGGCCTTGGCTTTCTCCGCTGGCGACATGGCCATCTTGGCCTGGGCGCGGGCGATGGCGGCGGCCACTGGGTCATCGGCGGCAGGTGCAGTTGCGGCAGCGACAGGTGTCGCGGCGCTGGCGGTAAATTCGGCGAGTTTTTTCTCGGCTTCGGCCAGTTTTAACTCGGCTTGTTTAATGCGCGCTTTTTGTTTCTCCAGCTGCTCTTCGCTGACCACGCCGCCTGGTTCATTGGCGATCAGCGGTTTTTGCGCAAACTCCAGGCCGTTTTTGGCGGCGGCGAGGATGCGCTCCAGCTTGGCTTTTTGCTCGTCCGGCGATTGTTGCGCCGCCTGGGCTTTAGCGACGGCGGCGCTGACAACATCGCTGGCTGCTGTGGCAGTTGCGCTGGTATCAGGCGCAGCGGCGGCTTTTTCAGCCAGTTTCTTTTTGGCCTCTTCGGCGGCTTTTTGTCGCGCCAGGCGCTTGGCTTCTTTTTCGGCTTCCTCTTTGGCGATACGCGCCTGGCGGAATTCGAAGCGCTGACGCGATCGGTCGGATTTTTCTTTTTCGATCTCGTGCAGGCGAATGGCGCCCTTGGCGGCGCGATAGTACTGCACCAGCGGGATGCTGCTGGGGCAGACATAGGAGCAGGCGCCGCACTCTATGCAGTCGAACAAATTGTGCGCTTCCAGGCGGTCGTAATCCTCGGCCTGGGCGTACCAGAACAGCTGCTGTGGCAGCAGGCTGGCGGGGCAGGCCTCGGCGCAAATGCCGCAGCGGATACAGGCCTGGGCCGGTGGCGGCAGCGGCAATTCCTGGGCGCTGGGGGCCAGCAGGCAGTTGGTGGTTTTAATCACCGGCGCCGAGAGGTCGGGCAGGGTAAAGCCCATCATGGGGCCGCCCATAATCACCCGCGCCGGGTTTTGCGGCTGGTAGCCGTGGGTTTGCAACACAAAGTCTATAGGCGTGCCGATCAGCACCTCGACATTGCGCTGGGTGGCCAGGCTTTGGCCCACCACTGTGGCGATGCGCGAAATTAGCGGCTCGCCATAGCGCACCGCGCGCCAGGCGGCAACAGTGGTGCCGACGTTAACGCAGATAACGCCAGAGTCGGCCGAGTGGTGGCCGCTGGGCACTTCGCGCCCGGTCAAAATTTGAATCAGCTGTTTGGCGCCGCCCGAGGGGTACTTGGTGGGGAAGCTGACCACGTTAATGTGCGCTGCTTCGGTGCGCTGCGGCAGCATTTCTGCCACCGCCGCTTTAACGGCCTTGATCGCCTCCGGCTTGTTGTCTTCGATACCGATCAACAGGCTTTTGGGGTGATGAAGTATGTGACTGAGTAGCAGTGTGCCCTCCACCAGCTCGTGCGCTTTCACCTGCATCAACATATCGTCGGCGGTGATATAGGGTTCGCACTCAGCGCCATTGATAATTAAGGTATCAATCACTTGCGTGGATTTGGGCGCGAGTTTGACCGCCGTAGGGAAGCCTGCGCCGCCCAAACCTGCCACACCGCCGGCGCGGATTTTAGCCAGCAGCTGCAAACGGTCCTGCACTAAATAGTTATCGCAGGGCTCCAGCGCAATCCACTCATCCTGGCCGTCCGGCTCGATGATAATTGCTTCGCTGCGAAAGCCGGAGGGGTGGGGATAGGCGGCCTCTTCAATGGCGACCACTGTGCCAGAGGTAGGCGCGTGCACATTGGCGCTAAAAGTCCCGTCAGCGGCACCGATAATTTGGCCCTTGAGCACGCGCTCGCCGAGCAGCACTGTGGCTTTGGCCGGGGTGCCAATATGCTGGTTGAGGGGCAGCACCAGGCGCGGCGGCAGGGGCATGTCCCCCAGCGGCAGGGCCATGGATTGAGCTTTGTTCTCGGGCGGGTGTATGCCTCCGGGCAACTCCCAGACTTTGATAAGGCTTGTCATTTAGGCGGCTTTACCTGTGTCCTGGTCGCTCTTGTTGAGCGCTTCACCGCGACCCTGGTCGCTGGCAATCAAATTGGCGACAACCTGGAATTTGGGCTGCTGGTTAGTCGCGGGCAGCTCCCACTTCCAGGTGTTCATCTCGGTTTCCACCGGAATCATATCAATGCAATCCGTCGGGCAGGGCTCAACGCAGAGGTCGCAGCCGGTGCACTCGTCGGCGATCACTGTGTGCATCTGCTTGGCGGCGCCGAGTATGGCATCCATAGGGCAGGCCTGGATGCACTTGGTGCAGCCAATACACTCGTCTTCGCGGATAAAGGCCACGCGCTTAACGTCCAGGTGCTCGCCGTGTTCAGCGTCCAGGTTGGGGGCTTCCACATCCAGCAGGTCCGCCAGGGCATTGATGGTGGCTTGGCCTCCAGGAGGACATTTGTTGATGGCCTCGCCAGCGGCTATGGCCTGGGCGTAGGGGCGGCAGCCGGGGTGACCGCACTGGCCGCACTGGGTTTGCGGCAGCAGCGCGTCGATTTGCTCGACGATGGGGTCGCCTTCCACCTTAAATTTAACCGCGGCAAAACCCAGGATGGCACCAAACAGCACTGACAGCCCGCAAAGGGCGAGCAGCGCGCTGGTGATGGGGTTTTGCAGAATAAACTCGATCATAGGAATCCCTGGTGAAGATTATTGCAGGCTAACCAGGCCGCTAAAGCCCATAAAGGCCAGGGCCATCAAACCGGCGGTAATCATGCCAATGGCCGCGCCTTTAAAAGGTGTGGGCACATCGGCCACTGCCAAGCGCTCGCGCATGGCGGAAAAGAGCACCAGCACCATGGCAAAACCCACAGCGCCGCCAAAGCCAAACAGGGTGGATTCAAAAAAGCTGTGGTGCTTTTGAATATTGAGCAGCGCCACGCCCAGCACCGCACAGTTAACGGTAATCAGCGGCAAAAACACGCCGAGCACGCGATAGAGCAGCGGGCTGGTTTTCTCCATAAACATTTTTACAAACTGCACCACCGCGGCGATAACCAGAATGAAGGCGAGAATGCGCAGGAACTGAATGTT